>NZ_VHSP01000002.1:0-834663 GCF_013048485.1 Vibrio sp. 1-1(7) | reverse complement strand
GTTAAGTGGTGATAGCTATCGATTGAAAGATAAACGACGTTCAGGAGCAATACCTGAGTAAAAGGGTGGATCAATTTTGATTGATCGTTTTTAAGCTAAAAGTGGATCAGTTTTCGGTGATCGTTGATATTCAGATAAGCCCGTGAATGTTGTTGGTTGGTCTTATGGTGCAGATGTTGTATTGAACATGATAGCAACGTCTCAATTGCCATTGTCTAAAGTATTTTTGTATGAGCCGGGATATCCCGGTTGTGTTCAAGAAGATGAAATGAAAACTTGGGTTGCGGATGCAGAGTCAATGTTTGAGCCTGTTTTTAATCATGTAAATCAAGGGAATTTGAGTTTAGCTGTTGAATCATTGATTGACGGTTCTGGGAATTGTCATGGTTACTTCGATAAGCAACCAACTGAGGTGAAGAGTTTACAGTTAAAGCAAGCTTATACATTGCCTTTGCAACTAAATCAGCAAGAACATCCATCGATTGATGCCCAAAGTCTATCGAATATCGATCTGTCTTTGATATTTGGACATGGCGATAAAACACGAGACTTATTTAAGCTGGCAACGCAGAGTGATGCACGAGCTTTAAGACACTCAAAATTGGTGGTTATTGAAAATGAATCTCACATGTTGCCTCAAGAAAATCCAGAAAAGTTTTCGAGTTTACTAATTGATTTACTGGGCAAAAAGGGCTAACAAACGCTTCAAGAGGGACAGCCAACGCGTGGCATTTTTACTATGCGTTGATTTTTGTGATTACGGTGTTATGCGGAAAGTTAGTAGTAGCGTTGTCTGCCCCTTAAGCGGGCGTTATGTAACCGTAAAGAAAAAAGACCACAATGCATTGAAAAGTAGATATTTTTTATGATTGATCTAATTTCAATGTCGACTTTGTCTGAGCGAGTTTCATGCATGTTGATTTAACTTTCGGCTTCTTGTTCTTCGAGTTTTTTACTCTGGCTTCAATGGTAAAGCGAGTTTGCGATAAGCTTGGTGGCAGTCACTTTTTTCTTTGAACTAGGGCTCGCAGTTTCGTCGTTGCCACGCAAATTCTACTGGGTTACTGCTAACTTTTCATGTAAGTTAAACGATATTTGGCAATGTTGTTCTTTGTAATGCTTTGAAATAGTTAGCAAAGTTACATAACAAAGCATTCAAGAGGGACAGTCAACGCTTGGCAGTTTTGGTTTGGTTGAGCATTTAAGGTTACGGTTGGTTAATTTGAGCGCAGTTGTTTGCGTTGGCTGCCCCTTAAGCGGGCGTTAGCTTGCTAAACGCTAGCAATACTAGCCTAAACTTGCCCTAATATCTGAAATGGTGATAAATAGCTTATTTTCTGCATCTTGAAACGCTTTAAAACCATAGCGCTCATAGAAATGTTTAGCGCCATCTTTTGCGTCAACAATAACGACGGGGAATGCCACGCTATCACTAGCGGCTAGTAGTTTTCGTAGAGCATCGATAAGTAACCACTCGCCAAATCCTTTACCTTTATAGCGCTCATCGATAGCTAAGCGAGCAATGAGTCCGCCAGACGTTGATGACTGATGCTTTTTCTGTAACTTATCGGGCAATGCTTTTAGGTCAATGGGTGTCATTGTTAAAGTGTAAAAACCGATGATAAGTGAGGTATTATTTTCATCCTCTAAAACAAATGTTCGGGTATTATCTTTTTTAGCCTGCTGACTTGCCATGACTTTCAAATAGTTATTAAGCGCATCAATTCCGCAGTTGAATCGGTTTCTGTCGTGTTTATCTTTATCGAGTAATACCGTTTTCATCATTGGTTTTTGGTCTCATAACGTTCGGCGGCAGTTTTAAGCTTTTGATTTAATGTTGTTGGTTTATCGAGAGCTTCCATAAGTAAAATGGCGTCTGCTTGGCTTAATTTTAGTGTTTGCTCACGTTCAATCACTTGTTTTGCTTTTTCGATTGCAGCATTGAGTACAAATGAGTTAATACTAGACATGCCAGCGAGAGCAGCCGCTTTGGTTAATAAGTTTTGTGTATCGACATCAACTCTCGCAGTGATACGAGGTAAAGTGGTAGCCATAATGTGTTCTCCTTTGTGTCAAAATGTCACATCCTTATTATGGTGTTTAAATATACAAAAAGCAATTATTGTGTCACTTTGGCACGCAAGCTAACAAACGCTTCAAGAGGGACTTCCAACGCGCGGCATTTTCATTATGCGTTGATTTTGATGATTACGGTGTTATGCGGAAACTTGGTAGTAGCGTTGTCAGCCCCTTAAGCGGGCGTTATGGCGCAGTCAGGCTTTGAAGTCAGTCGCAGCACTTCAATCAGCATTCTCGATAAATTGTGCTAAAGCCTTATAATTCAAATTGGCGTACGTATAGTGAGGTGAAGATGGAAAAGGCAGAATTTATTCAAAAGCACTTGATTGAGAAGGGTGTCCCAGCAGATTTAACTAAGCCAACTGCATTTATTTGGTCTAAATACAAAGACCCTTCTAAAAAACCTTTAGTTTTTCAATCGCCTGCAAAAATACTTATAACACATGGTTTATTTATGGGGCTACTATGGGGGGCGTTGATGTGGGTGTTTTTTTGGCATTCAGAGCCAGAAAATTGGGTAACTTATCTTGTCTCATCATCTCTATTTGGCATTTGTATGGGAATTATCAACGTATTTCGCACTATTAAGGCTCGAAAGCTTTTGGGTGAAACAAACTGGGAAAAATGGTGTCATCAACACTACGAGTAAAGCGCCATAACAAAGAGTTTAAGACGGATTCACAACGCTTGGCAGTTTTGGTTTAAGTCGGTTTTAGTGTTTACGTCATAATGGTTTAGGTTCAGTGGTAGCGTTGTTCACCACTTAACGCGGCGTTAGGTATTTGGAGGCATCATGAGAGCTATCTTTTTGATTTTTTGCTCGGTTTTATTGAATGGTTGCTTGGGTATGCCCGAATCAGTAAAACCAGTATCGGATTTTGAACTGAACAATTATTTAGGTAAGTGGTACGAGATTGCTCGACTCGATCACTCATTTGAAAGAGGTTTAAGTCAGGTTACAGCGGAATACAGTATTCGAAATGATGGTGGTATTTCGGTTCTTAATCGTGGTTATTCTAAAGATAAAGATGAGTGGAAGGAAGCTGAAGGCAAAGCTTACTTTGTGAATAGTCCAATAGACGGCTATCTAAAAGTTTCATTTTTTGGCCCATTTTATGGTTCCTATGTGATTTTTGAGTTAGATCGTGAAAACTATAGTTATGCGTTTGTTTCAGGACCGAATACAGGATATCTGTGGTTACTTTCAAGAACGCCGACCGTCGAACGTGATATTGTTGAGAAGTTCGTTCAGATGTCGAAAGAGCGTGGTTTTGATACAAATCGGCTCATTTACGTTCAGCAGCAATAAATACCTAACATTTAAGAGGGACAGTCAACGCTTGGCAGTTTTGGTTTGGTTGGCATTTGAGGTTACGGCTGGCTAGTTTAAGTTCAAAGGATTGTTTATGAACAAGATATTTGGAATTATTTATCAAGCTTAAAAAGGAAGACTTCTCAAGCGAATGCATTAAGATTGTTACTGATAACGCCCAAAACTTCGATTCACACTGTGATCAAGATATGTTTGTTTTCACTGTTAGCTTGCTGAAGAGATTTGATTTATTTAACGGTAGCAATTTTTTCATCAATCTCAAAAAAGAAAATTATTGGTTTCCTTTTATCAATAATCAAGGGATAAGGGTTAGCTTAAACCTGTCACAGACTGAGAAAAGTAGTTTTTTTAAGCTATCAAATGATCTCGACTATGTAACCGAGCTATTTGTGATTAAACGGACTGGTTTTAAGTGGAAGATAGATTCGATCACTATAAATGAACCCGAGTTAGCAACAATTTTTAACGAAACTAGGAAGCAAATCGATTTTAAAAAGTACCTTGTCCAGTTAGATTCTGGCTATCAACTAAATGAAATAATCATAAATGAAGGAGAATTTACTGATATCGACAAGCTATTACTTAAATTCAGCGTAGAAAAACTGCTCAAGCATTTCGAGTCCGAAAAAACCAACAAACTGCTTAAGAAGGATTCGTAATGTATAGCATTTTCAGCATGAGATGAGTTTCGTGACTACGATAGTATGCGGTAGCTTTTTCAGTACATTACTTACCCCTTAAGCGGGTATTATGATTCTTTGAAATTGAGGTAAGTTTTGGACATAGATAAGCGAGTAGAGTATTACGAGAAATATTACTGGTTTGAGCTTGAGAGACGCGAGACGTTAAATTCCAGACTCAATATGCCGATGTGGTCATAGTTGCTAGCTTTGGCCTTATTGGTTATCTGCTCAAAATGCCTTCCGTCGAATTTTTGGAAATACATACCAGCATTTAAGGCAGATTCCACACGCTCGGCATTTTGAACTTACTTCAGTTTTAGTCTATACGACACAATACGTTAAGTGCAGTGGTCTGCGTGACTCACTACCTAACTCGGCGTTATAAGGACTGGGGACAAAAGTGGTATTATACACATTTCAAACAGTTAACTTGAATTCACTTGCAGCACTAAAGAAGCACTCCTTATACTCGTCACTTGACAAGTTTAACAACGCGACAGAAAAAATGTTTGGACTTTTGCCCAGTGATACTCCTGTAATTATCGACTGTGTACCAGATATTGAAAAGTTAAAGCAATGCTCTATATGGCGACCGACGAAAAAGGTAAGGATGTCGAAGAAAAATAACGAATGTGGACTCATTACGAAGATCAATTGTCAGGAATCTGCTTCGTTTTTAATGAGCCACTGCTAAAAAATAGTCTTGAGCGAAACGATTGTTTATTACATCAAAAGTTACCTACGGCTATCCAAAATGAGCAATTCGTTGGTGAGTATATGGGATTAGAAAGTGTTGCTGGCCTGTTTTTGAAACTCGTGTGGTATGGAATAGCAAAAACAACTCAATAAGCACTTTGCCTCGCCTTCCAAATTTGAAATAGCATGTCTTTGTATTCTTTATCTGACATAGATAAAAAATCGATTCTATTGCCAGCTTCAGTTGATTCTAATCTCTGTGTCGTTGAATCTAAATGTCGGCACGCCTGCAACGCAAGACACTGTGGTAACGGTAATGTAACATTCATAAAGGCTATCAAAGTATCCATTAACTCTTTGGTACTTTGCCTGTCAGAATGCGTTGTCCAAGGAGGATTAAAACTAATAATGTCTTCCACTTTCCAGTGTGGTGAATAGCGATGAATCATATAAGGAATATAGGAAGGGCTGCGATCGGCCTGCCCGGAACCAGGCTGGTATCTCACATACATATTAAATTCTGAAAAAGGATAACTCCATAATTGATTTCCTGATGGATCAAACTTGCTTACTTGCCCAGTATGTCGGTTGTATTCATAAAGTTTTACCTGCTTTTCTCTAGCGTATATAAAACGTCCAGAAAACAACAATAACGTTTGTAATACCAGTAACAGAATATAAGGAGGAAGGAATACATCTTCATGAATCATCTGCATAATATAAGACCAGCCAAGCAGTGGAAAAATGATAAAATTAGCCTTCCTACATATTTTAAGCCACTTTTTAAAACGAGTGGTCGAATAATCATAAACGGTTAATTTTATATGGTTCCAATCAAAAAACGTGCGTCCAAATTTATCCGCCATTCCTCGTTGCTTCCAAACGCTCGGAGTTAATTCCATAAAACCCATTGTAGTAGTGGGAATACTCATGCCATTATAAACCCATTTATATATCAGCATGGATTGTGTAAAATTATGAGCAAGATCG
Source organism: Vibrio sp. 1-1(7) (assembly GCF_013048485.1). Lineage (NCBI taxonomy): Bacteria > Pseudomonadati > Pseudomonadota > Gammaproteobacteria > Vibrionales > Vibrionaceae > Vibrio > Vibrio sp. 1-1(7). The sequence continues at coordinate 828,882 of NZ_VHSP01000002.1, read as the reverse complement.
TCATATTTCATTTCACAATGCTCTCGATGTTTTTTTTGAGTTCGGAATAAAAAGACAGTAATAACGATAAGAATTAGATTAATCAACCAAGCGATAACCAGAGGTTTCATCATTGAATTAATCAGTATACGGTCGACATAAAAACCAGAGCTAAAGAGTAAAATTAATGTAGCAATAATAGAAAGAGGTACCATGATTATAACCAAAACATAGAGACAATTAAGTCCTACACTAAGTTCTTTTAACCAAGGTGGTGTTAGCGGTAATTTAGGTAAATTTGACAAATCTGGTTCATAACAGTCTGGTTGCTTCCCAGTCCACGCAGACTCACTGTATTGATGTTGCAGCATGTTAACTCACAAAAATAATATGATGATAGCAATATATCAAAAATTGAGAAGAGGCTGTCGATTTTTTAACATGACTTTAAATGATTACTTTGTTTTCATTGTCCCCAGAAAGATTGGATCAGATTATGACGAGAAAATGTAGAAACCACTTTAAAGCTAAGGTGGTATTAGCTGCTGATAAACGGCTATTGAGGAGATTGCATCGTATGATTGATGAAACTCACTTTTAGTATCCGTTTATCGGCAACAGGAGTAGGCGAACCAAACTGGTTAGGGCGATAGATAATACCAATCGAAGATGTATCCTTTGGAGTATGCGTAATAAGGGCATCTGAGCAATTCCCTCTAGTGATTACGTGATACCGAAGTTACCGTACCCCTCAATTGGATATTTATTAGGTCAACCGCTACATAGGAACCACCAATATATCTATAGGAGAGTGGTTGATCAGGCTTCTAGAATAAGAAAGTAGTCGACTAACAAAGTCATGGTGATGTCCACAAATGAGTAGATCAAAACCATTCTCATTGATGATCTTTTCTAACTTATTACTTAAATCGCCTGTTCCGACATAAAAGTGTTGGATGGGGAAGTTAGTATATTTTTGCAGCTCCCTTAGACGGTGATTGGAATGCTCCGTTAATGGTCGATGATCAGGATTAGCCTGAATATCTACTAAATCTGGATAGATTTCTCCAATAGCGCCATCAATGTGGATCAGAGAAACATCGGCATTAAGTTGTTTGGCAAATGAAATTGCTTTATCAATAAGTAATTGACTGTCATCAGACAAGTCCAGTGCAACTAAAATATGTTGGTATGCCATGACTACACTCCTGTATTGGGGAAACTACTTTTATCATAATGGTAATGCGAAAAAATAGTGTCGACGTGGTTGCAAAACAGCAAAGTTATTGTTTAATAAACGCGCAATTTAGTGCGCCGAGTCGTTTGACAAGCGTATAAATGAGCAATACTGATTTTTTGTTTCTAAAGCGATTTATTCTTATAACAATAGAAAATGTAGAAAGTGGCTGAAAACATTGAGTTGCGATTCACTAGGGCGTTTTTTCGGAAAATAAAAGGAAAAAGCCAGCGAGAATACGCTCACTGGCGAGGCGTCAATGCATTGCTACGAGTTATATACCCTTCCGACTTGAAGTGGCAGAGGGATTGGCTACATTCTTTCACCCCAATCGCATAGCCTGTCTATGCTCATGGAGATGATGAGAGCCATCCGTGGCTCTCACCAAAGGCCAGTCTACGGCTGTTCAAATTTGTTCCAGACAAATTTGTCACTCACTTGCCGCCTACCTGCAACTCCAAGTTGTTTGGGTATAAAGGAAGTTAAGCAGTCGTGGCAAGTTTATTGTTTGCGCGAGATTTTAGGAAAGCATAGCCAGCGCCTGTTACTAGAGTTCCTGCAGCAATAGCGACTAAGTACATGATTACAGGTGTAATCGCATTTGGAATCATTAACACAAATAAGCCGCCGTGTGGTGCCATTAATTTAGCTCCAAATAACATAGATAATGCACCGGTTAATGCACCGCCCACCATACAGGCAGGAATAACACGCATAGGATCTTTCGCAGCAAAAGGAATGGCACCTTCAGAGATGAAACACAGCCCAAGTACAAATGAAGCTTTTCCTGCTTCACGTTCACCCGCTTCAAATTTGTCTTTAGCAAGAAAAGTGGCTAATCCCATCCCTAGTGCAGGAACCATACCCGCCGCCATGATCGCCGCCATCGGTGCATAGGTTTGTGAAGCCAGCAGGCCGACACCAAAAGTATAGGCTGCTTTATTGACTGGGCCTCCTAAGTCAAAGCACATCATGGCTCCAAGAATAATACCAAGCAATATTGCATTAGTTGAACCCATGCTATTTAGAAACTCTGTCATGGCGGACATAATGCTAGAAACCGGACCTCCGACGATGTAAATCATCACCAAACCCGTGACCAAGCTAGCAATAAAAGGAATGATCAGTATCGGTTTTAATGCTTCCATCGATTGTGGAAGAGAAACATGATCGGAAATCCATTTTGCAGAATAACCTGCGATGAAACCTGCGGCTATTCCACCTAAGAAACCGGCTCCCGTTGAACTTGCTAGCATACCGCCAATTAAACCCGGTGCTAAACCTGGGCGGTCAGCAATAGAGAAGGCAATATAACCAGCGAGAACAGGAATCATTAATGCGAAAGCAGATCCCCCGCCAATAGACATCAACGCCGCGGCAAGTGTGCCTTCCTCTTTGAACGCTTCGATGCCAAAGACGAAAGAAAGGGCGATGATCAAGCCACCAGCAACCACCACGGGTAACATATGTGATACCCCTGTCATGAGGTGTTTATAGACCCCTTTTTTCTCTTCGGTCGTATTATTATTTGTGTTACTTGAGTGCTGATAAACGGTTGCCATTGTAAAGGCTTTATCCATTTCTTCTGCGGTTTTTTTCAATGCAGGCCCCGTTTTGGTGCGGTACATTTTTTTACCATTAAAGCGATCCAACGGCACTTCAATATCAGCAGCAATGATCACTAAGTCAGCTTCAGCAATCTCTTGCGCAGTTAACTGATTTTTTGCCCCTACTGAGCCACGCGTTTCTACTTTGATTTGATGGCCACGACGTTTACCTTCTTCTTCTAGAGCTTCTGCGGCCATAAAGGTATGAGCAACCCCAGTTGGGCATGCGGTAATTGCAACAATTTTTTTCGCAGCATGACTGGTTGTCGCCAGTGATTGGAAAGTGGTGGCTTCTGTAGCTGAAAGCTCTGCGGCTTGTTGGACTGCCATGGTCAGGTAAGCTTTAGGATCGCTCGTACAGGCAGAAATATCACTTTGGTAGACTTTTTTACCAATGAAACGGGTCGTATCAATAGGAGTATTGGTGGCAATAATGACCACGTCAGCTTGTGCAATTTCTGCTTCTGTTAACGTATGGGTTTCTAATACAGTAGAGTGACACTCAACCGTTGCCGTCCAGTTCAATGATTTGGCAGCCTGCTCAAGCAGACCTGCGGCAATAATACTATTGGCAACCCCACTGGGGCATGCGGTAATGATGGCAATATTCATAGTTTCGACCTTCTGTCCTTAATGGTTAGTTTTATGACTAACGGGTTGTAGGTGGATCTCTTTTTGTAGGGAAATTAAGTGTTCAACACTGGGTATACCCACGCCAACTTGCGTCACCGCAAGAGCGGAGAGCGCGGTAGCGAAAGTGATCAGCGATTCTTTTTCCATTGCTTGCATATGGCCCCAGCACAGGCCAGCGACTAAGGTATCGCCCGCACCAACGGTACTAATAACCTCCATTTTGGGCGGTTTAGCATGTAACCATTGCCCTTGATTCAGCCACATGGTGCCTTCGGCCCCCATTGAGACGACGATATTCTCAATACCTTTGTCGGCCAATTGTTCTGCGGCCAGGCGGCAAGCTTCAGGGTTGGGTAATTCACGGCCAACAAATTGGGCCAATTCCTCATCATTAGGCTTGATTAACCAAGGTTTAGCGTCAATGCCAACGGCTAAAGCATCTCGACTGCTATCAAAAAGGACTTTCTTACCTAAAGAGGACAATTTTGCTATCCAAGTGGCGCAAAGCTGAGGGGAAATACCAGAAGGTAAGCTACCCGCTAGCACAAAGTAGTCGTGATCCTCAGCCAGTTGGAATAAGGTTTGTTCAAAGTGAGCAATATCTTGTTCATTGACATGAATGCCGGGGAAGTTGATATCACTGACCTGACCCGATTTTTCGACCAATTTGACATTAATCCGAGTTGCCCCTTGAATACGAATAAATTGATCTTGCGCGCCAATCTGTTCAAAAAATTGGCAAAACATTTCTTGATTATCTAGGCCAAGAAAACCAGTAACGGTAACCTTAGCCCCGAGATCGCTCAGCACTTTAGCAACATTGACGCCTTTACCAGCGGGGTGAAGTGAACCTTGTTTTACCAAACTCACGGAACCGACTTGCAAGGAATCTAGACTGCCAGTCAAATCTAAAGCTGGGTTTAGGGTAATAGTGACCACTTTATTATTCATGACAGGCTCCTTAATGCTCACCAAGACCAGATTTAATGGCGAAACCAATCGACTCAAGCGCTTGGGCTGCATCTGGGCCTTCTGCAGTAAATTGCAACTGATGGCCGTGCTTTACACCCAGCGCAATCACTTTCATTAAACTTTTTGCATTGACGGCTTTACCGTCCCCATCTAAGTTTGAGACCTTAATGTTAGATGTGAATTTTTTCGCTTCAGCGACCAGCATGGCTCCTGGGCGAGCGTGTAATCCGTGTGTGTTGGTGATTTTAAATACCGCACTTTCGCCACCCTCGGTTTCACTGTGTGAGAGCGTTACAGTATTGACTTCTTGTGTGAACAGCGCGATTAATTGCTGAGCATCGGCCTGTAATAGTTTTTCTTGTTGTTGAACAAACACGAGTTGTGTGATCTTATCTAACAAACTGTGATGAGAGGCATTACACGCGGCAATGGCGATTAATGCTTTTACCGGCGTGCCTTGATAGTCGCAGTGATTGGCGGTTGAAACAAAAGACATTCCACTGCGCTTTACCTGTTTATCACTACTGACTAACCAAAGGCCTTTACCTAAATGAGTTGGTTGTTTGGTCACAAGTTCGGCGACAAACTTGCTGTCTGCACAACCTGTATTTTTAAGGAGTCCACCTGCAACGGCACTCATTTGGAGCATATCGCTGGCAGGGAAGAGAAGTTGAATTAAGGATGGATCAAAATCTGCTTCGAATTGCACATCACCATTGAGTAGAGCAATAATATCTGAGGCTTGTTTTGCTTGCTTAAGCTTCTCTTCGACCCCATCAGCAGACAATACTTTAGTTAACTGTTTTAAAATGCCTAAATGTTCATCTGATTTTGCGGCAATTCCAATAGCGACATAAACCGTGTTACCGTCTCCCCAATCGACCCCATGAGGAAAATGATGAACTGCCACACCGGTTTCTTGTACTAAGTCACGGGTATCGATGGTACCGTGTGGAATGGCAATGCCATTACCTAAGAACGTCGAATTTTGTGCTTCACGGTTTAGCATACCTTGGACATAGTTCGATTCGACCAGTTTTTTTTCTGTTAGATCTGCCGCGATAGAACGAATGGCCTCTTGCTTGTTGGATGGCATTTGATCTAAGCGAATATCTTTAGGTGAAAGTTGCAGCATGTTTAGCCCCTTAGCCTATCGAAGGCTTCTTTGTCATCGCACCGAATTTAACAGATCGGTGTGAGGGTTATTTAAATGAGCTGAATCGTTTCAGCTTTAAGTTCAAAAAAATTTAGCAAAACCGTCATTGAGGAAAATAAATCTGTTTTACTAGGTGTAGTCTAAAAAACTCGACTTAGCTATCAGTTTATGTTTTTGCTGAATCCTTTCAGCTTTAATACTGAATCGATTCAGCGTATAATTCAACTCAATTTAGGATCAAAGGTTTATTTCTATGATCCTACGCACAGAACTAGAGTAATGGATATGACACTTGATGAAATCGCCAAGTTGGCTGGCGTCTCTAAAACTACCGCCAGTTATGTAATCAATGGCAAAGCGACTAAATACCGAATCAGTGAAAAAACGCAGCAAAAAGTCATGGCAGTGGTTGATCAATATAACTATCGACCCGATTTAGCGGCTTCTTCACTGCGAGCCGGAAATAGCCGCTCATTTGGTTTGATCATCCCAGATCTAGAAAATACCAGTTATGCCAAATTAGCAAAATTGCTAGAGCAAAACTCACGACAAGCTGGCTACCAAATTTTAATCGGTTGTTCGGATGACGATGCAGCTATTGAAAAAAACGTCGCGCAGGCTTTGGTTTCTCGCCGCATTGATGCACTATTTGTTGCTAGTAGTATGCCTGATGCCAGTGAATTCTATTGTAAAATGCAGCGGGCTGGGACGCCTGTGATTGCGATTGACCGTCCTTTAGATGACGAATATTTTCCCTGTGTGATCAGTGAAGACTTTGGCGCTGCGTTTGAATTAACCCAATCCGTATTAAGTGAGTCGGTCATAACGGTTGGGTTGATTGGAGCCTTGCCAGAACTTAGTATTTCTCAGGAACGCCAGCTAGGTTTTGAATCTGCGTTAAAAGCAGAAAATAAGCAAGCCTTACTAGGGTATGGCGAGCACTTTAATCGTCAAGAAGGGCGAAGGATTTTTGAACAGTGGCGAAGAGAAGGGACGATGCCGGATGCCATCGTCTCGACCTCATATACCTTATTAGAAGGTATTTTGGATGTGCTTTTGGAATACCCAGAATTGATGGATAAGTTGCATCTAGCTACTTTTGGCGATAATCGGCTGCTGGATTTTTTACCGATAAAAATCAACTCATTACCTCAGCAGTTTGAACTTATAGCGGACAGTGCTTTAGCACTGGCACTTAATGCTTCAGCCAAACGTTATGCCACGGGTATTGAACTGATACCAAGAAAGCTCAAGGTTCGTCGTGAGCTGATGCCTTTATGAGATAGTTTTATTTGTGGTTGACGCATTTTTTAGATAAGTGACGCGCTAATGTCGATCAATTGTGCGGGGGATTGTTCCTAGCATCTTGAAGTTAGTTAGGTATATCATAGTGTTATTATCCCTATTGGCTTATAGGCTTGGAATGAAGTTTTTGCACACCTCTGATTGGCATTTAGGTCGTCAATTTCATAACGTATCATTGCTTGATGATCAACGACATGTTCTTAATCAAATGATTCAATACATGGAGCAATATCCAGTAGACGCGTTGGTGGTGTCAGGTGATGTGTATGACCGTTCTGTTCCACCGACCGCAGCGATTGAATTATTGGATGAGGTCGTCAGCAAAGTCTGTGGACAACAGGGTATTCCGGTGATCATGATTCCGGGTAATCATGATGGTGCTAAGCGTTTGGGGTTTGCGGCCAAACAGATGCAATCATCCGGTTTACATATCATCAGTAACTTTTCTCAGATGCTCACACCTGTGGTGCTGAAGTCTGAGCAGGCTGGAGAAGTGGCGTTTTATGGTATGCCGTATAATGACCCTGAATTAGTCCGAGATGCGTTTCAAAATAAAGTCAGCAGCCATGATGAAGCCCACCAATATCTTTGCAAACGTATAGTTGAACAGTTTGATTCGTCACAGCGGCATGTATTGATTAGTCACTGTTTTGTTGATGGTGCAATGGAGTCTGAATCTGAACGGCCACTTTCTATTGGTGGTTCAGACCGAGTTAATCATGAACATTTTTTACCTTTTGATTATGTGGCATTAGGGCATTTGCACCAGCCTCAGCAGAAAGGACAAGACTTTATCCGTTACAGTGGATCTTTGCTGAAGTACAGCTTTTCGGAGCAACATCAAAAAAAAGGCATGACTCTGGTTGAGTTGAATAAAGAGGGATTTGTCTCGGCGCAGCACCTTCCTCTATCATCTCGCTATGATATGCGTATTGTCGAGGGAGAGCTAGCCGACTTAATTGAACAAGGGCGACACGACCCTAACCATGAAGATTATCTTTTGGTTCGCCTGATGGATAAACACGCGATCCTTGATCCGATGGAAAAATTACGCCAAGTCTATCCTCATGTTCTGCACTTAGAAAAGCCTGGCATGTTGATGGATGCCGATCAAGCCATGGGACGTGCGCGATTAGCACGAGGCGAAATGGACATGTTTCGGGATTTTTTCTTGGAAGCTAAGCAAGAGCCATTATCTGAGCCTCAAGCACTTGCTATTTCTGATGTTATTCAATCACTGAAGCATAAGGAGCTTTTGTAATTATGCGACCGATTCAATTGACGCTCCAAGCCTTTGGTCCTTTTGCAACTCAACAAATTATCGACTTTAGTCAGTTTGGCCATGCGCCGCTGTTCCTGATAAATGGCCCAACAGGAGCAGGGAAAAGCTCAATTTTGGATGCGATTTGTTATGCCTTATATGGTGAAACAACAGGTAGTGAGCGTTCAGGTGATCAAATGCGCTGCGACTATGCGCCTAATTCACTCTTAACGGAAGTTCAGTTTATTTTTGAGCTAAACCAACGCCGTTTTATGATCACGCGCAGCCCAGATCAAGAAGTGGCGAAACAGCGTGGGGAAGGAACAACCAAAAAAAATCATGCCGCCAGTTTGGTTGAACGGCTCGATTCGGGAGAAGAAAAACTCATTGCGCATCGCCCAACCCCAGTCAGTAAAGCGATGTTGCAATTAATTGGGCTTGATGTGAAGCAGTTTCGTCAAGTGATGGTGATTCCGCAAGGAAAGTTTCGAGAGCTGTTGATTGCTAACTCAAAGGAACGTGAACAAATTTTTGGTCAGCTATTTCAAACTCAGATTTATGCGCAAATTGAACGAGAGCTACTTGAGCGCGCGTCGGATATCCGTAAACGAAAAGAACAGTTTGATCATCAGATCAAAGGAGCATTAGATGTGACGTCACTGAGTAGTGAGGAAGCATTACAAGCGGAAATTTTGACGATTCAGCCTTTAGTACAACAAAGTGAGCAAGCATATCAAATATCACAAAAGCAACTCGAAGCTTTAAAGCAGCAATGGAATGAGGTACAAGAGCTGCAAAAGCAATTTAGCCAGCAAACACAGCTTGAAATAGAAAAAACGGCCATGCTTGCTCAGCAACCCGAAATTGAAGCTATGCGTAAGCGTTTACAACAAGCCCAAAAAGCGGCTCGTCTTGATTTACCCTATCAACAACATTGTGAAGCTCAGCGTCAACTTGACTTAGCTAAGCAAGCTCAAGTCGCTAAGCAGCAAGCCTTTTCTTTGGCCGAAAAGCAGTTAGAAGAGGCAACGCTGGCTTATCAACAGGCGGCGAAGTCTGCGGAGCAAGTAGAACCGCTAAGTCAACAACGTTATCAATTAGAAGGGATTGGTAAAAAATTTGCTGCGCTAGAAGAACAGAAAAAGCTTCACCACAAAGCAAAGCAGCAATACGTAGCGGCTCAAAAAAGTATCGAGCAAGTTCAACTTAAAGTACAAACGCTTGAAACGCAGTTACACGTTCAGCGCGAACAATTAGATACAGTTTACCAACGAAAGGGCCGTTTAGAAGCCAAGCTCCTAACCCAAGCACAAGTAAACGATCACATTGCGTTACGTCGTAAGCAATCCGCATTCGTTCAGCAAAAACAGGAAAAGACTGAGCAATTTAAGCTGGTTGAGAGCGGTTATCAAGCAGCACAAACGGATGCTAAGTTGGCAAGGCGGCAAGCGGATCACTTAGAACTGTGCTGGCATACTAACCAAGCGGCAGAGTTGGCTCAAAGATTAAACGACGGTGAGGCTTGCCCAGTCTGTGGCAGTCAAACCCACCCCAATATTGCCCAGTTTTCTGGTGACGTTGTCACTAAAGAGCAGGTAAGACAAGCCAGAGACGGGCAGAAAAAAGCAGAAGCCAGTGAAGTTGAGTGGCTAAAGCAATACCAGCAAGTAAAAAGTGAGCTGAGCTATTTTGAAAAAGAATGGCAGCAACTCGCTGAGTTGATAGCAGATAAACAGATCGCCGATTTAACCGTATTGCAAGAGCAGGATAAACAGCTCACTCAAGAAATTGAGCAGCTTTCTCAATTAAATCCTCAGCAACTTGAAGTCAAAATTACCCAGTTAGAGCAAGAGCTACGCACAACTCAGGCTCAAGCTGAGCAGCAAAAGAGTGCGCTAGAGCATCTGAAACAGCTGGAAATTGAAGCGCACACTCAAGTCACCAGTTTACAAGCGGAAATCAGTAGTGACTTTACTCATGTCGATCAGGTAAGAGAACAGTACTCTGCTGTTCATCAGCAGATACAAACGCTACAGCAAGCGGAGCAATTGGCAAGAACTCACTTAACACAAATGCAAACTCAGTACTCTGCCGCACAATCGTCGCTAATCGGTACGAATGAGCAATGTACAAGATGGACAAAAGCGTGGCAACGCACACTGCAAGAATGGCAGGTGGCGTTAAGCCAAAGTCCTTTTGACAGTCAAGAGCATTATTTGCAGGCGCGGATTGATGATGCCTCCATCAGCACCATAGAGGGCGACATCCGTCAATTTGAGCATCGATGGTCTACACTACAAGGCAAATTAGAAAGTTTACAACAGACATTAGCTAATAAGCAGCCACCACAATCAGCTGAGATTCAAGCTAGGATAGACCTTCAAGAAAGTGAGGTATCGGCTAAGCTCAAAACGTTTACTCAACATCGCTCTCGACTTGATAGCTTACAACAAGTGAGTGAGAAACTGGTCCGATTGTATGAACAAAATGCTGCACTCGAAAAAGAATATCAAATTTACGGAACGCTCAGCGATATTGCTAATGGCCGAACAGGAGCGAAAGTGAGCTTACATCGCTTTGTGTTAGGCGTATTGCTCGAAGATGTTCTACTGCAGGCCTCACAGCGCTTACAACGAATGAGTAAAGGACGTTATTGGCTTAAACGTAAGGAGGAGCGGGCGAAAGGGAACGCGGGCTCAGGCCTCGACTTAATGGTGGAAGATGCGTATACCGGAAAATGGCGTGATGTTGCGACATTATCAGGCGGAGAATCTTTTATGGCGGCACTATCACTCGCCTTGGGGTTATCCGATGTGGTGCAATCTTATAGCGGCGGTATTCACCTAGAAACCTTATTTATTGATGAAGGATTCGGCAGTTTAGATCCTGAATCTTTGGATTTGGCGATTCAAACCTTGATCGATTTACAACAAGGGGGGCGTTGTATTGGCATTATTTCTCATGTGGCTGAATTAAAAGAGCAAATTGCATTAAGATTGGATGTTGAGACATCTGTTCGCGGCAGTAACATTAAACTTATTGTATAGTGGTACTACTTGCTCACTCGTACTGGCGAATAATATGGATGCAATAAAAAAAATATACCAATATGCGGAGCCAAACCTAACGTTAGTTGGATGGATGGGGCTGATCGGTTTTCCTATCTATTATTATGTATGGGCCTACCTTTTTCCGCAGCCGTATGAATCTTTAGCACTGCGTAGTTTTTGTTCACTGTTATTTGCTGGCATTGCCTTTCGGCACGCTTTTCCTAAGGTATTACACCGTTATTTACCGTATTATTACCTTGTGGCTATTGGCTTTTGCTTACCTTTTTTCTTTTTTTATATGATGTTAATGAATGGCTGGTCAACCGAATGGGCGATGTCTTTCATGGCTTCTATCTTCTTACACATTTTGTTGGTACATGAAACCAAAGTGATGTTAATTCAAGCGTTAATTGCATCATTAATGGCTTATTTTTCTGCCTATTATGTGATGAACACTGAGCCGAGTCAGCCCATTTCATTAACTTATATTCCGATCTTTATCTTTACCTATGTATTTGGCAACTTGTTCTATTTTCGTAATCAGGTATCTCATGAAAGTAAAGTCTCAATTGCGAAATCTTTTGGGGCTGGCATTGCCCATGAAATGCGTAATCCATTGAGTGCGTTAAAATCATCAGTAGATGTATTACGTTCTATATTGCCTACGACTCAATCCTCAACGGCTAATTATACATTAACGGCTCAAGAATTAGAGCAGCTACATGAAATTCTTACTAATGCCGATGAGGTGATTCATTCAGGTAATGAGACAATCGATTTATTATTGACCTCGATTGATGAGAATCGAGTTTCTACCTCAACTTTTAAAAAGCATTCTGCGAAAGCGATAGTCAACAATGCGATCCGCTCTTTTTCTTACCCCAAAGCGTTGGATAAATCGATGTTAAAAGTCACCATCGAGCATGAGTTTGATTTTTTAGGGAGCGACACTCTACTTAAATTTGCGTTATATAACTTGTTAAAAAATGCATTTTATTATCAAAACAGTGAGCACTTTCAGGTTGATATTAAGTTAAAACGGCAAGATGGCGACAACCTGATTGTAGTCAGAGATAATGGCATTGGAATTGCCCCCGATCAGCTAGATGAAATTTTTAAAGATTTTTATACTTTTGGTAAAAATAATAGTTATGGACTGGGGCTACCTTTTTGCCGAAAAGTCATGCGTTCGTTTGCTGGTAGTATTGATTGCCGTTCAGTTTTGGGAGAATGGACGGAGTTTATTTTAACTTTTCCTGATTATTTTTCTGATCAAGTGAAGCAACTTAAGCTTGATTTAATGAAATCTAAGTCAGTACTTTATATTGGTCAGGCGGAAGTTATTTACCATCACTTACTTGAACAAGCATTTTATCAAGGTTTTTCGATGCATATAATAAGCCTCGAAGAGGCGATTCATCGAGAAGAGTTTGAATTTGAATTTGATGTTATATTAGTAAACCTTGAAAAATTATCATCGCAATGGGATAAATTGAATATATTAGAGAATAAATTTCACTTCACGGAGGCAAGAATTGGTTATTTATATGATAAGAACCAAAGTTATCCAGTGAATATTTCTCGTTACATAACGGTTTATCCGATCGAGTTACATCATTTATTATTGAATAGTCCACTAATGTTCGATCAGCTATTTTTTGAAATGGATAACCTGGCTGAAGATAGAAACCTGATTAAACGTCCTGATGTTTGTTATCAACGACGTATTTTGTTAGTGGATGATAATGAGTCATTACGAACATTTTCGGCACTCTTATTAGAAAAACAGGGTTACGATATAGTTCAAGCAAATAATGGTAAACATGCATTAGATATTCTTTCAAATGAAAGCGTAGATCTAATCATTATGGATCTTGATATGCCCATTATGAATGGTTTTAAAGCAGCAGAAGCGATTCGTAAATTAAATACCGATGAGAGTAAAATTCCTATCATTGGTTATACTGGAGATGATCGTTCAGAAACAATTAATGCAATCTATAAAAATGGCATGAATGATTATATCGTAAAACCTGCAGATAAAGATATTCTATTAAAAAAAATAGCAAACTGGTTGTAGTTTATTCAAGCTAAGTGATCAATGTTATACTTGATCACTTAGCATCATTATCCCCGCTTCTTACTTGAAGCTGCAGAGGCTACGTTGGTTCACGTACTTGCCGCTTACCTGCAATTCCAAGTTGTTTGGGTATAATGATTATTTAAAATATAAATTTGGATTTTTAATGGCCAAGCTACAAACATGAATAATTTTATCCAATTGCTCTTGAGTTAATGAGCAGTTTAAAGATAAACGAATAATGTTTTTATTTTTTGCTGTCGCCGGCCGACAAAAAACTGCACCAAATACACCATTTTCTTCTAAATAGTCTCTGACTTTTTCTGTGTTTCTTTCATCTCCAGTTTCTAACGCGATAATTTGAGATTGGCTACGGATGGTAAACCCCATATGCATCAATTCTGTACGTAAGGTATGTGCATCATGCAACAGTTTTGCTCTTTTTTCATCAGCGGCTTTGATTACTTCTAATGTTGCACTTAACGCTTCAACTTCATACGGTAAAATCGTAGAACTAAAGATGGCAGGATAGCCAACAAAGGGGAGACATTTATCCACATGATTATTGGCCCATATCGCTCCAGCCCGATAAGCAAAAGTTTTTGCAAGGCTGACCGTCATAAAATCGACCTGTTCTGATAGCCCTAATTCACATAGTAGCCCGGCTCCTTGAGGGCCGTAAACGCCTAATGAATGGGACTCATCAACCAAAATGGCACATTGATATTGCTTAGCAATTGCGACAAGGTCGACAAGTGGTGCGATGGTGCCTATCGTGCTATAAATCGAGTCTACCGCGATGATACCCGGGCCATGTCTTTTGATTAATTTGATCAGATGATCGCAATTATTATGCATAAATGGATGCAACTGAGCATTGGCATATCGAGCGCCTTCCCACATAGACATATGAGCAAAAAAATCAATATAAACCGGCGTGTCTGGTGAACAGATAGTCTGTAATAGTGCGGTGTTTGCATTCCATCCCGATTGTGATAGTAGGCAAGTATCAAATTGAGCGAAACTGGCTAATTGTTTCTCAAGTGGCGGTTTGGTTTCGTCATCTTGCAGAAAGATACCAGACATAAAGAGGCTATCATGACTCTCATCAATTGCTTTTTTCAATCGTGTTTTAACTAGAGGGTGATTGGATAAGCTGAGATAGTCATTACTTTGTAAAAGTATGTCATTATTTGCTGGTCTTTTACCTAATACGAGATGTTTACCATTATGATTGTTCTCAATCAAATCATGGATAAATAAATCTAGACGTCTTTGAACAAATTCAGGTAGACGCGTATTTTTAACATCATTTTTCATTGATCATATCCTTTTTACATTTAATAAATGCCAGCTGACAATGGATATATTGATATGAAAAAATTAATTGTCATTAGTGATATATTATAGTTTTGCGGTAGCTAGCAAACTCTATTATATTGAATTTATTATCTATTTGTCATTCGTACGTTCAGGGAGTCTATCTGTTGATATATTTAAAATATGGATTTTTAATAAAGTGATTAAATATTAATAATATTTATTATCGAGTCAATTTTATATATACCCAAACAACTTGCAGTTGCAGGTAGGCGGCAGAAGACTTTATGAGCATAGTCAACACTGCTCCGGCTTCAAGTCGGAAGGGTATAATTGAATGAGAACTCTTCGAGTGGAACGGGAGGTCCAAATAAGTAGCCTTGAAAATGAAAACAACCATAGCTAGCTAATCGGTCTCGTTGGGCTTTGGTTTCAACTCCCTCAGCAATAACAGACAATTTCATGCTGTTAGCAAGTGAAACAATGGTGCGTGCAATATCAGCATCGTGCCTATTTGTAGTTAAATCATGTACAAAAGATTGATCGATTTTCAACTCATCTAAAGGTAACTGTTTTAGGTAATTGAGTGATGAGTACCCAGTTCCAAAATCATCTAAAGCAAAATGGACACCATATTGCTTGAGTTGAGCGATTTTCGTGATGGTGTCTTTGAGATCTTGATGCAACATACTCTCTGTGATTTCTAGTTTTAGTTGGTTAGGATCAACGCCGTGCTTTTCAATCGCGGTGATAATCTGTGTCACAAAATGAGCTTGATGAAATTGCTTGGCGCTGATGTTAATCGCGAGCACCAAATCTTGTGTTAACTCACTCTGTTTCCACCGTGATAAGACTTTACAGGCTTGGTTCAGCACCCATTCACCGAGAGGTAAAATTAGCCCAGTTTCCTCGGCAACGGGAATAAAGTGACCGGGAGAGATCATACCATGCGTAGGGTGTTTCCAACGGATTAACGCCTCAGCACCAATGAGTTTTCCGCTGTGATTGACTTGAGGTTGGTAGTAAAGCATGAATTGCTGATGACTGAGTCCATAACGAAGATCATTAGCCATTTTTGCGTGAGCTAATACGGCTTTTTGCATTTCAGGGTTGAAGAAACGGTGGGTATTTCTTCCTGCTCCTTTTGATTGGTACATGGCTAAATCAGCATGTTTGAGTAAGTCATCAACACGAAGTGTTTCACCTTTGAATAGCGTAATCCCAATACTTAACGTGCTAAAATGTTCAATATTATCAATTTGATATGGCTTTTCTTGGGCGTGGAGAATTTTTTGACAAAGTTGATCGGCATGTTGAGAGGCTTGTTCTTCACTGCTACCTAGTTGTTCAAGAATGATGACAAATTCATCGCCACCAATGCGAGCAACCGTATCTGTTCGTCTGACACAATCGATTAAACGTTGGCTAACTAGCGTTAAAAATTTATCCCCTACATCGTGTCCACGGGTATCATTTAGAGTTTTAAAATCATCCAAATCTAGGTATAGCACAGCAGCGTAATGCCCATTTCTTGTTGTATTCCGTCTCGTTTGATCGAGGCGTTCTAATAGAAGTTGACGGTTGGGGAGGCCGGTTAACTGGTCGTAGAAAGCTAATTGTTTAATTTTATTTTCTGCGGCATTACGCTGAGTAACATCGACTAAGGTAATAACATAATTGATGATTGATTCGTCATTATCGCTCATCACTGCCGTTATATGTGTCCACTGCAGGTAATCCTCACCATTTTTTCTTCGATTCCATATTTCACCTTGCCAAGTTCCATGGGTTGATAGATGTTGGTTTAGTTTTTTATAATAATGTTTATCATACTGTTGTGATCGAATCACATTTAAATGTTGTCCAAGAACATCAGATGGTTGATATCCGGTAATATCAGTAAAAGCTTGGTTAACTCGTAAAATATAGCGATTGGCGTCTGTGACGATCATGCCTTCTGCTGACTCAAAGACGGTCGCGGCAATTTTTAGGTTTTCAACCATATGCTGCATTGCTTCACCAACTTGATTGTATTCATAAACACCAGTTGGTAAGAATCGAGTTCTTAGCCCTTGTTGGATACCTTGGATATAGTTAGTGAGTTGGCTAATCGCACGGTTATGGCTTAAGTGCAGTACCCAAGCAGCAATAACGAGTAAGCAGAGAAATCCGCCCGATAATAGAAGAAAAGAGTGCATATAATGCTCTTTGACTGAGGGAAAACGGCTATCTTTTATTCCTAATTCGAGCGTAATGGGAAACGTTTGATGATGAAGCTTAATGGGAGAACGGTACAAATAAAAAGAGGGTGAAGATAATACACTGGAATTTTCACCCGTAGTCAGCGATAACGGTGATGAAGAAGCGGCGTTATACCGTATAAGCGATTTATTTTGATATTGTAGACTGAAGGTATCTAAATCTGCCTGTTCAGCAAGATACTTAAGGAATGTTCGATTTTGTCCAATTGCCAAGCCAATAAACATGTATCCTCTTAAATTGATGGTAGCAGGATCAAAAATAGGAACAGCTTTGATAAACGCGGTCAGCGAAGCACTATGAACTAGTGTCCAACGGTTAGCGTAATGTAGAGGGGAGTGCATGTTTTGTAGCAGAGGCTCAATCTTATAAAGAGGCAACCCTGCATTGATGAGCAAGTTGTCAGAGGTATCGACTAAAAAAAATATATCTAATATGGCTCCGACATTAGAGTCTTGTAACATAAAAATCATATCATCAGCCACTGAATCAAATTCAGTATCTTGTTCTGCTAAAGATGAGAAAATCCGGTTTGATGCGGTAGTGTGTAGATAAACCTCCAATAAATCTAAGCGATTTTCAATTAAACTTTGGACGGTGCGTTGCCTTTGGATAAAATTATTATCAATTTTATCCTGTAAATAGTTTTCTGCCGTGTGCACTGCATATAGCATTGAGATAAGCAAAGCGAACAGGCCGAGAAAACCAAAGATTAAAGTAATCCGTGTAGCAAATTTCAGTTCCCACCTTTTATTTCTCATCCTATTTTTTGGGGGAAGACTCGGTGACATACAATCTTTACTCCTGTGCGGTTTGTTTATGCTCTATTTGAGTTTTTACCTTCAATTATCGGTGAGCGTCATAACGTTCAAACGATAGAGACTCGGAAATAAGTTGCTTATATTCGTGGAGCTGTATTGTAAATAATGCTTTTAATTCGGATTCTTCCATAAAGATAACCGGCATTTTTATTTTTTTCTCGGTGACCTGTTGAAAGCGTAAATCTTGAGTTGCCTCTTTGAGAGCTTGTTTAAGAATAGCCACATGATTATCAGGAGTATTTGCAGGGACAGCAACCACTCGAATGGCGTGAATACTTACGCCATAGCCCAACTCTTTCAGAGACGGAGCGTTGGGATAATAGGCTAATCGATCATCTGCGAGGCTTACTAAAACATGCATTAATCCAGAATCCGTATATATACTGTGTGTACCTCCACTAAAGGCAATGTCGGCATCGCCTGATAAAATTAATGGGGCCATTCCTGAACCTCCAGTGGTGGGGACAATACGTAATGAGATATTTTCTCGTTGCATGATTCGTTGGATAACAAATCGATCTTGCGCATTTTGTGAAGCATAAATTAAGCCAGGATTTTGTTTGGCATAGTGAATAAATTCATCCCACGTTTTAAAAGGCTTGTTCGCTCCGGTAATAAAGGCATTTTGATCTAAAGTAAGGCCCGCTACATAACGAAAACTGTCGAGCGAATACGAGGCAGAATTAGCCAATGGAGCAAAGGTATACGGCAGAGAAAGGCCGTACTGGAAGGTATATCCTTGATCGTTACTATGAGCCAACATAGCCGCTGCTGCTGCACCACCAGCTCCAGGATGATAAATAATATTAACGGGCTGTTTGAGTTTTTCTGTGAGAATCTTGGCTAAAACCTGTCCTTGTATATCAGTACTTCCGCAGGGATTAAAACCAATTAACATGGTTAATGGACGAGTAGGAAAGGCATTATCGGTTAATGCTAGAGGTGAAAATATACCTAAACTCAGTAGTAGGATGAATTTAATATAGGAGCAGATGAAAATTCTTTTCATAACAGTGATCTATATTGTTGAATTACTCTAAGTTTAGGAAGGCTTTTTCATTCTGTCTATGAGCGATGAAAAGTATCAAACACTCGTATCAACAATATAAAATCGGGCTCATAATTGATGAAGGTTATATATTATTGGTTGTGGAATCCGGGCTAATTTCTGGCCAATACATACGTATATATCCATAGGTAACCCAGATAACGAGCAAAGTTGCAATGCTTAATTCGATAAATCCAAAATAGTGCAGCCAATTCCACTGGGGATGATTGTGTTGAAAGAAAGTCGTTAAATGGTGCATAGCAATAGCACTAATGACTGAAGGGAAGGTAACCGCGGCAATCGATGGTTGAAATGCTAACCGAAGCAGCCTGAAATAGCATAAGTAAATAAGCAGAGTCATGGTGATGGCTATGCCTGCTAACGCACCCGTGAGGATTGGATCTGGGGATGAGAAATTAACCAAGTAAGTGGCTAACGTTAAATTGATCGGCGCGGCCATAATCGCTAAGGTTGGTCGGGCTCGTCTCGGAAGCATCCCTTCAAAAACTAATCGATAAAGTACGACGGGTAGCATCACAAAATAGATAGCAATACAGAGATTAACTAAGCTCTCAGAAAAAACAGTATGGCCAAATTGGGTTCCAGCAAGAGAGCTACTAATCAGTCCCACTGGATACAAAAACCAACTAGGTACAATATGAGCTATTTTGAAATTTTTCAGTTGGAAGTAAAAAAACAATAGCATCATGATGATATGCAAAAAGAGTGATATTGCCCAAATTGGGTAAGCAATAGTAGGGGAGATCACCGCGAGATAGTCACAAAGGATCAGTAACGCCATACTCATTGGTGCCATAAGGCTACCAAATAATGGATGGCGGATATCACAGAGAAATGTTGAATAGCTGGTTAGATATTTAAAAAGAACAGGCAGCAGAAGGAGTGCTCCTGCGATTGCCATATAAGGCCGAATCGTTAAGCCAATATTAGGCAAGTATAAAGCCCATGCTTGTCCTAAGCCAATGACACCGAGTGCCAATGCGGCTTGAGCGGGTGGAACGCTCTGTACAGAAATTAATCTTTTCCAGTTCAATCTCCACTTCCTTGTATGACATGGCATAAAATGAGCCGCGATTCTACCAAGTTTCAGCAAGCTAGTGCGTATAATCAGGTGGATAGATCTCACAAAACGGTAAGGTAATAAGGGTTAGTTTTTACAGGGACATTGATCAGTACAATACCCCCGATATACTCTTGCGACTTGAATCTGCAGGTGGGCTCGCCCATCACATCGCCTGTCTATGCTTATGGAAATTATGAGAGCCATCCGTGGCTCTCACCAAAGTTTTAGCCTACAGCTGTTCAAATTTGTTCCAGACAAATTTGTCACTCACTTGCCGTCTACCTGCAACTCCAAGTTGTTTGGGTGTAGTATGGGTGTGAATTTAACCGTGAAAGATCAACAGCCCCTAGGATTGCGGTAAATCTTGCTGGCGTAATTTGTCGTTCTTTAAGGTTCGATGCAATAACTGACTGTAGATAGGCTGTCCACCGAGCAGTTGCGCGAAAATAACAGCGCCCAAGCTGGTGATGATTAACGGTAAAATTAAGTAGTAGTTATTTGTCATTTCGATCACAAGCAATATTCCAGTGATTGGAGCACGAACGGTAGCGGCAAAAAGCGCCCCCATCCCTGCAATCGCGAACATGCCAGGTTCTATATTTAATTCTGGAAACAGACTTTGAGTAATCAATCCAAAAGCATAGCCAAATAGCGTTCCGAGTGCCAACATCGGAGCAAAAATGCCCCCTGGTGCGCCAGAGCCAAAACAGAGTAAAGTTGTCAGGATACGACCGACGAAAAGCAACAGCAGTAATGCTGCCCCATATTCTCCGGTGGTAACCGCAGGAATTAATGCAATTCCTCCCCCAGTTAGCTCTGGAATATAGAGCAGTGTTAATCCGAAACAACCACCGAGCAATGATCCGGTGATAAGGTAGCGTATGCGGGCATTTTTATGAATTTTGACAAATAAATCTTGAGCAAGAGTAATCAACTTATTAAATAGTACGCCAAAGAGACCAAACAGTATCCCGAGTAATAAAAATAGGCCAAGTGCGATCAACTCCGGTGGTTGATACTGAGGCATAGTAATGACAGCCGATTGATCGTTAATCAGCCTAAAGACGATATTTGCTGAGACAGAAGAGATGATCACCGCTCGCACGGAAATAAGCGTATAGCGAAATTGAGGGCGCATCTCCTCCATCACAAACATAATTCCAGCCAGCGGTGCGTTAAAGGCCGCAGCTAGTCCTCCAGCGGCACCAGCCGCGAGCAAAGAGTGACGGGTATCTTCATTTTTTACTCGAAAAATATCGGATACCATGCGACCAATAGCACCGCCCATCTGAACCGTTGGCCCTTCACGGCCGAGTACCATACCCGATCCTAGAGCCCCCATACCGCCGAAAAATTTAACGGGTAGAACTCGCCACCAACGTACCGGACGTATGCCATCCATCGCTCCTTCAATTTCAGGAATGCCTGAGCCAGCAGCTTCGGGCGCAAAACGATGGACGAGAAAGTAGCCAATAAATGCGAGTCCAGCACTGATTAAAAACGCAGCGAGCCAGAGAGGAAGAAGATGTCCAATCGAACCTTTTAACCATTCAGTTCGGGTTTCAGATACCAGATGGACGGCATGTTCAAAATAAGTACCAACTAAACCTGCCAGTACACCAACGACAATGGCTAATAGTAATACAGAAATAGAGGTTTTATCTTTAGAGAGAAATTGATTGAGGGTATCTTTGGGAACTTTGACAAATAAACGGTGAGGGAATTTCTCTCGCTTTAACATTAAATGATCAGCCTCGTGATAAGTAACAAAATGTAAATTATACGCAGACAATCTATTAACTATAGCGCCAAATATGAAATATTGACTTTCAAAAATGATTTTTTTTAGGACTCATGTTCAAAAGCGCGATCAAAGCTAGAAAATAAGGTAAAAGATTTGAATTCAGCGATAAATCAGCCATAGTTAAAGCGTAAGGCAAGCAAAGTATTTCAAAATGGAGGAAACGAATGCCTTACCTACAATTTGGACGGATTCAACCTACAATTCAGATAGCCTCGATTATGATCAGGTTGCAACGATAGCCTTCCTGATTCGCATCACTCACGATTGAGTTACGAGGATTAAGGCGCGCTTATACAGTGCGCCTTTTACTATTCAAGTGCTGGTCCTCGGCTCGTTTCGGTCTACACCTCTTTATTTTTTGTATATACTCCGCGAAAAGGAGTAGCACGATGACAAAAAAAGTCCCGACTAATATTATTACTGGCTTTCTTGGCGTAGGTAAAACGACCACGATTTTAAACTTATTGAAGCATAAACCGGCCGATGAAAAGTGGGCGGTGTTGGTGAATGAGTTTGGTGAAATTGGTATTGATGGCGCGATGATGTCCGAACAAGGGGCATTCATTAAAGAAGTCCCGGGTGGGTGTATGTGCTGTACGGCGGGTGTACCTATGTCTGTGGGGATTAATACCCTGTTAAGAAAGAAGCCCGATCGTTTATTGATCGAACCGACAGGCTTAGGGCACCCCAAGCAAGTTATCGCCACTTTAACTTCTGCCCAATATCAGCCTTATGTTGACCTCAAAGCGACCATTGCATTAGTCGATCCGAGTCATTTAAGTAATGATAAATATGTGACGAATCAAAATTTTAATGATCAATTAGCCAGTGCGGATGTGATTGTTGCCAATAAAGTTGACCAAGCAACGCCAACAGATATTGAGGTTTTCCGGACTTGGTTAGCCAGACAGCAACCAGCGAAAGCGGCTTATCAATTCGTCAGTCAGGGCAATTTACCGTTCTCGATGCTTGATATAGAGCGTCGTGCGGAAAGTGCATCAAGCCATATCGAAGCTCATCACCATCATCATGCGCAATTAGAGCCACAGTTTGCCTTAGCACCGGGACAAGCATTCCTACGTAAAGAAAATCGTGGTCAAGGCTACTACAGTTGTGGCTGGCTATTCGGTGCGGAGTATCTATTTGATTTTGATGAGTTATTTTCAATGCTTAGTGCCTTAACCGCTGAACGAGTGAAAGGGGTGCTGAATACGAGTAAAGGTTGTTATGCTTTTAATGCCAATAACGGGGTGTTATCGGTTAACGAGTTAACCCTACAAGGCTTTGAATCTCGTTTAGAAGTCATTGATTCACAATTGATGCCATGGGATCAGTTGGAGTCAATTTTATTGACCTTAGCCAACATCAAATGATGATTGATTCAGCAAGATAAGAAGACTGTTTCTCAGCCTTCTTATCTTCTCCCTAAAGGGAGGAGTTTAAGCGTTATTCGCTTTGATCGCAGGCTTATCCGATAACACTTTACCATCCTTAATAGTAATGATCCGCCGAGTGCGCTGCGCCAGTGCCACATCATGAGTGACAATAATCAGCGTTCGCCCCGCTTGGTGGAGTTGATTGAACAGGGCTTCGATTTCAGCTCCTGATGTTGAATCCAGCGCCCCTGTTGGTTCATCGGCCAAAATGATTTGTGGGTCATTAACCAGTGCTCGAGCAATAGCCACTCGCTGTTTTTGACCACCCGATAGTTGATTGGGTTTATGATAGAGGCGATCGCCCAAACCAACGCTCTCTAATAAATACTTTGCCCGTTGACGCCTTTCTTTCAACTTCGTTCCGCTATACACCAGTGGCAGAGCGACATTGTCAATCGCATTCGCATAATCAAGTAAATTAAAACTTTGAAAAACAAAACCAATTTTTTGATTTCTTATCTTGGCTAACTGGTGATTGCTTAACGATGATACTTGTTTGTCTTCGAGTATATAGTTACCACTGGTTGGGGTGTCCAAACAGCCAAGAACATTCATTAAGGTCGATTTGCCTGAGCCAGATGGACCAAGAATAGCAAGGTATTCCCCTTTATTGATATTCAGTGAGACATTATCCAGCGCTTTGACGTGTTCTTCACCACTTCGATAATGCTTACAGATATTGGAGAGTTGCACGAGAGGAGATTGATCATTCACTTTGTAATGCCTCTAATGGAGTGATATTTGCTGCGCGATTAGCTGGAAACCAAGCCGCAATGACGCCGATGATAATTAATGCTGCCATAACCAAAAGCAGAATTGGCCATGATAGTTCTGGTTGAGGTTTACCTAACTGATCATAAAGAAAGTTACCTTGCAGTGGTAATTGTTGAATAAGACGGATAAGTGCGTAGCTAAAACTCAATCCAACGATTCCCCCCATAGCCATCGTTAGGATGGATTGCACTAAATAATGCAGGCGAATATTGGTGCTGGTAGCGCCAACCGCCATTCTGACACCGATATCTCGCGTAGCGCGTTTGACGGTCGCATACATCACATTGGCGATGCCAATGCCCGCGACACTCAGAGTAACAAGACCAATCACACCTAAAAAACTTTGCAGACCGAGTAAAAAGCGTTGCATACTTTTTTGTCTGAGTAGCATATCTTGGCTTTGAATTAACTGCTCATCACTCGGATCGGCAGAATATTTTCTGGCTAACACTTGTTTGATCACTTGAGCTAACTGTTCACGATCCGCTTGCACAATGGGCTTGACGTTAATTGCGGCAATCGGTTGGTTGGGATGAAAACGTTGCCAAGTGCTCAAAGGGACAAACAATGCATAATCAATTGGTAGGCCTTGCTCTATCAGTGAAGCGTTGGATTTTATTACACCAATCACGGTAAAATCTTCATCACCGACTTTAACGATTTTGCCGACTGGATTGATGGTTAACACGGGCGATTGCAAAAAATCCTCGTCGCTCTCTTGATTGAATAGCTGGCTTGCAGTGGTATAACCCAGCACGATGACTTTACGTTGTTGCTGATTATCTAATTGATTAAACCAGCGTCCCCCGGGCATCATTTCTATTCCTGTCAGTTGAGCATAATCAGGACTAACCGCATACGGGGTTTGCCAACTGCTATTTTCCTGATAACGGACGGTTTTATCCCACCCGGCGCTAATCTCAGCCTGTTGCACGCTCGGTAATGCACGAACCACATCGACATCTTGCGCTTGTAAGGATAAAGCTTGCCCAGTAAAGAAACGACCACTGTTGATACTAGCGTAGCCTGGTGTGATATAAATCAGTTGACCATTACCGCTTTGCGAAGCACGGCTTAAGCCTTGTCTTAAGCCTTCACCGCTCGCTAACATGATGCTAATGCACAAGGTCCCCCAAGCGACGGCAAGTATCGTGAGTAAAAGACGCTGTTTTTCTGCCAGCATTTCTTGAACAATTTGTCTGATTGGCAGCATGCTATCCTCTTGCACTTAAAGCTAACACTGGCGTTAAATGGGCGGCACGGCGCGCTGGAAAATAAGCGGCACATAACGCGAGGCAAGTGGTGATCAAGAGCGAGCCAATGATCGATGCGCTGGTGATGATCGGCGTACCCAGCCATTCAGGCAAACCCAATTGATTGAGCGTTGCAATGGTTAAATACGAGAGGCCAATACCGAATGTGCAGCCAAGAGCAACCAATAACGTGCCTTCGAGTATAAATTGCCAGAGGATAGTGTTTGGGGTTGCCCCTACCGCCAGTCGCACACCTATTTCTCGCGTTCGTTCTGTCACCGATAAAAACATAATATTCGCTACGCCTAACGCGCCAACGGCAAGTGTTATCATGCCACTCGCACCTAAAAACAGCTGAATACCGCGAAATAGCGCATTGATAAATTGAGCACCACTACTGAAGTCTGGTAAATAAACCGCTTCGCTATCGGTTGGATCATAGTGTTGCTGCTTGGCAAAAAACGTTTGTATGGTGTGACGTAAAGCCAGTCCGGGAATATCTACTTTAGGTTTTACCAATAGAGAATAGGGTTTACTTTGCCATAAATCGGTAAAGGTCGTGCTAGGGATCATCAATTGATTACTTTCATTATTTAATGATACACCGCCTTCTTTTTGCTCAGTGATACCAATAATAAAAAAGGGTACGCCATTCACCTTAACGCTATCGCCGAGCGCCAATTGACCGACTTGGGCTAATTGCCAACCGATGATCGCTACTCTCGCATGATTGAGTACATCATTAGGGGTTATCGCACGCGACGCCGGACGTAAGGTTAGACTTTGTAAAGCAAAATAATGCTCATCAACCCCAGCGACATAACCTGGTAGTGAGCGTCCTTGATCGTTGGTGACGTTGGCATCCCATTTTCCGTACATCACCGACAGTTGCTCTATCGCTGATTGTCTGGCTAACGCGTGCATTTGCTCCTCGGAGATCCGGATCGGTCGTTTCGCTGGTAGCCCTTGCCATGGTTTAGTCGTTTGACTAGGAAAAGCCATCTGAGTATCACTCATCAGTAACGCAAAGGATTGAGTATTCACTCGATAAAACCCTTCACCTAAAGCGACTAAAACCAGTACCGACAGCATTCCCCAGACAATAGCGATAATGGCTAATGTGCTGCGTAAGCGGTGTGCCAACAAAGTTTGGGCAACTTGTAAAAATAGGCCGTTCATGACTGCAGTGCTCGTGCGATTAACGCGATACTTTCATCATCTAATTTGCCAACGGTTTTTAGCAAGGCAATGCGATGATGCCAGTAGTCGTATAAACGAGTTTGTAAGGTATGTTTACTATTAAACAGTGCATTATGAGCAGTGATCACCTCAGAAGCTTCGGTCATCCCGGCGTTATACACCGCTTGCTTACTTTCTAACGCAGTTTGTCGCGCCAACACTTGTTGCTGGGCAATTTCAATCCGTTGCCATTCCAATTGCAGTTGATGAAAGCGAGTTTGAATTTCTTGTTGAATATCAATCTCAACTTTTCTCACCGCTTGCTTGTTGTTTAATATAGTGAGTTGAGCGCGATCCACACTAGAACGTGTCGCCCCATTTAAATCGATAGGCACGCTGAGCGTCAGCCCTGCATTCAAATCACCATCACGACCTTGATCAGTACTTTGATAGGACACGCTACCTGATAACGTCGGGTAATATTTGGCTTTGGCGGCGTCATGGGCAAATTGAGCCGCAGTTAACTCTTGTATGCTGGCTAACAAGGTCGGACTGTTGTCTTTGGCAAGCTTAATCCATTGTTGTTCAGTCGCAAAAGGCAAAGTGGGTTGCTCTGATAGCTGCGTATTGATTTCATTGATTTTATCAACTGGCTGATTAATGAGTGCCGTTAACGCATATTGTTTACTAGCAAGAGCCGATTGTGCGGCAAGTAAAGCTGCTTGCTCATCAACATGATTGGCGCGCATATCTTCTAACTCTGTGGCGCGAATTTTACCGGCCAGATAGCGCTGCTCAGTGATCTGCAGTAATTGTCCACCTTCACGCCATTTTTCTTGAGCAAGATTCAAATCGCCTTGAGCGCTTGCCACATCAAGATAAGCGGTCAGTAAACGGGCAGCAAGGTGATTGTATTCCGCTTTTGCCCGCAGTTGCGTAGCGACATAGTGAGCTTGAGACTGATCAAGCGCAGACCAAGCAGAGCTATCCCAAAGGGTTTGAGTCAATACAGCGCCATAACCCCTTTGGTTGTCACCATCATCATTCCAACTGGTTTGCGCCGTGATATTCAGCGATGGGCGTAAGACGCTAGTGGCAGTGGCGACGTCAGTTTGACTAATTTGCGATTGGATTTGCGCCTGCATGTAGGTTGGATCAGCGGTTTTTGCCGCTTGCCAAGCTTGTTCTAACGTAATAGCAAAAGCGGGCTGACTGATCGCAAGTGCTAATAATCCATAACGGGTAAAATTGATCAAGGCATTAGTTGGCATAAGAATGACCCAGCATACTGTTATCCACAATGGTTTGTTGGTTTTCAAGCCCAGAGATAATTTGCACATTGATGCCATCGGATAACCCTAATGTTACCGGCTGTGCGGTGAATCCATGTTCTGAATCATCAGCCATTAATACTTCGGCTTGATTACCTTGAAAACGTAATGCACGTTCAGGGATCGTCACGACATCGTCGACTTTCTCTAAGATGATATGAGCGGTGGCTGAAAAACCGGAGCGAAGGGTAATTGTATCAGGAAAGCTCAGTTGGCTAATCTCGACTTCAAAACCATTATCAAACCCTGTGCTATTGGTTGAGCTAGGGTTATTAAGCTTTTCTGATTGCACTGCGACTTTACTTAATACGCCATCGATATTAATGGTTGGAAAGGGCGCAAGTACGACCGTAACTGGCATACCAACGGCTAATTGCGCGGCATCGTGTTCGCTGACACTGCCTTTAAAAATCATGTTGTTCATATCTGCGATGGTCATTAATTCGGTCGCGGCTTGGCTGGAGGCGGTAGAGATGATTGGCTCACCCACCTCAACGTTTAAATTTAAAATAGTGCCGTCAATCGGAGCTGTTAGGGTTGAAGTTAATTTTGCGTCGCCCATCGAGGCTTCACCGCTACGAATTAATTCCAAGTTTTGACGTTTTTGCACCACATCAGCTAATTTTGACTTCAGTTCCGCTTGAGCTTGGACATAGTCGCCGTAGTTTTTAGGAATAATATTTTGTTGTACCAACCGTTCTAAATTGGCAACGTTTTGTTTTGCTGATTCTAAGCTGGCTTCACTTTGCATTAACATGGTGGTTGCTTCAGTGAGTGCTTGCGGAGTTGGGTTAGGGGTAATTTTAATTAATGGCGTACCTGCAGTCACGTGTTCACCGACCTGGTGGAAAATCTCGCCAACGATACCTTCAATTTGCGATTTGACGGAAACCGAGTGAGCAGGAACGATTTTTCCTACCGCGACGGCTTGTTTTTCAATTTGACCTAATTGTGCCGTGAGGGTTGGCAGTGAAGCTTTGGGCTGAGAAAAATGTGATTTAACCCAATAACCACTGCCGATTAATACGATGCCGACTGCAATCCAGCGTTTTTTCATGTTAGGTTCCGTAAGTGAGATAAGATCATGAACGTATGATGGTAAATTGATGATTAGGTTCCGCAGATAATCATCAGACAGTGCTTTGTGAAAGCTATCTGTGGGTCTTAATACGCCAGATAGCCTAACTGACCATAACCTCGTTTGTCACTTAGTGATGTGTCTTGAAATGTACGTTTGTGTATTGCTAAACACAGGAAGTGAGTGAATCAAAGCCTTAGACGATTAAGCGAGGGAGATAAAAAAGCCACAACCTTAAGTGACGTTGTGACTTTTTGTGTGAGAGGTTTTGCGTTGTGCTCTACTCGCTAGCGTTTATTGCGTAAATAGCGTTTACGACGCTCTTCTTTTATTTTCGCTTTTTCTTCCGCTTTGCGGATTTCTTCTTGTTCGACTTCGATTAATTCATTTGGAATCATCTCTGGGTGTTCTAAGGTGATTTGCCCAAGTACCCCTTGACGAAGTTCATGTAACAGAATTTCCGATGCTTTATGCAAATCTACTCGTCCACCAGCGCGCAGCGCGCCTCGTTTTTGGCCGATTGCTTCCATCCATTCCACATCAGACTGCGGTGTGCCATCAACTTGATAACGTGCGGTGAGTTTGTCGGCATAATATTTGGCGAGATACTCGACTGTGTAAAACGCGACATCTTCGTACTCCATTGCGGTATCTTTAATCGCGCCTGTCGCGGCAAGGCGAAACCCACTATGAGGGTTTTCAACTTTCGGCCATAAAATACCGGGAGTATCAGATAGCACGATACCATTTTGTAAATTGATCCGTTGTTGGCGACGTGTTACCGCCGGTTGGTTACCGGTTTGGGCAATCGCTCGACCAGCCAACGTATTGATGATGGTGGACTTACCCACGTTAGGGATCCCCATGATCATGGTGCGGACATTTTTACCCACTTCTTCACGATGGGGAACCAGTTTGCGACACAAATCGAGAATTCGATGTACTTCTTGTGGATTCGCCGTGGTGATGGCCATCGCTTTCACCCCTTGCTCTTGCTCTAAATGAGCAATCCACAGCTCGGTCATTTCGGGATCCGCTAAATCACGCTTATTCAGTACCTTAACGCAAGGTTTGTCACCGCGAAGTTGAGAAATGAGCGGGTTTTCACTGCTATAAGGAATGCGTGCATCAAGCACTTCGATAATCACATCAATTTGCGGAATGACTTCTTCAATTTCTTTACGAGCCTTGTGCATATGGCCCGGAAACCATTGAATTTTATTGTTAACCATTTGAAAAATATACCTTTTGTTTTTATGGTTAAGCTGGTGGATTATCAAGTGGGATACCAAAAGAAAAAATCAGATAGTGGGGTACTAGAAGTACTTTAAGTGTCACCTGAAGCCACGACAGCATTGTTGTGATCATTTTAACACTTTAACGGTTAGGACGAAAATCTTAGTCACTTTAAAAATCTAACAAGCCAATTTAGACATAGTGCCATTCGGGATAGTCGAAATGTTTTTAGTACCTATCGGAGATAGTGAAAGAAATGAAACATATTAGTCTATGGTATGATTTGTATATTTTACATGTGGTGATTGATATTCAACCCATTGCATTTTATGCAAAAATAGTTTAGTAACTTAAAATTTTTTTGAGATAACTTAATAAATAGTGATTTGCATCAAGAAATTAGTGCAAAAATATACTTACTGTTAGGCACCATTGTGGAATGAGATGGGGTCTGGTGGCCCTCTTGGTCTTCAAAACCAAAGTGAGCCGCACAGGCTTTGGTAGGTTCGATTCCTGCCTCTTCCGCCAATTATGTCACTATATCAATCGCCTTCGTAGTGACCTTGTTGCATTGATAAGATAACAAGGAATCATTTTGAACTCACAATCACCCCAGCTTTCAGAGGTGAGTGCTTCTCGCATCAATTACCGTCTTCCCCAAGTCGAACAGTTACTACAACTTGCTATTCTTGCTCCTTTTATCAGTCAACTGAGCCGTCCTGTTGTCACCGATATTATTCGAACTGAGCTGGCGAGCATTCGTCAGTCCGAAGCTTTCAAGACCAAAGGGGCTCAGCATATCGATATTAATCTGCGCATTGTGCAGCGCTGTGAGCGCGTATCGTTACAACGTCAGCATCGAGTGATCAATGCCACTGGTATCGCGCTGCATACGAATTTAGGCCGATCGCCATTGCATCGCGAGGTGTGGGATGCGATCTCGGATGTGAATACTGGCTACACCAATTTAGAAATTACTCTGGAAAACGGCAAACGGGGCGGGCGAAACGGACTACTGACCACTTTAGTAAGAAGCTGGCTAGGCGCAGAAAATGTACTGTTAGTCAATAATAATGCCGCTTCAATGTATCTGGTGTTGCTGGAACTGGCGAAAGGCAAAGAAGTGATTGTGTCTCGAGGCGAACAAATTCAAATTGGTGGCGGGTTTCGCATTCCCGATATTTTGGCGCTGTCGGGCTGCAAACTGGTTGAAGTGGGGACTACGAACGTTACCACGGCCGATGATTACATCAACGCGATTACCGAAGATACGGCGATGGTTTTGATGGTGCATCAATCGAATTTCTTCATTGGCGGGTTTACCGAATCTCCTGATATTCGAGAGGTAAAACGTCGTTTGCCCAGTCATGTCAATTTGGTGATTGATCAGGGCTCTGGCATGTCAACTGAACGTTTTTCATCAGACGAAACGCAACTGGCGACCTATCTAGACATGGGCGCGGATTTGGTCTGTTTTTCCGGCGACAAAATTTTGGGGGGCCCGCAAGCTGGCTTGATCGCTGGTCGTGATGAACTCATTCAACGTCTGGGTCGTAACCCGATGATGCGCGCATTTCGTTGCGGACGAATTATTTTGTCACTGATGGAAGAGTTGCTGGTTCGTAAGCTTAACCAAGAGACTTCAGGGCAAGGCATTGCTGAACGCACGCTGGCCAACTTGCCGCAGGCGCGTCAATGGTGTGAAACGCTCGCGCAGCGTTGGCATCATAGAGTGACATTTGTGCAACTGCCCACTCAAGTCGGCGGTGGTGCTATGCCTGCACAAACCTATTCTGGTTGTGGTTTAGTGCTGAACACGCCACTGAAACCACAAGCATTACTTGACCATTTACGTCTTGGCACGCCTGCCATCTTTGGTTATTTGCACAACAATCAGGTGGTGTTGAATCTCACCACGGTGCTTGAGGCGGATCAGGCGGCCTTTGTCGAACGCTTAGATAGTTTTTTTCAACAGCTCGACCGTGGTGAACACGCATGAGTGGTATAGAAATGTCACCACAGACCGTTATTGGTCTAGCGGGTCACGTCGATCACGGTAAAACCACATTAGTAAAAGCGCTAACGGGTATGATGACTGCACGCCCGCACGAACAAGCGCTCGGCATGACGCAAGATTTGGGATTTGCTCATTTCGAAGACCAACAGGGCTGCACCATAGGCATCATTGATGTGCCGGGGCATGAGCGCTACGTGCGTAACATGGTGGCTGGCGTGTGGCACATCAATATTCTGTTGTTAGTGATTTCTGCCACCGAAGGATGTATGCCGATGACTTTCGCCCACATGCGCTTGGCGCGCGCGATGGGCGTGAAAAATATCGTGGTGTGCATCAACAAAAGTGATCTCGTGAGTGAACAAGTACTCGCAGAAGTTGAAGAGTCGGCATTAGAAAGCATTATGGACGTTACGGGCATCGTACCTGAAGTGGTGTGTGTGAGTGCGCTGACGGGACACAAGATTGATACGTTGCGCCAAACCTTACTCGACATGGTGACGCGAGTTGAACCGTCCGACGCGATGCCGGGTGATACGACTACGCCGCTGCTGTATGTTGATCGCGTGTTTGTAGCCAATGGCGTCGGCACGATTGTAACCGGAACGCTGGCCCAAGGTACCGTGAGTGTTGGTGATAAGTTACTCAGTCCAACTTATGGAACGACGGGGGCGATCCGTTCGATTCAGTGTTATCACCAACAAGTGAATGAGATCTCGGCCACCTGCCGTGTGGCGCTCAATATTAAAGGTTTAAGCCGAAAACAGGTGCAACGTGGTGATTTGCTATGTGCGCCGTCGGCCCCGGTGACACTTACTGACAGTTGCATTGTACGGCTGAACGATCGTTATAGCGATGCGAGTTTAACCCGTTCGACCGAAGTGGAAGTTGCGGTGGGTACGTGGCATGGTCTTGCGCAGTGTATTCCATTGCCCAATACCCATTTGGCGCGTTTGCTGTTTCGTCAGCCACGGCCGATGTTTTTTGGTCAGCGGTTGGCGATCATTCAAAGCAACGGTCATGGATTGCTGGCACAAGCCGATGTGGTGTGGACGTCGTTTATCGCAAAAGCGCGTAAACGTGTGATCTATCAGGCGTTGTCTAGTTTGCCTGAAACACTGACGGCGCACGCGCAACTGAACATGCTGCTGCAATTACAAGGCTATTATTCGGTGGCATTATTGTGTGGCGAATCGGCGATGCAAGGCGTGGTCGAAGGGCAGTATGTGTTTGATCCGCAATGGCTAACCGAGACGCAAGCGCGTCTTATTCAATTATTGTCGGAAGGCCGTGCGATGGGGGCGGGTGAACTGTCGAGTTCGCTACAAATCGAGCCAGAAATTGTACAAGTACTGACACAACAACTCAAACAGCAACAACGTATTTTTTACAGCTACGCGAAATGGCAGTTGGGTAATGGACCAAGTGAAGATGAATTGCCCGAGGTGGCGAAAAACATTTTACGGCTTGCACGTGAAGCGGGGCAGGCTGGTTTGGAGCTTAATAAAGTTTCGCTTGGCCAAGATAAAAAATGGCTTCGTCAACTCGCGCATCAGAAATACATCACCGCCATCGATGAACAAATTTACTTCGACATGGCGGTGTATCAGGCATTGGTTAGTCAAGCCATTGGCAGCAATCACCCCCAAGATCGCATTACCTTGCAAGAGATAAAACAACGGGTAAGTTTGAGCCGGAAATACCTTATTCCGTTTGTGAATCGAATGGAAAAAGATGGCTGGTTACGTCGCGATGATGAGGTTCGAATCATCCTAAAATCGTCCAGCAAATAAGCTAAAGTGCAACACAATATGACATCAAAACGGCAGAGGGAATTCCTTCTGCCGTTTTATTTTTTAAGCAAGAAAATGTGAATGTCGTCACAAGTGTCGACGATGCGTGTCGAAGGAGAGCGCAACAGCAAATGATATGTTTAAATATACAACAATCCTGGGGGTTTAATTGGTTTAACTTATTGTTTTTAAATGATTTAAATTTAAATTTACGTTTTGGCATGTTTTATGCTTTTCAATGGGTACAATTAACAACCAGGGTATACTATGAAAAGCTTTGTGGTTGCCGACCCAACAAAATGCATTGGCTGCCAAACATGCATGGCAGCGTGTTCCGAAGTGCATAAAAAGCAAGGGTTGCAAAGTCATCCTCGCTTAACCGTAGTCAAGCATAACGACGCGACTGCGCCGATTATGTGTCGACATTGTGAAGATGCACCTTGTGCAACGGTTTGTCCGGTTAACGCGATCAAAAAAGAAGAGGATCGCATTCTCTTGCAAGAAACATTGTGCATAGGTTGTACTTTATGTGCTGTGGCGTGTCCTTTTGGTGCGATCGCACTGGATGGCAGCCGTCCCGTAGCTATGGCAAATAGCTATGAAACCTTTATCCCTTCTACCCCCCGTTCTAGTAATCCTTGTACTTCGAATCCGAAAAGTTTTGGCCACGATCTTCTGGCTTGGGAACCGGGCGTGAAAAGTATTGCAGTGAAGTGTGATTTGTGCGGATTCCGCGATAAAGGTCCTGCGTGTATAGAAGTGTGTCCAACAGGTGCGATTGTGCTGGTGGACGAAGCGAGTGCTTTGCAAGCGCGTGATGCGAAACGTGAAGCGACCTCTAGCGTGTCTGCTATTGTCAAAATGGAGCCGTAATCATGAATCCTCTTGTGCTTACCGCCTTATCTCTGTGTGGTTATATTGGCGCTGCATTTGTTGCTATGTTTTCTCGCCATCATGAGCGGGAAAATCTGCGCTTATCCTGTGTGATCAGTATGTTTTCGGGCATATTGAGCCTAATTTCTGCTGTAGCGGTGATCGTCCATCCGGTTGGTTATACGCTGCAATTTAGCTTGTTTTACGATGTGTTTTTGCTGGATAAATTATCCGCGTTATTACTGTTGGTGATTGCAATTGTTTCCATCGCTGCTGCGGGATACGCGATGAATTATCTTGATGAGTACCTAGGCCAGGGAGCCCGTTCTATTACGGTATTATTTAACCTGTTTGCCGGTGCAATGACGGTGTTAGTTACCGCCAATCAGGCGATCGCGTTCTTAATCATTGTGGAAATCATCTCACTCAGCTCGTTTGCTTTAGTGATTCAAGGAAACACGGCAGCACACCGTAAAGCAGGTTTACATTACTTGGTGATGGATCATGTGGCGAATGTGTTTATTGTCGCGACCTTTGCGATTTTAGCTTACCACGCAAACAGCTTGATATTTAGTGATTGGATCGCCACGCCACCTCAAGGTGAAATGGCGTCGCTAACCTTTGTACTAGCGCTGATTGGTTTTGGCATTAAATCGGCCGGCATATTCTTTCACGAATGGCTACCCAAAGCATACCCACTGGCACCGTCACATTGTGCGACGCTGATGTCGTGTGTAATGGTGAAACTAGGTGTGTACGGCTTGCTGAAAGTGGCTATTGTTTTTCTCGGTGCAACGCAATGGTGGTGGGGACTTGTAGTACTGATTTTTGGTGCCTTGTCTTCGGTGCTCGGTGTGATGTTTGCTTTGGCTGAACACAACATCAAACAGCTCTTAGCCTATCACTCGGTAGAAAACATTGGGATTATTCTAATGGGTGTCGGTGTAAGCATGATGGGCATTGCGACCGATCACATGGTGATTGCCGTGTTGGGTCTGCTGGGCGCGTTGTATCATTTGCTTAACCATGCTGTGTTTAAAGGCTTATTGTGTTTGGGAGCTGGCTCGCTGGTTTATCGCCTGCACACCAAAGACATGGAAAAAATGGGCGGTTTGGCGAAACATATGCCACAAACAGCGCTAACTTTTCTGATTGGTAGCATGGCGATCTCTGCCCTGCCACCATTGAACGGTTTTGTCAGTGAATGGTTTATTTACCAGTCGCTGTTTTCGATTAGCCAAACGGGTAGCGTGGCACACCTAGTCTTTGGCCCGTTTGGCGCGGTGATGTTGGCATTGACGGGGGCATTGGCATGCATGTGTTTTGTCAAAGTGTACGGTATCTGTTTTGGTGGTGCGCCGAAATCTGAAGCAGCGGAAAAGGCTACCGAAGTGGGCCGAGCGATGGTCAATGCCACCATTGGTTTGTCTGTGTTGTGTGTGGTGTTGGGCATTGCTGCACCATGGATTGCACCTTACATCGCCGATATTGCTAGTGCAACGCTACGAACAGGGGCCGTGACTGTGGCACAAGATATTACCTTGTTCCCAGCCAACAATATGCAAGCTCTGCTATCTACCCCGATTATTTTATGTGCACTTGCACTGTTGCTGTTGGTACCAATGGCCATTTTAGCTTTCCACAAACGTCAACGTTTAGCCAATCGCCACCAAGGTGACCCTTGGGCGTGTGGTTATCAGTACCAACAAAAAATGACGGTTTCTGCGGGAGGCATCACTCAGCCGATGCGTCATATGTTCCGCTATATCTACCAGTCTCGACCTAACCGCACTTGGATGGAGCGTTTTTTACTGTCTCAACCTCCTGCAGGAGAAGAAATCTCGTGTCGAGCTTACCGTAGAACCATGATGTTCTGGATTGGCTTTGTTGTGCTTTGCACGATCTTTTTCCCGTTGATTTCTGGAGTTATGTAAATGTATTCACTAGAAATGCCCAGCTTAAACTGGGTGATCTTTGCGGTGTTTCAAGCGTTGCTGATGTTATGTCTGGCACCGTTGGCGACTGGTTTTTCTCGTGTTATTCGAGCCAGAATTCACTCTCGCCGTGGTCCTGGCATCCTGCAGGATTATCGTGATATCGGTAAGTTATTACGTCGTCAATCGGTGGCACCAGCCAATGCCAGTTTTGTGTTTTGGATGATGCCTTGGGTACTGCTGATCAGCCTGTTACTGGTTGGTATGTCACTGCCAACACTCACTAGCATGTCACTGTTTCCGGTCTCTGGTGATTTGATCACCGACATTTATCTGTTAGCGATAGGTCGTTTCTTCTTTTCGTTGTCCGGTATTGACTCTAACAGCATGTTTGCCGGTATGGGCAGTAGCCGCGAATTAACATTGGGTATTCTGATTGAACCCATCTTTATTCTCGCAATTTTCATTATGGCATTGGGCGCTGGGTCGACCGACCTTGGCGTGATCAGCCACACCGTGCAAAGTGGCGAGTGGGCGCGTCCGGTGACTTATCTATTTGCGGGGATTGCGTGTGCGTTTGCGGTATTTGTGGAAATGGGCAAATTGCCGTTTGACAGTGCCGAAGCAGAACAAGAACTGCAAGAAGGCCCAGTGACGGAATATTCCGGTGCGGGTTTGGCGATGGTGAAACTGGGCTTGGGATTGAAACAGTTAGTGGTGGCTCAGCTATTTTTGGCCATTTTCATTCCTTGGGGACGCGCGACGAATTTGGACGGTGCAACGCTATGGAGCGCTGCGTTAATCCTGTTGGTAAAACTATTCGTTGTGTTCTTGTTAGCTGGCATTGTCGAAAACTGCATGGCGCGTATTCGGTTTCTCAACATGCATCGAACGGTTTTCCCCGTTATTGGCGGCACCGTTCTCGCGTTGGTCTTTTTTATTTTGGGTTGGTAACAGATGATGACAATGAATACACAAAACGATGCCTTGGCAAAAACGGGCAAACACTATCTGGCGGGGTTGGTGCAAAAATTCCCGAATGCCATCCTTGAAGAAGAGTGGCAAACCACGACTCAAGTTACCATCACGGTGAAAATGACCTCGCTGGTTGAAGTGATGCAATGGCTTTACTACGATCAAGGCGGTTGGCTGACAGTGTCATTTGGTAACGACGAACGCAGCATTCATGGTCACTTTGCGGTGTACCACGCGTTGTCGATGGAAGGGGTTGAAAAATGCTGGATCACCGTCAAAGTATTGGTGGATGCCAACAGCCAAGAGTTTATTTCTATCACACCAACCATTCCTGCAGCGGTATGGGGCGAACGTGAAATTCGTGACATGTTCGGTCTGCGCCCAGTAGGCCTGCCTGATGAGCGTCGCTTGATCTTACCGGATGACTGGCCAGACGATGTGCACCCACTACGAAAAGATGCGATGGATTATCGTCAGCGTCCACAACCGACCACGGAAACTGAAACATACCCGTTTATCAACCAACGCGGTGATGATTCCAACCGCATCGTGCCAGTTGGCCCAATGCACATCACTTCCGATGAACCCGGACACTTCCGCCTGTTCGTAGATGGTGAAGATATCGTTGACGCCGATTACCGGATGTTCTACGTCCACCGAGGCATGGAAAAATTGGCCGAAACTCGCATGGGTTATCACGAAGTGGCTTTCTTGGCCGACCGCGTTTGCGGGATTTGTGGTTTCACCCACAGTATTGGTTACGCCAATACTGTTGAGAACTCGCTGAATGTCCAAGTGCCATTACGTGCGAAAATGATCCGTACCATTTTGCTTGAAGTTGAACGTTTGCACAGCCACCTATTGAACATTGGTTTGTCGAGCCATTTTGTGGGGTTTGACTCAGGCTTTATGCAATTTTTCCGCGTGCGTGAAAAAACCATGGAACTGGCCGAGCTGCTGACAGGCGCACGAAAAACTTACGGTATGAACCTGATTGGCGGTGTTCGTCGCGACTTTTTAAAAGCGCAACGAGAAAAAGGCATCGCGATGGTACGTGAAGTTCGCCACTCATTCCAAGCGTTAGTGGAAGTATTGCTGTCAACACCGAACATCGATAGCCGTTTGGTGGGGGTCGGTGTGTTGGCAAAAGACATCGCACGCGATTTCAGCCCAGTTGGCCCGCTGATTCGTGGTAGCGGTTTTGAGCGAGATGTACGTGTTGTACATGGTCAATCACTAGAAGCGTACGCCAACGTGCCGATTGAACTGCAACACATGGGCAACGGCGACGTGCAATCTCGCGTGATCGTGCGCATTCGTGAAGTGTTGGATTCTCTCAACATCATCGAATACGGTTTAGATAACCTGCCAGCCGGTGCGATTTTGACGGAAGATTTCGAATACACACCCTACAAATTTGCGCTCGGCTTTACCGAAGCGCCGCGTGGTGAAAACGTTCATTGGAGCATGACGGGCGATAACCAAAAACTGTTCCGCTGGCGCTGCCGAGCGGCCACTTACGCGAACTGGCCAACCCTGCGTTATATGTTACGTGGTAACACCGTAGCAGATGCGCCGCTCATTATTGGTAGTTTGGATCCTTGCTACTCTTGTACTGACCGCGTGACCATTGTGGATACCAAGAAAAAGCGTAGCCAAACCGTGCCCTACAAAGCCATTGAGCAATACAGCGTGAGCCGTAAAAACTCACCGCTGAAAGGACTGTGAGGTTGTCATGATTAAATTACTCAAAACCATTCTCAAAACTGGTGTCGTCACGGAAAAATATCCGTTTGCACCATTTGAGGTTGCCGAGGACTTTCGTGGTAAACCAGAATTGAATGCAAGTCAATGTATTTCGTGTGGTGCGTGTACTCGCGCTTGTCCTGCGAATGCCTTGATCATGGAAACCGATGAGCAGAAAGGCACCCGCCGTTGGGAGTTATCTCTGGCGCGCTGCATTTACTGTGGTCGCTGTGAAGAGGTGTGCCCAACTCACGCGATTGAACTCTCCGAAGCGTTCGAATTGGCCGTAACCAAAAAAGAAGATCTGTATGAAAGTGCCGAGTTTGAATTGGCTAATTGCACCTGCTGTAACCGTCCGTTTGTAGCGAAAAAACTGCTCAATTACGTGGTGGATTCCCTCGAGCAAGCGGGGTTGCGTGGTGAAGCGCTCGCTACCCGTCGCCGTCAACTGGAAACCTGTCCGGCCTGCCGCCGGGCAGACAACATGCTTGATGGCACCAATTTGGCGACACATCGTTATATGACCAGTCCTAATGATTTAATCCTGATGAGTTCGGAGGATATGTGAAAGGTATTAAGCAACTGTCTGGCGAAAAACACACTACCGCCGTACCAGTCGACGTCTCTCCACAGCATGAGAAGCTGAAACAAGTGCTGATCAAGCAGATCAAACGTTCTGCTTACGTTTACCGCGTGGACTGCGGCGGTTGCAATGGGTGCGAAATCGAAATCTTCGCTGCGACGACACCGGTCTACGATACCGAACGTTTTGGGATCAAAGTGGTGGCATCTCCGCGTCATGCCGATATTTTATTATTTACCGGTGCGGTAACGCGTGCTATGCGCGCTCCGGCGCTACGTGCGTATGAAGCTGCACCGGATCCGAAAATAGTGGTCTCCTATGGCGCATGCGGTTGTGACGGCGGTATTTTTCACGACTTGTACTGTGTGTGGGGGGGAACAGATAAAATCGTGCCAGTCGATGTTTACATTCCGGGCTGTCCTCCAACGCCTGCGGCGACCCTGTACGGTTTTGCGGTGGCGCTTGGTCTGCTTGAGCAAAAAATGCATGCCAAACAGCATGATGCGCAATCCACTTCTGCCACATTGCGTCATACCGGTATCCCGATGGATATCCGCGTGATGGTGGAACGTGAAACGCGTCTATTGGCCGGTTACCGCCAAGGTAAACGCATCGCTAATGAACTGTTAGCGGTGCTGGCAAATAGTACAACTGACAACGTTGACAGCAATGTTAGTTGTTACTTGAGTGAGCGCGATGATCCACGCTTGAGCGACATTGTCAACAGCGTGATGCGTTCTGTGA
The DNA here is from genome assembly GCF_013048485.1 of Vibrio sp. 1-1(7). Lineage (NCBI taxonomy): Bacteria > Pseudomonadati > Pseudomonadota > Gammaproteobacteria > Vibrionales > Vibrionaceae > Vibrio > Vibrio sp. 1-1(7). Next base: position 788,317 of record NZ_VHSP01000002.1, on the reverse strand, counting down.
TGCGTCAAATCACTGGTGGCGATCAACCTAAAGGGGCTTGTCATGGCTGTTAGTGAATCGCGCCATTTGGATGGCCAAGTCTACTTTTACCGCTTGAGTCGTAAATTTGTCGATGACAAATACGATGTGCCCGACGAAGCGAAGCAGATCATGTATTACAGCCTGACCATCGGCCACCACCTTGGCATTGTCGATTGTTTGAAATCTGAAATGCAATGTTCGGGGCAGGAGTATTTGACTTGGATCTCTGCTCTTGATGAACACAGCGAAGCGTACCGCAAACTGAAAGGCTTTTTGATGTTTGGTGAAATCAGTGTATTTCCCGAGCATATTCACATGTTGGCGATAGCGCTTGACCACATTGATAGCACCACACAATCAGAAAAAAGCCAGCAGTTGACGAAAGGCATGATCGCGATTTTGAATGCGATCTATAACGAACCAACGATGTATTTGATGATTCGGGGTGGAGCATGAGCCAAGACTTACTGTTAACCGTTGGCAATAATATGATGGGAGATGATGGCGCAGGCCCACTGTTGGCACAACTGTGTCGCGAGAATCCAGTGGGATGGAGTGTGATCGAAGGTGGCACCATGCCGGAAGATAGCTTGCATCTGATTCGAAAAATTCAGCCACGACGTGTTTTGGTTGTGGATGCGGCCGACTTTGGCGAAAAGGCGGGTGAAGTGCGGATTATTGAGTCTGAGACCATCGCTGATATGTTTATGGTATCAACGCACAGTTTACCGCTGAACTTCCTGATTGATGAGCTAAAAACGTTCGTACCCGAAGTTACATTTGTCGGCATTCAGCCTGCAATTGTGGCCTTCTCGTTTCCGATGACCGAAATGGTTACCGAGGCCGTGACCGAGTTACATCGTCGTCTTCCTGAGTGGCAAGGCCATGGTGGTTATGAGAGCTGCTAACTCGTGATTACGCTGAGTATCGACACTTATGTCGAAAATTACCGACATAAGTGTCGATATCGTTATCCGCTCAGTTAAATCATCGTGATGATTCGATATTTTATCACGAATTTTTTATTGTTTTTATTTTAAAAACAATGAGTTAAGGTTGATTTTTTGACCTTTGAAATATTGGCACACATTGTGCTTATAGGGGCTGGGTGGTTGACTCGGTCCTATCGACACAGAAGGATATCCCATGAATCGATTTATCTTTGCTGACGCTAATAAATGTATTGGTTGTCGCACGTGTGAAGTGGCCTGTGCGATTTCACATCAAGATGAAGGTATCGGGACACTGCAAGATCGTGAGAGTTTTTTACCTCGGTTAGAGGTCATTAAAAATGCTCACGTCACCACGCCGGTGATGTGTCGTCAATGCGACGATGCGCCTTGTGCTCAAGTGTGTCCTAATAACGCGATTGTTCACGAGGACGGTTACATTAAAGTGATTCAATCGCGGTGTATTGGCTGTAAAACCTGTGCCATTGCTTGCCCCTACGGAGCAATGAATGTGGTTACAACCATGGTTGAAGACACATCACGTAGTGCTTTATTTGCTCGAAAAGTGCCTAAATCACAAGCGATTAAATGTGATTTATGCGCCCATCGTGCTAATGGACCTGCGTGTATGGAGGTTTGCCCAACAGGTGCGATTTCTCTGATTGAACCAGAGGAAATTCATCAAACCAGCCAGAGCAAACGTGAAGCGGCTGCCAGCCGTATCGCGATTCTCACTGTCTGATTTCTTGAAATAGTTAAGAAGGTAACTATGAAAAAATCCATTGTAGTTTGTCCGTACTGTGGTACGGGATGCAAACTAAAGCTACTTGTTGAGAACAACAAAGTAGTGGGCGCAGAACCGGCCGATGGTCGGACGAATGAAGGGCAATTGTGCCTGAAAGGTTATTATGGTTGGGATTTTCTCAACGATACTAACTTACTGACTCCTCGTCTTAAAAAACCCATGATTCGTCGTACTAAAGACGCGAAATTGGAAGCGGTTTCTTGGGATGAAGCATTAGACTTCACGGCTGAAAAGCTGATGGAAATCAAAAGCAAATATGGTCCAGATGCAATCATGACAACCGGTTCGGCTCGCGGACCTGGTAATGAAGCTAACTTTGTGATGCAAAAGTTGGCGCGTGCCGTTATTGGAACCAATAACGTCGATCACTGCGCTAGGGTGTGACACGCGCCATCAGTCTCCGGTCTGGAGTCAACAGTAGGTAATGGAGCAATGAGCAATGCCATTCCCGAAATTCAAGAAACAAAATGTTTGCTCATTTTCGGTTACAACGCAGCGGATTCTCATCCAGTTGTAGCAAGACATATTATCAAAGCGCGTGCGAATGGTGCCAAGGTCATTGTTTGTGATCCACGTAAGATTGAATCTGCGCGTATTGCGGATCAGTGGTTACCACTGAAAAATGGCTCGAACATGGCGCTGGTGAATGCACTGGCTTACACTATCATCGAAGAAAACCTGTACAACAAAACCTTTGTTGAACAATACACTGAAGGGTTTGATGCGTTCTACGATATTGTTAGAAATTACGCACCAGAAACGGTAGAGGCAATAACGGGGCTCGATGCGGCATCGATTCGTTTAGCCGCTCGCACTTATGCGGCTGCGCCCGAAGCGATGATTCTTTGGGGCATGGGCGTGACCCAATACGGTCAAGCGGTCGATGTTGTTCGTGGCTTGGCTGGCCTAGCAACATTGACAGGTAACTGGGGGCGTCGTGGCGTGGGTTGTGGCCCGGTTCGTGGTCAAAACAACGTACAAGGTACGTGTGACTTAGGTATGTTGCCGCACCAATATCCAGGTTACCAAAATGTGACTGATGATGCGGTCCGCGCGAAATTCGAAAAAGCGTGGGGAGTGTCTTTGTCGCCAAACCCCGGCTACCGCCTGACTGAAGTGGGTCATAAAGTCGCAGAGGGTAAATGCAAAGCCTTCTATATCTTTGGTGAAGATCCTGCTCAGACAGAAGCTGACCTGAACGCGATGCGTAATACGTTGCGTAAGATGGAACTGGTTATTGCACAAGATATCTTTATGACCAAAACGGTTGAAATGGCCGACGTGGTTTTTCCTGCCACCAGTTGGGGGGAACATGAAGGTGTCTACTCAAGTGCTGACCGTGGTTTCCAACGTTTCTATAAAGCGGTTACCCCGCCAGAAGGCGTGAAACCCGACTGGGAAATCTTCAGCTTGTTAGCGACTCGCATGGGATATCCAATGCACTACAACAATACCCAAGAGATTTGGGATGAGTTGCGTTCATTGGCACCACTTTACGCCGGTGCAACCTACGAAAAAATGGCGGATCTGAAATCGGTACAATGGCCTTGCCCAACCGAAGATCACCCAGGAACATCGTTCTTATTTGAAGGCAATAAATTCACGACACCATCAGGTAAAGCGCAGTTCATTGCCGCAGATTGGCGTCCGCCGCTAGAACAACCGGATGAAGACTATCCACTGGTATTGTCAACCGTGCGTGAAGTTGGCCACTATTCTTGTCGTTCAATGACGGGTAACTGTTCTGCACTGTCAGCTTTGGCTGATGAACCAGGATATGTTCAGATGAACCCACAAGATGCAGAAAAATTAGGCATTAAAGATCAACAGCTTGTTTGGATTTCATCGCGTCGCGGTAAAGTTATTTCTCGAGCAAGTTGTAGTGAACGAACCAACAAAGGTGTGGTGTACATGACCTACCAATGGTGGATCGGTGCTTGTAATGAGCTGACGATTGAACATCTGGATCCAATCTCAAGTACGCCGGAATTTAAATATTGCGCCGTGAAAGTTGAGAAGATTGACAATCAAGATTGGGCTGAAAATTATGTACAAACTGAATATAGCAACATGAAAGCGCGATTAAAGTCGCAAGTTGAGTTTGCTTAATTCGGTAATCAATAGCTCTTCGTATGCGTTTATTATGCGTTTATAATGCTAATAAATACGAAGAGCTATATAATTTATTATTGTTGTTATGAATAAAACAGAAAAAGAATTAACTGCCTTTTCTAAGGCAATGTTGCTAATTCATGGTATTTCTGATCTGCTTACATTTCTTCATAGTGAAGAGTGTGAATTTTTACATGTAGAGAGAATAAATATCATTCTAAATGATGAACGGCTAGGTGAAGCGGTCGTTTATTTTTTTGATGCCAATAAGCAAATCCAAAGTGATGTGGTATTTCATCATAATATTGATAATTATCATCAAAGTTACGAAGAAAACGTTTATCAACTTGACGGTGTTGATTTTTACTATTCACACCCTAAGCTAGCTCAGCATCCGGCTTACCAGAATGTGCGTAGTTACTACAAGATTCCGTTAGATAAACAGCTAGGTGCTATCGAACTGATTAACCCGATGTTTGACCAATTAGATGGAGGTGAAAATCAATTTAAATTATTTAATAGTATGTTGGTTTCATTTATTACGCATGTGTTGGATCATCAACATGAAAATACATTAACGCGACATATTAGTAATGAAAGAGACAATTATCATATTTTGGTAGATGTCACCAATGCCGTGATTAGTCAGAGCAGTAAAGAAAATCTATTAACATCATTACTCAATTGTTTACATCCTTATTTTAAAATAAAAGAATTATCCATTATTGAGACGGATAAAGGGCGTTGTATTCAGCGTGATGGACGAATTATTGGGAATGATATTCAAACGCAGTGTTTTTTCTTTAATGATATCTCTGGAAGCGTGCTCGATATTTATTGTTCAGAGACAATCATTGTCACCGGTGATGATCTCAAACAATTACGCGCAGAATATTCCGATTTCAATATTGAAAATGATATTGAATGTTTAATTTTAGCACCATTGATTTTCCGCCGGGAATTGGTGGGGAAAGTGGCTTATATGTTGAGCGATGCTGCACAATTGCAAGAGATTGATATTGCATTGATGCAACAGATTGCGGCGCGGGTAGCGCTGAGTATGCACAGTTTACGTGGAAGCCAGCACAGTACACACTCGCAGGCGAAAAGCACCGACATTCTCATCGAAGAAACGTACGACCATTACCAGATCTTTGACGACATCATCAGCCAAAGTGAAGTAATGAGTAACGTATTGGATCAGGTCGCCATGGTCGCGAGCTGCGATAGTACGGTGTTGATCGAAGGGGAGACGGGAACCGGTAAAGAACTAATTGCAGCAGCGATTCATAAGATGAGTCGCCGCTGTAATCGCCAGATGATCAAAATGAACTGTGCGGCGATTCCGGATGGTTTGTTTGAAAGTGAGCTGTTTGGGCATGAACGCGGCGCATTTACTGGTGCGATCAAAAACCGAGTGGGCCGCTTTGAGTTGGCAGACCAAAGTACGTTGTTTTTGGATGAAATCGGCGATTTGTCGCTAGCGCTGCAACCAAAGTTACTGCGAGTGTTGCAAGAGCATGAAATTGAGCGCGTAGGTCACAACCAATTGATTAACGTCGATGTACGTTTGGTGGTGGCGACCAACGTCGATTTGCTGGCACGGGTGGAAGATAAGCAGTTTCGTAGTGATCTATATTTCCGCATGAATATCTTCCCAATTAGGTTACCGCCGCTGCGCGATCGTGCGGAAGATATTCCGTTGCTGGTGAAGCATTTCACGCGCCTGATTTCGAAAAAAATGGGCAAAAACATTCGCGCCATCACCCAAGAATCAATGCGTTGTATGACCGAATATCAATGGCCGGGTAATGTACGTCAGTTGAAAAACTTTATCGAACGATCAGTGATTTTAACCCGCGGCGAAGTACTGAATGCACCAGTTCATGAGCTAGTTGGCATGGGGCAACCTGTATCGGGTCATGTATCAGCGAAGGAATTTAGCCCAGTAGCGGTTCACAATAACGATGAAACAATCTCTCGTGAAGCGATCATTGAAGCGCTGAAAGAGAGCAACGGCATTGTCGCTGGGCCAAGAGGCGCGGCTGTGAAACTCGGACTGAAAAGGACAACCTTGTTGTCACGTATGCAAAAAATGGAAATTAGCAGTAAGGATTATCTTGTTGAGCGTTAAGCCGCTTTGATTGCGGGTAGCTTGATCGACAGACAATAAACAAAGGTATCAATGATGAACGAAGAACAACATACGGTCTGTCATCCCGAAGTGACTACTAGAAGTATCACTAAATATCAATGCGCTCGAGGACAGTGGACTCAAGATGACATTTTGATAGAGGAAACGCCGATTGCGCTGGAATACAACGGTATTGCTTATACCGTCATGATGGGAACGCCACGAGATTTAGAAATGTTTGCGCTGGGGTTTTCACTCAGTGAAGGCATCATCGAACACCCTCGTGATGTTCACGACATTGATGTGATCCACAACGAGCAAGGTTGCACGGTGTCAATTGAATTAGCCAATCGCTGTGTTGCCCGTTTGAAAGCGCGTCGCCGCTCAATGGCCGGTGTGACTGGATGCGGGATCTGTGGCACGGAACAACTCAGTCAGGTCGTGCGTTGCCTGATGCCATTACCCACCACCGCGCAGTTTTGTTTTGATTATTTAGATCATTCGCTTAAGGCGTTAGAGCAGCAGCAACGTTTGAATCAACTGACGGGTACGACGCACGCTGCCGCTTATCTTGATCAGCATGGCGATGTACAAGCGTTGTTTGAAGATGTTGGCCGCCACATTGCGCTGGATAAACTGCTCGGATGGGCGAGCCGCCAGCAAGTGAAGGGGGGCGCTGTATTGGTCACCAGCCGCGCCAGTTTCGAAATGGTGCAAAAAGTGGCAGCGTGCGGCTTTGAAATTTTGCTCGCGCTATCGGGCCCAACCTCTATGGCTGTCGAACTGGCAGAACGTCTTAATGTGACGTTATGTGGCTATTGTCGCGAAGGCCGACTCAATATTTACGCACACGCTGAGCGTGTGCGTTATCAGGAGATAGCGCAACGCGATGTCGGTTAATCACGTTGATAAGTGGTCGTAAGGCTCATGGCTATTGGATTGCCAGTATATGTCTGCAACTGCAAGTTGTTTGGGTATATATGAGGAGTCGTGAGTTTTCGTTTTTATTTTCTTGTTCATTTTTAAGAGCTTTTTATTATGGGTAAAAAAAATACAGCAATTGTTAGTCTATGCCTTCTTTTCTCACCAATGGTGTTTGCTCACCCGGGGCACATGGGCAGCCATGGATTGGAAAGTGGCTTTATGCATCCGCTAACCGGTTTGGATCACATGAGTGTCATGATTGGTGTGGGGCTGCTTGCGGCACTGTTTGGTGGTAAAAACCGCTGGACGATGCCCCTGAGCTTTATCGCCTTTATGGTGGTTGGCGGCGTGATGGGCATTTCAGGCTTTGTGGTGCCAGGTGTCGAAACCTTTATCGCACTGAGCGTGTTGATGATGGGTGTCATGCTGTTTCGTGGCGCGAACATGCCACAAAAAATGGTGATCGCACTGATTATGGCGTTCGCGGTGTTTCACGGTATGGCGCATGGCGCAGAAATGCCAATCAACGGCCAAGCGATCAGCTACTTCTCTGGTTTTATTATCGCTACCGTTGGGCTGCATATTGCCGGTATCGCATTGGGTGAAATGGTAATGCGCTTTGCGGCCAGTAAACGGCTGACGAAACTGGCTGGAGTATTTATCGCTCTGCTGGGTGGCTCATTCCTGTTTTCATAACGGATAGAAACGATGATACGTTGTCTGATTGAAATCAAAGGGCAAGTACAAGGGGTCGGTTTTCGTCCCTTTGTGTACCGTCTTGCGACAGAGCATCAGTTGAAAGGCTGGGTGAGTAATGATGCGCAAGGCGTGCGTATTGACGCACAAGGTGAACAGCGTTTATTTGACGCATTTTATCGTGAATTATTGCTTAAAACCCCACCGTTAGCACGGATTGATAATATGACATTGCGTCCGTTGGAGCTGACCAGTTTTACGGAATTTTGTATTTTGTCCAGTCGTGGGGACAATGAAATTAGCGTCAGTGTTCCTCCCGATCAAGCCATTTGTATGGATTGTCGCCGGGAGCTGTTTGATCCTAATTCGTGCTTTTATCATTATCCTTTTATCAACTGCACTAATTGTGGGCCGCGCTATACCATCATCAAAGCCTTGCCGTATGACCGTCATCAAACCTCGATGGCGAATTTCAAGCTTTGTCCAGCTTGTGCGTGCGCATACCAAAACCCAATGGATCGCCGTTACCACGCGCAACCGGTCAGTTGCGCGCACTGCGGTCCATCGGTCTCTCTACTTAGCTCACAACAAACATGTATCGCCAAAGAACAACAAGCGATTGAATGCGCGGCCGAACAACTGATCGCCGGTGGTGTGATTGCGCTCAAAGGTCTTGGCGGATTTCATTTGGTGTGTGATGCCACGTCGTCTCAAGCGGTTGCACGGTTGCGTGATTTAAAACATCGTGCCAGAAAACCGTTGGCGGTTATGGTAAGCGATGTGTCGCAAGCTAAACATTACGTGCAAGGTGAAACATTGGAGTGGCAAACGCTGGCATCGCAAGCCAGTCCTATCGTTTTGATGCATAAAGCGATGCACATCGATGAGAGTAGAGCCCCCGTGGCTGACAACGTTGCACCAGGTGTCCATTGTCTTGGCGTGATGCTGGCGTATACACCGTTGCACTTGCTGCTGATCGAAGCGTTACAACTGCGCGGTTGTTTTGCCCCCTTAGTGATGACCAGCGCTAATTTGTCGGGCTTGCCATTGGCAACTGAAGCGCAGCACGTGTTTACGATGTTTGGTTCTTCCCTCGATAGCGTGCTCGATCACAACCGTCCAATCGTCAATGCTTGTGATGACAGCTTAGTACAACTCGCCGCCGGTAGCATGCGCGTGTTGCGTATGGCGCGCGGTTATGCGCCGCTGAGTTTTCCGCTCGTAAATCGTGTTCCGGCAACCTTGGCTGTGGGGGCGCAGCAAAAATCCACCGTTGGGTTTGCGGTGCGAAATCAATGGTTTTTATCACCTTATCTGGGCGATCTTAATGATCTTTATACTCAGCAACGTTTTATCGATGCCTCTCATGACTTCCCGAAGCTTTATCAAGCACCGATTGAGCGTTGGGTGTCAGATGGTCATCCAGGTTATTTTTCAACTCAATGGGTGAACGAGCAAACTGATTCAGCATTGCACGTACAACACCATTACGCGCATATTTTGTCGGTGATGGCGGAATCGCAACTCAATGGCCCAGTTCTTGGCGTGAGTTTTGATGGTACCGGCGCGGGTGATGACGGTACGGTATGGGGTGGGGAAGTGATGATTACGGACCGACTCGGTTATCAGCGTATTGCGCATCTTCGTCCTTTTCGTCTGATTGGTGGGGAGCAAGCGATCCGTGAACCAGCACGTGTGCTATACGCCTTGTTGCTCGAAATCATGCAGCCGGAACAGATCCAGGGGTTAAATCTATCAGCGTTTGCGACCTGGTCTGCTTCGCGTTTTCAAAACCTGTTTCACCTCTGGCGCAATGCCAAACGTTCACCGTTGTGCAGCTCGGTTGGTCGCTTATTTGATGCGTGGGCGTGTTTGTTGGGGTTAGTGCAGACCCCTGATTATGAAGGAGAAAGCGGACTGCAAATGGAAAATGCTGCGCGCCAAGCCGGTGATCACCAGTTTGCACTGACCTTACCTTGGCGCGATCAGCGACTCGATTGGGCACCTGCGTTGCAGCAATGCTTGACCGCTCACGAAGCGTCGACCAAATGTTGGGCTTGTGTATGCAGTGACGCCTTTATTAGCGCGTTGGCACAAGCGGTGGTCGATATCGCGCAGCAATATGCCAACTTACCATTGGTGCTCAGTGGTGGGGTGTTTCAAAACCGCTGTTTGCTGGATGCCATTGAAGCGATGTTTCCTGATTCAGCGTGCCCGTTTATCACGGGAAGCGATATTCCGGTCAATGATTCTGGAATCGCCGCCGGTCAGCTTTGGCATCAATTGGCATATGACATTTAGTTGAATCTAAAAAAGTAACGTCACCGCGATTCATGGCGTCGTGGCTTCATTATCAAGAAATCAAAAAGTGAGAGCACTATGTGTTTATGTATTCCTTCCTGCGTGTTATCTGTCGATGAACATGCGATGACAGCCAAAGTGGATACCTTGGGCGTGTGTAAAGAGATCAGTATCCACCTGATCAGTGACCCCATTGCAGTCGGCGATCATCTACTGGTTCATGTGGGTTTCGCTATCAGTAAAATTAATCAGCAGGAAGCAGAAACCAACCTAGCAACGTATGAAGCTTTGTTGGCTGAAATGGAGCGTGAAGACGTAGCGGTGTTGCTTTCATGAGTAGTACGACTAATTTTTATCAAACTTATCGACGTCCAGATGTTGTGAAAGCGTTATCGGATAAAATTCATCAACGTGCAGCACAGCTTAGCCAGCCGTTATATATCATGGAAGTGTGCGGTGGACACACCCACACCATCATGAAATATGGCTTGAAACAGCTGCTGCCTGAATCGCTCAATTTTGTGCATGGCCCGGGTTGTCCGGTGTGTATTATGCCAAAAGAGCGCATCGATCACGCAATCGCGTTGGCTCAATTGCCGGATGTGATGCTGGTTTGTTTGGGTGACATGATCCGTGTACCGGGTTCGCGGCTTTCTCTAGCGCAATGCCGAGCTGAAGGTGGGAATGTGGTACCGGTTTACGATCCGATGGATGTATTGAAGATCGCTAAAGAGAACCCAACCAAACAGGTGGTCTATTTCGCAATCGGTTTTGAAACCACCACGCCAATGACGGCGGTGTTGGTTGATTTAGCTGAACGCCAACAGATCAACAATCTCTACTTTCATATCAACCACGTGTTAGTACCACCTGCGATGAATGCCGTGATGGCCGACGAACGCACACCGGTGAATGCCTTCATTGGCCCTTCACATGTGAGTACGGTGACCGGGTCACATATTTATCAACCGATTGTTGAGCAATACCATGTTCCGGTGTTGGTGGCGGGCTTTGAACCGGTCGATGTTCTGGAGTCAGTATTGATGTTGGTTGAGCAAGCCGTTTCCAATCAGGCGGCGCTGGAAATTCAATATTCTCGCGTTGTCACATCGGAGGGGAATATGGCGGCGCAAACATTTGTCGATAAAGTGTTTGCCGTGCGCGATACATTTGAATGGCGGGGGCTGGGTAACATTCCACGTTCAGCATTACAACTGCGTGATAGGTACGCGCATCGCGATGCAGAATTACGTTTTGCAGCGCAACTGCCACACCAACATCACGATGATCATAAAGCGTGTCGTTGTGCTGATATCTTACGCGGCTTAGCGACTCCGCCAGACTGTAAGGTGTTTGGGCGTGCGTGCAAACCAACCCGCCCAATGGGCAGTTGCATGGTGAGCTCTGAAGGCGCTTGTAATGCTTATTATCGCTATGGTGCCATTGAGTCGGTATCTTTTTTGGCTGGAGGAAACGAAAATGAGTGAGATGACTCACGTACAAATTAGCCATGGTGGTGGTGGCCAGGAAATGGGCCAGTTTATTCGCCAATTATTTTTCTCTCGCTTTGGCAATGAAATTCTCAAACGCGACGAAGATGCTGCGAGCTTGTCCATTAGCGGCCCGATTGCGATGACGACCGACAGTTTCACTGTTTCTCCGCTATTTTTTCCAGGCGGTAACATCGGTTCGTTGGCGATTGCGGGCACATGTAACGATCTAGCGATGGCGGCAGCAAAACCGACTTACCTCAGTTGCGGTTTCATGATTGAAGAAGGGCTGGCGCTGAGTGAGCTGACCGAAATTGTTGACACCATGGCCAAAGAGCTCAGTCGTATTGGTGCGCAGATTGTGTGTGGTGATACCAAAGTGGTGCCCAAAGGCAGTGTCGATAAAGTGTTTATCAATACCACCGGTATTGGTTCGATCCTGAGCGAGGGTGTGTCAGCGCATAACCTGAAACCGGGCGACAGCATTTTGGTGTCACGTGATATTGGTTGTCACGGCGCATGTGTACTGGCCCAGCGTGAATCGATGGCGTTAGAGACGCAAATCGAAAGTGATTGCGATTTGTTGTGGCCTGCGGTTGAAGCACTTTTACAGGCCGATATAGAGATTCACGCCATGCGCGATGCTACTCGCGGTGGTTTATCTGCGGTGTTAAACGAATGGTGCCAAACCAGTCAAGTGCAGTTAATGATTGATGAGCAAAGTGTGCCCGTGACCGACGCGGTACGCGGATTGTGCGAACTGTTTGGGTTTGAACCTTACGATTTGGCCAATGAAGGTACCTTTGTGCTGGCCGTGTCAGCCAAAGATAAAGAGAAAGCTCTGGCAGTGCTGCGCCAACATCACAGCAGTGCTGCGTGTATTGGCACCGTGCAAACTGGAACGCCGGCTCGTCCTATTTTACAAAACCCGTGGGGAAGTCGTCGTTACCTTGATTTTCCGGCGGGCGAGTTACTGCCACGAATTTGTTGAGAAGCGTCATGCATGAACTTTCCATTAGCTTGAAAACCATCGATTTGGTTGTTGAGCAAGCTCAAAAGCACCGTTACCGTAAGGTCACCAAAATCACGCTTAGCGTGGGGGTGTTGTCATGCATTGAGTCAGAAGCGTTGCGAACCGGGCTGGAAATGGCCAGCCGAGAAACGATCGCCCAAGACGCCGAAGTGGTGATCGAAACCTTGCCAGCAATTGCTGTGTGCCAAGGATGTCATTACTCGTTTACCATTCAAAATTATCAAGACAGTTGCCCGCAGTGTCACAGTTACCAATTGACTGTGCAGCAAGGCGAGGAACTACAAATTAAAAATATCGAGGTTGAATAATATGTGTACTGTTTGTGGCTGCGGTGATAGCCAAGTTGAGCACGATCATCATGAACATTCCCATTCTCATGGACATTCACATGAGCACGCTCATGGCCATGACTACGGCGAGCATCACGCTCATCACAATCAACAACCGATGGCGATTCACCACCATTACTACCACCAAGGCGATGTTCATCATCACGTTCATTTTCATGATGATGTGTCGAACTCGGCGGCACAAGCTCAGCATTATCAACAAGATCATCATCAGCATAGCCATAGCCATCACCAACATCACCTAGATTCAGCGCAACACCATCAGGCTGATACACAGGCAAATGGCGATATGCATTTTGGCCGTGGCGAAGCGCAAGTGCACGTGGCCGGAGTTTCTCAGCGTCAATTGCTGACGTTGGAACAAGATATTCTGGGTAAAAATAATGAAGTGGCGGAACACAACCGGGCTCATTTCATTGCTGCCGGTCAGTTGGTGCTTAACCTTGTATCAAGCCCAGGTTCAGGCAAAACGACCTTATTGGTTGAAACGTTAAACCGCCTGAAAGAGAGCTTGCCCTGTGCGGTGATTGAAGGGGATCAACAGACCAGTAACGATGCTGATCGTATTCGTGCCACGCAAGTGCCTGCGCTGCAAGTCAATACCGGTAAAGGCTGTCATTTAGATGCGGACATGATTCACCATGCATACCACCAATTGGCGTTTGATCAAGCCGGGGTATTGTTCATCGAAAACGTAGGAAACTTGGTTTGCCCAGCCAGTTTTGATCTGGGCGAACGCTGCAAAGTGGCAATTTTGTCGGTCACCGAAGGTGAAGATAAGCCACTCAAATATCCCAATATGTTTGCTGAGTCAGAGTTGATGATCATTAACAAAATTGATTTGCTGCCTTATGTGAATTTTGATGTCGTGAATTGCACCCATAATGCCAAGAAAGTGAATCCAAAGATTCAAGTGATTGAGTTATCGGCGACTACGGGCGAAGGTTTCGACACTTGGTTAAGTTGGCTGACTGAACAACGCACGGCAGTGACCTGTTCCGTGGCAAATGCTTGATGTTTATTCTTTACAAAGGTGGAAGTAATGCAATCTCAAAATATTGTGATGACGTTGTCTGGTAGTCCGTATGGCTCGGAAGCGCTGTTTAATGCGCTGCGTTTGGCTATGACGCTTAAAGAGCAAGATGACCAAAGCGTCAACCTGAAACTGTTTTTGATGTCAGACAGCGTATTTGGCGCGCTGAAAGGACAGAGTACGCCCGATTTCAGCTTTAACATTGGTCAAATGTTAGAGGTGCTATTGGCGCAAAATGTTAGTGTTCGATTGTGCAAAACTTGTATTGCGGCTCGTGGTGTGTCAACACAACAACTGATTGATGATGTGGCAATCGGTACCATGGCTGATCTCAGCGAGTGGGTGCTGTGGGCCGATAAAGTCATTACCATGTAGTTCTGAATGATGGGCAATACCGTCCATCATCTGGATTCAAATCAACGTGAGTTCAAAGGTTAGATCATGCGTTTACGTCAAGCATTCCTTTTTTTCTGTGGTTGCAGTCTCAGCTACATGGCTTCTTCAGCGACTTTTTTCGACGTCTTGGAGAGCCAACTTTATGATGTGCAAATTGTCGATTGTCGCGATAGTAACTTTTATAACGGCTGGCCAGAGAGGGGGCAAACCGCTGGCGGTCACATTCCAGGTGCGGTGAACTTTGATGCACATTGGGTCGACATGATGTCAGCCGATGAACTGAAGCAGCTCATTGATAATAAGTCGCTGATTAAAGAGCATCACATTTTTCTTTATTGCGCCGTTGACCGTGCGACCCAGTTGAAAACAGCACTGGTGAAACAGGGTTTTCAATCTGTCGAGGTGATTGATCAGCCGTTGGCGCAATATCAAGGTGAGTTGGTGGCGCTACCTCGTTATCAAAACTTAGTGCCAGCATGGTGGGTTAATGATGTGATCCAAGGCAAAAAAGTGCAACACGCGCCAAGCAAAAATTACACACTGCTGGAAGTGGCGTGGGGGCCTGCAACCAAATACCTTTGGGCGCACATTCCGGGTGCTCAGTATGTCAATACCAACGATATCGAATCAAAACCTTGGTGGAACCGTGTGTCTAACCAACAGCTAGAAGTTCTGGTTAATAGCCTCGGTATTGAGTACGACAGCACCGTGATTTTGTACGGTCGCGAAAATATGGCAGCAGCGCGCCTTGCAAACATTTTGATGTATGCAGGGGTGCAAGATGTACGTTTACTCAACGGTGGTTGGCAGTCGTGGGAAGCTGGTGGCTACAAAACAGCTATGATGTCACCGGACGTATCGATGTCTCGTTCATTTGGTAAAACCATTCCTGCTAATCCAAACTACATTCTTGATCTGCCAGAAGCGAAAGCCTTGTTGACGCTGCCACAAGACCAACAATCACTGGTGAGTATTCGTACCTTGGCCGAATTTAATGGCGAAACCAGCGGCTATGATTACATCCAGTCCAAAGGTCATATTCCGGGTGCGAAATGGGGCCATGCGGGCAGCGATGCGTTCCATCTGGAAGATTTTCGTAACCCAGATCAAACCATGCGCAGCGCCGACGAAATCACACAATTCTGGCATGAATCCAACATCGAACCTCAGCAACAAGTGTCGTTTTTCTGTGGGACGGGCTGGCGAGCTTCGGAAGTGTTTTTTGATGCTTATGTGATGGGGTGGGAAAATATCAGCGTTTATGACGGCGGTTGGTATCAATGGGCGGGGAAATAAAGCTTAACTTTTGCAGTGAATCACACCTATTGTTGCCACGTGAGTGATCGAAGTTGAAATAGAAGAAAATAGCGCGCCGGCTTGATGGAAATGAATTTCATTAAGTCGGCGCTTCGTTTATTTTGACGCGGCAATTAGAGAAATTGAATGCGGCACGCCTCATTGTTATGCGCTGAGAATTGACCAACTTTAAACAGAGCAAGGTTGTTTTCAGCCAGCAGTGTTTCCAATTGCTCAGCGTGCTGTGGATCGATAGCAATCATCAGGCCACCGCTGGTTTGTGGATCGCACACAATATTTTTTTGTTGCGCGGTCATTTTGGGCAAACTGTCGCCATAACTCGCAAAGTTGCGGTGTGTGCCACCCGGTACGCAACCTTGTTGCAGGTACTTATCCACTTTTGGCAATAATGGTAATTGTTGGGTATGAATGGTGGCGTTTAAGTTGGCACCGCGGCACATTTCAAGCAAGTGTCCGGCAAAACCAAAGCCAGTTACGTCCGTCATGGCGTGCACACCGTCAATTTTCGCGATCTGTTCACCGATCTTGTTCAGTTGACACATGGCATTGACTGCAATGTCGGTGTCACCTTGTGCAATTTTCTTTTGTTTCTGCGCGGTTGTCAGAATGCCAATACCCAGTGGTTTGGTAAGATAAATGAGGTCACTTTCTTTCGCTGTATCGTTACGTTGAATGCGATCTAGCGCCACTTGACCGGTCACGGCCAACCCAAAAATCGGTTCTGGTGAGTCGATGCTGTGACCGCCTGCTAAGCAGATTCCCGCATCGGCACACGCTTGACGCCCGCCATCAACCACTTGCTGCGCCACGTCAGCCGACAGGGTATTAATTGGCCAGCCAAGGATCGCAATCGCCATAATGGGTGTACCGCCCATGGCATAAATATCACTAATGGCGTTGGTTGCTGCAATACGTCCGAAGGTAAACGGGTCGTCCACGATAGGCATAAAGAAGTCTGTAGTGCTGATGATGCCGACTTCATCATTGAGTTGGTAGACTGCGGCATCGTCACAGCTTTGGTTGCCAACGAGCAGGTTAGGGTCGATAAAATGAGGTTGCTGTGAGGCAAGGATGGTGGCAAGAACTTCAGGCGATATTTTACAGCCGCAGCCCGCACCGTGGCTGTATTCAGTCAAGCGAATCGAATCTTCAATCATAATTAACGCTCATATTTGGTTACTAAACAAATTTTGAATTTTTAAAATAATATATGAATGGTGACTCAACTCGCTGATCTACATCATGACTCAGCGATGATACGAATATCAATTTGAAAATAGTCACTGCAGAGTTGACCTAGTTAAGCATGCTTAATTGTCGTGTGAGTTGAAAAGGATGCAAAGCCGAATGTACTCTGATGTAAAAAACGAATAAAAATCATAGAAACTAAAATTTACATTAAATCCCTATTTTTCTTTGAACATGCAGAGATTTTTGCCGTTTAAAATTCGTTGTAATGCTTCTGTCTACTAACGAAATGGTATGGGTATGATAGTAAGCAATGTATCTGATGAGTTGATCACTGAAAAAGCAAAGCTTGAATGGCTAGCATATTGGCGACATTTTAGTACTTCTAGGCAAGGTTACTGTTCGGAAGTGAATTGTATTGCACACCAAGAACATGGCGTGTTGGTAACAATAGCTGGAGAAATCGATAAAGTGTTCGTCATTCCGTTATGTAAAGCACATAGTGAGAATATAGAACGCTTGGAGGTATCAGAAAGCACAGAAATTGTTCCTGTAGATTTAACGCTGTAATTAGCGTTGTGAATTATCGCGACGTTTAGGGAGCGCTTTGGATGGTAGGGTTCCAAAGCGCTCTACCTGATATTATTTCTTTTTTTGATAAACCCTCTCAGGACGGCCGACTTTACCATGTTGAATCTCAGCGAATAAAAAGCCTTGAGCAACTAAAAATTCAAGATAGCGTCTTGCGGTTGTTTTACTTATTCCGACGGTATTTCCTAGCAATTCAGCCGTATAAATGATGGTTGTCTCATCAAATGCACGGATGACTTTATCAAGAGTGAGTTCATCAATGCCTTTGGGCAAAGTGTGCATCTGTGATGATTTAGATTGAAAGTTAAACAATTCATCAACATGACGTTGGTTAATGTTGTCATTGGCTTTTAATGAGCTGGTATATTTCAGGTAGCGTTGTAAAGAATCGGTGAGACGATCATAGGATATAGGTTTTAATAAGTAGTCAAAAGCGCCACATCTTACCCCCTCTCTGACGGTTTCCATATCATTAGCGGCGGTGATGAATATGACATCAGGAGAATGCTTTGTGGCGGTGATGTCTTTTAATAAATCAATGCCTTTTCCATCAGGCAAATAGTTATCGAGCAAAACAAGTTTTGGCTTAAGTAACTGAATCATTTTTTTTGCTTCAGCGATATTTTTCGCAATTCCAATGGGTCTGAATCGTTGCGTCTGCTGAAGATAGTAAGAATGAAAATCAGCGATGTTAGCTTCATCTTCTACGATCAAAACGTCATAAATTTCCATTTTCTAAGCTCTCGTTAGGAATAAATAAAGAAAATATAGTCCCTGCTGGTTCGGCATTGTCGATTAATATTGTTCCACCAACATGATTTACTAACTGATGAACTAAATACAAGCCAATGCCATGGCCTGGCTGTGTTTTACTTGTACTCCCCTTAATAAATAAGGAATCTCTGATCTCTTTGGGTATTCCTGTACCATTGTCTGCGACTTCCACTACCAATTCAGCGGCGTTAGCATCAGAAATTAAAATAGAGATACAGCGGTTACTATGAGCGTTTTTAAGGGTTGCTTCATAGGCATTATCTAATAAGTTGCCGATAATAGCGGCTAATTCATCATCGGTAAGCCTTGTTGGAGAGTGACTTAATCGGCAATAGGGGTCGAAATGTAATTCAAGGCCAAGTTCTTTTGCTCGACTGTATTTTCCGAGTAATAACCCCGCTATCACTTTGGAATTAAACGTAGATGAAATGAAGTCAATCAGTTGTTGGTGTGTTTCCGTTTCTTGTCTTATTGTTTTTAATGCTTCTTCATAAGCACCGATTTGGATTAACCCACTTATGGTTGATAGTTTATTCGCATATTCGTGACTTAACACCCGCAAATTGTCAGTTTGTTGTTGCACCTGTGTGAGTTGAGACGTTAAGGTGCTGAGGTCATTGCGCGGTCGGAAACTGACGACCCAGCCGGAGTGCTTATTTTCTTCCAAGATATTGACTCGTGTGGCAACCAGCGTTTCTCCATTACAAGTAATAACCTCATGCTTTCTTTGGCTCATTTTTGAAAAATCATCCATCTTTACGCCTAAGAAAAAATCAGCAGGGGTGACGTATTCATTGATCATTCGGCCTTGTAAATAGGATAAATTACGTGCGATGCCGAGAATTTTAAGACCTCGCTGATTTGCCGATAGAATTCGTCCTTGTTTGTCAACGGCGATAATTCCTTCATAAACAGCTTCAAAGACTGAATTTTGAACTCGTAACGAAAGGGCTATATCTTCAGGTTCCATGCCATACATCTGGCTTTTTATATGTCGAGAAAATAACCAAGCCCCTAATGATGAACACATTAAAATAATAAATAAAGCAAAGAAAAAGGGGGTAGAGTAAAGACGTAGCCAGTTGCTAACGGTATCTAATAAGTACCCTACAGAGACGACGCCAATAATTTCGCCTGTAGGTGAAACGACTGGCGATTTCCCCCGGATGGCAAATCCTAAACTCCCTTTCCTGATGGAGTAGTAGTGTAAACCTTCTTGTAATGCGCGCCTGTTATCACCTCCTTGCATTGGATAGCCTATATTAGATTTGTCTGGATGGGCGAGACGAATGCCATTTTGGTCACCAACTACAATAAAATTGGCATCTGAAATCCCTTGAAGGCGTTTGATTTGTTTTTGAATGCGCTCGGTATCGTGTAGCAAGATGGCTTGGATGAGTTGCGGATCACTGGCTATTTCACGTGCTTGAATCACCGCTCGTGTACTGACTTGGTGTCTTAAGGTGTCTGAAACAATGTAGTGAAAATAACCAGCAATTAGAAGGAGCTGGAAAGAAACGACGATGAAAAGTAATAACCAGACCCGTTGTCTAAATGAGAGATTACGGCAGAGATAATGGTGGAATTTCGGATCTGGCATGGGCTATTAACTTCTTGTTCGTTAAAGGATAAATTATCAAATGAAATGAACAAGAGACCTGATCGAGATCTAGTGAATAGATAAATTCAGGTCTCATTTTTTATATAAGTGTTTATCCGATCACATATTTAATCATCACTCCTGCTGCCACCGCTGAACCAATGACGCCAGCCACGTTTGGTCCCATTGCATGCATCAATAAAAAGTTCTGATTATTTGCTTCTAGACCAACTTTATTTGACACTCTTGCAGCCATCGGTACGGCTGATACGCCAGCGGAACCAATTAATGGGTTTACTTTTTCATTACTGAAACGGTTCATCAATTTTGCCATTAAGATGCCAGCGATAGTACCAATACAGAAAGCGATAATACCAAGGGCGAGGATGCCAATGGTTTGTGGTTGTAGGAATTTATCGGCGACCAGTTTTGAACCAACAGAAAGCCCTAAAAAAATCGTGACTACATTAATAAGAGCATTTTGTGCTGTTGCTGATAGTCGCTCAACAACCCCGCATTCACGCATAAGATTACCAAAACAAAACATCCCTAAGAGTGGTGTTGCTGAAGGCAGCAACATGGCGATTAAAATAAGCAGCAGCAGAGGAAAGCTTATTTTTTCTAACTTTCCGACACTTCTTAGTTGTTGCATGGTGATTTGGCGTTCAGATTCTGTGGTCAGCGCTCGCATTATAGGCGGTTGAATCAAAGGCACCAACGCCATATATGAATAGGCGGCAACAGCAATAGCCCCTAGCAACTCTGGTGCCAGTAAACTTGATACATAAATCGCTGTTGGCCCATCGGCACCACCAATAATGCCCACGGCTGCAGCTTGTGCAACACTAAAATCCATGACACCGATAGCGCTCAAGCCTAGTGCACCAAGAACGGTTGCAAAAATGCCAAATTGGGCTGCAGCACCCAATAGAAGAGTTTTGGGATTGGCAAGCAGTGGGCCAAAATCTGTCATGGCTCCGACGCCCATAAAAATCACTAATGGCCCAGCGCCTGAAGCAATAGCAATGCTATAAAACAAGTACAGCATACCATCTGAATATTGGTATTCTTGAGCAAGCAAATGAATATTTGCTAATTGAGTAGGGGTAGCGTTCGATAACGCGATTTTAATTTCAGTGGCGGAATGAGTTGTTATATTTAACATCGACCCAAAGGCAGACATGACTTCTGGCTTTGCTGCGTAAAGTGCATTATCAACGGCAGAAAGCGCTAACCCTGCATCAGGTAGGTTGGCCAGAATACCACCAAATCCGATAGGAACTAGAAGTAAAGGCTCAAATTGTTTCTTAATCGCTAGATATAACAAGAACAAGCCGATTAAAATCATCACAGCTTGTCCCCACTCAAGATGAAACAAGCCAAAGTCGTTAATGAGGTTTAAAGCATTTTCCATAGTTAATATCTCATTATGCTAATTGAAGCAAAGGTTCGCCAACATTAACTGCATCGCCTTCTGATACCTTGATATTCAGGATGCGACCTGCTCGAAATGCTCTGATTTCAGTTTCCATTTTCATGGCTTCTAAAATAAGTAGGACATCGCCTTTTTCTACGGAATCTCCAGGCTTGACATGGATCTTCCAAATATTGCCAGCTAAAGGCGCGTTTATGGACTCGGAATCCTCATGACTTAAGTCGGATTTAGGCACTATGGTTTGTGTTGTTGATAGTGACTCTATGTTTCCTCCTGTATTGACTTGAACGACATAGCTTTGGTTGTTAACGGTAATGGTATAAATGTCATTTTTAGGGGTTGAGGTCATGGACTGTTTCTCTACTATGGCGTTATGGGGCATTGGTGTAGGCTCAAATGCATTAGGATTATTGCGATTTTCCAAGAATTTCCAGCCAACTTGTGGGAAGAGTGCGATGGTCAATACATCCTCGATACTCTGTTCAGCAAGGACAATGTTTTTCGATTTTGCTTGCTCAGTAATTTTATTAATCAATGTTTTTATTTCAGGTTCAATTTTATCCGCTGGACGACAGGTAATCGGTTTCGAGTCTTTCAATACTCGGTGCTGTAGATCAGGATCGACGGGCGCAGGCGTTAGGCCATATTCTCCACGTAAAATACCGGCTGTTTCTTTCGTGATGTTTTTGTAACGTTCTCCCATGAGAACATTGATAACCGATTGAGTACCGACAATTTGAGAGGTAGGAGTCACAAGAGGCAGATAGCCAAGTTCTTTTCTTACTTTAGGGATCTCTTGAAGTACCTCATCGAGCTTATCTTCTGCATTTTGTTGTTTAAGCTGACTTTCCATATTAGTTAACATCCCGCCGGGAACTTGAGCGACAAGAATTCTCGAATCGGAACCTTTTAATTGGCCTTCGAAATCGATGTATTTTTTCCGAACGTCTCTAAAATAAGCAGCGACGGATTCTAAGGCTGAAATGTCTAATCCCGTATCATATTTAGTCCCTTGTAATACTGCCACTAAAGACTCTGTTGCTGGATGACCATATGTTCCGCTCATGGAAGAAATGGCTGTGTCTACTCGATCAACGCCTGCTTCAATTGCTTTCATCAAAGTCATCTCTGCCATACCCGCAGTCGAATGACAGTGTAAATGAAGATCTACATCTACTTGTTTTTTTAGTGTTGCTATCAATTCACTTGCTATAGTTGGTGTTAATATACCGGCCATATCTTTGATGGCGATAGAATCAACACCTAGTTCACTCAATTGCTGTGCAGTATCAACCCAAGTTTGTAGGTTATGGACAGGACTGGTGGTATAGCACAGTGTCCCTTGTGCATGTGCACCTTGTTTTTTGACCGCTGAGATTGCTTGCTGCATATTTCGGCAGTCATTCATTGCATCGAAAATTCGAAAAACATCCATCCCATTCATGACAGAGCGTTCGATAAACATATCGACGACATCATCGGCGTAATGGCGATAACCTAGTAAATTTTGACCTCTTAACAACATCTGAAGTGGTGTTTTGGGCATTGCTTTTTTTAGCTTACGCAGTCTTTCCCATGGATCTTCACCAAGAAAACGAATACAGCTATCAAAGGTAGCTCCTCCCCAGCATTCCAGTGACCAATAGCCGATATTATCCAATTCTGCTGCAATGGGGAGCATATCTTCAATACGTAATCGGGTCGCAAATAATGATTGGTGGGCGTCACGTAGTACAACATCAGTAATACCAATGTGTTGAGTTAACTTAGACATTCGTTTTCCTCTTATTACGAGTTTTGTTGATGGTGGTGAACAGCGGCAGAGAGAACCGCAATTAGCTGATTTTCATCTTGTTTTTGTTGTTTTTTATGTGTTTTCTTGGCCAACGTTGAGGTGGAATGAATACGCTCCAAAAAGTAAGACATTCCCTTTACAGTAAAAACTAAGAAAACAAGAAAAGTAAAAACAAACCCCATTCCTAAAGTCATGAGGTTGACGCCTTCTGTGAATAAATAACTATTCATAAGAATCTTCCAATAGAGAAAAAGAGCAAAGTGACGGCTTTACTCTTTGATAAATAGAGAGGGGTTAACTGCCTAGCATACCGAAGACAACACTAGCGATGACCAACACTACACCGCCACCAAGACGAGAAGAAATTTGGGCATAAGAAAGCAAACTCATTCGATTAGATGCAGCTAATACTTCTAAATCGCCAGATCCGCCACGGTTAGCCATACATAGTCCAGCGGTGATTGAGGATTCGATAGGATAAAATCCCATAAACCATCCACCAATGGATGCACCGATGATGGCTCCGAATACAATTAGGGTCGCTATGATGAGGTTTATAAAAGTTAGCGCATTGATAATTTCTCCAAGATCGGTATAAGCGATACCAACACCGACCATAAGTAACCACAACAGTTGTTTGGAAAAGAATGCGGATAGACGTTTTGCACCTTCTTTAATCTCTTCAGAGCAAATGCCACAGCCGTTAACAATCGCTACAATAATAACCATGTAAGCAAAGGTATGGATTTTGACATCGCCAAAACCTGGCAGAATTTGTTTAGAGAGAGCTGATGCAAAGGTATAAATGCATGCTGCCATCATTAGACCTATTGCGATTTCTCGTGGCGTTATTTTGGGCGTTTTTTGTTCTTCAACATCAAAGGTTGATTTTCGTAATAGTTCACCATTACCTGTCAGTGCTGGGACTTTCTCGCCAATGCTATTGAGCACTGCAGCAGCAATGATGGCTACAATGTTTGCGATGGTGAGGATTGCAATGGCGACGGAGTAATATTGCTCTTTGGAACCTCCTGTGACAGATTCATATATTTCAGATAAAGGAATAGCGCCAGCGCCATTGCCACCACCCATAATCGGTAATAC
Source organism: Vibrio sp. 1-1(7) (assembly GCF_013048485.1). Taxonomy (NCBI): domain Bacteria; kingdom Pseudomonadati; phylum Pseudomonadota; class Gammaproteobacteria; order Vibrionales; family Vibrionaceae; genus Vibrio; species Vibrio sp. 1-1(7). The sequence goes on along the minus strand of NZ_VHSP01000002.1, from coordinate 764,268 downwards.
GTAAAGCATCATGATTTTCTCAATAGAAATACCAAATACCATGCCACCTAAAATACCTAAGATAGAGGCTCCAGCGACAGCCGCGAGGATGGTTGGGATATAACCGACTAACGATTTAAGTAGTAGCTTTCGATTGACAGCTAGGATTGAGCCTGTAATTAAAACTGCAATAAATAAATCTAAGAAATCTGTTTTTTTCATAACGGCGGTAACGGTATTAATTTCATTCTGAGTCAGCAACCCTGCATGAACAAACCAAGCGGCGACTAGGAAGATCATAACAGGTGCACCACCAATATATTTATTGAATATTGGTAATCGTTTACCTAATTCGCCAAAAAGAGCACCAATAACAAACATAAAACCAAATCCGCCAACAATGTTATTGGGTATGGTGTCTGTTATATGGGCAATTAAAGTTACTGCAAACATAAAAGCATATAATGGAAGAGGTAATCCAAATATTCGGAATTGAGATAGGGCATCCAATCCTAGACTTTTTGTTTCTGGTATTGAAATCGTTTTTTCGTTCATCATTATTATTCCATTCCGTGTTGATTTAACATCGAGTAATTTATATTTCAAATGTTGAACTAACTGTGAGAGTGATCATTTTAAACTGTAGAGTATATCTACACTTATGAATTTAAAGTTTTTAATTAGTTTTCTTTTTAATTACAGTGAGTTGAGTGATTAAATTCATTAAAATCATAAATGACTTTTAGTCGAAGAAAATAATCGATATTGATCATTATTTTTCACGTTTAAGTCACGCATGATGAGGGGGTAGCAAAAGAGGGTAGAGCAATGATTGATACGTATTCATTTAGTCGAGTTAGCCGAAATCAATATGACAAGTTTGGTGCTATTACCGAATTTCTTGCTGGTTACGGTTTAGGTGTTGACGCTGATGTTGAACGATTTGTGGTCGCGAAATCTCAAGATCAAATTATTGCTTGTGGAGGGCTGGCCGGTAACATACTGAAGTCAATAGCAATCGACCCTGTGTTGCATGGTTCCGGATTTTCTCTTCGATTAATGACAGAGCTTACGGCAATGGCTTATGAAATGGATCGCTTTGAACTTTTTCTATTTACTAAACCAGAAAATATAAAATTATTTCGAAACTCTGGTTTTTACCCTATTGCGTATGCTGATGATAAATTAGTTTTGATGGAAAATAGTCAAACCAATTTAAGTAATTTTATTAATGAATTAAAAAAAGATAAAAAAACAGGAAAGAAAATAGGAAGCATTGTGATGAATGCTAACCCTTTTACCTTAGGACATCAATATTTGGTTGAGGTGGCCGCAGCTCAATGTGATTGGTTGCATGTTTTTATCGTGAGTGAAGAAGGCTGCGGTTTTTCTTATACTGATCGTTTTAATATGATAGTGATGGGAACGGAAAATATTACCAATATTACTTTACATAAAAGTTCTAACTATATCATTTCAAAAGCAACATTCCCCACCTATTTTATTAAAGATAAGTGCTTAATTGATTATTGCCATACGGCAATTGACCTCAATTTATTTCGTCATCATATTGCACCAGCACTAGGAATTACTCATCGATTTGTAGGTAGTGAACCAGAGTGTATGGTTACTAATTATTATAATCAGCAAATGAAATATCGATTGACAGTAGAAGAACTAACTAGCCCTGTGGTCAATGTGGTAGAGGTCGCGCGTAAGTGTACCTCTGGCCAGCCCATTTCGGCTTCTACGGTTCGAGGACTATTAAAAAAAGGGGAGTGGGAATTGTTGAGTTATTTTTTACCTATTACTTCCATAGATTATCTACATCAGCATCCAACTTGGTTTGCTTGGCGTAATGAAGAAATTGCAGCGGCTTAAATTAGCCAGCTTTTATTTTAACCAATGTGTTAAAGGTCATTTTAATGAAAATCATAAAACCCGCTTTTGCAGGGACACTTGAGTCAAGTGATCTGCAAGTTCGTATATCACCTAACCCTGATGGTGATATCCATATTTATCTTGATAGTACTGTACAAAAACAGTTTGGCAGAGCGATAGAAAAGTTGATCCAAGAAGTTCTTCGTTCAATGGGTGTGTCGTCAGCAATTGTAGAAGTCGAAGATAAAGGCGCGCTAGATTGTGTTATTAAAGCTCGTGTACAAGCCGCGGTGATGCGTGCAGCAGAGAACAACCAAATTCAATGGAGCAAATTATCATGAGTAAATTGCGTCGTAGCATGTTATTTGTACCTGGGGCAAATGCAGCCATGTTGAGTAATAGTTTTATTTATCAGCCCGATACCATTATGTTTGATTTAGAGGACTCGGTGGCATTACGGGAGAAAGATACCGCTCGTATGCTGGTTTTTCATGCCTTACAGCATCCACTTTATCAAGACATAGAGACGGTTGTTCGCGTAAATCCCCTTGAATCTGAGTTTGGTTTAAAAGATCTTCATGCTGTTGTTCGTGCGGGTGTTGATGTTGTCCGCTTACCCAAAACAGACAACGCAGAGGATGTTTTGGAAATGGAACGCTGTATAGAAGATATCGAACGTGTCTGCGGACGAGCAGTAGGGAGTACCAGAATGATGGCTGCAATAGAGAGTGCAAAAGGCGTCAATAATGCCATTGGTATCGCACAAGCCTCGCCTCGTTTAATTGGTATTGCGCTGGGTGCTGAAGATTATGTACGAGATCTAAAAACACAGCGAACGCCCGAAGGTGTTGAATTATTATTTGCTCGTTGCTCAATATTACAAGCGGCTCGTGCTGCTGGGATCATGGCTTTTGACACGGTTTATTCTGATGCCAATAATGAATTAGGATTTATCAATGAAGCTGAACATATTAAAACACTAGGCTTTGATGGTAAGTCGCTCATTAATCCAAGACAAATCGAGTTACTCCATAATGTTTTTGCTCCAACCCAAAAAGAAGTTAATTATGCAACTCAAGTGATAGAAGCTGCAGAAGAAGCGCAAGCCCAAGGGCTTGGTGTTGTTTCTCTCAATGGAAAAATGGTCGATGGGCCAATCATTGAACGAGCTCGTTGGACATTACAAAAAGCACAATCTGGGATTAAAGAGTAGGGCTAGATCATGAAAAAAATGGAACCATACACCTCATTATCATTGCCTGAAACAATGACGTTGTTTTCAGGAGCAAATACCTTAACACCACACCTTAATGAAGCAAACATAAACCTATCTAGAAAATTACAACCTGATTTATCTCAAGCTATTATCAAAGCTGGACTTAAAGATGGTATGACAATTTCTTTCCATCATGCCTTTCGTGGCGGGGATAAAGTCGTTAATTTAGTCTTAGAAACCATTGCGAATATGGGGTTTAAAAATTTAACGTTAGCTTCTAGTTCCTTAACCAGTGTTCATTCACCATTGGTTAATCACATTAAAAATGGGGTGATTAGTCGGATCTATACATCGGGTATACGGGGAGAACTTGGAGAAGCCATTTCACAAGGGATTCTTAAACAACCGGTGCATATCCATTCTCATGGTGGACGTGTTCATCTTATCAAAACGGGTGAATTGAAGATCGATATCGCATTTATCGGGGTTCCATGCTGCGATGAATTTGGTAATGCAAATGGGATGCATGGCCAATCACGTTGTGGTTCACTTGGATACGCAAAAATTGATGCGCAACATGCGAATCAAGTTGTGGTATTGACCGAATCTCTAGTTGATTATCCCAATCATCCGGCTTCAATTAGTCAAGACACAGTGGATCTGATCGTTCAAGTTGAGGAAGTGGGTGATGCCAGTAAGATTGGTGGCGGAGAAACTCGTTTAACCACTAATCCTCGTGAGTTGTTAATTGCGAAACGAGCTGCAGATGTGATCATTCACTCCGGTTATTTTAAACAAGATTTTACGGTACAGACGGGGTCTGGTGGCGCTTCTTTAGCGGTAACCCGTTTTTTAGAAAAGAGTATGGAAAAGACGGGGATTACCGCGGAGTTTGGGTTAGGTGGCATCACCTCGACTATGGTATCAATGTACGAAAAAGGCTTAATTCGTAATCTGCTCGATGTTCAATGTTTTGATTCAGGAGCCGTCGATTCACTTGCTCGTAACGTAAATCACGTAGAAATCTCAGCCAATGAATATGCTAATCCTTCTTCGAAAGGAGCTGTTGTGGATCGACTCGATCTTGTCGTTCTTAGTGCACTTGAGATTGATGTTAACTTCAATGTAAATGTGATTACTGGTTCTGATGGTGTCATACGAGGCGCATCTGGTGGTCATTGCGATGCAGCCGCTGGTGCTAATCTAGCGGTGGTCGTTGCCCCATTGGTACGAGGGCGGATTCCAACAGTCGTTGAGCAAGTCCTAAATGTCGTTACGCCCGGGCAGTCAATTGATGTATTAGTAACAGATCACGGTATTGCAGTTAACCCACTGCGGCCTGAAATTAAAGCGAGGTTATTAAAGTCAGGTCTTCCTGTTTTCGATATCGAAGCGTTAATGGTTAGAGCTCAATTGCTAACCGGCACAGCTGAGCCGATTGAATATGAAGAACAAGTCGTTGGTTATATACGCTATCGAGATGGCTCAGTCATTGATGTGATCAAAAAGGTAAAAATGGTATGAGTCTTGATTATGGGCAAACTGTGAGCCTCGACCAAGTGTTGGCGAACAAAGAAGCTCGGGTGCAACGACAAGCAGAGTGGCTGAAACGCTACTCTCTTCCTTTAGTCTCGTTTTCCGTCAATATGCCGGGTCCACTAAAAATGACGGATTGTACGAAGTTGATATTTGATCAAGGAGTACAAGCCATTCAGGAAGCTTGTATTAAAAAAGGGTGGCGGATTGAAGGGCGTCAGTTGTTATTCCAATTGACGGGCCCTGAAGCCATTTTTTCGGTGAGAGTATCAGAAGCCATCGCCCTAAAGCGTGTCATGATAGCGATAGAAAACCAGCACCGCTTAGGACGAGTTATGGATATAGATATCATTGATGTAAATGGAAAAGTTATCTCAAGAAAAGGACAGGGCATGGCAAGGCGTACATGCTATATCTGTGATAACGATGCGGTAGTTTGTGCCCGCTCTCGTCGTCATGATGTACAAACCTTAGTATCTTATATCGAGGCGATGGTGTGCCATGACCAATGTTGCTCTTAAATTATTGCTCGATCAGGATGTCGGCAATTTAACACAGGTTAATCCGCGAGTGAGAGGAAAAGCTCATCTATTTTCATTAATTGCAGAGCTTGCTTATCATTCTATGCTGGTCGAAGTTCACCTTTCACCTAAACCTGGATTAGTGGATTTGATAAATAATGGTTCACACTCAGACATGGATGTCGCTTTGTTTGAAGCCAGCGCGGATGCAATACGACCTTTTTTAAATGATTTTCTTTATGCAGGTTTTGAGCATTCTCAATGTTCAGTTGAGAGTCTGATCGATGTGTTGCGTCCCATTGGCTTGAAAGCTGAAAATGCAATGTTTAACGCCACGAGTGGAGTTAATACTCATAAAGGGATGATATTTTCTCTTGGGCTGGTATGTGGCGCAGTGGGATGGTTGGTTGGTAAAGGTATCACAATTGATGCGAATTATATTAGTCAAGTTATAAAACAGAGTTGTTCTTTATTGATTGTGCGAGAATTGGATGATTCAACTAAGGTGCATACTCACGGACAAAGGTTATATCGAGAATTTGGCTTAACTGGTGCCCGAGGAGAAGCGGCGCGGGGATATCAAACGGTACTGACTTATAGTTTACCAGCATATCAAACCGCCCTCTCTGAGGGGGCTTCAGCCGAAGAAGCTCTCTGGCAGAGCCTTGTTACTCTTATGGCCTATAATCAAGACACTAATGTGGTATCTCGTGGCGGTATGCATGGTTTACGTTATGTTCAGAATATGTCAAAAAAACTATTAATGCATGGCGGTTGGCTTGACCCTCAGTTTGAAGGAAAATTAATTGACTTTGACAGAGAGTTAATCAAGAGAAACTTAAGTCCGGGTGGGAGTGCAGATCTATTAGCCATAACATGGTTATTGGCAGAAATAGAGCCATTGAGTCAATACTCGGCGATAGATATTGACTAATGTCCTACTGCTATTATGAATATTAATAGTAGTAGGGTTTTCCTACTCGCATAAAACTTACCGTAGCATAAAACTTACCGTGTGCTAGTACACCCAATATATTCCACATCGTTAGTGCTGATGACGATGTGCAACAAACTCAAAGCTGTGTTGATGGAGTCTAAAATAGTTGATGGTAAATTCAAATGGTCGACCATCGACTAATTCACTTACCGATTCGACGCGAAGGATAGGAGCTCCCACCTCGCTATTAAGTAAACAAGCCAAATTTTCGGTCAGTGTATCTGGCCAAACCACTTGTCGGCTTAAGGCTATCGTCAGTCCTTTTTGATTCTCAATATAATCGTATTTTGAGGTTTGCATCACTTCTAAACTTAAGTCGGTAAACATCTCGACCGGTAAATAAGTGCACTCTAAAATTTCCGGTTCCTTATCTATCAAACGTAAGCGTTGTACGGCATAGATAAGTTGCCCTTCTTCTAGTTGTAATTTTTGGGCAATTGAAGCATTGCAGGGTTGAATTTCAAATGTGATCACTTGCGAAGACGGTTCTCTGCCTTGTGCTGACACTTCTTCAATAAATCCGCTTAACTCAAAGGCATTATGTTGAGTTTTTGCTGCTTTGACGTAAGTACCACTCCCTCTGACACGAACAAGTAAATCTTGTTCAACCAAGATCTCCATGGCTTTACGAATCGTCACCCGGCTCACCGAAAATATATTTTGTAGTATTGCTTCTGTGGGGAGCAGTGTTCCCGGTTTATATTCACCACTTTTGATACCTGCGATCAATTGATCGGCAATCTGTAAATATCTTGGTTTGTCCACGCAAGTCCTCCTTCCATTAATGCTAGCCATGATAGCAAAACTGTGATCGTTAATACATTTAAAATACATTTTCGACAGTTTAGTGTTGATTAGATCAAAAAACAATCTTATATGTATTACTTTTGTATTGTATGTTTGATACTTTAATAATACAAAGTGGCTGGTTACAGAATGAGGATAACAGCATGAAAAAACAAAAACTCACCATCGTTGGAGCGGGTAGTACCTATACATTAGGTATGATCAATAGCTTGATTGCAGAGAAAGAGAACTTTCCACTCAGTAAAATTACTTTCTATGATATTGATGAACAGCGCCAGGCTTCGAATGCTTTAGCGACCAAAATTGTTCTGCGTGAAGCCTATCCAGAAGTTGAAGAATTTGTCTATACCACGGACAAAGCAGAAGCGTTTAGCGATAGTGATTTCTTTTTTATTCAGATCCGCACCGGTGGCCTAGCGATGCGGGAACGTGATGAGCAAATTCCGCTTTCATTCGGTTGTGTCGGTCAAGAAACCTGTGGGGCAGGTGGTATGGCTTACGGTCTGCGTTCTATTGGTGATATGATCACCTTAGTTAATGAGATCCGCCATTATGCTCCGGATGCATGGATTTTAAATTATACCAACCCGGCCGCCATTGTTGCAGAAGCCTTAAATCGAGAGTTTCCTGACGACAAACGAATTCTTAATATCTGTGATATGCCAGCGGCGATCATGGTCAGCTATGCTCAGCTACTTAATTGCGAAATTTGGGATTTGGTTCCAGAGTATTTTGGCCTCAACCATTATGGATGGTTTACTAAAATTCGTAATCGCCAAGGGGAAGATCTGACCGATAAAATTAAACACATTATCCTTGAGCAAGGGATCAGTGCAGTGGATGCCGAAATTGCCGATGATCCTTCATGGCAAGCAACATTTAAAAATATGCAGATCATGTTACGTGATAATCCGCAATTTTTGCCTAATACCTACCTGCAGTATTATCTCTATCCAGAAAAAATGGTTGCTAAAGAAGACATTAATAACACTCGTGCCCGTCAAGTGATTAATGGTCGAGAGAAGCGAGTGTTTGAGCTTAACCGACGCATTATTGAAGCGGGCACAGCACAGCATGAGCAGTTACATGCCGATATTCACGGCCGTTATATGGTCAGAGTGGCTGCTTCACTAGCCTATAATCTTGGAGAAACCTATCTTGTGATTGTGCCGAACCAAGGTGCAATTGCAAATATTCAGTCCGATGCCATGGTTGAAGTACCAGCAGCGTTGACCAATGACGGCCCAAAACCTTTTGCGGTTGGTCATATTCCAACCTTCCAAAAAGCCATGATCGAAACTCAATTGGGTTATGAGAAATTAGTGGTTGATGCTTGGTTTAGTGGTTGTCGTCAAACCTTAGTTAACGCTTTAACGTTAAATCGCACCGTGGTAAATGTGCCGACGGCACAGGCCATCGTGGATAAATTATTAGTAGAAAATGCCTCCTACTTACCTCAATTTAAATAAATTTTCAGGCCCAGTTATACGGGCCTATTTTATAAGATAAACCAAAGGATGAGGTCATTATGAAAGATATGATCCAACGTTTTGGCGCTGCGATGTTTGTTCCAGTGCTATTGTTTCCGGCAGCAGGGATGTTGCTTGGATTCTCAGTTATGCTACTCAATCAAGATTTATTTCCTTGGGCTGTTGAAGGGAGTACTTGGGTAAAAGTATCCACTATCTTACTGCAGGCATCATTGGCGGTATTTAAGAATATGTCTTTGGTGTTTGCGGTGGGATTACCGATCGCCTTGGCAAAATCAGCCTCTGGTCGTGCGGTACTGGCTACTTTAGTTTCTTACATTACCTTTAATTATGTAGTGGGTGGGATACTACAATTTTGGGGGCCAGAATTAGGGGTCAATTATGCTGCGGGTGAGCGTGGTTTAACGGATATTGGTGGAATTTTAACCCTAGATACTAACTTGATTGGTGCAATTGTGATTGCAGGGATCTCGGTATGGGTTCATAACCGCTACTTTGACAAAAAATTACCAAACTGGGCAGCGGTGTTTGGCGGCACCCCATTAGTCGTGATCATTAGCTTCCCCATTATGGTGTTGTTGGCGATCGTTACCTGTTTAGTGTGGCCAAGTATTCAACATGGCATCAATAACTTACAAACCTTTTTAGTCTCTGCTGGTTCATTTGGTGTGTGGGCATTCACCTTCCTTGAGCGAATTATGATCCCAACAGGATTACATCATTTTGTTTATGGTCCGGTGTTTTATGGCCCTGTGGCTGTGGATGGTGGGACGGTTGCCTATTGGATTCAACATATTCCAGAGTTTGCGGCTAACCCAGCGCCACTGACCGAGCAGTTTCCTCAAGGGGGTTTGATGCTAACCGGGATGGGTAAAGTCTTTGGTTGTACGGGTATTGCACTCGCTTTATATTCTACAGCGAAGCCAAACAACAAAAAAATGGTGTTGGGTTTAGTTTTGGGAGCGTCTTTGACGGCCATACTCACCGGGATCACTGAGCCGATTGAGTTTACTTTCTTATTTATTGCTCCGCTATTGTTTGCTTTACACGCTGCTTTATCGGCCACCATGGCAACGATTGCTTATTGGTTTGGTGTGTCAGGTAACTTCCAGACAGGTTTGATTGATTTTGTGTTCCAAAATTGGCTACCTCTGGGCAGCAATCATGCTGGAACTTATGTCATTCAAGTTTTCATTGGCTTAAGTTTTACCGCTATCTATTTTGTTGTTTTTCGTACCTTAATTTTAAAATACGATATTCCTACCCCTGGACGTGGTGATGCGCAAGCTAAGCTATACACTAAATCTGACTTTAAGAAAGGTGCGGCGGTTGGTGAGGAAGCGAGCACTAGCGAAGACAGCCAAGCGCTGGCCTTTATTGAGGGGTTAGGAGGTAAAGAAAATATTGCGTTACTGACTAACTGTGCCACTCGCTTAAGAGTAAAGGTACATCATCCAGAAAACGTTGCTGAAACAGAATTCTTTCAACACCATGGCGCAGTAAATGTGGTGAGAAATGGTGACAGTTTTCAAATTATTGTTGGTTTAACCGTTCCTCAAGTTAGAGAAGAAATGAGCCAGCATATACGATTACCTGCTTAATCACCGGTTTGCTCCTGTGTTTATAGTTGCTAGGTAACCCCCAGCCCCTATCATTTGTAAGGTAGGGGCTTTTTATTACCGATAATAACAAGGTTAAGTTGATATTTTTTGTAATAAAAACACATTTAACATTTTTAAAACTTTCACATGTGATATTTTTCACAAAATTAATACCAGTTAAAACGAAGTTATCATGATTTTAAGTTCGGCCTCATCACAATAAAACATGTGTCAATCCATTTAATGTGATTTAAATAGGAATTTTTATTTTTATTTTAAATATTGTTTATGTGATTTTTTGCACTTTTTGTGTATTGATTTGTAATTTTAACCAAATAAGTAAAAAACTTTCATTCTTTAAATGAGAAGTTAAGCATGAAAAAAGGCTTGATGTAATTTTTTTTGTAATAGAAATCACGATTTGGTCTTATTTCCCATGGCTTCTTTTTCCATTGATAATGCCTTTAACCACAACGGACAACAGTAATTGAGGTTTATCATGCTGTATGATCTTATTGATCATGAACTTATTGATGTGATTGATGATCGCCCTTATCAATGGCAAGAGGCGGTAAAAAAGACCACTCAATATCTAGAAGATAGAGGATATGTCTCGCAACAATATGCAGAGGCTATTATCCAATCAACCAAAGAGAATGGACCTTATTATGTTTTATGTCCAGGGTTGGCGATGCCTCATGCTCGCCCAGAAACTGGCGTACTAAAAACTGGTCTAGGCATTCATATCTTTCCTACTCCCGTTGATTTTGGTTCGGATCTTGGTCCGGCCAATATTTTGATCACTTTAGCTGCAACAGACTCTGATACCCACATAGAGGTGATTCAAGCACTAAGCGAGATGTTTGTGGACGAAGAGAATATTGCAATATTGGCACGAGCCTCTTCTAAAGAACAAGTGCTAGAGATAATCAAAGCATACTAAAAGCATACTAAAAGGAACATAACGTGAAAGCAAACATGCGAGCGAATGTGCAAGCCTTTGGTGGATATTTAACTGCCATGGTGCTGCCAAATATTGGAGCCTTTATCGCTTGGGGCTTTATTACCGCACTTTTTATTCCAACAGGTTGGATGCCAAACGAAGCGTTTGGTGAGCTTGTTGGGCCGATGATTACTTATTTACTGCCGCTATTGATTGGCTATACCGGTGGTCAACTAGTGGGAGATAAACGCGGAGCCGTTGCGGGTGCTATTGGGACTATGGGTGTCATTGTGGGAGCCAACATACCCATGTTTGTCGGCGCAATGATCATGGGGCCACTGAGTGCTTGGGTTATGGTTCAGGTCGATAAGCGTATCCAACACCGGATTCCTTCAGGGTTTGAGATGGTCGTGAACAACTTCTCACTCGGTATTATCGGCATGATCCTATGTTTATTTGCCTACCACATTGTTGGCCCATCGGTCACGGCAGCAAATTTATTTGTTAAGTCGGGGATTGAAGCATTAGTCGCGACAGGTTTTCTTCCTTTACTGGCTATCATTAATGAACCAGCGAAGGTTTTATTTTTAAACAATGCGATTGATCAAGGGATCTATTATCCATTGGGTTTACAAGCCGCTGCAGAAACCGGTAAGTCGATCTTTTTTATGGTAGCGTCGAACCCAGGCCCTGGTTTAGGTATGTTGTTGGCTTATGCTAAATTTGGTCAAGGCCTTTCTAAGCGCTCAGCACCGAGTGCCATCATCATTCATTTTTTTGGTGGTATTCATGAGTTGTACTTCCCGTATGTACTGATGAAGCCAATCATGATCGTCGCCATGATTGCGGGAGCAGCAACAGGGATCATCACTTTTAATCTGTTAGGTGCAGGTTTAGTCGCAGGGCCAAGTCCGGGTTCCATATTCTCTTACTTAGCACTGACTCCCAAAGGTGGATTTCTAGCCACCATCTCAGGTGTAACAAGTGCGACAATCGTTTCTTTTTTGGTTGCAAGTGCAATATTAAAAATGAGTAAATCTGTAGAAAAAGAAAGCGAATTCGAAAAGTCCGTCACAAATATGCAAGCGATGAAAGCACAAGGAACGGTCAAATCAAACACAGTAGGGCAGGCTCAAGCATTAGCAAAACCAATTGCATTTATTGCCTTTGCTTGCGATGCCGGAATGGGATCAAGTGCGATGGGGGCATCGATATTTAAACGTAAGCTCACCCAAGCTGGAATAGATATTCAAGTGCAGAATTTTGCTATCGAAAATGTGCCTAATGACGTTGATATTGTCATCACACATGAAAGCCTAGAAGAAAGGGCTATCAAAGCGACAGGTTTACCCGTTATCACGATTAAAAACTTTCTTAATGATCCCGCTCTTGATGAGTTGATGGTGATGATTGAGAAACAAGGCTAATAGGTTATTATGGGGCGGTCTATCCGCTCCATTGAGGAGAGGAATCATGGTAAAAACAACAGCAGCGGTGATCTGTGGTGAAAACGATGTCCAACTTAGAACGTTTGATTTACCCAGCATTTCCGCGGATGAACTTTTGGTCAAAAATATTTCTAATAGTATTTGCTTATCCACTTACAAAGCCGCATTACTAGGTAGTAAACATAAACGTGTACCTAATAATATTGATCAAGTCCCGGTGATGACAGGTCATGAATATGCTGGTGTGATCATACAAGTAGGAGAGAACCTAAAAGATCAATTTACCGTCGGCGACTACTTTGTTCTACAACCTGCGATGGGCTTACCTTCTGGCTATTCCGCGGGTTATAGTTATGAAACATTTGGTGGTAACGCGACTTATTCTATCATCCCTAAAATAGCAATCGATTTAGGTTGTGTTTTACCCTATCACGGGGATTATTTTGCGGATGCTTCGCTGGCAGAGCCAATGTCTTGTATCATCGGCGCATATCATGCAAGTTACCATACAACACCGTATATTTATGAACATCAAATGGGGATCAAAACGGGAGGGGCACTGGCTTTACTTGCTTGCGCCGGCCCGATGGGGATTGGTGCTATTGATTACGCAATTAATGGGCCAGTGAAACCTAAGTTAGTGGTGGTTACTGATATTGATGCTGCACGTTTAGAGCGTGCTGAAACCTTAATTCCCATTTCACAAGCAAGAGCGCAAGGCATTGAATTACATTATGTGAATACGGCGAAATGTGATGATCCTGTCTCTCATCTTAAAGCTCTTAACCAAGGTAACGGATATGATGATGTGATGGTTTATGCGGCAGTTGCACAAGTATTAGAACAAGCAGACGAATTATTGGGTAATGATGGTTGCTTAAACTTTTTTGCAGGGCCTACGGATAAAAAATTTAAAGTCCCGTTTAATTTTTATAATGTGCATTACGAATCAACACATATTGTTGGCACATCTGGCGGCTCTACCGGAGATATGTTGGAATCTCTTGAATTGTCTGCACAAGGAAAAATTAACCCATCCTTTATGATTACCCATATCGGTGGGCTACAAGCAGCACCACATACTATTTTACATCAATTGGATATTCCCGGAGGGAAAAAGCTAATTTATCCACACATTGATCTCCCCTTGACCGCTATTGATGATTTTTTATCACTCGCGGATCAAGATCCATTCTTTATTGAGTTAGATGCTATTTTGAAAGCAAACCACTATGTGTGGAATGCATCAGCAGAGAAAGCGTTATTAGAATTTTATGATGTGAATTTAACGATTTAATGATCATTATTTTATGTGGTAGCCTTTGGGTTACCACATCATAAAGAGGTGATAAAGCGTTGTCCCGTGTAGATGCATTACTGGAGAAGTTAGATGAGTGTGAAAGTGCCACTGCATTTCTTCAGATTTCTAACAAAATCATCAACCTCAAGCTAAAAACGTTACTGCCGAATATCTTTGTTCAAGACGATTTAGTGAAAGAGTATGCAGTGGAACCTTTATTAAAAAAAGATGGGCCACTGGAAACCACCGATGTTATCTCTAAATTGATGTTTGCTATGGGTAAAATATCATTGCAAACCTATGCTGACATTGGTTTGTATGAACAAATGTTAGAGTATGGACTTTCTCAACCCGAAAAGATTAAATTTTCCGATAACATTATTTATGACTTTATTAAGAATCAAGCAGTGCTCTCTTCACAACAAGATAGCGTCTATCTTGACTCGATCAATCAGTTAAAGTTCTCTTCATTTGAGTCCTTTTCACAGATGAGATATGAATCTCTGATTAAAACCGTATTGAAATTATCGTGTGAAATGTTGATCGAGAAAATCGAAGAGGAAATTAATCAGTAAGGCCTTAACATGAAAGTAAACTTAAATGTCAGTGGTTTTGAAATACAAGCGACTTTCCCTCGTGTGGATGTCAAGAGAGTTCATCAGCCTCTGATCGAAAAATTTACCCGTCTTTATTATGAGAAAAAAGAAAGGATCGTTATTTTCCTATGTGCTCCTCCTGGTAGCGGTAAATCTACCTTAGCGGCATTTTGGGAACACCTTTCACAGAGCAATGAATATGTCGAACCGCTGCAAGTACTGCCACTAGATGGTTTTCACTATCCGAATGATATTCTGGATAATAATATGATTGAACGCAATGGCGAAAAAATATTATTACGGACAATTAAAGGTTCTTACGAAACATTTAATTTAACCGAGCTGATCAGCAAGCTGAAACAGTTAAAAATTAAAGATCCTAAGTGGCCTTATTACGATCGAAATCTGCATGATCCAGTTGATGACGCTATTACCGTGAATCGTAATGTAGTGGTGGTAGAAGGTAACTGGCTATTATTAAATGAACCTGTTTGGAATGAACTCTACCGTTTGGCCGATTTCACCGTCTTTATTGATACAAAAGCAGAATATCTTCAAGAGCGATTGGTTAATCGAAAAGTTCGCGGAGGTTTATCTCTCGAAGAGGCAATAACGTTTTATCGTCATTCAGATGCAATCAATATTGATAAAGTACTTAATCATTCGATTGCTGCTGATTTGACTTTATTTTTAAATAAAAAGGGTTCATTCGAAATCGACTAAATAGCCTTATGACTTTAGGGGATAAAATATGAATATCGTTATTGATAGCCACACCCATACGATTGCGAGTGGGCATGCTTACAGCACCATTTTAGAAAATGCGTTAACTGCTAAGAATAAGGGGCTAAAACTTCTTTGTACCACGGATCATGCTCCTAAAATGCCGGGAGCCCCCCACTACTGGCATTTTAATAATCAAAGAATTTTGCCCCGCTTTCTTTACGATGTGGGTATTTTACGAGGTGTCGAGGCCAATATTTTAAATGTTGCCGGTGAGATTGATTTACCTTTTTCATCAGACCAACATCTCGATTGGGTCATTGCTAGTTTCCATGAGCCGGTCTTTGAACCCGCAAATGAAGCGCTGCATACAGAGGCTTTAATCAATATCATTAAGAGTGGACGAGTCGATGTTCTGGGACATTTAGGTAATCCTAACTATCCATTCGATATGGAACGTGTACTGCACTGTGCTAAAAATTACCATGTGGCTATTGAAGTCAATAATACCTCGTTGACAGGGAAAAGCCGAAAAGGTAGCGATCAACGATGTGACCAGATTGTTAAGCTCGGTCAGGCTATCGGCGTATTTTTTAGTACAGGATCGGATGCTCATTTTTGTGAAGAGATTGCCCGTTTAGATTTAGTCAAACCACTACTTGATAAATACCATGTTAACGAAGAGCAAGTTATTACCACTTCAACAGCTCGGTTTCTAAACTTTTTACTGTTGCGTGGAAAACCAAAAATTAACGAGTTTGAACATTTATATTGAAGGTTTACCTAAGCGAATTATTATCGACAGCGGCAGCCAGTCAATTCCCCAATTATATGCTCATTGGGTTGCTGCCTATCTGTTGATCCAAATCGTTTGAGTATAGAATTAGCTATTAACATTGTTTATGAATGTGGCGTATACTCTGCTAAAAAATCACAACGAAAATCGGCATATTGACTGGGAATAAATGGATTATTTAAGTAAATGACTTTCCATATGTTTGTTTGTAGTTGTTGCATAGTCGTCGAATAGTGTTGATTAAATATTTGATCAAATTTTTCACTTTTTCTTAGCGAATTCCAGCGATTATTTATATTTTTCATATCTTTATCCATACTCGGTGATAGATAAAAAATTAGAGGTAATGGATAGTAAAGGAGTACATCTTTTAAAATTATTAGTTTCGGTTTTATTTCTGGATATTGATCAATGACAGATTGGGCTTCTGTAATGCCTAAAGAGATATAATCACACTGATGATCTAACAATAAATTTAATATTGTTCTGAGATCACCATATTCTAATACTGGTAAATGATTACGCCGGAATATCTCTGCATCAGCCCATGTAGCAGGAAAACCAGCCGTTTTTTTTTCCAACATCTTTCTATTCACTGGATGAAATGAAGGAATATCATCTTTTCTTACGATTAAAACACGGCAGCCCAGCGTTCCTTTACAAATCGGGGGATCAATCGATAAAAAAGAGTGGTTTATAAACTTTTGATTACCAGCTACCGTGACTATCATATGAGTACCATTGTTAAAAATATTGGCTTCATCATCAGGGTTTGGATAATCACGAGTATCATTTATGATCATTTTTGGTGAAAACAATTGATGCATGAGAGCCAGTTCATAATGCTGGCGTACGGTGGTTTTATTGCCATTCCAAAATTTAATCATACACTTATCAGCCTCCATCTTTCGATTACTATTGGTAGTTTAATTTATTACTCCTCTTTAAGAAAGCGCTTTCTTAATTGTGGCAATAAATTAGATTGTCCGAGACAAAATTCTCACCTTGTTTTTTATAATTAAATCATGGATATGAAAATAATAAACTAAAGTATAATTTTAACTTATTGAAAAATATGGTTATTTTTTGTTTTGGTCATATTGGTAATAAAGATTATTCACTATTATGTGATCAAGGATTAGTTTTTCGACTCATGGAGTTGAACATTCGCCACAAATTCTTCAGAATCATAAAAAGAAAGCGCTTTCTTTATGGCAAATTAAAAAGGACAACGTGATGCAAAAGAAAACCTTACTCATTTCCATGCTAGCAAGCATGATAGGAATGAACGCTTATGCTGCTGAAGCCGTTCAGAAAGGAGGCACATTAACCGTGCCGATTATCAATACCGGCTTTGTGGACAATTTTAATCCTTATACCACCAAAGACTTACTTCATGGTGTTATGTTTGAACCACTACTTGTATTTAACAATATGACAGGGAAAACGGATTTTCGTTTAGCAGAAACATATCACTACTCAGAAGATCTAACGACACTCACTTTGACATTAAAGAAAGATCTTAAGTGGTCAGATGGTACAGCAATTACGGCTGATGATGTTGTATATAGCTTTATGGTGACAAAAGAAGCGCCAGCATTTGACCAAAAAGGGATTTGGTCAGGAGGAAATTTACAATCTATCTCAGCCGTTGATGATATCACTGTCGTTTTTCAACTAAGCTCTGCTGACTCTACTTTTGTATGGAACCTTGAACGTTATCATATCGTCCCTAAACATATTTGGTCGAAAGTTTCTGATATAACAACCTTTACCAACCCAAATCCTGTTGGTAGTGGTCCCATGACAACGGTGAAGTATGTGCGGCCTCAGCAGATGGAGCTATGTCGTAATCCTAATTATTATTTGGAAGGACGTCCATATTTAGACTGTATCAATTTCCGTTCATACAATGATAACTCTCAGATTCAACCAGCATTAATCCGTGGAGAGATCGATTGGGGATCGAATTTTATTGCAGATGTTGAGTCCACGTTTGTTGAACAAGATAAAGAAAATAATCATTTTTGGTATCCTGCGAACGATGCGATTCATTTATATATTAATACGAAAAAACCACCATTTGATGATTTACGAGTAAGGCAGGCATTGTCGATGTCTTTAGACCGACAAGCCATTGTTGATATTGCTGCTTATGGTTATCCGACACCTAACTATAATGTAGGAGGTATTGCGGAGTTATACCAAACACATATTGATCCTAAGATCGCACAAAATTATGGGTATATTACAGAATATAACATGAAGCAAGCTAATAAATTGCTTGATGAAGCGGGCATTATTGATAGTAATGGTGATGGCTTTAGAAATAATAAAGATGGTTCAACCGTTGAATTTGACATTGAAGTTGTTAATGGTTGGACAGATTGGATTCAAGTTGTTCAAATGGTTAGTGAGTATTTTGCTGAAGTTGGAGTAAAAGCTAAAGTTAAAACGGTTGATTGGGCTGTATATGATGCTAATTTAAAAGAAGGCAACTATACCATGTCTATTAACTGGTCCATGGTTGCGACCAATCCTATTTTAGCTTATCAAGAGTACTTCCATACTTCTCGTATCGGTAAAACCTGGCATGCAGGGCATGGTGTTCATTCGTCTAAAATTGATAATCTCATTGATAGTTTTGGTAAAACAGCTGATTTAAATAAACAAGAAAATATTTTATCAGAGTTACAAACATATACTGCTGAAAATTTACCTTTTATCCCACTTTTTTCGAATCCTACTTGGTTTCAATATAGTACTAAGAAATTCGTTGGATGGCCAAATGAGAAAAATCCTTATGTTCAACCAGTATGGTATGACGGTGGTAAACGGGTGATTATTTTAAATAATTTACATTTAAAATAGTTCTATATTTATGGGGCTAAATATTTATAGCCCCAAATTTTTAAAGGTGTACTATGTCGTTTCTACTACGCAGGTTTAGTTTTTACTTTACTGCCTTTTTAATTGCAATCTCATTCAATTTTATGTTGCCAAGATTGATGCCTGGTGATCCGGTTGATGCTTTATTCGCTGCAGCTCAAGGCCGAATGGATCCAGCACAGATGGATGCGGTTAGAGAAATGTATGGCTTCGTAGATGGTAATATTTTTGAGCAGTATATCGCTTATATGAAAAGTGTTTTTACTCTGGATCTTGGCCCTTCTGTTCTCATGTTTCCCGTTAGTGTTTCAGAGGTTATTACAATGGCATTGCCTTGGACTATGTTTCTAGCTTTGGGATCATTAATTGTTGCTTTGATTATTGGTGTGAGTATTGGTACTTACGCCTCTTATCGGAGAGAAGGGGTATTTGGTCAAATTGTGCCACCCATTTTAGCATTTATTAGTAATTTCCCATATGTAGTAACCGCATTGTTATTATTCTACTTTTTTGCCTTAAAATTAGAATGGTTTCCCCTTGCTTATACTTATGATTCATCATTGCAACCTGCTTGGACATTTGAATTTATATTAAGCGTTGTAAAACATGCCGTTTTACCGGTTGGTTCCATGGTTATTGTGGGTATTGCAACATGGGTATTTAATATGCGCAATGCAATGATTAATGTATTAGGTGAAGATTACGTCACAATGGCAGAAGCGAAAGGATTAAGTAGTTATAGGGTAATGTCACGTTATGCTGGGCGAAATGCAATATTGCCAGTTGCAACTGCGATTGCAATGGCGATTGGTTTTTCATTTGCTGGTTCAATAATGACAGAAGTTGTTTTCAACTATCAAGGCTTAGGGAATATATTGTTAAAAGGTATTGTTGCTCGTGACTATCCGCTAATTCAAGCCATATTACTTATTTTAGTTACTGCTGTGCTTACAGCCAATTTCATCGCTGATTTATTATACGTTTGGCTTGACCCTCGTATTTCTAATTAAAGGGTAAAATTATTATGAATATTGAAAATTCTACCAAGTCAATAGATTGCTCTAGTGATGCACCAATATCTTTTTCTAAAAGAATAAAAAACATTGCCAATAAAGCATATGCATTTTTTTATGGTAACCCTCCTGCAATTATCGGTGGATTGTTGTTATCGATTATTTTATGTGGTGCAATGTTTGCCCCTGTACTTGCGTCTCATGATCCAGAAAGGCGTGTCGCTCGTCCTCATGTTTCGCCTAATGTTGAACACGTGCTCGGAACGACAAGAAGTGGAAGAGATGTTTATAGCCAAGTGCTTTATGGTGCTAGAAAATCACTTTCTGTTGCGATAAGTGCAGGGATTATTGCCATGAGTTTAGCGGTAATAGTTGGTGTTTCTGCTGGTTATTTTGGAGGGAAAATTGATGAACGGTTAAATTTTATCACTAATGTTTTCCTAGTATTTCCTCAGCTTCCCTTATTAATCGTTTTAGCTGCATTTTTAGGGCAGGTTGGCTCGCTTGTCATTACTGTTTTGCTCGGTTTAACCTCGTGGCCATGGGGAGCGAGGGTAATTAGATCGCAAACAATGGCTATTCGTCATAAAGAATTTATTATTTCAGCTGAAGTGATGGGAGAATCTAAAATTAGAATTATTTTAGTTGAAATACTTCCTAATTTAGTTTCAATCGTTTTTGGTGGCTTTCTTGGAACAGTGATTTATGCCATGGGGGCTGAAGCTGGTTTGGGTATTCTTGGGTTAGGTGATCCTACTGAAGTGAGCTGGGGATCGATGCTTTATTGGGCACAAACTTCCTCTTCCTTATACACCGGTGCTTGGTGGGAAATGTTGGTTCCAGCTATTGCATTAGCTTTAACGGGCGGAGCTTTAGCCTTGATCAATATGTCTATTGATCAGGTTAGTAATCCTAAATTACGTACAGGGCCTCATATTAAATTGTGGCATAAATTGAAAAAAGAAGCAGATAAACGCCGAGGTTTATTATGAATAAGTTATTAGAAATTAATAACCTATGTGTTGATTACGTATCACCAAATGGGGTAGCTCGCGCAGTTAATCATGTTAGTTTATCTATTGCCCCAGGTGAAACATTGGGGCTTGCTGGTGAGTCTGGATGTGGTAAAAGCACCTTAGCCTTTGCTATTTCTCGACTTCACAAGGTACCCGCTTTGATCTCAGAAGGTGAGATCCTTTATAAGGGTAGCGATGTTCTTAAGATGAACGATAGACAGCTACGAGATTTTCGTTGGAATGAGGTGTCGGTTGTATTTCAAAGTGCGATGAATTCATTAAACCCGGTCATTACCATTGGTGAGCAGTTAACGGATGTGATACTTGCGCACAAAAAAGTCTCTTACAAACAAGCGTATGAACGAGCGGTTGAACTATTAAATATCGTCGGAATCCATGCCGATCGCATGAAAAGTTTTCCACATCAGTTAAGTGGGGGGATGCGTCAGCGAGTCGTCATTGCTATTGCTTTGGTATTGAAACCTAAACTAATTATTATGGACGAGCCAACAACTGCACTTGATGTTGTTGTCGAACGAGAAATTTTAAATGAATTGTATGAATTAAAACAAAAATTCGGTTTTTCTATTTTATTCATCAGCCATGACTTAAGTCTTATGGGAGAAATTGCAGACCGTATCGGGGTGATGTATGCAGGTAATTTGATTGAACTTGGCCAAGCGAGTGAGGTTTTTGGTAATCCTCAACATCCTTATACTAAAGGCTTAATCTCCTCTTTTCCTACAATTCATGGCCCCAAAGAGAGGCTGTATGGAATACCTGGTAACCCTGTTAATTTATTGAACCTACCAAATGGGTGTAATTTTCAAGAACGTTGCACAGTCTGTGTAGAAAAATGTCAGCAGCAAGCACCTCAGTTAATATCCGTTGAAAATGGTAATTTAGTATCTTGTCACCTTATTCGATAAGAGGAATATATGGAAAGTATTAAAAAAAATGAAGTGATTTTGTCCATTAATCATCTTGTCAAAGATTTTCCATTGGGACAGTCTGTCAAAGATAATGTGATGAGAGCGGTCAATGATGTTTCTTTTGAATTAAGAAAAGGCGAGGCTCTGGCTATTGTCGGAGAATCGGGTTCAGGCAAGAGCACAGGAGCTCGTATATTAACTCGAATTTATCAAGAAACAGCGGGTGAAATTATTTTTAAAGGACAACCACTAGCGGAGTATATTAAGGAAAACGGTGAGTTGGAATATGCACGACAAGTACAGATGATTTTTCAAGACCCATTTGGTTCACTTAATCCAGTGCATAGTATTTACCATCATATTGCACGCCCTTTATTAATTCATAAGCGTGCTGATAAAGCTCATATTCCTAAATTAGTGTTCGAGTTACTGGAAATGGTGGGGTTATCTCCGGCAAAAGAAACCGCCGAAAAATATCCGCATGAGCTTAGTGGAGGCCAACGTCAACGTGTGGCGATTGCCCGTGCTATCGCGGTAGATCCCGAAGTTATCTTGGCAGATGAGCCTATTTCCATGCTTGATGTATCAGTACGTCTAGGCATATTAAATTTAATGTCAGATCTAAAAGATAAGCATGGCATTTCATTTATGTATATAACCCATGATATTGCTACAGCGCGTTATTTTGCGGAAAAAACAGCGGTCATGTATGTTGGGCATATGGTGGAATGGGGCGATAGTGATAGCGTAACCCAAAATCCTGAACATCCTTATTCACAATTACTGCTATCTGCAGTTCCAGAAGTTGGTCGAGCTGGCAAAAGAGAACTGTTAGCTAAAAAAGGAGATATCCCATTATGGAAACCGAGCAGTGTTGGCTGTCCTTTTGCTCCACGATGCTTAAAAGCTACTGAGCAGTGTCGTCTGAGCTTTCCTGAAGCTCGAAAAGTCGGGACAAATCACTTTGCACGTTGCCACCATATTAATCGTTAGTCGTTTAAAAAAGCGTAAAAGAAAGCGCTTTCATTATATTGAGATAACATGATGAATGTAAAAAAAAATATGAATAGTTCTGTTGAAGGCCATTTTGTCGATTTACATGGTGAACGTTATTATAAAATTAGCCATGTTGATAAAATAGATCCGTTTTTTATCAGTATTGTTTCTTCAAGCAACCATTGGTTTTTTATTTCTTCGACTGGTAGTTTATCTGCTGGACGTATTCGTCCTGAAAATGCACTTTTTCCATATAAGTCCGTTGACCATATTCATGAGAGTGCGGAAAATACAGGCTCAAAAACAATTATTCGAGTTAAAAATCAACAAGAGTGGTCACTTTGGGAACCATTTAATCGTTTTCATGATGGTTTATATCAAGTTGAGCGTCACCTTTATAAAAATAACCTTGGTGATAAAATTGTTTTTGAAGAGCTTAACCATACATTAAAATTAAAATTTCAATATTCTTGGACAACGTGTGAAAAATATGGATTTATTCGACGTGCTGAAATTACCGATTTATCTGGTAAGCCTCGTACACTAGATATATTGGACGGCTTACAAAATATACTTCCATCTGGAGCACCACTTGCGGCTTTACAAACTCGTAGTGCATTAGTCGATGCTTATAAGTGGAATGAACAAGTAGTCGATACTTCTTTAGCACTTTATACCATGTATGCAAAATTAAGTGATCGTGCTGAGCCTGCAGAGTCATTACTTGCGACTACGGTATTTTCTCTGGATGATGAGCTTGAACAAATTTTATTAAGCAGTGAGCAAATAAGTGTATTTCGTTGTGGTGAAAGGCTTGTCAATCAACCTATCTCGCGAGGTGTTCGAGGAAGTTATTTAATTAATAAAACAGTGAAGTTGTTGGAAAATCAAAGTAAAAATTGGTTAATTGTTGCGGATATTGATAAAAATCATTGCGATGTTCGAGAATTGGAACAA
The DNA here is from genome assembly GCF_013048485.1 of Vibrio sp. 1-1(7). NCBI lineage: Bacteria > Pseudomonadati > Pseudomonadota > Gammaproteobacteria > Vibrionales > Vibrionaceae > Vibrio > Vibrio sp. 1-1(7). The sequence continues at coordinate 740,631 of NZ_VHSP01000002.1, read as the reverse complement.
GAGCTAGCAACACCCGCGAAACTAGCACAAAAAATCGAAACCAACATTATGGAAAATCAGCAAGAGTTGATTTTTTTAATGTCTGGGGGAGATGCTTGGCAAGTAACTGAACAGGAAGCAACGTATGTTCATCATTACGCTAATGTATTGTTTAATAGTATGCGTGGTGGTGTGATTGAAAATAATTATCAGCTTGATAAAAAAGACGTTTTTAAAACCATGATGCAGACAAATCGGTCTGTGGTTACACGTCAGCGCCTCTTTTTTGATGAATTACCGGATGGTTTTACCCATGCTGAGTTGGTCAAATTAGCAAAGCAAACTGGTGATACTCAATTAGTACGCTTAAGCTACGAGTACCTTCCTCTAACGTTTGGCCGTCGCCATGGTGACCCAAGTCGACCTTGGAATCATTATGAGATTAAACTTAAAGATGATAATGGTGAACGGTTACTTTCTTACCAAGGTAATTGGCGAGATATTTTTCAAAACTGGGAAGCGTTAGCATTGAGTTATCCTGGATTTATTTCCTCTTTCATGGCTAAATTTGTTAACGCCTCGACGATGGATGGCTATAATCCTTATCGCATTACTAAAGATGGAATCGATTGGGAGTTACTGGAAGCGGATGACCCATGGAGTAATATTGGTTATTGGGGCGACCACCAAATTATTTATCTACTGAAATTTCTTGAGCTTTCTAAAAAATATCAACCAGAAGAACTCAAAGAATTATTAACCTCAGATTTATTTAGCTATGCAAATGTACCTTATGAACTGTGTAGTGTTGATGGTTTGTTTGCCAATCCAAAAGATACAGTGACCTTTAACTATGAATTACAAAAGCGTATTGAAGAAAAAATTGCTCAGATAGGCAGTGATGGACGTTTAGTGCTTACTGGATCAGGGCAGGTCTATATGGTCAATCTTTGTGAAAAAATTCTTGTTCCTTTACTTTCTAAACTTAGCAATTTAGTGTTAGATGGAGGTATTTGGCTTAATACTCAGCGTCCAGAATGGAACGATGCTAATAACGCAATAGTGGGTAATGGTCTTTCGATGGTGACGTTGTACTATATGCGTCGTTATGTTGTTTTTATGCAAGGGATGGTGAATGTTCTACCTTCTTCTATCTCAATCTCAAAAGAGGTGTTTGATTGGATGCTCTCAATCACCCGAATTTTACAGGACGCGAACAAAGAAATTCGTCAGGGCACAGTAAACCGTCAAACACGTAAAGCGATTCTAACCTTATTGGAAAAATCCGCAGATGAGTTTAGACAACGTGTCTACCGTATGAATAGCTTCTCAGGCAAAACGAAAGCGGAAAAAAGTACAATTGAAAAATTACTAGAAGTGAGTCTTGTTGTACTCGATTCCAGTATTAAAAGTAATCTACGTGAAGATGGTTTATATAATGCATATAACATTCTGACTTATTCTGGTGAAAGTCTTAGCATAGAAAATCTTTACCCAATGTTAGAAGGTCAAGTGGCAGTATTGAGTGCCGGAGTTTTAACGCCAAAGCAAGCTGTAGAATTATTGAATAACCTATTTAATAGCGATATGTATCGTGAAGATCAGCAAAGTTTTATGCTTTATCCAGATCGCGAATTAATCAATTTTGTCGAACGTAATCGCATCGAGTCAGATCAAATTAAAGCGAGTCCTGTTATAGTTGCGATGTTGGCAAATAATGATCATCGTATCGTATTGCGTGACTTACAAGGTGATGGGCATTTTCATGCAAAATTTGAGAATGTGAATTCTCTTCGCAAAGCTATAAATCAAGTACAAGCTGATTATCCAGAGCTTCCAAAAGAACAGTGGGATGAATTAGAAACACTTTATGAACAAGTGTTTAATCACCGAACCTTTACGGGTCGCTCGGGAACGATGTTTGGATACGAAGGGTTAGGATGTATCTATTGGCATATGGTATCTAAATTGTTATTAGCTGTTCAGGAGAACTATCAGTATTCATTTAATCAAGATCCAGATAGCATAGAAACCAAGTTATTAGCTCAATATTATTATCGTGTTCGTCATGGTATCGGATTTAATAAAACACCACAAAATTATGGTGCATTTCCGACGGATCCTTATTCTCATACACCTAAGCATGCAGGTGCACAACAGCCTGGTATGACAGGACAAGTCAAAGAAGAAATATTAACGCGATTTGGTGAGCTAGGGTTACAGGTTAAGTCGCAAGGATTAAAAATTATTCCATCGCTACTAAAACGTGATGAATTTTTGTCAGAATCAGCAACATTTAATTTTTTAAATGTTAATAAAGTTCATGTCAGTTATGTATTAAAAGCGAACCAATTGGCCTTTACTTATTGTCAAGTTCCCTTTATTTATGAAGTTTCTAGTACAGAACATGCAAAAATTTTTGTGCATATGATGGATGGGAAAATAGAGAATTATCAAGGTACACAGCTGCCAAAATCGAGGAGTCAAAGTCTCTTTGAGCGTCGTGGTGAAATAGAAAAAATCATTGTCTATCTACCTGAAAAATTGTTATATAAAGACGTTGAATAACGAAACTAAATAGGCCTCACCATGTGGGGCCTACTTTTGAATAATATTAAACATAACACCATGATACACAGATAATGGGCTGAGATTAAATTTATCTCATTTTTACCGAATCTCGAACTACTAATTCTGGAGTTAGTTTGTGTTTAAGAGGGTACGCTTGTTGTTTAACTAAAGCTAAAACACCTTTTGCCGCTTCAATACCCATTTCTTGTACTGGAAAGTTAATGGTTGTTAAACGAGGTCTTATATGTTGACTGTGTGTATCGTTATCAAACCCCACAACAGAAATATCTTGACCAATGATTAATCCTCGTTCAGCAGCAACATCATATACAGCCAGTGCAATGTTATCATTTTGGCAAAAAATGGCACTAATGGTAGGATCTCGGTCTAATAAACGCCGAGCAACATCGTGATTGCCTTGGTGGTCAAATCGACCTTCAACAAATAAAGCTGCATTATAATCAATACCATATTCTGCTAGGGCATTTCGATAACCTTGTAATCTATCTCTACTATCTCCTTTACTTAGTTGACCTGAGATACAGGCAACTTTAGTATGACCATTTTCAAGTAAATGCTTTGTTGCTAAATAACCACCTAATTCATTATCAATATAGATACAATGATCAGCTATTTCCGGTATATAACGATTGAGTATAATCGTTGTATTTTGTTGTTTAACCACATCAATTAATTCATCATCAGAGAGCTTATCTGAATGTATAATCAAGCCATCAACTTGCTTTGAACGTAAAAAATAAATCGAATCGAGTTCTTTACTATAAGACTCTTGCCCACTAGTAACGATCAAATGAATGTTATTTTGTCTAACTGTATCTTCTGCATGGTGCATAAGTGGGCCATAAAATGGGCCATCGAGTGATCCCACCAACATCCCAATACTATTGGATCGACTGGATGCGAGAGCCTGTGCAAAGGCGTTAGGTTTGTAACCCAGTTTTTCAATCGCCTCGAAAACTTTTTTACGATTGGCCTCTTTTACCGTTGGGTGGCCGTTAAGGGCTCGAGATACGGTAGATTGAGAAACCTTCGCTAGCTCAGAAACTTCTTTAATGGTGATCAATGGAACTCCCCTTATATAGTACCTTTTGAGTTCAGGGCGACAGTGTAACCCTGTGATCTCTAAGTGCATAGTGCTTATGCGGTCGAGATAGAAAATATTGGAACTGAACAAGGTTCAGCACTGGTTCACTAAGCCAATTATAAGTAAACGTAGCAGAACTGATTATAATGTGATCCATACATAAAGAAAGCGCTTGCTTTTTTGGTGATGCTCACGTTTTTCATCCTTATTTATTTCTAGAATGGTTTTATCGACGGAAGACATTGCAAAATATGGGATTTTCAATTTTATTGCTGTCGTTTAGCGAAAGCGATCTGTCTTCTCAGTTTGTTTTCTCGCTCTTTTTATGAAACAAAAAGAAAGCGATTTCTTTTTGTTTTTATTCCAATCTATAACGTAAGGACACTAAGAATGAATCTGATGAAAAACATCATGAAGTCCGTGTTACTGCTCTTCTTCCAAGCGTTTGATGAGCCATGGAAAGGCGCAGCCTATCGTTTGAGCTCAAAGGCATCCCCGACTTTAGCGACGTGACTTCGCTGATCTACTTCAGTGGCACTGCTGACATTGATGGCGGTGTAGTGGAAGTGCGCAATGTGGTCTTCAACAAATAATCGTTAATCCGCGACGAAGGGCTATGCCAATGGTATAGCCTGTTTGTCGTTCAGCGGATTTCACACTGACAACGCAGTCACGGGGTATCCCGTGCGGAGGAATCATGACATCGAACAACCGTAATCGTATTAACCAGCTTGCTTTGGCCGTTTCTCTTGGCTTGTTGGCGGGTTGTAGCCAAACAGGTGCGAGTGACAGCGCATCCGGAACCGACTTCGTTCAAACCAAAAAGCCAGTGATGCTGCTGGATCAACCTACGCCACCGAGCGCAAAGTGGCAACTGGTGTGGGCCGATGAGTTTGACGGCAGTGAAATCAACAGCCGTAACTGGAGTTTAGAAGAGAACTGTTGGGGCGGCGGTAACAACGAGCAGCAGTGTTATACCAAGCGCAGTCGCAATGCTTTTGTTCAAGATGGCTACTTGCACATTGTGGCGCACAAAGAGAGTTTCACTGGCCCGGATGATGCTGAGGGTAAAACGGGGGCGAATAAAACCCTGCCATTTACTTCGGCACGTCTGCGCTCCAAAGACAAGCGTGACCACAAATATGGCCGCTTTGAAATCCGCGCCAAACTGCCATCTGGGCAGGGAGTGTGGCCAGCAATTTGGATGCTGCCGACCGATAACAAATATGGCACTTGGGCGGCGTCTGGTGAAATCGACATTATGGAAGCGGTTAACTTAAAAGCACAATCCGATGCGCCAGGAGCACAAGCGGGCGATGGTGAAAACCGCATTTACGGCAGCCTGCACTATGGTAAAGCATGGCCAGATAACGTCTACAGTGGTCAAGGTGCTTCGCTGCCCAACAACATCAATCCAGCGGATGACTTCCACACCTATGCGATTGAGTGGGAAGAAGGGGAAGTTCGTTGGTATGTCGACAACATTCACTACGCGACACAAACGCAAGATGAGTGGTACAGTCAATACAAAGTCGATGGTGCTCTGGTCAACGCCAAAGGTTCAGCACCGTTTGATGAACGTTTCCATTTGCTGCTCAATCTTGCCGTGGGCGGCTCTTGGTCTGCCAATGCTAATGAGAAAGGCGTGGACAAATCGGACTTCCCGAAAACTATGCTAATAGATTACGTGAAAGTGTATCGCTGCTCGGCAGATCGCTGGAAAGGTAAAGGCTGTGCGACCATCGGTGAGCAAGCGGTGAAGGTCAAAGGGCAGCAAGCCCCAGCGATTTTGGCGCAAGATGATCGCTACGCTGAGGGGCCAAACTTAGATATTTTCTCCGATAGTAACTTGGCGTACGGCAGTTACGATCCAATGGACATCGTGTCGCACCAAGAAGTGGCCGATGGCGAACACGGTCAAGTGTTGAAGATCACCAAGCAAAACGGTGCGGGCAATCTCTATTTCCGTTCACCCACCACCGACGTGAGCCATTGGTTGGAGAGCGGTGAGTTGATTTTTGATATCAAGGTGGAGTCGATGACCGACGGCAGTGAGTTGATGGTTAAAATAGACAGTGGCTGGCCAAAAACCAGTGATATGACGGTGGAATTGCCAGCAATCGGTCAATGGGGCGAAGTGCGCATCAAACTGGTGGATTTACTCGCTCAGTCAAACCGGTTTGTGGCTGGCAATCAAGCAGATCCAACCATGATCAATAACTTATTGGTGTTTGAACCTACGGCTGCGATGACTTTCAGTTTAGATAACATTCGTTTCGAAAAAAAATGATCTAAATCTGTCGTGTTCAGCTCGTGATGTTTACATCACGAGTTGTTTTTTGCGAATTCAATTAGCGATGCTGTTAACTTCTCTATTATTAATATACCCTTCCTACTTGAAGCTGCAGGGGTGTTGGCTACGTTCGTTCACCCCAATCACATAGCTTGCCTATGCTCATGGAGATTCACTCACTTGCCGCCTACCTACAACTCCAAGTTGTTTGGGTATCGATAAAATATAAAAGTGTGATAAATATTTAAGAAAGCGCTTTCTTAAATGAGAGTGATCACAGTTTTGTATCTGAAGATCATTTTATACTTTCTTTGCGCTGAACATAGTCCTTAAGGCTTTATTTTATTAGTCTTATTGATTAAGTAGATGTGGATTATCCATCTGTGTCTTTTACTAATGTTCAGAGTTCCTATAAATACTAAAGAAAGCGCTTTCTTTGTGGCGTTAATGATAGAACATGGAGTTAATATGAAACTTTCTAAGCTAACCCTCGCTTGTTTGGTTGCAACTGCAGGACTGAGCACTATACCTACTGCCTATGCTGAAAAATCAGATGGTTTTGAATTTCACGGTTATTTCCGTGCCGGTGCGCTTTTCAGTAAAAATGATGATTATAAACGAACCAAATTTCCAGCCTCTAAAGAACGATTAGGTCGTTTAGGGATTGAATCTGATAATCATTTTGAACTGGCGTTACAGAAAAATTTTGAAAATGATGATGGGCAAAAAATTCGCATTAAAACTCGTGCTGGAGCTGATAATGCTCAATCTCAAGGTGAAAATCAATTAGGGCTAAATGCAGATGCTGCTAATAGTAGTATTGGTATGGTCGAAACTTTTGTTGAATTTGATGGTGTTACGGAGACGGGTACTCTTTGGGGGGGGACTCGTTTTTATGGCAAAGACAACTATATTTTTATGACTGACTTTTTCTATACCGATATGTCTGGTACTGGTGTGGGAATTGAAGGGATTGAGCTAGGTGGTTATAAGTGGGACTTTGCCTATGTGGCTAGTGATGATGCAGAAGGTGAATTTTGGGCAACTAATGCAAATAATCCGATGCATGCGGTACATGTTGGAGTGGATCTAGGTGGGGTGGAATTACATGCAATGGGGAAATACCTACCAGATAACTTTGTTGATGGTACAGAGTACGCGAGCAATGGTATGGAAATGACTGCTATTGTTCACTCAGATAAGGTATTTGGCCTTTCTGAAAAAGGATTTACTAAATATATTGTGCAAGCTGGTAAGGGGCTTGGCTCTGGCCAACTACTTGGTGGCACATTAACCACGTATAACGCATGGAAACCAGGAAATGGTGCTTTAGAAGGCCCATCAAAAATGAAAAAAGTAGAAAGTGGAGATGTTTCTGCACGAGCATTAGTTTGGGGAGGATACTTCTTTGAAAATGGAATCAGTATCTTCCACTCGATTCAAGGTCAATATAATGATTTAGATAACGGAGGAAAAGATAGTTGGGCATCAGCTATGGTTCGTCCTTCTTTCCCTATTTCGCAAAACTTCTTTGTTGCCACAGAAGCTGGTTTTCAATATAACAAATGGGAAGATCAATATGGGGTTGGTGATAATGCTACTAACTATAAGCTGACGGTTGCTCCGACGGTGATCGTCCCTACTGGTTTTGGCCCTGCTCCAGAAATTCGCTTCTTAGCGACTTATTTAGATGGTTCTAAACGGGATAATTCCGATCTTATTGTGGGTATTCAAGCAGACATGTGGTGGTAAGCCACCTGTATGGTAATGGGAGAGATTACCTCGTAGGGAGTGGCACTTTAGGGAACCGCTACTCCCGATTTCGCAACTGGCAAGTCGGGCTACAGGGGGAGCTTGTTTTTGTTGCATGAATGCATACCACTGCCATTCATTATGCCGCTGACAGCAGCGGCTTTTTTATTTTTGTTGTGCCATGTATTGACGTGGGCTTTGGCCAAATTTCTGTTTAAAGCATTTGGAAAAATAGTTGCTGTCACTGAAGCCACACTGTTCCGCCACGTGCTGAATCGAAACACCCCTGTCATTACTTAAGAGAGTACGCCCATAGTTGAGCTGCATTTCACGCAAGTACAGATTGGGTGAGGTGTTGAGAAATTGCTTAAATAATCGCTCTAATTGACGCTGACTGACAAACGCCGCTTGAGCAATATCCCCACTGTGAAGGCCACTATCGGTAAAGTGCTGCTCAATAAAAATCAGCGCGCGGCTTAGCGCTAGTGTGGTTTTTGGCAGATCGTGCGTTTGTTGCTGATACATGCGCGCCAGAGTAATCACCAATTGTTGCATCAAGCTGGTGAGCATGGTTTCAAAGCCGCTTTCTCCGTTCTGATACTCACGGCGAATCGATTCGATTAATTGCGAAATGATTGACAATTGCAGCGCATTTAAAGTCAGTTTGGCCTGATAGTCGCGCGTTTGGCGGGCAATCGGTTCGACTTTAAACATCGCCTGATAGCCTGAGAGCATTCTCAGTGACGGTGTTTCGAAAAACGGGGTGCCTGCTTCAAACATCAAATTGATGATGATTAACTGATCCACATTCTGGAAGGCGTGCTCAGTATCGCCATTAATCACAAACACATCGCCAGCGCTGAGTGGATAAACATGCGAAGCAACAAGGTGATTGCCTTTGCCACTGACCACCAAAAACAGCTCAGAGAAATCGTGTTTATGCAGGCCGAAATCGCTGTGATGGTGGCCATCAACGTAAGCAAATTTAAAGTGGGGATAGCGAAGATGATGATGCAACTGATAAGTGATACTCATGTCGCTATTTTCCTTTTATTAGTCGGTATATTGGTATAATTGCGCGCTTGGAAAGCTTACACTCAAACTCAACCAATGAGAATGCCAAAGGCAAAAATAAGGCAAGAAGAGGGCGATAGAGCGATGAGAAATCCAGCGATAGAAAAAGCGCAGCAAGCACTGGTGTCGGTGAGCCGACAAGCGGCAGCAGAAGGCATCGTCTTGCTGAAAAATGAAGACCAAGCCCTTCCTATTCAGCCATCAGAGGTGGTTTCTCTGTTTGGCCGCTGTCAAATGGATACCTATCGCAGTGGTACAGGGTCTGGCGGGGCGGTCAATGTACCGTATGCCGTTAACGCGCTGCAAGGGTTACAAGTCAACGCTTCGTTCACGCTGAATCAGGAACTGATCGCTACCTATCAAGCTTGGTTGGCACAGCATCCATTTGACGATGGCGGCGGCGGTTGGGCGGCGGAGCCGTGGTTTCAACATGAAATGCCATTGACTGATGAGGTGGTGGCGCAGGCCGCAGCGCAGTCAGACAAAGCGATCGTGTTTATTGGTCGCACTGCCGGTGAAGATAAAGATTACGCCGATGAAGCAGGCAGCTACCGCTTAACCGAACTGGAAACCGGCATGCTAACCAAAGTGTGTCGCCATTTTTCCTGTGTGATCGTGGTGATGAACGTCACCAACATTATCGATATGTCGTGGTTAACTGGCCTTGAAAACCATCAAGCGATCAAAGCGGTGCTCTACAGCTGGGCGGCGGGGATGGAAGGGGGCCACGCGCTGGCCGATGTGCTCTCTGGCGCTGTCTCACCTAGTGGTCGTTTGACCGACACCATCGCCTATCGTTTGCAAGATTACCCTTCATCTGCCCATTTTGGCCGCAAAGATTTTAATCTCTACGCGGAAGATATTTACGTCGGCTATCGCTACTTTGAAACCTTTGCCCCAGAGGCGGTGCAGTTTGAGTTTGGTGCTGGGTTATCTTATACCCAATTTGAACGCCGTTTGCTGCAGTGCTCTAGTGACGTGGCCGATGCTGGCGGCGATCTCGCCAACGCCAACGTGCTGACGTTTGATATTGAGATTCGTAATGTCGGCCAACAATTTAGCAGCAAAGAAGTGGTGCAGCTCTATGTTGAAGCGCCACAAGGAAAACTCGGCAAACCCGCACGTGTGCTGTGTGGTTTTGATAAAAGTGGTGAAATTGCACCGAATGGCCGTGAAAGAGTGCAAATTAGCGTGCCGTTATGGGCTTTGTCTTCCTATGACGACAGCGGTGTGACAGGGCACAAAAACAGTTATGTGTTGGAAGCGGGTGAATACCGTTTCTACCTTGGGGGGAGCGTACGCCAAGCCGAGCTGCTTGATGCCGTTTGGCAACTCGACCAACTGCGGGTACTAGAAACCCTTGCAGAAGCCTGCGCCCCAACGCGTGAGTTTGAGCGTCTTGTGCCCGCCGAGCGCCAAGCCAATGGCATCTATAAAGCCAGTTATCAGCCTGTGCCACAGCGCTCGGTGGATCTGGCGCTGCGAATTGAAGCCAACTTGCCGCCAACCTATGCTTTTACGAGCGAACAAGGGATTAAGTTGGCCGATGTTGCCCAAGGCCAAGCCGATTTAGACGCTTTCATTGCCCAACTGACGCCGGCGCAATTGGCGACTCTTGTCCGTGGAGAAGGCATGTGCAGCCCGAAAGTGACACCGGGTACGGCGGCGGCGTTTGGCGGGGTGTGTGACTCGCTGTTTGAGCTGGGCATTCCGGTGGCCGCGGCGGCCGATGGTCCGTCTGGGATTCGTATGGACAGTGGCCATCAAGCGACCCAAGTGCCGATTGGAACGCTGCTTGCCTGCACGTGGAACTCGGCGCTCAATCAGCAGTTGTATTATCTGGTTGGCCAAGAATTGCAAGCGTACCAAATCGATACGTTACTTGGCCCCGGCATCAATATTCATCGTCATCCACTCAATGGCCGTAATTTCGAATATTTCTCCGAAGATCCGTTATTAACCGGTTGGATCGCAGCGGCGCAAACCACAGGTTTAAAACAAGCGGGCGTTTCTGGCACCATCAAACACTTTGCGGCCAACGATCAAGAAACCGCACGCGTGGATGTGGACAGTGTGATGTCGCAGCGCGCGCTGCGTGAAATCCACATCAAGCCGTTTGAAATGGCGGTGAAGTATGGTCAGGCGTCCACCATCATGACTTCCTACAATCCGGTCAATGGCCATTGGGCAGCGTCCAATTATGATCTCAACACCACCATTTTGCGTGGTGAATGGGGCTACACCGGCATTGTGATGACCGACTGGTGGGCAAAAATGAATCACCCGATTGACGGGGGCGACGAGAGTAAGTGTTTCACTGGCTATATGCTAAGAGCGCAAAATGATCTCTACATGGTGGTGGAAAACGACGCCGCCGAGCGCAACCCGATGGACGACGACACATTACAGGCGTTAGCGCAAGGTGAGTTGACGTTAGGCGAGTTGCAACGCAGCGCGATGAACATCTGCCGCTTTATTTTGCAAGCGCCTGTGATGCAAAGACCGCTGCAGGCGTATCAAGCGGTGAAGTCTTTTGCGCCGCTAGCGGGCAGATTGCCCGATGCCGTGCCGCTGTTGCCGGTAACGCAGCGCATGGTGGTGAACAGCGAAAATAATTGCGAACTCTGGGTTGAAGTTGCGCAAGCAGGGCGTTATCGCTGTTTTGCCGAAATGGCCTATGATCGCGAATCATTGGCGCAATCCTCTTGCAGTCTGAGCATCAATGGCGAATTTGCCATGTCGCTGCCTACCAATGGCACCGAGGGAAAAAACGTTGAAACTGAGGGCATCGCTATCCATTTGCAAGCGGGGATTTATCGAATCGATACCCAATTTGTGAAAAAAGGCGCAGTGTTGCAAACCTTACGCTTTGAGCGACAAGAGCAATAAGCACAGCCAGTTTGCACCCAATTTAACCATGAATGTTATGTATCTTTTTGGGCATCATGTGCACAATAAGATACATATTATTTTTCATTCAGACTGCTCTGCAACCTTTTTATTGAGCAGTTTTCCGTTTTTTCGACAATCGTTATTCATATTTAAGGTCAACAAGATGGCTAAAACCCAAAATATCAACCAGCGTATGTCTATCGTGACGCTCGCGTGGCCGATATTAGTGGAAATTTTGCTACGGACAGCACTCGGCACCAGTGATGTATTCATGCTCTCTGGTTATTCGGACAAAGCGGTTTCTGCGGTGGGGGTGATCACCCAACTGACGTTTTTCCTCATCATCATCTCTACTGTTGTCAGTAGCGGCACCGGGATTCTTATTGCACAATACAACGGTGCAGGGCGCGATCAAGATTCCTCCCACGTTGGGGTGGCGAGCATCGCGCTTTCCAGCATGATTGGGGTGATCCTCAGTGTGTTGGCGGTACTCGGTGCGATGCATCTGCTTCCTTACTACGGACTTGAAGCACAAGTCGAACAGTATGCGCAAGAATACCTGCTTATCAGCGGGGCGCTGACCTTTAACGTCACTATTGGTATTGTGTTTACCACCATTTTGCGCAGCCACGGTTATTCGCGCTCACCCATGACGGTTAACCTTATCAGTGGCGTGCTGAACGTTATGGGGAACTACATTGCACTCTATCAGCCGTTTGGTTTGCCCGTATATGGTGTACAAGGGGTAGCGATTGCGACGGTGGTGAGCCAAGTGATCGGCACGACGATTTTAGGCGTGCTGCTGTGGCGTAGCGCCATCGACTTGCCGATGCGTTCCCTTGCACAAGTGCCCAACGCGGTCTATAAGCGAATCCTCAAAATCGGCGGCATGAACGCAGGGGAAGTGCTTTCGTACAATATGGCGCAGATTACCATCGTCTATTTTGTGGTGCAAATGGGTACTTCGTCTCTTGCGGCGTTTACCTACGCGCAAAACATCGCGCGTTTCTCTTTTGCGTTTGCCTTAGCCATTGGCCAAGCAACGCAAATTCAAACTGGTTACTACATCGGTAAAGGTTGGGTAGACAGTATCCTCAAACGGGTACAACTCTACTTTCTCGTGGGGTTTACCACCTCCGTTACCGCTGCCAGTCTGATTTATTTTTTCCGCGATTCCATCTTAACGTTATTTACGCAGAATCCAGAAGTTTTGCGACTTACGGGGGCTTTAGTGATGGGATCTATCCTGCTTGAAGCTGGGCGAGTGTTTAACTTGATTTTTATCTCTGCATTGAAAGGAGCTGGGGACATCCAATTCCCGGTGCAAATGGGCATTTTGAGTATGTGGGGCTTAGGCGTGGTGTTTTCGTATCTACTCGGTATTCACTGGGGTTATGGCGTATTCGGTGCTTGGATGGCGATAGCGTTGGATGAATGGGTTCGCGGAATTATCATGGGTATACGTTGGCGCTCAGCGGTTTGGGCTAAATATCAATTACTTTAACCTGTCAACAGACTCTAGAAAGTGTTGAGTGGCATCAAATAAGATTTGTTCATCACTTTCTTAAAATAAATCTTAGATGTCGCTCTCACCTGAGCCACATCAAGGGTTTTGTGACCGAGATCGCTATAATGCCTGACCCAATGAAATGAAAAAGAGTCAGTCGTTTGTTTTTCCCAAAAGAACAGTTTGAGTTATTAGCCCCTGGCGGGGATTTGGATTCAATTAAAGCCGCAATAGTAGCCGGAGCTGATGCTATTTATTGTGGTTTGGAAAGGTTTAACGCCCGCAACCGAGCGACCAATATCACATTAGATATCTTGGATAGCGTTTTAACGCTGGCACATCAACACCAGTGTAAAATTTTTATCACCATAAATATTGTGCTGTTGGAAAATGAAATTCCTTCTGTTATCCGCTTACTTCAACAGTTAGCTGGGTCAGATGTGGATGGGGTGATCGTACAGGATCTGGGGTTAGCATACATAATTAAGCATTATTTCCCTGAGTTGGATATGCATGCCTCAACTCAAATGAATACGCATAACGAAGGTCAAATGTTACTTTTGAGTCAACTGGGTAGCAGCCGTGTAAACCTCTCACGTGAGCTGAACATCGATGAAATTACCCATCTGGCTCAATTGGGCCGTCAGCATAATGTAATGACGGAAGTCTTTGTACATGGCTCGTACTGCATTGGTTTTTCTGGTTTGTGCTATTTCAGCTCTGAACGCAGTGGCGCTTCTGGCAACCGAGGTCGATGCAGCCAACCCTGCCGAGATCAATATCAAACGACATCCGTTGGAAAAAACTATCCGCTTAACTTAAAAGATAACTCGGCATACACCGATATTGCCGCTTTAGCCAAAGCTGGAGTGTATTCTTTAAAAGTCGAAGGGCGGATCAAAAAGCCACATTATGTTTATACAGTAGTGGATAACTGGCGTAAGCAGATTGACCAATTTTGTGAAACAGGGACGATTCGGCAAGATATGACAGAGCTATACCATGTCTTTAACCGTGATTTCACCAATGGCTATTTACAAGGTGATATACATCGTGACATGTATATAGATAACCCAAGAAACCATGCCGCCACGCACTTCTCCACCATTTATCAATGTCGTAACCTTGATGAAGTTAAACAGGTTAAGCAGCGCCTGTATGACAAGACCACTGAAATTATCGATAAGGTTGAAACGCTTACTCGAACGATGCCGATTGAACCTAAAGCTCGCCGTAGTTTAAAAGGTAACAGCAGAAGAGGTGATATTTCGATACCAAAACAGGCGAATAGTGATATCACCACGCCACCTCAATTATCGGTGTTGATTTCTGATTCTAGCGATTTGGAGCTTATGAACTCATGCAGCGATGTCTCTTTTTTCTATCAGCTTCCAGATGCACTGAACTATCAACTTGAAGCGATGATCGCGTTGTTTAACCATCACCCCACATTGATTCCATTTTTTCCTGCGGTGCTGATTGGTGAGCATTATCAAGCCGCCATCGAATTACTCCGAAGGATCAACCCCGATTTGCTGGTAACCGATAATCTGGGCGTTGCTCATATTGCGCAAACTTTAGGAATCAACTGGGTTGCGGGGCCACAACTTAACATCACCAACTCCTTCGCTCTGCAATGTATACAGCAGGAATTAAAAGGCGTTGGAGCTTTCATTTCCGATGAAATTAATGCTCTACAAATGAGAAAGATTGTTCGGCCACAAGGCGTTAGGCTCTTTTATACCCTCTATCATCCGATACATTTAATGACCAGTCGCCAATGCTTTTTTATGTCAACGGTTGGGTGTAAGAAACCGCGCATGAACAAAGGTTGCATGATGCGTTGTGAAAAAACCGCTTCGATTATCTCGTTAAAAGAGAGGCCTTATGTCATTCATAAACAGAAGGGGAGCCATAACCGTTTGTACAGTGATGTCAATTGCCTTAATCTCGCAGTTTTAGAGGATTTACCATCGTTGTACACCGATTTCATGATCGACTTGCGTCACATTCCTACCCAAACTCAAATTCAGATGGACAAGAGATCACTTATCGAACAATTTAAACGCGCCTTACAAGGTGATCTTACCGCTAAAGAAATGCTATTGACGCAAATTCAAGGCACCACAAACAAGCAGTACCAAAAAGGCTTATAACGGCACATTGGTTACTGAAAAGGAAAGTCCATCGACAAACTCAGGTGATATTTGTCACAAAAACTGTTAGTATCGCCCCCACTTTTTGAAAGGTTGGTTTTTGCCAACCTTTTGCTTTTACCATCCAACAACTTGGAATTCTCTGTGTTAACGACTGCAAACATCACCATGCAATTTGGCGATAAGCCATTATTTGAAAATATCTCGATTAAATTTGGTAATGGTAACCGTTATGGCCTGATTGGTGCTAACGGTTGTGGTAAATCCACCTTTATGAAAATCCTCAGCGGTGAGCTGGAGCCTTCTGCGGGGTCTGTCTCGACTGACCCGAATGAACGTATGGCTAAATTAGGGCAGGATCAATTTGCGTTCGAGGAATTTACCGTGGTGGATACCGTCATCATGGGCCATAAAGAGTTGTGGAAAGTAAAAGAAGAGCGCGATCGCATATACGCCCTACCGGAGATGACCGATGAAGATGGTATGCGAGTGGGCGATCTTGAAACCGAATTTGCGGAGATGGACGGCTATTCTGCTGAAGCTCGTGCAGGAGAACTTCTGCTAGGTTTGGGGATACCCGAAGCGCAACATTTTGGTTTGATGAGTGAAATTGCTCCGGGTTTGAAGCTTCGAGTCCTACTGGCGCAAGTGCTGTTTGCTGAGCCTGAAATTATGCTGCTTGATGAACCGACCAACAACTTGGACATGCATACCATTGCTTGGTTAGAACAAACCTTGCTGGCGCGTAACTGTACCATGATCATCATCTCGCACGACCGTCATTTCTTGAACACCGTCTGTACTCATATGGCGGATCTTGATTATGGTGAATTACGCTTGTTCCACGGTAACTATGATGAATATATGATTGCCGCAGAACAAGCGCGTGAGCGTTTACATGCTGATAACGCGAAGAAAAAAGCACAAATGGCTGAATTACAAACATTTGTAAGCCGATTTTCTGCCAATGCCTCAAAAGCAAAACAGGCAACATCTCGTCAGAAACAGCTGGATAAAATTCAGCTTGAAGAAGTAAAACCTTCGAGCCGTCAATCTCCATTTATCCGTTTTGATCAGAAGAAAGAGTTATTCCGTAACGCATTAGAAGTTGAAGGTCTTAAACAAGGGTATGGCGACAACATCTTGTTTAATAACGTAAACTTAATGGTAGAAGTGGGTGAGCGCATTGCTATCATTGGTGAAAACGGGATCGGTAAGTCAACCATGCTCAATACCCTTGCTGGGGTAATGGAGCCAATGGCTGGCATGATCAAGTGGTCTGAAAATCATAACATCGGTTTTTATGCACAGGATCATGCGCATGATTTTAGCCAAGAGATGACCTTGCTTGACTGGATGAGCCAATGGAAAAACGAAGGGGAAGATGAACAAACCGTACGCGGCATTTTGGGGCGTATGCTCTTTTCACAAAATGACATTAAAAAATCGGTAAAAGTCATTTCCGGTGGTGAACAGGGCCGCATGCTGTTTGGTAAGCTTATTATGCAAAAACCCAACATTTTACTGATGGACGAGCCAACCAACCACATGGATATGGAATCAATCGAAGCGTTGAACTTAGCGTTAGAGAACTATAAAGGCACTTTGCTGTTCGTATCTCACGATCGCCAATTTGTTTCTTCTATCGCCACACGCATTATTGAGATCACCAAACAAGGCGTCAACGATTTCCACGGCACCTATGATGAATATCTGGCTAAACAAGGTTTAACGGGCTAATTTTTCGTTCAACCATATAATGTTTATAAGCCATCGCGTTATGTGATGGCTTTTTTATCATAATTGGGTAGCGTTGAAACTCTAAAACAAAAATTGGTTACTTAATAACAAAAAAGCTAAATGAGTTGGAGGGTTTTATATTGAGGAAACTCTTTCTTATGCCCCCGATTGAGTGAGAAATGATTATTTTTGAGAAATAAAAGTGATTTTGTTCATATATTGATCAAAATTCACATTCTATATTGAATGATCATTGATAGAAAACGATTGCTTTACCATTTGATTGGCTTTTTTGTTTTTTTATTGTTTTTTATTTGTTTTTAATTTGATCTTTTGCCCTTCATTTTTTTATGTAAGTTTACACCCCTCTATATATAAAACCTTAAGTTATCATTTTACTAACCACCTATTAACAATATCGTGTGTAGATCACGTTTATTATCCTTGGTGGCAATAATATCTTGATATTAGATTTAACATTCTCGTGTCGATTCACCTAACCCTGCATACCACCAAGAAAGGATTGATGAAGATGAAAAAGATCTTATTAAACGTCGCCGCATTAACGCTTGCTATTGCGGCTGTCGGCGCACAAGCCAAGGATTATGAAATAGTCAATGTCGTAAAAGTTTCCGGCATTCCTTGGTTTAACCAAATGAACAAAGGGATTGAGCGAGCCGCAAGTGACTTTGGCGTGAATGCTCGCCAACTTGGCCCTTCAACGCCTGATCCCGCACAACAAGTTAAAATTATTGAAGATTTAATTGCTAAAGGCGTTGATGCCATCACGGTAGTTCCTAATGATGTCACGGTATTGGAACCTGTATTTAAGAAAGCTCGTGAGAAAGGCATTATTGTCCTAACTCATGAATCTCCAGATGAGCATAACGCAGATTGGGATATTGAAACTATTGATAACCAAGCTTATGCGCAGGCAACGATGGATGAGTTAGCTAAAAATATGGGAGAGAAGGGAGGATATGCTGTTTATGTTGGGTCATTAACGGTTCCTCTGCATAATAACTGGGCAAATTTAGCCATCGATTACCAGAAAAAAAATTATCCTGATATGTATGAGGTGACCAGCCGGATGCCTGTCGCTGAAAGTATTGACCAGTCCTATGCAGCCACCAATGATCTAATGAAAGCTCACTCAGATATGTCAGGCATTGTTTCTTATGGCTCCTTGGGCGCGATTGGCGCTGGCGAAGCGATCAAAAAGAAACGTGCAAAAGATAAGATCAGTGTTGTGGGTATTATGATGCCTAGTCAAGCTGCGCCATATTTGGCCCGCGGAGAAATAGATAAAGGTTTCTTATGGAACCCGGCCGATGCCGGTTATGCCATGGTTGCTGTAGCAAAGCAGATGCTAGAAGGTAATGATGTATCAAAAGGCGTGACGGTCGAAGGGCTTGGAGAGGCTGACATTGATATTGAAAATCGTGTTATTAAATTCAATAAAATTTTAGAAGTGGATAAAACCAATGCTCGCCAGTTAGGTTTTTAACCACGCTACGTTCTTCCTCTACTCTTATTTGGGGCGGCGCAACGCCGCCTCATGACTACTGGAGATTCTTATGTCAGGTACTCCTTTTATTACTCTTAAGCATATTTCAAAGCATTTCGGTTCAGTAAAAGCTTTAGATGGTATTAATCTCACCTTTAACCGAGGTGAAGTGCATTGTTTAGCGGGTAAAAATGGCTGCGGTAAAAGTACATTATTTAAAGTGATCTCCGGTGTTCATGCGCCAGAGAAAGGAGCAGAAATCATTCTTGCTGGCAAAAGCTATGCAAGACTTACTCCACAGCAGTCCATTGAATACGGCATTCAAGTGATTTATCAGGATTTATCATTATTTCCTAACTTAACCGTTGCAGAGAATATTGCCATTCAAGATCACATTGAGTGGGCGAAAGGATTGGTGCAAAAAAAACGAATTCAAGGCATTGCCCTCAAAGCGATGGAAAAAGTCGGCGTGACGTTGCCGTTACAAAAACGGGTTGAACAGCTCTCTATTGCTGAATGTCAGCTTGTGGCGATTTGTCGTGCTATGGCATCGGATGCCAAATTAATGATTATGGATGAACCGACCGCATCGTTAACCCGCACGGAAGTTAATCATTTGATTAATGTCGTCGCCGATCTCAAATCCAAAGGTGTTACGGTCGCTTTTGTGAGCCATAAGCTCGATGAGGTGATGGAAATCTCTGATCGCATCACAGTCATCCGCGATGGGAAAACCATTGGTACTTATCAAGCTAATGAAGTGGATAGTGATAAATTGGCCTTTTTAATGACGGGGCAGCGTTTTAAATTTACGCCACTTACTCCTTATCATGAGCAGGGTGATATCAAGCTAGAAGCAAAAGGTTTAACGAAAAAAGGGCAGTTTAGTGATATTTCTTTTTCTGTGCGAGCGGGTGAAATCATCTCAATTACGGGTCTATTAGGCGCTGGCCGAACTGAATTATGTATGGCTTTATTTGGTATGACCAAACCTGATCAGGGACAAATATTGGTGAATGGACAGCCGGTGCAATTTGAATCAAATCGCGATGCGATTGCTCATGGTATTGGTTATGTTTCAGAAGATCGCATGTCGACCGGTCTGGTTATGGAGCAAACGATTCGCGATAACATTACGGCTGCAGTGTTAGACCGGTTGCAAAAACCTTCTGGATTTCTCGACCATATCAAGGCGAATAAGTTAGTGGATCTTTTGATCTCATCGCTCTCGATTAAAGTTGCCGACCCTCAACTACCGGTCACTAGCCTCTCTGGTGGCAATGCACAGCGTATTTCTATTGCAAAATGGATAGCTGTCGAGCCAGAAGTCCTGATTCTTGATTCTCCGACCGTTGGGGTTGATGTTGCTAATAAAGAAGCGATCTACACCATAGCGAAAGATCTTGCCACAAAAGGCATCGCGATCATCATGGTTAGTGATGAAATACCAGAAGTGTTTTACAACAGTCATCGCGTCATAGTGATGAAAGAAGGACGTTTTACCCATGACTTCTATCCCGTTTACAGTTCCGAGCAAGAGATTATGGAGGCGGTCAATGCTTAATTTCGTTCGTCGGTCTGTTACCGCATTAATGAAACATCACGAATTTTATCTGTCGATGATGATTGTGCTGATGATGATGGCATTGACGATGACCTCTGAAGATTTTTTCACTTTAGGTAACTTATTTGATATGTCTATCAGTTCAGCAATTCTGGGCATCATGGCGTGTGGGCTCTTTGTTGTTTTGATCGCTGGAGGAATTGATATCTCTTTTCCTGCCACCGCGGCCATCGCACAATATGTCATGGCGAGCTACGTGTTAAATCTTGGCGGTAATTTTATGGTGGCTTTTGCCATTGCTACCGTTGTGGGCATTTTACTGGGGATGATTAATGCGATCCTGGTGTATAAGCTAAAAGTGCCTGCCATTATTATTACCATTTCTACTTTAAACCTCTTCTTTGGATTACTGATCTATACCAGTAACGGCGAGTGGTTATATGGTTTTCCTGACTGGTTTATGGATGGTATCGAGCTGTTTACTTTTACCGGTCATGATGGTTATGACTATGGCTTGTCACTTCCTATTCTGACTTTAATCGTGATGGTTTTCGTTACCTCTTTTTTGATGAATAAAACCCGCTTAGGACGACAAATTTATGCTGTAGGGGGAAATGCCGATGCCGCCAGTCGAATTGGGATTAATCTTTTTGGCATTCATTTATTCGTTTATGGGTATATGGGGGCTCTCGCGGGCATCGCTTCGGTGGTACAGACCCAAATCACTCAGTCGGTCGCGCCAAATTCATTGATGGGTTTTGAACTGACAGTGCTAGCGGCGGTCGTGCTGGGAGGCACTAGTATGACTGGCGGAAAGGGAACTTTATTGGGCGTTATTCTTGGCGTTGTTTTGCTAGCGATTGTAAAAAATGGACTAACCATATTAGGCGTTCCTTCCTATTGGCATACGGTTGTTACCGGCTTCATTATTGTGTGCAGTATTAGTATGACAGCGATCAATGAAAAAAAACAAGCAGTGCAGGGGGCATAATGGAAGCGTTTCTCAATAAACTATCACTACCGACCGATAAGAATATTCGTTATTTGCTCGTGATCTTAGCCGGTATCTTATTGGCGATGGGTTTATCTGCCGGCAAAGCTTTTTTTTCGTTAGGTAACCTACAGTCGATGTCCTCCCAAATGCCATTGCTTGGTTTACTCGCACTGGCGATGGCGATCTGTATGCTAACTGGAGGCATTAACTTATCGATTATTGCCACAACCAATGCCTGTGGTTTAGTTATGGCCAGTATTATCACCCAAGCGCCAGACAGTGCAATCATGCTTGTTGCCGCTTTAGCCGGTGGCATGCTAACCGCAGTTGTGGTTGGGCTGTTTAATGGAGTGTTAATTGCTTATGTTGGTGTGTCTCCTATTCTTGCAACATTAGGAATGATGACATTAATCAATGGGTTGAATGTGCTCATTTCAGGAGGAAGCGTCATTTCAGGGTTTCCTCATGCCTTATTGGTGCTAGGAAATGGGACGCTTTGGGGGATCCCGATGCCGCTTATCTTGTTTGTCGTGTTCGCGATTGGGCTTTGGGCGCTGCTCGAACATACCCGTTTAGGCCGAACCATCTATTTGATTGGCTCAAATGAAAAAGCCACCCGTTTTTCTGGGATTAATACAAAAAAGGCCATCTTAGCGGTGTATGTGCTTTCCTCAATCCTATGTTGGGTTGCCGCATTGGTCATGATGGCGAAATTTAACTCAGCCAAAGCAGGGTATGGTGAATCATACCTGTTGATTGCCATCCTCGCTTCCGTGCTAGGTGGGATTAATCCCGATGGTGGTTTTGGGCGAATTATTGGCATTGGGCTGGCCTTGATTGTTCTACAAACCTTGGAAAGTGGCCTGAATTTGTTAGGGGTAAGCAGTTATCTCACGATGGCCCTTTGGGGCGGCATTCTGATTTTATTTATTTTCTTACAAAAGAATAAGGCTTAACGGTGAAATCTATGAGTATTTATTTTATCGGCGTTGATGTAGGCAGTGGTAGCGCGCGAGCTGGGGTGTTTGATGCTCATGGCTGTAAAGTTGGCGAAGCAAAGCGCGACACGCTGATGTTCAAACCACAAGCGGATTTTGTTGAACAATCTTCCGAAAATATCTGGCAATCCGTCTGTCTTGCCGTCAAAGATGCCGTTGCTCAGGCCAATATCGACCCGATCCAAGTGAAAGGAATAGGATTTGATGCCACTTGCTCTTTGGTGGTTTTAGACCCAAATGGTCAACCCTTAACGGTCAGCCCTACTGGGCGTAGTGAGCAGAATATTATCATGTGGATGGATCATCGAGCTATTGTACAGGCTGATCGCATCAATAGAACGCAGCACCCTGTACTGGCGTACGTCGGAAATCGAATTTCACCTGAGATGCAAACTCCCAAGTTACTTTGGTTGAAGCAGCATATGCCGAATACTTGGGCAAAAGCGGGGTATTTTTTTGATCTTCCTGATTTTTTGACTTGGAAAGCCACCTTTGATGCAAGTCGTTCACTCTGTTCAACCGTTTGTAAATGGACTTACTTGGGCCATGAAGGGAAATGGGACAAAAGCTTTTTTAATCAGATCGGCCTTGAAGACTTACTAGCCAGTAATGCGAAAGTGATCGGAGAGCGCATTCTACCGATGGGGCAGCCAGTAGGAGATGGCTTAACCGCTCATGCGGCTTCCGATCTCGGTTTAATTCCGGGAACCGCGGTGGCGACTTCCATCATTGATGCTCATGCAGGGGGAATTGGTGTATTAGGTGCGGCTGGAATGACAGGAGATAAAGCAGACTTTAATCAGCGATTAGCTTTGATTGGTGGCACCTCTTCTTGTCACATGGCCGTTTCAAAAACCGCGCGTTTTATTGATGGCGTCTGGGGAGCTTACTACAGCGCGATGATCCCAGGGTATTGGTTAAATGAAGGCGGGCAGTCTGCTACTGGTGCATTGATTGATCATATGATTACTTCTTATCCCTTGTATCCTAGCGTAAAAGCTCAAGCTGATAAGGTAGGAAAAACCGTCTATCAGATCCTCAATGAACGTCTGCTTGCCTTAGCGGGAAGTAAGGATAACATCGCTTTTCTAACCAAAGATATTCACGTGTTACCGTATTTCCATGGTAACCGTTCACCGCGAGCTAATGCACATCTTACCGGGACGATGACTGGATTAAAAATGTCCCAAACAATCGATGATATGGCATTGCTATATTTAGCGACCATTCAAGGCATTGCGCTAGGAACCCGGCATATCATTGAAGTGATGAATCGTTCAGGTTATGAAATCAACACCATTATGGCCTGTGGTGGCGGGACTAAAAATAGTGTATTTCTGCAAGAACATGCGAATGCCACCGGATGTATCTTCTTGTTACCGGAAGAGAGCGAAGCGGTGATTCTTGGCTCCGCCATGTTAGGCGCAGTAGCCGCTGGGTTTTATAGTGATATTCCTGATGCCATGAATGCGATGAGCCGTATCAGCAAAAGTGTAACCCCACAAACCGAAAAAATTAAACGCTTTTATGAAGTCAAATACACAATTTTCCATAAAATGTATCAAGATGATGCAGAATATAAGCGCCTAATGGCCGATTTCTAATTCGGCAGTTTTAGCAGTTGGGGTGAACGAACGTAGCTAACATCGCTGCAGCTTCAACTAGAAAGGGATATTTACCCCGCTCAAAGCCACAAATAGCATCAAATAACGTTATTTTGTGGCTTTTGCTCTTGTTACTCCAATAACAAACAGCATCGCCATTATGGTGATAAATAAAACTTTCATTTCACTTTTTAGCGGTAGAGTCCCCGGCGTTGACGTGAATTTTTCTATACCGACCCTATCCTGTGTTGCGCTTGAATATCGTACCTTCTCTCATATTCACTCTGATGAATAAGAAATTTTAATGAGCCCTGAACAAAAATGCTGCAATACTCTCAATTTTTAAACGCAAAATAAAAATTTCATTTTATATGATTGTGAAATTATTTTTTCGTTGTTATGGTGTGTTTGTCATTAACAAGAGCTCATTGCTTCCAATTGATCGAGAGCTGCCGGTAACACGACATCGACTCATCACACGATGGAATTCAATGAAAAGATCATAAAAACATCCTGTAGAAGGAGAGTACCCTATGTATAACATTGCTTTGTTTGGCGCTGGCCGAATTGGACAAGTTCATGCGGTTAATATCGCTGAACACAAAGAAACTAGCCTTTATTCCGTCATTGATCCTTATGGTGATGGGGCGACAAAATTGGCTGACCAATATGGCGCTAAAATTCAAACCACAGAACAAGCGTTAGCCGATCCGAATGTGCATGGGGTGCTGATTGCCTCGGCAACGGATACCCATGCTGAACTAATAGAACTTGCCGCACGGGCAGGAAAAGCCATTTTCTGTGAGAAGCCAGTTCATCTCGATATCGAACGAGTTCGTGAATGTTTAGCGACAGTCAAAGAGTATCAAGTTCCTCTCTTTGTTGGATTTAACCGTCGTTACGATCCTCAGTTTCGCAAAGTCCGTGAACAATTGAGCGCCGGTCTGATTGGTAAAGCTGAATCCTTACTGATTACCTCACGCGATCCATCACCACCACCAGCTCAATATGTCAAAGTTTCTGGTGGCATGTTCCGTGATATGACGATTCATGATTTTGACATGGCGCGTTTTATCATGGGAGAAGATCCAGTCTCTATTTATGCCCAAGGCAGTAATCTTGTCGATCCTGAAATTGGTCAGGCGGGGGATATTGATACCGCATTTATCGTGATGAAATTCCCATCAGGGGCGATGGCGACCATTACCAATAGCCGTCGTTCTGGTTACGGTTATGATCAACGGATTGAATTGCACGGCGAAAAAGGCTTATTGCGCGCCAATAATATCCATGAAGATGTAGTGGAAGTTTGGGGCGAGCAAGGGTGTGTGGCAGCCAAACCGGAACATTTCTTCTTACAACGTTATGAAAAAGCGTATCGCGCAGAGTGGCAGCATTTTGTCGATGTATTGTCTGGACGAGCTCAACCAGAATGCAGTGGTTATGACGGCGAGCAAGCATTATTGCTCGCGGATAAGGCGCTGGAATCACTGCATTCAGGACGCGAAATTACACTGTAAATCGTCATTAGCTCACCGTAATCGAGTGGGCTAATTCATCGCCCAGCATGGGGACGTATAAGGGTGCTGGGCGTAATAAAAGCTTTTGGAGGAACCATGCTCGCTTTTATTTCATTTATCGGTTTTACGTTGTTCGTTGCGGGATTTGCTTACTATAAAACTCGTAATGCACACCTCACTGATTCAACCGAAGGTTATTTCCTTGGCGGTCGATCGTTAACAGGGGTTTACATTGGTGGATCCATGTTGCTGATGAACCTCTCGACAGAACATCTTGTCGGACTGAATGGTTTATCCTTTCGAACCGGCTTTATCGTTATGGCATGGGAAGTGATGGCCGCGATGACCATCGTTCTCTTTGCGATTTTCTTTCTACCGCGTTACTTAAAACTGGGGATTTCCACCATTCCTGAGTATTTAGAGAAGCGGTTTGATAAACAAACGCTGACCATTACGTCCATTCTATTCTTAGCCATGTATGTTATTTCACTCTTACCGATTGTACTTTATACCGGCGCAATTGCTTTGGAGAGCTTGTTCCAAGTGTCCAATGTGTTTAGTGTCGATAAAGATACCGCTTTATGGTTGATGGTTTGGGGGGTCGGTACGATTGGGGCAATTTATGCTGTTTTTGGTGGTATTAAAGCCATTGCGGTCGCCGATACCATTAATGGCGTAGGATTAATTACCGGCGGCTTGATGGTTACCTTGTTTGCACTGGCTTACGTTGGTGACGGTAATATCTTGGGCGGTTTAGTGGAAGTGTATCAATCCCATCCTGAAAAATTTAATTCGATTGGAGCTGAAGACTCTATGGTGCCATTTTCAACCTTATTTACAGGGTTGATCGTCTCCAATATGTTCTTCTGGTGTACCAATCAGTCCATTGTACAAAAAGCGCTTGGAGCAAAGAACTTGGCAGAAGGACAAAAAGGGGTTCTACTGTGCGCTTTCTTTAAACTGATGATTCCAAGCATTATCATTTTACCCGGTATCATTGCGTATCATGTGTTCAGTGGCCAGATGGATAATCCAGATCATGCTTATCCTAGCCTCGTGCAATTGGTTTTACCGGAAATGTTGGTCGGTTTCTTTGCTGCCGTAGTCGTGGGAGCGGTGTTCTCCACCTTTAGTGGCGGATTAAACTCTTCAGTTACCCTATTTACCGTCAATATTTTCCAAAAATCGCTTAAACCTGATGCAACGGAAGCCCAAACGGTGTCACTTGGGAAATGGCTAGGACTAAGTTTGGCATTAATTTCTATGATTGTAGCCCCGTTGGTGGCCAATGCGCCAGACGGCTTGTTCTATTTGATCCAGCAGCTACAAGGTTTGTTTAACTCGCCTATTTTAAGCGTGGTATTAGTTGGCTTATTGACTAAGCATGTACCCGCGATAGCAGCAAAACTCGGGTTATTATTTGGCGTATCAGCCTATATCCTATTCAATTTTGTGTTCCAAGTTGATATCCATTTCTTCCACTTAGTTGGGTTATTATTTGTCGCTAACGTTGCCTTTATGTTGACGGTTGGCTACTTCTATCCACAAGAAGATCATGAAGATATCTATACCGAGCAAGTGGATATTACCCCTTGGTCAATGACTCCAGCTGTCGCGGTATTGATCACGCTTTCTTCGGTATCTATGTATGTGTTCCTCGCGCATAATGTGCCCACTTGGATCATGACTGGCTATTATTTATTAGCTGCCGGTTCTTTAGGTTATGTCTTCTGGACGATTTTCCGTGAGTTAATGCGTAGCCCCAGAGCGAAGTTGATCAAAGCTCAGAAAGACGCTCAATAATAACGTATCTCCCTCTTGGCTAACGCCAAGGAAATGCGTCCTCCGCTCAATCTTTTATATTAAGATTGAGCGATTTTCGTTAATCAATAGGGGTTCTCGATGGAAAGTTCATTGTTACCGAATATTGTCAGCTACCTCTCCTCGGTTGATCCTTTTGAGCGGCTTGGTGAACAAGAACAAAATGCATTGGCTGCTGCGGTAGATATACTCTATTTAAAGCAAGGAAAGTGCCTTGCGGGAGAACAAATTGTTGGGCAGGGGTTGTATCTTGTGCGAACTGGAGCGGTCGAGCAATATCATCCCGATGGGACTTTACGTGCTCGGTTAGCTGATGGTGATCTATTTGGTTTTAGCCAGTTATATCGTTCCGGCCAGTGTGACTATCAATTAGTTGCCTTAGAAAATACTTTGTTGTATCGGATCCCTAAGCAGATTTTATTGCAGTTAATGCGCGATAATCCGGCAGTTAGCCACCATTTTTCATCTAAAGAATCGGTTCGATTGGCTCATTCGAATGAGAAATGGTCTGGCGAGGAGGTGTTTTATTTAAAAAGTGTCAAAGAGGTAATGAATCGTAGTGTCGCCAAAGTCCAACCGTGCACTTTAGTTCAAGAGGCGGCACAAATGATGGTCGATAAACACCGTTCCAGTGCCTTAGTGATGGAAGGGGAGCAGCTGGTTGGTATTATAACGGATCGAGATATGACTAAGCGTGTCATTGCGGCAGGCCTAGGGTTGAATGTTCCTGTCAGGCAAATTATGACTCCGGATCCACAAACCATTCAGTCGAATGTGTTAGTTCTTGAAGCAATGGAAATGATGATGCAGCACAACGTGCGTAGCCTTCCTGTATTGGAAGGTCAGCAGGTTGCTGGCGTATTAACGGCCACCAGTTTGACAGAAAAAAGCCATGTGCATGCCGTATTTCTAATCAGTCGAATTTATCGGCAGGAATCGGTTACTGAGTTGGTGAGTATGGTTCCTCAACGACAGGCCGTATTTGACGCATTATTATCTGCCAATGTTGCCCCCAGTATTATACAGCAGATGATGACGCAGATTGCCGATGCCTTTAATAAACGACTGCTACAATTGGCCGAGCGTGAATTCGGAACTGCACCTATGGATTATGCGTGGTTTGTTGCTGGCTCTCAGGCTCGTCAAGAAATGCACCTGAACTCGGATCAAGATAATGGCATTATTTTAGCGAGAGAAGCCAACGATGAAGAGCAACTTTACTTTCAAAAATTGACACAGTTTGTTTGCCATGGGCTGGATGCTTGTGGTTATCGGCTTTGTCCTGGCGATATGATGGCCAACCAAGCTCGTTGGTGTGTTTCGCTAGCACAATGGCAGAGCAACTTTAGACAGTGGGTGGTGCTGCCAGAGGCACAGTCACTGCTCGATATCAGTGTTTTTCTCGATATGCGCTTTTTATATGGGGCAAAGGCATTGGTTGAACAGCTTAACCAAACCTTGCTGACTTGTGTGCGAGGCAACCAGCGCTTTCTTTCGATTATGGTGGCCAATTCTTTACGCGTCAGTCCACCGCTTGGTCTCTTTCGCCAGTTTGTGTTAACCAAAGATGGGGATAATCGACAGGTGCTTAATATTAAACAGCAAGCTGTGAATTTAATTGTTGAACTCGCACGAATTTACGCCTTGAATGCCGGATGTCTTAGCCCTGAAACGGGGAAAAGATTAGCCTACGCTGCTGAATTTGGGGTAATCAGTTATGCCAGTAAACAAGAGTTACAAGAAGCCCTGAACTTTATCAATCAAGTGCGTTTTCATCATCAAGGTGAACAAGTACAAGCAGGGAACATATTGAATAATCAAATTGCGCCAAGTGAGTTAACCGCCTTTGAGCGCAACCATCTCAAAGATGCATTTCGAATTATTGCTCGCTATCAGGAAGCGGCGAAACAGCGGTATCATGCTGGAGGACGTTTACGATGATAAGGGCTTGGTTTCGTCGTCAACACCCGCTTGGTTATAGCGATAAGTTACGACGTCACGCTTTGGCAAAGTCTCGCATTCCGGCACCTTGTCTGCCACTTTTTAAAAAGCCATATCCGTCGCCCAATACTCCGTTAGCTGATTTAAAGTGTGTGGTCTTAGACTTTGAAACCTCGGGATTAAACCCTAAGGTGGACGAGATTTTATCAGTCGGAATGATCCATCTTCACTATCCCGTGATGTCTCTAAGTCGTGCTGAGCATTATTATGTCGAATCGGAACAGTGTATTGACTCAGCAAGCGCGGTAGTCAATCATATTGTTCCTGAAACGCTCCTTGGCGGAATTTCACGCGATGAATTAATTGAATGCTTAGTGAAAAACCTTAAGGGAAAAGTGGTGATTGCCCACGGTGCTGAGATTGAGAAACAGTTTTTACGCCATTTGCTGCAATTAGAAGAGACGCTCCCTTTACCACTTATTTTTTTAGATACTATGCGCTTGGAGCGATCTCTTATGAAGTATCGAGGCGTGTCGTATCCCGATTTACGCTTAGCGCACATTCGCGAACAAAAAGGGCTACCACCTTATTTGGCTCATAACGCATTTGCTGATGTTGTCGCTACGGGGGAGTTGTTTTTGGTTCTAATTGAAGAAATTTTTGCCGATCAAACACCAGTACTCGGCCCCTTAGTCATGCGTTCATTATCATAAAGGTTAGCGATTTTGCCGAGTTAAAGTGCCAGATCCGTTTCTATCGGCATGGCTTTTCTGTCAAGACCGTACTGGCCAACGCGTGAATCGGTTGTTAATAATTTTTCATCTATACCAAACAACTTGGCGTAGCCTACCCCTCTGCAGCTTCAAGTAGCAAGGGTATAAGTCAATATTTGGATAAGCGTGGTAAGTTTTTCGAGCGAATTAGATTTTTTTATTTTATTTTAATAAAAACTCGAAAAATAATTTTTATTATCGTTTCATTTTGCATAAGATTAATTCATGGTAAATAACGGAGTGTTGGCATGATAACAGCAACGACCTTAAGCGAATTAGAGGATCAAATCCGAACTCGTTATGGTGAATTAAGTAAAAGATTACAGCAAGTCGCCGCATATGTGTTAGATAATAAAAATAGTGTCGCTTTTGAAACCGTCTCTGCGATTGCTGAGCAGGCGAGTGTTCCTCCCTCCACGCTGATCCGTTTTGCAAACGCTTTTGGGTACAGTGGTTTTAATGAAATGAAACAACTATTTCGTAGTAATCTACTAGAAGAGACTTCCAGTTATACTGATCGCGTTCGACTGCTGAGAGAGATGGAAGGAGACATGACGCCACCGGAACGCCCGATGGATATTTTACAGGAATTTGCCAGAGCAAATAGTAATGCGATGCATCAACTAGCCGCGCAAACACCAGTCGAATATCTCGATGGAGCGGTTGAGATACTGGCTCAAGCGAAAAATATCTACGTGGTCGGGTTAGGACGTTCATTTTCGGTCTCTTCCTACCTTGTGTACGCATTACGCCATTTAAACAAACGTGCTTTTCTGATTGATGGGCTCGGTGGCATGTTTAAAGAGCAATTGAGTACGATTGAAGAACATGATGTATTGATTGTGATTAGTTTTTCACCTTATGCGAAAGAAACGACCACGATTAGCGAATCATTAGCCGGTTCTGCGATTAAACAAATCATCATTACCGATAGTCAAATTAGTCCACTGGCTTCATCCAGTGATGTCTGTTTTGTGGTTAAAGAAGCCAAAGTGGATGCTTTTCGTTCCCAAGCCGCTTCTTTGTGTTTAGCTCAGACCCTCGCAGTGTCGCTCGCCTTTCATGATTCCTCGCACAAAGCATGATTGATTTATGCAACATAAAAAAACGTCAGCTTTAACTGACGTTTTTATCCTCATCTTATGCTATACCCTTACTACTTAAAGCTGTATGGGGTAGGCTACCTTCGTTCAAATTTTTTCCAGATAAATTTGTCACTCACTTACCGCCTACCTGCAACGCCAAGTTGTTTTATACATAGTATAAAACAAGGCTAATTAAGCATGTTTAGCCTTATAGACTGGGCCATTGACCCACTCATGATCGGGTTCCCAAGTAAAACACCACTTTCTTGAGGGGCCAGCCATGACGTTTAAGTAATAGTTATCGTAACCGGCAATGGTCGCTACAGGGTGGTAACCTCGTGGGGCTTTGACTACATCTTTATCATAAACAGCCATTGATTCATCTAAAGTTCGATCATCGGTATAGACGCGCTGTAAGCAAAAACCTTGACCAGGATTTAAACGATGATAATAGGTTTCTTCTAGATAGGTTTCATGAGGCTCGTTGGCTTGATCGTGTTTATGGCTTGGGTAGGAGCTGGTACAACCTTCATCGGTAAAGACTTCCACAACCAATAAACTATCTGCAGGAACATCATCGGGTAAGATATTATGTACATAACGCTGATTATTTCCTTGACCTCTGGCTTCTGCTTGAATGTCTTGTGGTGCGATCAATCGAGTGGCATAGGTGCCTTTGCCAGGAGCTTTACAGACGGCTAACTCTAATGGTGTCAGCGCTTCGACGTGACAGCTTTCTTGGGCCGAAACATAAACGGCATACGGTTTTTTTCGCTCAAAAGGATCCATCCGATCGCCGATATTTTCAAAATGAGCGGTCTCTGTTTTTATGTTTGCTTTACCGGCGACAAAAACAAGACAGAGCTCGTTAGTGGAAGCTGGCAGAGAGAGGTTTTGTCCCGCTTTTAATTCATACACTTCAAATCCAACATAATCCCAACCTGCGTTTTTAGGTGTGATTTTTTGAATGCACCCGGTGCTATCCGGTGCCCTATATTTTGATAACAATGTAGACATGCGATGTTCCTCATCGGTTAGCGAGCCCATTTCTCCCATTGATTTACGTGATGCTTTTTAGTTGATTTAGACCAACTTGGAGTGAAATGGGTTTGGTTTTTCAATAACCCATATTATGAAATAAACATTTCAAATTCAAGGTGAACTTATCTGGAAAAAGCGGTTTATAGCAGTCAGCAAAGGGTTATTGATGACAACTATACCCAGATCACAAAAGCTAACTTTATTTCAAAAAATAATTGAAATGAAATTTATATTTCATATAGTGAGTTTAGAGAATAATAGAATTGTGGTCAACCACGAGAGCAGAGATGAAATCGCATCAACGCTTCTCTGAGCAAATTTTGGAGATATTCGGGTTATGAAGACGCTAAAAATGACAACAGCGCAGGCGCTGGTCAAATTTATGAATCAACAATATGTTGAATTTGATGGTCAGCAGCACAAATTTATTCATGGTGTGCTGAGCATTTTTGGGCATGGTAATGTGGTTGGGCTTGGGCAGGCGCTGGAACAAGACTCAGGTGATCTGATCGTACATCAAGGTTGTAATGAGCAAGGCATGGCACACATTGCTATGGGGTTTGCTAAACAACATAAACGCAAAAAAATATATGCGGTGACCTCATCGGTAGGCCCTGGTGCTGCAAATATGATTACGGCGGCAGCAACGGCAACCGCAAACCGAATTCCCGTTCTCTTCCTTCCGGGGGATGTATTTGCTTGTCGACAGCCGGATCCTGTCCTGCAACAAGTAGAGCAGTATTACGATGCTTCCATCAGTACTAACGACTGTTTTAAACCCGTTTCTCGCTATTGGGATCGTATCAATCGGCCAGAACAGTTGATGTCTGCAATGATTCATACCATGCGCGTGTTAACCGATCCGGCTGATACTGGTGCGGTTACCATCTGCCTTCCTCAAGATGTACAAGGAGAGGTATATGACTTTCCTGATTATTTCTTTCAAAAACGGGTGCACCGTATTGAGCGTCGACCAGCGACAGACGCAATGATCAATGACGCTGTTCAACTGATCATGAAGAAGAAAAAACCACTATTGATCTGCGGTGGTGGCGTTCGCTACTCTGAAGCTCATGACGTATTTCGTCAGTTTGCTGAAACTTTTCATATCCCATTTGGGGAGACTCAAGCCGGAAAAAGTGCCGTTGTATTCGATCATGAGCTGAACTTAGGTGGCATTGGTACAACCGGATGTTTGGCGGCAAACTTGTTAGCAAAAGATGCCGATTTAGTCATTGGTGTGGGGACGAGATTTACCGACTTTACCACCGCATCGAAATCTTTATTTCAACATCCTGAGGTCGATTTTTTAACCATAAACGTGTCTGAATTTGATGCCAGTAAACTTGATGCAACGTCGGTTGTCGCAGATGCAAAAACAGCGCTTAGCGTAATCGCGAATCGGTTAACTCAAGCAGGGTATCAAACGTCTTACCAGCAAGAAATCCAACAAGCCAAAGCCTTGTGGCAAGAAGAAGT
The DNA here is from genome assembly GCF_013048485.1 of Vibrio sp. 1-1(7). NCBI lineage: Bacteria > Pseudomonadati > Pseudomonadota > Gammaproteobacteria > Vibrionales > Vibrionaceae > Vibrio > Vibrio sp. 1-1(7). The sequence continues at coordinate 707,235 of NZ_VHSP01000002.1, read as the reverse complement.
TAATCGGTTATTTAACACACAAGTTGGCCAAAGTTATCAACCCGAAATCGAAGGGCACTTTGATGATCAACTCAGGGAGTATCGTGAGACGCTCAATACGGAACTCACACAAACACGAGTACTTGGTTTATTAGATCAGTATTTGGAAGATAATGCGATCGTGGTGGGAGCTGCTGGCTCGTTACCCGGCGATTTACAACGATTATGGCAACCGAAAGTGCCTGATACCTACCATATGGAGTATGGTTTCTCTTGCATGGGGTATGAAGTTGGAGCCGCTGTGGGAGCAAAAATAGCCTGTCCAGATCAGCCGGTTTATTCCTTATTAGGCGATGGTTCTTATATGATGCTGCATTCTGAATTACAAACATCGATTCAGGAAGGGCTGAAGATCAACGTAATTCTATTTGATAACGCTGCGTTTGGTTGTATCAATAATTTACAAATGAGCCAAGGTATGGGAAGTTTCGGTACCGAAAACCGATTTCGAGATCCGCAAACGAATCGTTTGACAGGGCCGCTCGTGCCGGTTGATTTTGCTATGAATGCCGAAAGTTATGGGTGTCGTGCTTATCGAGTTTATAACCAAGAACAACTGATTGCTGCGCTCGCCGATGCGAAAAAGCAGACGGTATCGACGCTGATTGATATCAAAGTGCTACCGAAAACTATGACACATGGCTATGAAGCATGGTGGCGTTGTGGTACTGCACAAGTAGCTGATAAACCCGAAATAGAACAAGCCGCAAATGAGATTAAACAAGTGCTCACTAAGGCTCGTCAGTATTAAATAATAATAAATGCTCTCCCCCGATTCCCACCACGTGTTGTGGTGGGCTTTTTCAGTTCCCTGCGCCTTTATTCTGTTATTGATGAACGCATTATCTATTAATTCCTATCTTTTTGATTCTTTGTATTATTTTTTGTTTTTATCGTTTGTATTGCCCTATTTTGAGTGTCGATAAAACAAAATTCCATCATGATCACAGAATGAAATATTGCGCTATTTCTTTAGTTGAAAATGAAATAAATATTCCGTATAAATGTATTTGTGAAATGCTTATACAATGTTATGGCAGAACGCACTTTTAGCCCAAAAAGGTAAAAAAGCCGCGTATAGCACTGAGGGACTTGAGGAGTGAACGGTGAGTACAGAAAAAAAATTAGATGTAATTTGTATGGGACGAATTGCGGTTGATCTTTATGGTCAGCAAGTCGGTGCCCGCTTAGAAGATATGGGCTCTTTTAGTAAATATTTAGGGGGCTCATCGGGTAATGTTGCTTATGGTACGGCAGTGCAGGGGTTGAAATCTTCTATGCTGGCACGTGTTGGCGACGAGCACATGGGCCGATTCCTGCGCGAAGAATTACAACGTGTTGGCTGTGATACCAGTCATCTTATCACTGATAAAGAGCGATTAACGGGGCTTGTTATCCTCGGAATCAAAGACGAAGAGACCTTTCCGCTGATTTTTTATCGTGAAAACTGTGCCGATATGGCGATCAGCAAAGAAGATTTCACAGAAGAGTATATTGCTTCTGCGCGCTGTTTAGCGATTACCGGAACGCACCTTTCTCACCCTAAAACTCGTGAAGCAGTGCTGACTGCGCTGAAATATGCGCGTCGTCATGGGGTTAAAACCGCGTTAGATATTGATTACCGCCCAGTATTATGGGGGCTTACCTCTTTAGGTGATGGTGAAACTCGTTTTATTGAATCGGAGCAAGTCACCGAGCAACTACAAGAGGTATTAGGGCTATTTGATGTGATTGTTGGTACTGAAGAAGAATTCCACATCTGTGGTGGTTCAACAGACACCATCCAAGCATTAAAAGCCGTCCGTCAAGTTTCTCAGGCTGAACTCGTTTGTAAACGGGGTGCTCTTGGTTGCTCGGTATTTAGCAATGAAATTCCAGAGCATCTTGATCTCGGGATCACGGTTTATGGTGTTCGGGTGGATGTGTTGAACGTGTTAGGTGCGGGTGATGCCTTTATGTCCGGTCTATTACGTGGTTACTTAAATGGAGAAGGTTGGGAAAAAGCCTGTGCCTATGCCAATGCTTGTGGTGCGTTGGTCGTTTCTCGCCATGGCTGTGCCCCTGCGATGCCGACTAAAGCTGAACTCGATAATTATTTACTACGTGCGACACAAGTGAAACGTCCAGATTTAGATAGTGAACTCAATCATCTTCACCGAGTCACGACACGAAAATCACCGGAACGAGACGAGCTTTGTGTGATGGCATTTGATCACCGTATTCAATTTGTCGATATGGCGCGACAAGCCGGTGCCGATCTCGCCCGCATTAAACCTCTCAAAAAATTGATTTTGCAAGCCAGTCAAGAAGTAGCGCTTGAAGCCGGGCTAGCACATGGTCAGGCTGGACTATTGTGCGATAGTTCATTTGGCCAAGATGTATTAAATACGGTCACCGGGCAAGGGTGGTGGATTGCTCGCCCCATTGAATTACCAGGCTCACGTCCGCTGAAGCTTGAACATGGCAATATTGGTTCACAACTGATCAGTTGGCCGTTAGAGCATATCGTGAAATGTTTAGTGTTTTTTAATCCAGAAGATGATCACGCGATACGTTCACAACAAGAACACCAAATTCAAGAAGTGTATCAAGCCTGCTGTCAGTCAGGACACGAATTACTGCTTGAAGTCATTCTACCAAATGGCATCAAAAAAGAAGATGCTCTCTATCTACGAGCGATGCAACGCTTTTATAACTTAGGAATAAAACCGGATTGGTGGAAACTTCCACCGCTTGATAAGGCGAGCTGGCAAGCGGTTTCAGATTTAATCGAACAGCGAGATGCTTATTGTCGAGGCGTAGTCATTCTTGGCCTAGATGCACCACAAACAGAATTACAGCATGGTTTTTCACAAACAGCAGGACAACGTATCGTGAAAGGGTTTGCTGTTGGTCGCACGTTATTTGGAGAGCCCTCACGTGCGTGGTTAGCCGGTCAAATGGATGACCAAACTCTAATTCATACCGTGAAAAAAAATTATCACAACTTAATCACACTATGGCGTCAACGTGGCGAAAAATAGTGCAATAAAAGGAGACTTTTGATGAGTGTTCAATTAGGTATCAACCCACTGACGTGGACCAATGACGATATGCCAACTCTGGGAGCGGAAACATCGTTAGAAACTTGTTTAAGTGAAGGAAAGCAAGCAGGTTTTGCCGGGTTTGAGTTGGGAAATAAATTCCCACGTCAAGCGAGCGTACTGGGCCCGATATTAGCTAGCCATGAATTGCAGTTGGTTTCTGGCTGGTATTCGATGGAGTTATTGACACGGAGTGTGGAAGAAGAAATCGCAGCAGTACAGGAGCATCTTACGCTATTACGCGAGCTTGGGGCTAAAGTGATGGTGGCGTGTGAAGTTACCAACTGTATTCATGGTGCCAAAGACACGCCTGTTCATCTACGCCCTTTATTTCCCGCCGACCGCTGGGAAGAGTATGGCCGAAAACTGACAGAATTTGCCCAATACACGCAAAGCCAAGGGGTTCAAATTGCTTACCATCATCATATGGGAACCGTCATTGAAACCGCACAAGACATTGATCATTTGATGGAACACACCGGTCCTGAAGTTGGTTTGTTACTCGATACTGGTCATTTAACTTTTGCGGGTGAAGATCCAGTCAAGGTTGCACAGCGTTGGGCCGAGCGGATTAACCATGTGCACTGTAAAGATATTCGAAAAGATGTCCTTGCCGATGTGAAAAATCGCAAATTAAGCTTTTTAGACTCGGTTCTTGAAGGTGTTTATACCGTTCCTGGCGATGGCTGCATTGATTACCCTGCGGTATTTAACGTCTTAAAAGCGGTGAACTATACCGGCTGGTTAGTGGTTGAAGCTGAACAAGATCCTGCGATAGCTCACCCGTTGACCTATGCAACGCTGGGTTATAACAATTTATCCAACTTTGCTAAAGAGGCCGGACTTTTATAACCATCAGTGATGGCAATGGTTTCATTCTTCATAGCGCCTTTTTAGGCGCTTTTTTAGTAAATAAAGCAAACCAAGCCAAGCTGATCAGTCGTTGTGCGTCTATGCTGCACTCGGCTCACTTAAGCTGATGTGAAAAACGCAGCAATTAAACGAAATAAACGTTTCATTGTTGAAAATGAAACGTTTATTCTGTATAAAGGAGTTAAGGTCAAAACAATTCCAAACATACAGAATCGGTAATGACAGCAAAATAATAATGATCTTCCAGTCAAGACAGCCAAAGGAGAAAACGATGGAAACGGTGTTGAATTTTATTAATGGTCAACGCAAAACAAGCGAGAGTGAACGATTTTCTGCTATCTATAACCCAGCAACCGGTGAGCAAACTCGTCAGGTACAATTAAGTCAAAAGGAAGATGTTATCCAAGCGATTAAAGCTGCGGAAACGGCGTTTTCCTCTTGGGCGAAAACTAGCCCGTTAAAACGTGCCCGGGTTATGTTTCGCTTTAAAGCGCTACTAGAACAGAATATGAATCGATTAGCGCGCATTATTTCTAATGAACATGGCAAAGTCTATTCAGATGCGGTAGGAGAGGTAACTCGTGGGCTTGAGGTGGTTGAGTTTGCCTGCGGTATCCCACATTTGCAAAAAGGCGAACATTCTGCCAATGTGGGTACACATGTTGATAGCCATTCTTTAATGCAGCCACTCGGTGTTTGTGTTGGTATCACCCCGTTTAATTTTCCGGCAATGGTACCCATGTGGATGTTTCCTATTGCGTTGGCAACGGGTAATACCTTTATTCTTAAACCGTCAGAAAAAGATCCTAGTGCTGCACTTATTCTTGCTGAATTGCTGACAGAAGCTGGCTTACCTGATGGTGTCTTTAATGTGGTGAATGGGGATAAAGAGGCCGTTGATGTATTACTGACCGATTCGAGAGTTCAAGCGGTTAGTTTTGTTGGATCGACCCCAATTGCCGAATATATTTATAGCACAGCCTCTGCTCATGGTAAGCGTTGCCAAGCATTAGGCGGTGCTAAAAACCACTGTATTTTGATGCCCGATGCCGATATTGATATGGCAACCAATGCGATTATGGGGGCTGCTTTTGGTGCAGCTGGAGAACGCTGTATGGCTCTTTCGGTCGCGGTCGTGGTCGGTGATGAAACGGCTGATCAATTGATTGAACGACTGCAACAAAAAATCGCGACCATGCGAGTGGGGCCAGGGTTAGTCGATGGCACTGAAAATGACATGGGGCCCGTTATCTCAGCGCAGCACAAGCAAAAAATCTGTGACTATATTCAATCAGGACAAGAGCAGGGGGCCACATTAATCACTGATGGACGAGATTTTTCTGTCAAGGGGAATGAGGCGGGGTACTTCGTTGGTCCAACATTGATTGATCATGTATCCCCTGATATGACGGTATACCAACAAGAGATTTTTGGCCCAGTCTTGTGCGTGGTTCGAGTAGAAAATTATCAAACGGCATTAGAGTTAATTAATCGTCATGAATATGGCAACGGTTCAGCCATCTTTACTCGTGATGGTGAAACGGCTCGTCAATTTAGTGAAGATGTGCATACAGGGATGGTCGGAATAAACGTTCCGATTCCTGTTCCGATGGCTTTTCACAGTTTTGGCGGTTGGAAGCGCTCTATATTTGGGCCACTTAATGTCCACGGCCAAGATGGTGTGCGTTTTTATACTCGGATGAAAACCGTGACCAGCCGTTGGCCTGCCAGTGTTCGATTAGAGCAACATATAAGTTCTTTCTCAATGCCCACAATGGAATAACTGAATCAACGATATTCTTCTAGAAAAATGACCCATGTTATGGGTCATTTTTTTAATTGGCTAATCCGCTTCACGGTTAGACTTTAAATTTACTTAAATCTTGACGAATATGTTGACAAAGTTCATCTAATTGTTCACTTAATAGCCGCACTCCTGCCACATTATTGGTCACGGATGTGGTACTTTCATTAATGGTATTAATTTTTTCACTAATATCGCTCGCGACCGTAGTTTGCTCTTCAGTTGCTGCTGCGATTTGGGTGTTCATATCATTAATGTCATTAATATGTTTAATAATATTATTGAGTGCTAGGGTGGTTTGTTCTGATTCTGATACGGTTTGACTTAACGTTATGCTGGTGCCATGCATTTGAGAATTAGCATTTTCTGAACTGGCTTGAAGATCATGAATGATTTGCTCGATTTCTTCTGTGGAATGATGAGTCCGTAACGCTAACGCTCGAACTTCGTCTGCGACCACGGCAAAACCACGTCCTTGTTCACCCGCCCGAGCGGCTTCAATTGCAGCATTTAAAGCCAGTAAATTGGTTTGATCCGCCACCCCTTTAATCACCTCTAATACTGTGCTGATGTAATCACTTTTTTCTTTTAGTTCAATAATAGTGCTAGAAGTGGCATTAATTTCATCGCCGAGTTTATGAATTGCAGAAACAGTTTGTTGGACAACATGGTTACCTTGTTCCGCAAGTTCATTACAACTTCTTGTTTTATCTGCTGTATTATTAGCATTTAACGAAACTTCATGAGAGGTCGAAGCCATTTCACTTAACGCGGTGGCAACTTGTTCTATCTCTCGTAATTGTTGTTGTGTTTCGTGGCTGTTTTGTTCACTATTTGTGCGAATTTTCTCGGCACATAAAGTTAGCTCTGTTGTGGAAGCTATAATACGAGTGACTAACGCATGAAGGTTTGAAATAAACGTATTAAATTCATTGGCTAATTGACCAACTTCATCATGATGACGAATGGTTAGCCTGCTGGTTAGGTCGCCTTCACCTTGAGCGATTTTAGATAATGCCGCGGTGACTTGAGTCAGCGGAGCGATCACCAATTTTGATAATACCCCCCAATTAATCAGTTGCAAGGAGAATAATAATAGGATGGCAATGAGGAGAAACATTTTTTTTATCGTGCTTAAAATAGCACTGTTTGCATCAAGCCGATAATCAATCACTAATGAACCTATCTTTTGTCCATCCTCCCATAAAATATTTAATGTGAAAGATTTTAACTCTGATATTGCAGGAGCAAGTTCATTAGATTTGGCTTCTCCAATGAGATTATCACGGTGATCAAATGCTTTAACTTGGTAGAGGTAAGGATTATTGACAAAAGAGTGAGTGATATTATCAATTAATTGAGTGTCGTATGAAAATAGGGGCTCTTTTAATACAACAGAGAGTGTTTGGTTTGTGTCATTAATGTCTTGTTCTAATTGGTTGACTAAATAATTCTTTGCAAGAAAATAGCTACCAGAGAAAACAAATGTCATCACAACTAATGAAATGATGATCAAAAGTAGCATAGATTTATATCGAATTGAATTCATGGTGAATGACCTATAATTGGTTGATGTCTAGCCAAAGTTTTTTATTTGCATAAGGTGTATCAGGATGCATGTAAGGATTATCGATACGTAAAATCGTTCGTTGACTTAAATTGGCTTTAGCAAATGCCTCTTTAATGATCTGGCTATTGAAAAATAACTGATCAAAACTACCATCATCGATGGCTGACATAAAACCTGAATATATTTGATGATAAAGTTGCTGGTTTTCTTGATTTACGTAGAAATATAAAGCAAAGGGATAAATCAACATTACCTCTTTTTCTACTGTTAAGTTTAGATGCGCATGCTGTTCAACTTCTTCCCAAGGTTCGAGTACACCACGAGGAAAGTAATCATAGCGTCCACCTTCTAACATCCGGAAAAGGTTACTATATTTAATTGTGGTTACTAGAGGTAAACCGGCACTTTTGAGAACTTGTGTATCTCCCCAGAAAGTGGCTTGCCCCGCTTTAAATTTTTTAAGCTGAGTAAGATTTTTTATCTGGGAAAATTTTCCTTGATCGGCTGAGCGAATAATAAAAATTCGGTGTCCCATAAGCCCTTTAAAAATAGGAATACGTATCGCCAAAAGTTTTTCATCTCGTTCTGCTGATGCGCCAGCCCACATTACATCAATATGATTGGCTTGAATTTCCTCGGCAAGGCGAGTTTCATTATAATTTTGCTCACTCTGTTTAATGCTTAATTCAGGTGAGCTTTTGGATAGCGCTAATTGCAATATATTAAATGCAAGTTGTTCTTTTTCGCCTTCCACCTTATTCACCGTAATGGTTTTTGCCGTCACAGAGTGAATATTGAAAACGATAACGAATAGAGCCAATAGATGGTTGATTTTCATAACATTTCTCTTTTTACTTGAAGTTGCAGGACGAGCGCTTAACGGTTACGAACCAATAAACGAGTGCGGTTTATTTACCGGTCAGTCTCGAGTTGCAACTTCAAATGATGGTGATGTGGTTAATCCGCTTATCTTTCACCTTCCATCCATACCTTGCGGTAAAGTTCGATCATCTCTTCAATGGTAGGAACTTTGGGATTATTGAGTGGTGAACCTGAATCCAATGCTTGCTGGGCCATGGTGGGTAGAAGATCGAAAAATTTATCTTTCTCAATACCATAAGAAGAGGGAGAGGGAACGTTAAGATGTGTATTCAACAGCCGTAGCTCTGTGAGTAACTTTTGGCAGGCGACCGAATTATCATCAGATAACAGCGCGACACCCATGGCTCGCGCACAATCGGCATAGCGATCGTTTGCTGCAGGAATGGAATATTCAGTAATCACTGGTAATAGCATGGCATTGGATAAACCATGAGGCACATGAAAAAAAGCGCCGATAGGGCGGCTCATTCCATGAACTAAAGCAACCGAAGCATTTGAAAATGCAATTCCAGCCAGTGTTGCGCCTAACATCATTGCTGCTCGAGCGGCTTCATTATGCGGTTCATCGAAAGCGTAGCGTAAATTAGATCCAATCAATTCGATGGCCGAGAGGGCTTGTGCATCGGTAAAAGGGTTCGCTTTTTGGCTGACATATGCTTCAATCGCATGAGTCAGAGCGTCTAATCCACAATCGGCGGTGACTCTTGGAGGCAATGATAAGGTCAATTCATAATCGATCAGAGCAGCCATGGGCATAAATCCTAATCCCATACAGAGCATTTTTTCATCATTTTGATCGTCCGTAATCACGGTAACACGTGTTACTTCTGAGCCAGTTCCTGCGGTTGTAGGAATGGCAATAATTGGCAAACCGCTATCTGCAACATTTTTGGGGAATCGATAATCACGGACTTGGCCGCCGAATTTACCGACAATAGAAATGGCTTTCGCACTATCTATCGGACTTCCCCCTCCAAGAGCAATAATAGAATCAAAATGGCTTGAGCGAACTAAATCAACACCAGCTTGGATTGAGCTGACCGTTGGTTCAGGGACCGTCTCTGAATAAATCATACTCTCGATGCCTGACTGGCGTAAAACTTGCTGTACTTGTTCGGCATAACCTAACTTAACCATCATGTTATCGGTGACGATAAGAGGAGCGTGAACCTTCAATACGTTCATCACTTCAACGACTTTCATCGCCGCTCCTTTTCCGATGTGCATGATTCTTGGCAATACGATATTGGTACTCATCACTGACTCCTCAGTTCATTTAAAGTTGAAAAATAGTCACAAAATTATCTTAACACTGAAACTTATATTTCTTAAGATAATTGATTGGAAAAAATATTTCAATCAACCAAATTACAAGCTCACTCGCTATAATTGCTTTTATATCTTTGATAAATAACAATTTTTATTTAAGTGTTTTTTTGATTGAAAGAATTGTGATCCGTGATACATAAAACAAACTTCCACAAAAATGAAATAAATGTTTCAATGTTGTCGTGTTTTAAAAAAATTAACCTAAATTTGGACTCTGTGGTGAGGTAGATCGTGGATCTTGGAATTGTTGGAATTATTCTCTCATTGTTGATGCTGATGTACTTAGCCTACCGAGGTATGTCGGTGATCTGGTTGGCTCCGATCCTTGCTCTTTTTGCGGCTGTATTTTCAGCGGGAACCCCTTTAATGGCCAGTTACACCGAAGTCTTTATGTTGAGTGCGGCGAATTACGTAAAGCTGTATTTCCCGGCATTTTTATTAGGTGCCGTGTTTGGCAAAATTATGGACGTTTCGGGTGCAGCAAAAACGATTGCTCAAGTGATTACTGCCAAAGTAGGAACAAATAATGCAATTTTAGCGGTGGTTCTTGCCGTTTCGGTGCTGACCTATGGCGGCGTGTCTATGTTTGTCGTGGTTTTTGCTGTTTACCCCATTGCAGCACAAATATTTCTAGAAAGTGATGTTCCTAAACGATTAATTCCGGGAACTATAGCGTTAGGTTCGTTCACCTTTACCATGACTGCGTTGCCGGGATCGCCTCAAATTCAAAACACGATTGCGATGCCTTTTTTCGGCACCACGGCTTATGCTGGCCCGATGCTCGGGCTAATTGGGGCAATTGTGATGTTTGGGCTCGGTATGTTATGGCTAAAGAGACGAGAAACGGTTGCGAGAGCAAATGGTGAAGGTTATGGACACTCTATCGGCCCCATCGCTACTGAGAGTGATGAGCCTGATCATTTACCTTCTCCGATACTAGCGTTTATCCCGATTATTATCGTGCTTACGCTTAATTTTTTATTGGTGACTTTTTATTATCCCAATATAGAAGCGAGTTATTTGTCTGACTATGATTCAACCTTACAAAAAGTGAAGGGAATGTGGAGCCTGATTATCGCTTTAACTACGGCGATAATTGTGGCTTTAGTTCTTTTTCGAAAGCACATTGCTCACGCACGGAACGCGATCAACGAAGGTGGAGAAAGTGCCATTATGCCCATCATGAATACCGCAGCTGCTGTTGGTTTTGGCAACGTGATCAAATCATTATCTTCTTTTGATGTAATTAAAGAGATGATTCTTTCCATTCCCGGCTCTCCATTAGTGTCATTTGCGATGTCCACCAGTTTATTGGCTGGAATTACCGGTTCGGCATCAGGTGGGCTAAGCATTGCTTTGGATGCACTCGGTGATATTTATATTCAGCAAGCAGCAAACTTAGGCATCAGTTTAGAGGCATTGCATCGAATTGCTTCAATCGCATGTGGTGGTTTGGATTCTTTACCACACAACGGGGCGGTCATTACTTTGCTTAGTATTTGTGGCATGACACATCGAGATTCTTATAAAGATATTTTTGTATGTACATTAGCGATTCCGATGATTGCCACCGCTGTGGTGGTCATCTTCGCCACCTTTGGCGTGGTGTAACAAACCGATCATTTAAGGTCAACAGACCCTAGCGATAGTGCGTAAATCACCGTCTAGGAGTATGCCGTCACACAACTCGGAGGAACAAGGCATGTTTAATGAAGAGCAACGATTCGAACACCCTATTCGTTGGGGGATGGTTGGAGGAGGACGTGGTAGCCAAATTGGATATTCACATTCGATTTGGGTTGACGTTGATTGATCATCCTTAACGGGTAAGCCTATGGTGAACATGGGCTTACTTTCCTAACCGTTCTCAACCCAGATGCCGAACCTCTGGGTTGTTAACCGTCTCTAAGATCATTGTTGGGGTAAATTCACAAAACAGAGCGTTTAACGTTCAAGATTCGTGTGGTTTTTAACATCCTCTCATATAATATTCAAATAGATGCCTAAATTTACTGATAAGTTATCGGGTGAGTTAACAGCGACAGGAAGAGTGATGTTATTTATCAAAGATTTTTATCATGCTTTATTACATGCAGTAAAAAATTTACTCCCCATCGTGGCTGTTGTCCTATTTTTTCAATTGGTTATTTTACGTCAAGTCCCGGAAAACGTTGCTTCGATGGCTTTTGGACTGCTTATCGTGGCAATAGGGGTTGCGTTATTCCTACAAGGTTTGGAGTTAAGCATATTTCCTGTCGGTAAAAGCCTTGCCAATCAATTTGCGCGTCGCGGTTCGCTTTCTATTTTACTTGCTTTTGGGTTTGCAATGGGGTTCTCCGCCGTTGTTGCGGAACCCGCTCTTATTGCGGTGGCTGAGCAAGCGCAAACGATTAGTGACGGGCGGATTGACGGACTAACTTTGCGATTATTGGTGGCCAGTTCAGTTGGTTTAGTGATCTCGTTAGGCGTTTTTCGCACCATCATGGGGTATCCGTTACATTGGTTTATGATTATAGGTTACCTTTTAGTGGTAACTGTCACGTATTTTGCGCCTGAAGAAATCGTCGGATTAGCCTATGACTCCGGTGGTGTAACCACCAATATTGTTACTGTACCATTGATTGCGGCGATGGGAATTGGCCTAGCAAGTTCAATTCGTGGAAGAAATCCTCTTATTGACGGTTTTGGTTTAGTTGCTTTAGCCGTGATGGTGCCGATGATCAGCGTGCAACTCTATGGTATTTACGTATATTCACAACCTGATAGCTATTCTGTGTTACCCGTCTTGAGTCATCAATTAGAGACAAACTCACCATGGTTTACCCCGCTACTTGAATTAGCCAGTATGGTGAGGGATGTGCTTCCTATTATTATCACGATCCTTTTTTTCCAATATCTTATTTTACGCCGACGTTTGAGTCATCCTAAGCAAATTGTATTTGGTTTTTTATTAGTCATTATTGGTTTATATGCTTTTGTGGTTGGACTCAAGCTCGGGCTTTTCCCAATAGGGAGTTCCATGGCTGAACAATTAATCGGACGGGAACAATTATTCTACATTTATTTATTTGCATTCATGATTGGCTTTGCGACAACAATGGCCGAGCCTGCGTTATTGGCAGTTGGTCATCAGGCTGAAGAGGCGGCAGCTGGTAAAGTGAAGGGAAATACTATTCGTCTTTTGGTGGCCTTGGGAGTTGCATTGGGAATTGCGATTGGAGTTCATCGAATCATCATTGGCGGTTCAATGCATTATTTTATTATGGCAGGATATTCACTGGTTATTTTACTCACAATCTTTGCTCCACGATATATTATTGCGCTAGCTTATGATTTAGGAGGCGTTACGACTTCAGAGGTGACCGTGCCGCTCATTACCGCACTAGGAATCGGGCTGGCGACTCATATTGAGGGGCGTAATGTTTTGATTGATGGTTTTGGCCTTATTGCCTTTGCCTCTATTTTTCCGATCGTTACCGTGATGATGTATGCCATTATTACACATTGGTTTTTTCAATATTCAAAGGTGAAAGCATGAAGTTTTCCGTATTAGTTGCCATTGTTCCTGAAGAGTTGGAACAAGATGCTATCGATACTGCTCGTGATCAAGGCGCGGGAGGTATAACCGTTTTAGCGGGGCGAGGGATCAGTAATGAAACCCGAAAAACTTTTTTTGGTTTAACTTACGATGGTAGTCAATCGGTATTATTAATGGTGCTAGAAAAGTCCCTCTCTTTACAAATATTAAAATCGTTACAAGCCTTATTGCGGCCCAATGAAGACGATTCTAAAGGTTTAGCGTTTACGATTGGATTAGAACATTTAGCAGGGATTGATCTCAATCAGTTGGATAAATTTGAACAGCAGCTGTTCCAACAGCAATTAAAAGAGACATTATAAGGAAAATAGCCATGTTAGTGAAAGATGTAATGGTTCGTGATGTGGTGACGATTTCACCCTTTGCCAAGTTACGAGAAGCGATGAGTTTAATGAAGAAACATCAACTTAAATCGCTAGTGGTGGAGCAGCAAAATGCCAGCGATGCTTTTGGTTTAATTACTTATACCGATATTGTCAAAACAGTGATCTCTGAAGATGGTGATATTGATCTGTTAAATGTCTATGATGTGTGTGCTAAGCCAGCAATCTCTGTCGGAGAAAGTTTAGCGTTAAAGCATGTTGCGACGTTAATGGTACAACAACACATTAAGCGGCTATTAGTCCTTCATGATAACCAATTGCTTGGTTTTGTAACCATGGACGATATTATGGATGCGTTACTTTCTCGCATTGATTAACGGACAATACCCTTCCTACTTGAAGATACAGCGGTTGGCTACGTTCGTTCACCTCAATCACATCGTTTGTCTACACTGATGGGAACTCACGTACTGCTAACCTGTCACTCCAAGTTGTTTGGGCCAATAGCGTTGTTTTCTTTCAAGGGGTTGAGAACTAAGCCCCTTGCAATACGGCATAAAGTTGAATGTATTTTCTTACTAACTGTTGATTTTTAGAACGTTTTAATGGGTGGCCAAACTTTACATAGCAAGGGCTGATATTAAATGTATTATCTACCGTTTGCATCAACTGCGAATCACTTTCGTATAGGGTAATACCTTGGGTATGGTAGTCATTGATTTCATCAGGCAACCGTCCTGTCCACCAGTGCAATAATTCCCGGCTTTTTTGACTACGGCTAATCCAATGATCCGTCAAAAGTAATAATAAATCATTCGGTTGAATCGCATAAGCATACTCTTGTTTCCATAAGCTGATGTCTTGAAGAAGCTTTTCTCTGCATGTTTTCCCGGCGCTAATCATATGGTGAGTAAGTATCCATACAGTGCCTTTATCACAGCTGACGCGAAAGTGATGGGGGTTCTCATGAACCGGAAAAAGATCAAGTGGGGCATATTCACATTGATGACCAAATTCGGTCAGTGTGCGAGCTAAACGCCGAGCAAAAGCGAGGCCCAGGTGATGTTCACTCATTCCTTGGTTATGAATGGTCGGGTAGTGTTTTTCACACAGCTTCAGACAGTCGACTTGGAATTCATTAACACTTTGAGTCAGGATATCGAGTAGCAATTCAATCTTCTCCTTTGTACCACCAACTAAATTGTACCACCAACTAAATCTGGTGACTTATGGAAGGCCGATCTTCCCATCTGGTCACGTGTGGTTTGGGTATCCACCTTACTGAATCCTATCATAAACTTACGCGATATTTGTATTGCTTAATCGGCTTCGGGCGCTTTATCACGTTGAATTTTTATACATCAAAGTGATCCAATAGCTACATCCGTATTGACGAGTTCATTGGTTGAGACAAATCAAGCGCATTGGTGCTTGTTATAATTTGTTACAAACTAGAATCATCTCTCTACGCTAAACGCCAATTTATCTAGGCCTAATGACTCATTAAGCCTAAATTTATGATTTATTTGGTTATTTTATCGTGATAGCGATCTTAAATTAAAAACGCTCTCAATGAATGACTTGTGGTTCAAATAATTTGAACATCATCATCAATCCGTTGGTATATTTATCATGCATGAAATGTTAAATAATCTGTTGCTAATATGTATATACTGATGTTGACACTGATTTTACAACGAGAAATAAAATGAATAGTCAAGTAACTCATTACCACCGAGCGATACAAGTGATCCATTGGCTATCGGCTTTAACTGTGATTGGTCTGTTTGCCGTCGGTCTATGGATGGTCGATCTCTCTTATTATAGTGAGTGGTATCGTACAGCACCTCATTGGCATAAGTCGATTGGCCTTTTATTGGCCGCAGTAACTCTCTTACGTATTATCTTACGATTTGTGACAACGTCACCAAAAGTTGAAGGGAACGGGCTAGAAAAGTTGGCAGCAAAATTTATGCACCTTCTACTTTACGTTAATTTAGCGATCTTATTTACTTCCGGTTACTTGATTTCTACTGCCGATGGTCGAGGAATTGATGTCTTTAACTGGTTTACATTACCCAGTGTAGGGGCTTTGTTTAATCAACAATCAGATATTGCAGGCACCGTACACTTCTATGCAGCTTGGACACTAATCGTGATGGCATTTTTGCATGGTTTGGCGGCTTTAAAACATCACTTTATCAATAAAGATAATACGTTACGTAAAATGATAGGAGCATCAAAATGAAAAAAACGTTACTGGCATCAGGGTTGGCAATGGCAATGGCTTTCCCATTTGGTGCAAGTGCTGCCGATTATGTGATTGATACTAAAGGGGCTCATGCATCGATAAACTTTAAAGTGAGTCATTTAGGATACAGTTTTATTAAAGGACGTTTTAATACGTTTAGCGGGGAGTTTTCTTATGATGAAAATGATATTTCAGCCTCGAAAGTAAGCGTTACCGTTGATACAACTAGTCTTGATTCTAACCATGCCGAGCGTGATAAACACATTCGCAGTGCTGATTTTTTAAACACGTCAAAGTTCTCAAATGCTACCTTTGTCAGTACACAAGTCATTGATCAAGGGCAAGGACATTTAGCAATACAAGGTAATTTAACCTTACACGGCAAAACACAGCCAATCACTATCGATGCTCAATTGATTGGTGCTGGTGCTGATCCATGGGGAGGAGAACGTGCTGGGTTTGTTGGTGCTACCCGTTTAGAGCTGAAAGATTTCGATATTACTGTAATGGGGCCATCGAGCTATGTTGATATGGAACTGCATGTTGAAGGCATCAAAAAGTAATTTTTTTGATGATTAATGTGTTTATTAAACAAAGTCCCCTCCTGATCAAAGGGGACTTTTACTTTCTGTATTAACTCATCAATGAGTTAATACTATTATTATGCGCGAGCTAGCTCTTGCTCTTGTTGTTCGTTAACAACCGCTAAACGTTCACCATAAATTGGACGAAGTGCAGCAAGAACGTCATTTCGTGCTAGCATCCCGACAAATTGACCATTTTCTAATACAGGAAGAACATGGGGCTTACTGACTTTCATGCTTTTCGCTCGTTCTTCGACAGATAATGCATTAAAGCGAGTCGCGATGCCCATATTCGTTGTAGGGAAGAGTTGTTCTTTATCAATACATAAAAACTCGGTAATATCAACGAGCGAATCATTGGCATCAATCGCAATAACATCACGGGTCATCAGATCAACCACTTTTTGTTCTTCATTCGGCAAGTAGTCTTGACACCATAAATCAACCATTACATCGTGAGCAGAGAACATGCCCACCAAACGGCCTTGAATATCTACCACAGGAGCTGCTGTTAGGTGGTTATCAACCAATGCATCGATAGCGAGAGCAATCGGCATCTCAGCATTAAGAGTTATCGGTTGGGTGTTCATCATATCTTTCACAATTATTGAGTTTTTCATGGTGGTTTCCTTAACTGACTGTATTGGAGTGGTTTCGGTGATGGTAGTGATCTGTGCTTCTTTTAGGTAAGGGCGACGGTAAATTGACCAGTTCGTCAATCCAACGAGAACCGCTCCACCGACAATATTTCCTAACGTGACGGGAATTAAGTTTGCTGTGATAAAGCGTGTGATATTTAAATCTGCATACTGTGAGGCTGTCACTCCGATTTGTTGCCAAAAACTATCTGGTGCAAAGTGATGGATAACAATACCAAGCGGCACCATAAACATGTTGGCGACGCAGTGTTCAAATCCACTTGAAACAAACATTGCAACAGGTAAAACGGTCATAGCTGCTTTTGTCATGGCGTTTGCTGAACTAAAGGTTAACCAAATCGCCAAACAAACGAGTAAGTTACATAACACCCCAAGTGAAAATGCTTGAATGGGCGTGTGATGCAGTTTGTGCTGTGCAATGTTGAGAGCATTAAGCCCCCATTGGCCATGATCTAGTTGGTACATCCCTGCGGCTGAAACCAACAACAGCAAAAACATTGCTCCAAGAAAATTACCGACATAAACCTTGCCCCAAATAGACAGCATTTTGCCAAAGCTGATCTGCTTGTTCGCCCAAGAAATGCTAGAAAGGACAGAACTAGTAAACAGTTCACCGCCACAGATAACAATAAGAATTAACCCCATGCTGAAAGCGATGCCTCCTGCGAGTCGGCTTAACCCCCATCCAGAGTTATCACTTCCGGTTGTTACGGTAATATAAAATAGAAAAGCAAGCCCAATGAATGCTCCAGCCATTATGGCTAAGCTCAGTATCATGCCGCTGGTTTTCTTGGCTTTACTCAGGGCAAATTTTTCAGCTTCTGCCATCATTTCATGGGGCGAAAAATAGAGTTGATTTTCAGAGTTCGCTGCTGACATTTTCGCTCCTCAGACTTAGATACATAAATAACTCCTGACTAAATTAAACAACACCTTGTGGGTTGCTTCACCGTTAGATTAGAGAGCGAAAGGAAGAAGGTAAAATTGATAATTCTTTAAAACCTCATCAATTATATTGATATAGTAAAAGCAAGCAGTAGAATGACACTCGTGGCCCAGTGAATTGGGGTTGGTATAAATCGTTCCATAGGATAGGTTGTGCGATATTCATTAAAACAATTGGCCGTCTTTGATGCTGTGGCAGACTTCGGCAGTGTGAGCGCGGCAGCTGAACAGCTAGCTTTAACCCAGTCTGCAACAAGTATGTCTTTAGCACAGTTAGAAAAAATGTTGGGACGCCCGCTCTTTGAGCGTCAAGGAAAACAAATGGCATTGACCCATTGGGGAATGTGGTTACGTCCAAAAGCTAAACGTTTGCTACAAGATGCTCAGCAAATTGAAATGGGCTTTTATGATCAGCATTTGTTAAGTGGCGAAATTCGATTGGGTGCAAGCCAAACTCCAGCGGAACATTTAGTGCCTGACCTTATCAGTATTATTGATAGTGATTTTCCGGAGATTCGCATTGAACTGGGGGTTCGAAGTACCCAAAGTGTGATCGAGGGAATATTAGATTATAAGTACGACTTAGGCATCATTGAAGGGCGTTGCGATGATAATCGAATTCATCAAGAAGTGTGGTGTCGGGATCATTTATGTGTGGTTGCTTCTGCACATCACCCATTCGCTAAACGAGAAGTGGTTAGCTTAGCTCAGCTAGAACAAGCTAAGTGGGTGCTTCGAGAGCAAGGGTCTGGAACTCGTGGCATTTTTGACAGTGCAATCCATAAGTTAATCGCTGATTTGGATGTTTGGCGTGAATACGAGCATGTTCCTGTCTTACGTAGTTTAGTGGCTAATGGCTCTTATTTGACTTGCCTGCCTTATTTAGATGTTGAGCGTTTCATTCAAAGTGGTCAATTGGTTGCGCTTAATGTCCCACAATTAAGTATGGAGCGTACGCTTTCGTTTATCTGGCGAGCCGAGATGGCTGAAAATCCATTAGCTGAATGTATTCGACGTGAAGGCTTGCGAATGATGAAAGGCAAGCCCTATGTGCTATGATACCATCATCTGTTGATTTATCGATTGCATCACTATTTTTTGTATATCAAATAAATTGTTGCACAAAAACTGTGATTTAAATCGTTTGTTGTTTTGCCGCATCGCTTTACTATTCTCTCATTGTCGGTTGTCACATCATTAATGTGTCAACCGCGTTTTATTTAAGGGAGAAGTTATGAATGCGCTTTTTGCTATATCGTTAACGACCGGCATCTTATCCGGTATTTGGGGTTGGATCGCTATCTCCTTTGGCTTACTTTCTTGGGCTGGCTTCTTGGGTTGTACCAGCTATTTTGCGACTCCGCATGCTGGGCTCAAAGGCTTGGCACAAAGTCTATGTTGTAATTTGAGCGGTGTCTTTTGGGCATGGGTGATGATGTTACTCTCTCAGTTTATGACATGGGAGATCATCGGTTATGTTATCACCGCTTTTGCAGCTTTCATGATGTGCATTCAAGCTAAAAATGCTTTACTCGCTTACATTCCTGGTACTTTTATTGGTTGTTGTGCTACGTTTGCTGCAGATGGAAACATAGCACTTGTTATCCCTTCTTTGTTATTAGGTGGCGTGTTTGGTTATACCATGAAAGCGAGCGGAGAGTGGCTGCATAAGAGAAGTGAAGAAAGAAAAGAATCAGAGCATGGGTTAACGTTACGCTGTAATAAAAAAGCAGTCACCCCTCAGTAAAGCGTTCTTCATAAAAGTAAGGCTGGTCAATAAGAGCAAAACGTACTCTAGAGAAAAGCATTATCACTAATATTGATCGGGCGGTTTATCCCCTTTGTAAATGATGATTAACACAGGGAATAAACTTATACCCAAACAACTTGGAGTTGCAGTTAGGCGGCAAGTGAGTGAATCCCCATGAGCATAGACAGGCTATGCGATTGGGGTGAAAGAACGTAGCCAACACCCCAGCAGCTTCAAGTAGGAAGGGTATATTCATTTTGGTTATATATTTCCGTTTGCCAGTGTGACCACTCTTTTTAGCGTCCAACGCAAGAGTAGGGGAATCGACTCGACACCGTTTTCTTCACAATGAGAAACAATGGCCAGGGCAAGATCGGGTTTGGCATGCTTTTTAAGCACCTTATTAACGACTTTTTTTGCCGGTATAGGGTGTTCGTGTGGGATTTTAACCATATCTTTGAAAAAGAACTCAAAACCATGGGAATACAAAAAGTGCTCAATATCACGATCGGGCAATTCAGTAAGACGATGTCGAGCTTGTTCATGTTCTAGCATGTTGAGTACTGTTGCTGCGTATTTTTTACCCGCAGGATCACCATCGGTCACCACATGCCATTCAATCGCAAAAGCTTTTGCAACTTTGATTAACGATTTCAACCCTGATTGTGCAAACTCGATAATCTGTACTCCTTCCGCAGCTAGGTTATAACCACATTGTCTGGCTAACTCACTGAATAGCCAAACTTCTGTTTCTCCTTCAACCAATAACCAACAGCGAGCAAAAAGAGCGCCCGGACGATGAAAGCGAATATGAAAACCAATGCGGCGTAACTCATCACGCCCTAGTCCTCGGCTTGGCATACTTGTCGCGACAACCTTATCTGACGTTCTCACCAAACGTCGAATCGAATGTAGTGGTACCGAGGCGAGTAAATCACCACTATTGGTGGTTAGGATTTTTTGCATAGGAAGTAAATCAAGCAAATTCCAGGCTCGAGCAAGATGCGTCGGGTGTAAACGCCCTTCAGGATCTTCAATAATCAGTATGGGTCGCGCATAGCGTCGTAGATCATTGGGCCCTTTGGCTTGTAAATAAGCATTGAGTAACCCCATCAGTAACAGTCGGGTTTGGCGATTTTTGGTATCATCAACCACTTGCGACAAACTTTTATCATACCCAGGAGGGCCATAAACCAAGCTTTCTCTTTCTCGACGTGGGTTTTTACGCTTTTGATCTTTAAATGAAAAATAATGCTCTATTAATGCCTGCATTGAATTTAAGCTACTGCGCATTTCGCCTTTATTCACATGACCTGGGATAGCCATTAAACGACGACACGTATTATTGATCCGTTTCTCTATGCGTGCATTTTTGCCATTCCCTTCTATAAAAGGTCGATCAAATTGGCGCGAATCTCGTAACCGAATAACCGGATGCAAACTCATTAATGATTGAGCTAATTGCTCACTATCATGAACTGCAATAGTATGCCCTTCTAAATCCAAGAAGGCGTAGTGGGTGGAGATATCATACTGTATGCGTGAGGCATTAACACGGTAAATAATGCGATGGCAGCCATGTTCATCCTGACGCCATACTGGTTTTAATTTCCGATAGCGACCCGCACGATGCTCGTGTTTGTCGGAGGCAATAAAGCTAAGAATAATCTGGATATCTTGAGTTTGTGGATGAGAGAGAGCATAGTCTACGTGAAAGTCTTGCAATTCGAACTGATAAGGCTTTCCATCCGGCGGTAGTATGACGGATAACGCATCCAGTAACGAAGACTTTCCCCATGTATTTTCTCCGATTAATGTGGTGAGTTCATCAAAGGTTAGCGATAAGCGACGAATGCCTCGAAATCCTGATATTTCAATACGTTCTAAATGCATAAAGTGAGTTCCTCTTGCTCAACGTTCTCGACAGCTTGCGTTGAGTTTTTGTTAAGCATAAAGGAAAATGTGTGAATAAACAGACGCTCAAGTCATTAAACTGCCCAGTACTTCACAGAACCTTCATGTTTCAGAATGATTGAAGGCCTTAAGCTTTATATTTTTTCCATGGTCTTGCAAAAATATTTCATAAAAGTCACGACTTTGTCATGATTTTTAAGCTAGGATGGAGGGGAAAGAGAAGAGAAAATATTATGAAAAGAATAAAAGACATGACATCGATTACTCTGGCTCATATCAATGACACCCATTCTTATTTTGAGCCAACCTCACTACAACTATCTTTAAACATTGATCAACAAACTTTAACCCCATTTGTCAGTGCGGGTGGCTTTGCTCGTATTGCGACCCGAATTCATCAGCTTAAAGCCGATGCTCAGCGTATGAAGCGTGGCTTTATTTTTGTCCATGCGGGTGACTGCTTCCAAGGTACTTTATATTTTTCTTTATTTAAAGGTCAGGCTAATGCTGAGATGCTCAATGCGTTAGGTATTGACGCCATGACACTTGGTAATCATGAATTAGATATGGGAAATGAGCCCGTTGCGCAGTTTGCTAAACGTATACAATTTCCGTTATTAGCGGGTAATTGGGATTTGTCCAAAGAGCGGCAAGATAAACAACATCGTCTATCTAACAATTCGCAGGTGTATGCTTTTGATTCACAACGACAGTGTGCTCGTTGGATGGTAAAAGAGGTTGATGGCAGTCAAGTGGCCATTTTTGGTTTATCACTGGATAAGATGGAAGATATCGCCAACCCTGATGGGGATACTCCATTTGTGTCATCGTTGACAACCGCAAGTAAAACCGTTGAAGCTATACATCATTCAGGAATTAATAAAATCATTCTTGCCAGTCACTTGGGATATGAAGCTGACAAAGAACTGGCGGCTAAGATTGACGGCATCAGTGTCATCGTTGGTGGACATAGCCATATATTACAAGGTGACTTTAGTGCACTTGGACTTTCCCAAGAAGAATCTTATGGGCAATTTATTAATGGAACTTATGTCGTTCAAGCTGGGCTTTATGCATTAGCATTAGGGCATTGTCACATTGATTTCGATAAAAATGGCCGAGTTGTCAATTTTACGGGTCGCAATGAATTGCTGTTAGGACGCCGTCTTTTTCTTGATGCCAGTATGAATGAAGCGGGGTGCGATACAACCCACCTTGATGCGTGTGAGTTTGTCAATAATCATCCTCATGTCGTAGTCTGCAAAAAAGATCCAGATGTCCATGGTATTTTACAAAACAAATACATACCCAAAGTCCGTGAGTTACAACATCAAATCATTGCCCATGCATCAGAAAAACTACGCCATGTACGCATCCCGGATGAAGAAGGCCCAAGCCAAGTTGCTCCTTTAGTTGCCAAAGCTTTTGCTTATGCAATGGAAAAGCGAGGCTACCGAGTTCAGTTTGCCATTCATAATGCCGGTGGGGTGAGAACCTCCATTTTGCCGGGTGAAGTTTCTGTGGCCGATATTGCCGGCCAACTATTACCATTTGCCGTTCCGGTTGGTGTCTATAAAATATCCGGAGATGCACTTGCTCGAACATTAGAAGGCGCAATCAATAATGCTTTCAATAATGGTGTAGAAGGAACGGGATCGGGTAGTTACCCTTATACGCATAACCTTTCTTTCGAATACCAAGCGAATAATCCTATTGGCCAAAGAATTCAAAATCTATCCATTTTTATCGATGGAGAGTGGTATTCGGTTAATCCAAACGGGGAGTATTACGGTACTTCATCCGCCTACACCATGAAAGGCAAAGAAGGTTACCATGCTTTGACTGAAATGAAAGGTGAGGGGAAAGTGACCAATGTGTCTATGGCTGATGCTTTTATTGAATTATTAACCGATAAACCTTACTTATTAAGTCAAACTGCGCAAACTAATGTTTCCAACCAATCAAATTAATTTGTTGGTCCACTTTTTGCTCTCTTTTCATACGATGACAGTGAACAGAGGCCGGTTATGTGGAATTATTGGAGTGACCTATTAGCGATTGTAGCTTGGATTAGTGTGTGGGTCGGATTGGTTTATTTTTTACCTTTAAATTAAATTATGTGGTTGTCGCTAGACGAGATAAAACAACCATAGTAAAGTAGCGCTGTTTGGGGAGTAGTCGCCATCATGTTGTTTACTTGTCGTCATCCCGTTAAGCGTTAAGCTTATCCGGCAAGTATAAATAGGTTGCAGCCTAACCTATTTCGACGAGACCAACGCATCCATGCTGTTTTATACAGTATAACTTGGTATGCGGAAGGTTTCGTTTTGCTCTCTAAAACGTTTTTCCTTCCGCTCGTGGAGGAAACATGTCCCTAATGACTTATCTAAGCTTTATGCTTCTTACCGTCACATTGGTTGCGCTAGATATTTGGCAAACTCGTGATAATAAAATTTCTTTGCAGCGTGCATTAAGTTGGAGCTTGTTTTGGATTCTGCTTGCCTTTATTTTTGCGGCAATCATTTTCCTATTTTGGGAGGTTTATTTACCGAATAGTGATTATAGTGCCTCACAGGCGTCGCTAGCCTTTTTAACTGGTTACCTACTAGAAAAATCACTCAGCATCGATAATTTATTCGTGTTTGCTATTATCTTTCATCAATACTCGGTTCCCGCTTCATGTCGACCAAGGGCGCTCTTATATGGTGTGATTGGAGCTTTAATTTTACGAGGTATTATGATTGTGATTGGCGCGCAACTATTGAGTCAATACCATTGGATTTTATATGTATTTGCTGTGTTCTTAATTTGGACAGGGGTTCAATTAGCAAGAGAAAAACAACACAGTGAACTTAACCCACTTCCTGAACGCGTGATGAGACGCTGCTTTAATGTAACGCAAGATTATTCTGGGCATGCATTATTGATTCGTCAACAGCAAGGTTGGTGGGTAACGCCCATGTTTATTGTTGTTGGTATGATTGCTTGCATGGATATTATGTTCGCGCTAGATTCAATTCCAGCTATCTTTGCGGTAACACGAGAGCCCTTTTTGGTGTTAGCAGCAAACGTTTTTGCCTTGTTAGGGCTGCGCTCGTTGTATTTTGTGCTGGAAGGAATGATGAATAAATTTATCTATTTAAAACCGGCACTCGCATTTATTATGTTATTTATTGGTATAAAAATGTTATTAGTTGGCTCGCCGTGGGAGATACCAACCCCAATTTCTTTATTGGTTTTATTGGTAACGATGTTGATTGCGATTGTGGCTTCATGGTTCAAAGGCCACTCAGACAAACTGAATAGTGCGATCAAAGTCGAAAAATAGCCTTTGCATTAAATGTTAAATAAAATAAACAGAAATGCAACCGGTGAGTTTTTATGCAAGAGGTGTGACGGTTTATGATTAGTTAATTGCAGCGAATGCGCGATTACTCATTCAATTGTTAACCATATGTTTTATTAGTTTTATTTATGCAAAAGTCCAAATTTTGTCATTTTATAAATCACAGGGTATTGCTTAAGATCTGTTCATATAAGTTACCGGCTTATCAAGAGAGGCTTCTATGGCACAAGCAATACGTTTCGGTACCGTTCCAGTACCTACCTCTATGGATAAAAAAACCTATTCGGTTAACTTCAAAGGATTGATGGCTCATTTAGTTGATATTCTTTTTGTCGAATCGACTTCGGCACATCGTTATCATGCCGGAGAATTATCTGATCACATACAACGAGATATTGGTTTAATGCGCTAATTAAAAAGCCGACAATTTGTCGGCTTTTTGTTTTTTCTGCTGCCAAATTATTTTTTACGGCAGTATTCCGCAATAATGAACATGGTTTGTCCATTTACCTTTCCTTGAATGTGCTTGGGATCATCCGTTAAGGCAATACCGCGAACAGCGGTACCTTGTTTAATTACCATGCTTGACCCCTTAACTGGGAGATCTTTGATTACCGTCACATCGTCTCCTTTTTTCAGCTCAACACCATTAACATCACGCGGTTTTTCTTCGTCATCGTTCATACCGATTTCAGCCCATTTCTGGACTTCCTCTTCCATGTACATCATATCTAGCAAGTCTTGTCCCCAACCTTTTGCCGCAGACAGACGTTTTAGTTGACGCCAAGCAAGGACTTGAACGGCTGGAACTTGATTCCACATACTGTCATTAAGGCAGCGCCAGTGGTTGATGTCGGCAGATTCTGGCTTTTCAATTTGGTCTTTACAAGTTGCACAAAGCATTACTGCATGGTCAACTGTCACTTGAGTGTGTGGTGCAACCACATAAGGAGAAAGCGCTGACTCTGAAGAGCAGAGTTCACATTTTGATTCACAGCGTTCGAGTAAAGTAGCTTCAGTAGACATTGTTCCCACCTTGTAAAATTAATTTGTGGGTATTATCCACTTTATGCACAAAATTTAAAGAGATATCCTATGGTTAATCATAGTTAATGCTCTATTTTGAGCATTTAAGGGCAATTTGGTGCGGAAAGTAAATAATTTAGCAAACTTTACTCTTGCTATTCCCAAATCACTTGGAGTGAACCAACATGGTTAATGGTGGCAAGTGAGTTTATCCTCACGAGCATAGACCGGCGATGCCATTCGGGTAAACGAACGCCGTCAACACTGTTGCATCTTTAAAGTCAACAGGAGATATCATACCAATCTGTGAGATCATGGGCTTCAACACCTACCTTTTAGCGTTTTGTAATGAGCAACCCCAAGTAGTTTGGGTATATAATCAGGCTGTTTATACTTTGAAAATATTAGGATACGCATGGCCATCTGGAAAAGACCCATCAGTTTAGCTGACTTAAATGCCACATCAAAAAATACGCTGATAGAACACCTCAATATTATTTATACCGATGTTACTGAGAATACCCTTAGTGCCACTATGCCTGTCTGTTCTTTTACTCACCAACCCTTAGGCATGCTGCATGGTGGCGCTTCTGTCGTCTTGGCGGAAACCTTAGGCTCATTAGCCGCCAACTTTTGTGTTGATGACTCCCGTTATTGTGTAGGACTCGATATTAATGCCAATCATATCCGAGCAATGCGTGAAGGGATGGTGATTGGCACAGCAAGTCCAGTTCACTTGGGCATCTCAACGCAAGTCTGGCAAATTGAAATAACGGATGAAAGAGAACGGCTTGTTTGTACTAGCCGTTTAACCATGGCTGTAAAACAGGCGAAATACCCTCGTTCAACATGTCATGAGTCTTAGCGTATGGTTATTGAATTAAAAAGCGGAAAAATCATCGTGACAGCTCATGAAATTTTAATTCGTTTAGAAGGCGCGTCTCGTATTACTTTACATGCTGTTCGTGATGCGGTGAGTTTAATATCAGAGGCAAATATGGTTGTCGCGCACGGTAGTGAAACTAAATGGTCGATTAAACTCGATAATGCCCAACAACTACAAACCCTTGCTCAAGTTTTAGGGTGTGATATCGCTTAAATATCCTGATTCATGACTTGCGAAAAGCATCATAAATAGGGAAACTGGAATAGTTTTTTATTATGGTAAGTTTCCCCTTTATGAGTAGCCCTCGATTGCGTGTTCAGTTTGAGACTCTTTTTGAACATTTTGATGGTCAAAATACAGAGACTCAGTTGGAAGACCTAACAGATATCCTCTTTTGTACTCGACGTAATGCCCGTATTGTTCTCAATAAAATGGAAGATGAAGGTTGGATAGAATGGCATCCGGCTGCCGGGCGCGGAAAATTATCACAACTGATTTTTAAACGAAGTAGAACCGATGTCAGTGAAAATTTAGCCCGTCGATATTTACAAGAAGGGAAAATTGGTCAAGCATTGTCGGTTCTTGATCAGGATGCGGCAAAATTAACCCAGGTGATCCAGAGTTATCTTGGTGTTCAACACCAAGAAGGGCGGCAAGTGGTGCGCCTTCCTTATTATCGACCACTGTCCATGCTCAATCCAACCAAACCGATGCGACGTTCAGAGCTTCACATTGTAAGACAAATCTACAGTGGGCTCACTCGTTTAGATGAAGAAGAACAATTACAAGCGGATTTAGCCCATCATTGGCAAGCGCTGAGTCCTTCACACTGGCGATTTTACTTACGTCCCGGTGTTCGTTTTCATAACGGTGAACCATTAACCACCGAAGGCGTGGTGCAGAGTTTATGGCAGCTTCGGTTCGTCAATTTATTTTCCCATATCGAGCAAGTGACATCACCTGAAGCTTGGGTGGTCGATGTGATACTCACCAAACCAGATTATCATTTGCCTTTATTACTTGCAGAATCTTGCGCCAAAATTTTATTACCGAAAGTGCTGCGCTCAGACGATTTTGATTTAATGCCAATAGGAACCGGGCCTTATAAAGTCATAATTAACGATGAAAAACGTTTAATACTACAAGCGTTTGATGGTTACTTTGGTTTTCGCCCTTTACTGGATCGGGTGGAAGTGTGGGTTATTGATGAAGTGCATTCAACGATGGTATTTCCAAGTTTGACACACCCGATAAAAAGTCAGCGAGGCTCTTTTACTGAAGATGTTGAGTTGGATCCCGGTTGTACCTATTTACTTCTGAATCGTCGTAAAGGTTTAGCCGCCAATATACACTGGGCGAATTATTTTCAAAAAAAACTGAATTCGTTGAATTTATTTCGCTTATTACCAGAGGAAAAAGTTATCGAATTGGGTGTTTTGCCCGCATATGGCTTAAAGCCAGGATGGTATCATCAAACCCCCAATAATAGCGCGATTTCACCACCAGAACAGCGTACAGTAACGATTGCGTATCATGCTAAACACCCGATGTTTCCAACTTTAGCAAAAGTCATTCAACAGATTTTAAAAACCGATAATATTGATGTGAATTTCATAAAATATGAGCTTACGGTTGAAGCCATTGATCAGGTCGATATTTGGATTAAAGCGATGGGGATAGCGAACCACCGAGACGATGCATTAGCTGGCTGGCTACTCAATTATTCTGATATAGAACATATGAGCCAAAGTGATGATTTTAACCAATGGTCTAAACTGGTTGATCAATGGCGGGCTCAAGAGGGAGAGAGCTTCCCTGCGAAAACACTGGGAAAATCATTAATTGAGAAACAACAGATTATCCCAATGTTTCACTGTTGGTTGGGCGTGAGCAAAGATCAATGTGGTTCATTACAAAACGCTAAATGTAATGCCTTAGGATGGTTTGATTTTAGCCAAGTCTGGGTAAAACCTGATATTCTTTCCGAATAACAGCAAAATATAATTAAAAATATCAACAAATTGGAGGCACTTATTGTCGTAGGCAATGGGTGATTCGATAGAAGTGAGGAGAGGCGTTTTGCAAAGTCCAATTACACTAGAAGCCTTACATATTCTTGATGCGATTGATCGGCGAGGAAGTTTTGCTGCGGCAGCCAATGAGCTAAATCGAGCGCCAAGCTCGTTAAGTTATCAAATTCAAAAATTGGAACAAGATCTTGATATTATGATCTTTGATCGTTCTGGTCATAAGGCAAACTTCACGGAAGCGGGAGTATTGATTCTTGAGCGAGGCAGAATGATGCTTGCCGCCGCAGAAAAATTGGTCAATGATGCGACGCTCTTGGCGCATGGGTGGGAGCTCGATATTACGTTGGCCTTTGATGGTCTTATTCCTATTACCCATTTTTTCCCTTTAGTTGAAGCGCTTGGCAACGTGAGTAAAACACGTATCCGCTTACAAGAAGAAATTTTGGCCGGTTGTTGGGAAGCGCTAGCAACGGATCGAGCGGATCTCCTTATTTGTCCCAAAATCGACGTGCTGCCTCACGATGTAAAGGCTGAGCCGCTTGGTAAAATGACGCTAGTTTGGGTCGCGGCTAATAAACACTACGTTCATAAGCGTCGAGGGGTATTTGATGATGCAGCACGGCAAAAATATCGAATTATAGCCATTGCTGATACAGCAAGAGAGCAGCCAGCCATAAGTGTCAATATTCTTGAAAAACAACCTCGTTTAACGGTGACTAATTTTAATGCTAAATGTCAGGCATTGATCGATGGGCTCGGGATTGGTACCTTGCCTTTAATGGTCGCTGAAGACTTGATTGCCAACGGACAACTAAAAATTATTGAAGGCAGTCAAGATAAGTGCATCGATATTATTTTGGCTTGGCGGCGGAATAAAATTGGTGAGGCAAAATCATGGTGTATACAGTATCTTAAAAAAAATTGGCCGAAAAATCATGGATAGTGTGCTTGTCTCGATGGAGCTTCAGTGCTATCAAGCTTGAGCGATATCCTCCCAACTTGAAGCTGTTCTGTAACTCTAAAGGTTTGGCGATATAAAAATACCGCTACCCAAACAACTGAAGGTTGCAGATAGGCGGCAAGGGAGTCCCCATGAGCATAGACAGACGATGCGATTGGGGTAAACCAATGCCAACACCGTTACCATTTCAAGTAGGAAGGGCATATCCACTCGAAAGCGGTAACACCATATTGGCTTCACCGTCTTCAAAATGAATGTCGATACTAAAGCCCATTTTTTGTGCCAAAGTGAGCATGCCTCGGTTACTTGGCATTGTCATTCCTGATAGTTGTAAGGTCTTTTTGCCTTTACAATAATCGATAATTTTTTTCATCAAAACGGTTCCTAACCCTTTACCTTTGAGATCGGAGCGGATCAGTATGGCAAATTCAGCATCACTATTTTCATGATTAATGAGCGCTCGTGAGACACCGATGATTTCAGGCTGGCCATGTTGGTGGCGAATGGCAACAAAGGCCATTTCTCGGTCGTAATCTATCTGGGTAAGGTTGGCGAGCGCTTCATGGTTAAACTCCCCAACATCAGAGAAAAAACGTTTATAGAGATCTTCTTTCGACACTCGTTGAATAAATTCAGCATGCAAAGGTTCGTCTTCCGGTAAAATGGGTCGTAAAATCACTTGCTCGCCATCCTTGTCTATAAACTCATCAATTAATTCAGAAGGATAAGGACGAATGGCTAATCGACTCTGTGCATCACCGCTAAAACGTTTAAGTGTGAGATCGGCGTCTAAAATAGTGAATTGATCACCATTAACCAGAACCGGATGAATATCGAGTTCGTAAACTTGTGGGCAATCAACCACGATTTGTGAAATTCGAACTAAAAACTCAGATAACCCATGAATATCAATAGGCGTTGGCTGTTTCTGCAAACGAATTTTCCCACTGCTGATCGCACGAATAATTAAGTAGCGAGCGAGTGTCATATTTAATGGAGGTAAAGCCGCTTCGGCATCAATGGATTCATCCCATTCTGAGCCACCTTGACCAAGTAATATGACTGGGCCAAATGTGGTATCGTGTTTGACTTTAATTCTCAGCTCTTCTCCTCCGGCTAACTTCGCCATCGCTTGCACAAGTAATCCGTGAATACGTGCTGAGGGATAGGATATCTGACTACGATCAAGAATCGCCTGTGCCGCATTAGCGACTTCACTGCTGTTGCGCAAATTAAGCATGACCCCTTGAACATCAGATTTATGGGCAATATCAGGCGAGCGTAACTTTACTGCAACCGGGTAACCAATCGTCTCGGCAATATGAACCGCTTCACTGGCATCAGAAGCCATCCAAGTTGGTAGTACAGCAAAGTGGAACCATTTAAAAAAAGCCCCAATTTGATGAGTATCAAGATGAATCGACGGTTGTTCGACTAAATGCTCTTCAATCCAATTTTTAGCGCTCGAAACTTCAGAAGAGTGTACCGCTTCAGCGGTACTGGGGGTTTCCATTAAATGTTTTTGATTTCGCCGGTACTCGACCAGATGCATGAAAGCCACAACGGCACTTTCAGGTGTACGGTATGTTGGAATACCAGCGTGAGTAAAAATTTGCCGCGCAGGTCGTGCGGTAAGCTCACCAGACCAATTGGTTAAAATATTAAATCGGCGTGCTCGAGGGTGATTTTTGAGCACCTCTACAATGGCTTGAGCCGTTTGTTGGGAATGAGCAATCGCAGAAGGAGAATGCATAATTAAAATAGCATCAACGTCATCACTCTCTAACACTATGTTTAATGCCGTAATATAACGTTGAGCATCAGCATCACCCACGATATCAATTGGGTTGCCGTGCGACCAACTAGGAGGGAGGTTCTGATTTAGCTCATTGTAGATATCAGGGCTCAATTTAGCCAATTGCCCACCTCTCTCAAGTAAGGCATCAATGGCCATAATAGCAGGCCCGCCGCCATTGGTTATAATGGCAAGTCGTTCCCCTCTTAATGGCACGGCATGAGTTAGGGTTTCAACTGCGGCAAAGAGTTCGTGAGTATTATTCACGCGTAACATCCCTGTGCGTCGAATTGCTGAATCATAAATGCTATCGAGTGTATTATCACCGCCAGTATGTCTTTGGGCGGCTTTTCGTCCAGCGGCCGTTCTTCCACCCTTTAAGACTAATATCCGTCGATTGCGTGACGCGGCACGCGCTGCCGATAAAAAACGGCGAGCATCTTTAATCGTATCAACGTAAAGCAAAATAGCATCAGTATGCCTGTCTGTGCTTAAGCAATCGAGCAGATCGGAAAAATCAATATCACTGGCATTACCGAGGGAAACAAAAGCAGAGAAGCCTATCTGTTTATCATTCGCCCAGTCTAAAATTGTGGTACACACCGCTGCCGATTGAGAAATAAAAGCAAGATTACCTTTAATCGCTGTCACTGGAGAAAAAGAACCATTGAAGTGGCACCAAGGAAGAATCAATCCTAGGCTATTAGGGCCAAGTATTCGCATGCCTGATCGTTTGGCTATATCGTTGCATTGCTGTTGTATTTCATGATCTTGGGCATCGTTGGCATACATATCCGCTGACAAAACGATGACATTAGATACGCCTTTCTCTGCCAATTGCTTGAACAGAGTGACATTCCGTGAAGCATGGGTACAAAGAATCGCGATATCAGGAATAACCGGAAGGGAATCGATAGTTTTATAAGCCAGAACGCCACAAACCGCAGGATAATAGGGGGTAACAGGCATGATTGCCCCCTCAAAACCACCTTGTAGTAAATTTTTCATCACGATATTTCCGGCCCGAAAAGTACGGACAGAAGCGCCAACCACCGCGACAGACTTTGGCGTGAGTAACTGACTCAAATTATTCATAATGCTTACACCTTAAGCGAGGGACACTCACTACTTTAGTGGGGAGATAAATCGTTCGAAAGTGCGCCAGATGGATCTATCCTAGTGAATTTTTCGTATCCCTGTTGGCGAATTTCACATGGATGTGATCATAACGATATAATATGAAAACAAGTTTGTGTCATAAATCACAGGATCACCCGAGATTATGCCAGAGGGTGCTTGATTCTGAGTCTCTCTATCGGCATGATTTACATTACTTTCTACTTAGAGTGTTATGAGTCCATGAAAAACGTTGCAATAGTCAGTTTGTCAGTCCTTCTCGCAGCCTGTGCCTCAGAGAGTTACATTACTGATGTCACTACTGAAAGTCATACAGAAGAGTTTGCGGTCGCGGAAGTACCAAAACCCGTGGTATCGGAACAAGGGACCGCTGAAGGTGTTTCTGAACAGAATGTTGAAATGAATGTCATCAAAATGGCGTCGGCAGAAGAGAAAAAAGTAGTCAAAATCAGTCCACAAACAGAGGCGAAACCAGCCGTTACTATCATTGCTCCAACAGATAAGCAAACTGCAATGAATCCTCGTTATGGGTTTACCATTCAAGTTGTAGCGGTGGGGTCACAAAATAAAGTGGACCAATTTGCCAACCAGCTCCCTAAAAGGGATCAACCAATTTGGGAAAATTATAAAGTCGTCAATGGTACCAAGTGGTATACCGTATTGTATGGAGATTATGCAAGCCGTTATGAGGCCGCTCAAGCGATTGAGACTCTTCCAGCAGAGTTTAAAGCGCTCAAACCATTTGTAAAAAGCCTTGATAGTATCAAAAATTCCGAATATCCAACGTTGAATAAACTGAATTAATCAGAAATATTGGTTTTCAACGGACTATCAACTCAGTGAAGAGGCTTTATCCGTCTCTTTACTGTTTATTCTCTAGGCAGTTAAACCGTGGACAAGGTAATTAATTTATCCCAATAGTGCACGTCTGTTTTTAATTGTCTATCATAGCGCAAGGTTACAAAACCAATTTGGTGTCATGGACAAATTTAATGATAAAAACAACGATCTTACTTCTGTGCGGCGGTGGCTCGTCGGAGCATGAAGTTTCTTTAGTTTCTGCAAATTACATACAGCAACAACTTTTGCTTACGCCTGATTTTAATGTGATTCGTGTGGAGATTAAACCAACAGGCTGGTTTACACTGTCTAATGAGTTAGTTTCACTGGATATCAATACTGCTTCACTTAATGGTGGAAACTGGTCAAAAAAAATTGATTTTGTTGTCCCCTGCATTCATGGTTATCCCGGAGAAACGGGAGATATTCAATCCTTACTTGAGTTAGCAGGTATTCCATATTTAGGCTGTGGACCGGAAGCAAGCTCAAATAGCTTCAATAAAATTACCTCGAAGTTATGGTATGACGCGCTAGGCATTCCCAATACGCCTTATCTGTTTCTGACCGAAAATAGTGCTACAACGAAAAAAAATGCAGAGCAAGCGTTTGAACAGTGGGGGGCTTTGTTTATTAAAGCGGCTAGGCAAGGTTCATCCGTTGGATGCTACAAAGTGACCGAATTAGAACAAGTGAGCCATGCGGTGGAATCCGCTTTTCATTACTCAGAGCAGGTTCTTGTTGAGCAAGCGGTTAAACCTCGCGAATTGGAAGTGGCCGCATATGAGTTAAGTGGTGAGCTTTATATTTCCAAACCGGGTGAAATCATTGCGCCTGATGATGCATTTTATAGTTACGAAGAAAAGTACAGTGCGGATAGTCATTCGAGAACCGAAGTCGAAGCAAAAAATCTCACGGAAGAGCAACGTGCATTAATTCATGCATGTGCTAAAAAAGTCTTTATCCATATGAAATTAAGACATCTTTCTCGAATCGACTTCTTTTTAACTGAGCAAGGGCATATCTATCTTAATGAAGTGAATACCTTTCCAGGCATGACCCCGATTTCGATGTTTCCTAAAATGCTAGAGCATAATGGACATAAATTTAGCGATTTCTTAGCAGATTGCGTTCACCGATCGCTTACTCGCACGGTTTAAAACGAACGAACTTTAGCTTTTCTACTTCTGCGGTGTGCAAATTTCCTAAGTATTGATTTGGCATCGCAGGGCTTAACCAACGGCCAAATTGTTGAATTTCTTTTGTTTTATACCCTTGTCGAGCCAATTCTTTAACCGCACCAATACGAGTCGACTGACCGGAAAAAGGTAATTCAGGCTGAGAAAGAAGCCCTCCGGCTCGCCTTAAAATACGGAAGATAGACGAGTCATCAAGTCGTAGATGAGCGATATTGCCGTGCCGATCGATGGCTCTAAAAACTGGACCACTAGGTTCATTAACTATTTTTATCCATCTAAGTAATGCGCACTGAGCATTGGCAGATAGTGAATATTGCTCCGTACCAATATTCAGACATTGAATATTGATCTCATTTAAATCAATATGCTCAATTGTGAGTTGTTTAAGTTCTGAGCGTTTCATCGCACATTCAAACATCACATGATAAATCGCTAAGTCTCTTATATCTCTACTATTATTGCTACGTATTAATTTTTTATGCAAGCGATTCAAATGCAATCGAGTAAAGGATTCTGCTTGTTTTTCCTCTCCTTTTTTATCCAGACGAAAATGACGAAGTTGATTACGAACCTGAATACTGTTTGTGGGATCAGGCTGATTTAATAAGTAATGCACTATGCTTATAGTTACCACGTAACGTTTTAAGGTGTTATATTTTCTCGTTTTGGCTTGATGATGTATAAATTGATTAACAACTAAGCTTGAAGCGGGCAGTATCTGTACAGCATGTTGTTGGCCGTATTGAATAAATAAATTCCAGTCTTTAGTCAAAGCGAGCAAAGAGTTGTGCTTATAGTACGATTGTGTGAGTAAAACCATCTGCTCAGTGGAAATCGTATTACGAAACCGTTCAACCATTTGTTTTATTTTAATTTCATTACTGAGAGGTGTGAGGTTTTTTTTCATACTAATGCACTATAACTTAAGATATTACCAATAAATATACTTGCTAACCGGTCAGATACAATTATTATTTAACTATTAGCAATAACAAACAGAAGCGGATCTCTATGGCGATAGCAACTTACCGAGGATTTACCTTAAAGTCAGCACCGAATTCCAGTGAGGTCTGGCAAGTTAAAATAAAGACACACGTATTAACCGGAAACTTAGCGGCAGTTAAAAAGAGTATCGATTGGTGGTGTGATACCGCATCAATTATTGATCCAAGCGAATTTGAATCGGTAGGTAAAGCACGCGAAGAGGGTCATAAACCTACACAAGAGCAGTTTAATGGTTTTACTTTGAAAAATGATACAGGAGAGGCGAATGCTTGGTATTGTTTTTTCAATGGTCGCTTAATCAAAGGTTCTAAAATTGCTATTCAAAAACATATTGAAGCTCATCTGCTTGCTAAACAAAAAGCGGAAACTCAACTAAAGAAGTAAGAAAATGTTATGACATTGGTATATTCAACCGAAACAGGCCGTATTCAACCTGAACCAGAAAAAAAAGTACGTCGCCAAGGTGATGGTATTATTCGCATACATAAAGAAACTAAAGGACGCAAAGGCAAAGGTGTTTCAATCATAAAAGGACTAGACCTTGACGATGCACCGTTAAAATTGCTCGCGGCGGAACTTAAAAAAAGCTGCGGCTGTGGCGGCTCACTAAAAGATGGAGAGATTGAGATTCAAGGTGATATGCGTGAGAAATTAAAACAGCTATTAGAGAAAAAAGGATTTGTTGTCAAACTAGCAGGAAGCTGAACTCTGTATTTACAAAGAAATTAATCTTTACTCTGTATCGCATAATTGGCTTTATTGGTCAGCCATGACACAATAAAGCTAATTATATACTTTATGGTAAATAGGTTATGTTTAATGGAAAATAGCGCGAGTGAATAGAAGTCATCTAAGCCTGAAAGGAATAGTCATTTATTGATTATAACCACGTTATCATATTTAACATAATCCATATAATGCGCACTAAAGTGAGGTTTCTTGTAATCGATATCCTGGGCTATTTAAACTCTAATCATAGGAAGTATCATCAATAATTGTTATAAGTGTCGATCCTCAATATGAATTCTAATAATGTATTCCGGTTGTTGATAAGAATACTTTTTTCCTACTCGTATCAATTGCTCGATCTCTTTGCATTGATGTGATGACCCCGTCGAGGTCGCTTTCCTTACTTCTGCCTTTTTAGCAGTGACATGACGCATATATATAAATACGTCACAGTAACCAGATAATGAAAACTGATCCTTTTTTAGCTGCTTAATCAGTTGCTGCTTAATTTTCTTTGCTGTTGGATTCGTTTCAGCGTCATCAGCAAAAGCCGACATCACCATACTACTTAATATCAATCCTAACATGACGCTTTTCTTTATCATCAGACGCTCCTAATCAAATGCAATTGAATACATCATATGCGATTTATTCAGTCTTTCGAGTGTGATTAGGTTAATGTTCGATTCACTTAATAAGGAAATGAAATTAGTGTTGTTACTCAATAAATGCGTTTAGTGACTTTTCTTTGATTTCCCACGACTTTTAAAACCTTGATGAGGAAAAACATTACGAATCCGTTGCTGAACTTTTTTAGGAACGTTTTTAGAGAAAACAAGTTTCATTCCTGCTCTCTGATGATATACCTTCATTTCACCATCAAAAGGTGTGGATTCAGCTATATCACTCACATTGTGTTTAAACGTTGGAGGGAAATGCCCTTTTGCTGTAGTCATCTGGCCGGATTTAAATGTCACCCTTAAAACGGGTCGATCAACAGCAAACAACCAAAAAATGACAATCCCAGCGATAATGATGGCGTAAATCATGTTATTCGTTCCTAATTGGATAGTAATTTACTTAAATCTTCTTTCAAACTTGTCACAGCACGGCTTGCTTTTTCACTACGTGAGGCTTCACTTAGTAAATATTCAATCGCATCTGATAAGGTGCAGCCAAGCTCATTTGCTCTTAGAGATAATTTCTCCCAGACCCGATAATCTAAATCGATAGACTTTTTACGCGTATGAAGCTGCTCTGCATTAAAATGCCGCTTACGCTTCGCTCTTATCGCTTGTTTAAGCTTATTATCCAAAGCAAGCGCCATATGTTTATCAATCCAATCGAGTACTAATGTGGGTTCGTGTTCAAGAGCTTTGAGCTGCAGAACCGCCGCATCGGCTTCACTGCGATCAATATGGCGAGTAATGGCTTCACCATCTTTCCATTTTTTCATTAAATACTGCCATTTCCAACCAGATTCTAGATTTTCGAGTTGTTGATATTTCATATTCGGCAAATCCGTATAAATTTTGAGTGACAGTGTAACCATGCCGGCGCTAACTTTCAATTCTCTCAATCAAAAATACGATAGAGATCATTAATAATAACAACGCTATTCGCAGCGGAGATTTTTCTATATAATTTCAGTTCTTTTAATCACTTCGATGACTCAATGACACAAGATATCTGGCGTTTAGTGACGCCCCAGTATGACGATTTTGACTTGTTATTTGCCCAGTTTGAACAAATTCCGGTACATTCTTTTTTTCAAACCCAGCATCGCCTTTCTCAAGCCATAGAGCGCTTCATACAGATACAGGGTTTTAGCCGGGTTCTGTTAATTAATGCGCCAGATAATTCCGTTTACCGCTCTTTGGTGCAAGAACATATACAAAACAAACGGTTAGGAGTGCCTATCGTTCGTACAGAGAGTTTGGATATGTCCACCCTTTTTGGCCAAATAAAAGCTGAAAATGGGCAGATTACCAGCCAATCCACTGGGTTATTAGAGCAAGCTAATAATGGTTATCTTATTGTTTCTGCTAATTTATTGTTAGCAAATCCTCGTTGCTGGCCACAATTAAAATCTGCCGTACTTGGTGAATCGATTTCTCCTATTAATTGTGATAAACGTTCATTACTTCCCGAGCTACCCAGCCAATCTTATAACATTAAATTGATTATTGTCGGTGATCGCCATCAACTCGGTGACATTGATTTTTTGGACTCAGATATTCATGCCGGTTTATGTTTATTTAGTGAGTTAGAATTAGACATCAAAATCGATCAGCATACTATGCCACTTTATTTAGGCTATCTTCGCTGGATGATTGAACGTTACCGTCTACCGACATTAACCTCAGGTGCTATTGAAGCGGTAATGACCGCAGGGGCAAGATACACCGAAGATCAACACTATGCCCCACTCTGCCTTATGTGGCATCGTGCTTTACTTGAAGAATCAGCAATTGAGTCTCAAGGAAAAAGTATTGAAAAATCACATGTTATTCAAGTTATCGAATCACGCTATTACCGTGCTTCCTATCTTCCAGAGCGGGCGTTAGATGATATTCTTGATGGTCAGGTGATTATCGAAACACAAGGAAAACAAGTAGGTCAGGTTAATGGATTAACCGTCATTGATGTTGCAGGACATCCTATTTCTTATGGAGAACCCGCACGTATTTCGTGTGTTATCCATTTTGGTGATGGGGATATTGCTGATGTAGAACGTAAAGTTGAGCTGGGTGGCAATCTGCATGCCAAAGGTATGATGATCATGCAAGCTTTTGTCAGTAGTGCGCTTGACTTAGATGTACCGTTACCCTTCTCCGCTTCGGTTGTTTTTGAACAATCTTACAGTGAAGTCGATGGCGATAGTGCTTCACTTGCTGAACTTTGTTCTTTAGTCAGTGCGCTCTCTGAATATCCGATAGATCAGCAAATCGCGGTCACCGGTGCCGTGGATCAATTTGGACGAGTTCAAGCCGTTGGTGGGCTAAATGAAAAGATTGAAGGTTTTTACCGAGTCTGTCAGCACCAAGGTTTTACCGGGCAACAAGGTGTTATTTTGCCTAAGAGCAACTTAAAACATCTGGCTCTTCATCCTCAAGTAATCGACAGTATAAAAAATGGCCAATTTACTATTTGGCCTGTCTCAACTGTTGATGAGGCCATTCCCTTGCTTATGAATAAACCATTTAGAGGGGAGGATGAAGACAGTGTGATTAGCAAAATTGCGGCTCGTATTGCTTATTTTGAAAAACATATTCAACCACACGGAATCATGGAACGGATCAAAAACTGGTTTGTCTAGTACTGATCGGAGTTGTTTAGCGTACACCTGTTCACTAACATGCTTCCTATTGGAAATTGGAGTAGTAAAATAATGAATAATAAACGTGATTCATACAATCGTGATGATCTTCTAGCCTCAAGCCGTGGTGAATTGTTTGGTGAAGGCTACCCTCAGTTACCTGCGCCTAATATGTTAATGATGGATCGAGTGACCAAAATGTCAGAAACCGAAGGAGATTTCGGTAAAGGGCTGATTCTTGCAGAATTGGATATTTCCCCTGATCTTTGGTTTTTTGATTGCCATTTCCCCGGAGACCCGGTGATGCCTGGCTGTTTAGGGCTGGATGCCATGTGGCAATTAGTCGGCTTCTTTCTTGGTTGGGTTGGAGGAAAAGGCAAAGGACGCGCACTTGGTGTCGGTGAAGTAAAATTTACTGGGCAAATTCTTCCGACAGCGAAAAAAGTTACCTATGAAATTCATATGAAACGGGTGGTGAATCGTAGGTTGGTCATGGGGTTAGCTGATGGTCGTGTTTTAGTGGATGGTAAAGAAATTTATGTGGCTAAAGATCTAAAAGTTGGTCTTTTTCAAGATACTTCATCATTCTAAAGGTAATTAGGCAGCCGATCCGGCTGCCTAATTTTAGAACAATAAAATTAGTTATAGTGCACTAGGGCCTATTGGCCATAAGTACGTAATAAAAACAAAAAGCCCCTTTCGGGGCTAAGATCCATGGTGTATGTGGAAAATTATTTGTAGAGACCAGAGTTTTTATCATCTCTAGCATCACGCCAACCACCTAACCAATACGAACGAGCGTCAGTTTGTTGATAAGGACATTCATCGGGTGAACGTCCATTCAACCCAGCTTTATATCCTTGAGATTGCGCTCTTTCTAGGCGATCACGCTTTTGTCTCTTCATAGTGCAGTCCTCATACAGTAACTTGTGTTTAACGTACAACTATTAAAACGATGTGGCAAATTGATGACCACATCATTAAGAATTGACCAATAAATGGACTTTCTCAAGGCATAAAAAAGGCACAAGTCCAAATCTGTGAACTTGTGCCCTATTTAACAATTTTCTAGTCTTTCTTACGGAACCCAACGAGCCCAAATAACATCAAAGCCCACAATCCTATCGTTGCTCCTTTACGATCAATCGATTGATCGTCGGTGCCACGTTGAACAATATCTTCACTCGTCGCGCCAGCAATTGGAATAAGCTTAACCGCAACCGTAGTTTCTTGATTACTACAGGTAGCATTGTGAGCGGTTGAATCATAACCACCAACACATTTAAATGCGCTGGCCGCAATAACACCTGCATCATTAATATCAGTTGCATCAATAATGCGGTATTGGTTATTGTTATTTGAGAACTCACCACCATTGGTGAGATCATCTAACCACCAAGCTTGGTTATTAAAGATATTTTTGCGCTCATCATTGCTATTCTTACCATTATATGGGTAAATAAAACCACGTTTACGACGTGGTTTACCACTCACTTCACGAGTATTATCGGCATCGATTTGGCCAACCATTTCATTATAGTTATTCATTGCGCCCGCTTTACCCCCTGCACCTTCAAAGAAAATGCCTCCCGATAAGAATGCAGCGGTTGGTGAAGAAGAGGAAACATCCGGCACAATAAATAATCGATTGGCATACGCCCCTTTCTCTGCGGTTGCTCGTTTTGCTTCACCAATTGCAATTAAATTTGCATTGACTGAAGTTAAAAGGGAATTGGTGTGGATTCTATCTCCACTTGTGCCGCCACCAGAATAGACCGTCGCCCCTTTTACAGCTATCGCTTCTTTTGGAGCTAAATTATCGTCTTGAATGGTTAGTGGAGTAATACTCGCTTGCATATAATGATTTTTATCATAGAAGGTGTTAAAACCAACCGCATAAAGTGTTTTATTATCACCTGAAATAACAAAATCTCTTAAGCTAGCTTGTGCGAGACGTTGATCCCTTTGTTCAGAAACTCCAGCCCCCCAAGGTAACGATGTCATACTGTCTTTAGGACTCGAATTTTTCCAAATCGCTCCTTTCGAAATATAAAAATCCCCTTCATTATTTACTTTTCCGCTTGCTACACTGCCTACAGTATAAGTACCATCCGTTTTCCAAGATCGAGTTTGTAATCCAAGGTCGACATCTTGAGTACCAACGAGTGCAGTGACAGAGTTACGCCTATATCCTGTTACATTACCGAGGTCAGAAACAATACCGACCGGTTGTCCAGCTTCGGTCAAACTATTGACAACAACATTCTTGGTTTCATCAATTGCTATCCCTTCGTCTTCAATAAAAGCGATGGCATTTGGTGTTTGCTCACCATTGATTTCTTTGTGCCAAAGATTCCAACGAATCGATGCCCAACTTTCACAAGTAGAATAACGTAACTCGTTATTACAATAACGCTCAAAATCACGCAGTTCTTGAATATACACGAAGGTATTATCAATTCTAAACGGCACTTCTTCTCGGTAGCTAAGGCCATCTATCGCTTCACCATCATGAGTTTCGATTAACCGCGTTTCACCGGCAAGTTTAAACGATGATGCACAATCTGTTGCTCCATTGGCAAAGCAACCTAATGGTTCATTCACCATACCAGGCTGAATGGCGACACCATAACTACTTTTATAATCCAAGTTTGTTGATGGGCTAACCTCAACCACTTGATACAGTGCTGCTGAGGCTGAGGTTGAAGATAAGATGACGGCACTAATCAGCGTCCGTTTAAACGTATTACTACTCATTCGTTTCATTAACTATCCTGTTGTATCGCTTCAAGCTCTTCCCAACGCTCAAAAGCAACTTCAAGCTCCTGCTCATAAGCAGCCAGCTTCTCTAAAATGGGTTGGGTAATCTCTACAGCTTGGCTGAAAAAGTCGGGAGTATTGACCTCTAACTGTAGCGTTTCAATTTGTTCTTCTAACTGTTCAAGCTGGGCCGGCAAAGCTTCCAGCTCACGTTGTAGTTTATACGATAACTTCTTCGCTTTAGGCTTTGGTGATGTGGCTTTTAGAGGGGGCTCAACCGATTGCTCTTGTTTCTGCCTCACACCTTCATTTGCACGAGCTTGCTGCACTTGTTGACGCTGCTGCTGCGCATCGTGATAACCACCTACAAACTCTTCAATGTGTCCATTACCTTCAAAAATCCAACTGGTCGTCACTGTATTATCAACGAACTCACGATCGTGACTCACTAATAATAATGTGCCCTGATAGTTGGCAAGTAAATCCTCTAAAAGTTCCAATGTTTCGATATCTAAATCGTTAGTGGGCTCATCAAGTACTAATAAGTTATTGGGTTTTAAGAAAATTCTCGCTAGCAATAGCCGGTTTTTCTCACCACCTGACAACGCTTTGACTGGTGTTCTAGCCCGCTTTGGCGCGAAAAGAAAATCTTGTAAATAACTTAAGGCATGACGTTGACGCCCAGCTACCGTCACTTCTTGTTTTCCATCAGCTAAATTATCAATCACGGTTTTTTCAGGATCGAGTAATTCACGATATTGATCAAAGTACGCGACGTCCAATTTTGTCCCGCAGTGCAATCGACCGCTATCAGGGGTCAGCTCACCCAGTAACAGCTTAAGTAACGTACTTTTCCCACAGCCATTTGGACCAATCAGTGCAATACGATCACCTCGCATAATATTAAAACTAAAGTTACGAACAATCGGTTTGCCTTGAATGGAAAAGTTAAGGTTTTCCGCTTCAAATACAATTTTTCCTGAGCGGGATCCATCATCAATTTTAAGATTCACTTTACCTTGAACTTCACGTCGCTCGCTTCGCTCTTGTCGTAACTGCTTTAAGGCTCTCACTCGGCCTTCATTACGTGTTCGGCGCGCTTTTATGCCCTGACGAATCCAGATTTCCTCCTGAGCCAATTTTTTATCAAACTCAGCATTTTGCATCTCTTCAATACGCAATTGCTCTTCTTTTTCAACCAAGTATTGATCGTAGTTACCAGGAAAAGAGTTCAGTTTTCCTCGGTCTAAATCCAAAATACGAGTGGCCATTGCTTTAATAAACGTACGGTCGTGAGAAATAAAAATGATGGAACCACGAAAATCTTTAAGGAAACCTTCCAGCCATTCAATGGTTGTGACATCCAAATGGTTGGTTGGCTCATCAAGGAGTAAAACGTCAGGTTCACATACTAAAGCACGAGCTAAAGCCGCTTTGCGTTGCCAACCTCCGGAAAGTTCACTTAGTTTCGTTTGACCATTGAGTTTTAACGCCGTAAGCACATTGTTAATTCTGTCTTCCAAGCGCCAAGCACCAGAATGTTCTAGTTGCTCTTGAACCGTGGATAATTTCTTAATATTGGCGTCTGTTGGCGAATGAGTCACAAGATCAAGTAGATCGTTATAGATCTTAAGTTGCTCTCCTGCTTCTTTTAAGCCTCCAGCCACATAGTCATATACATTGCCTTGCTGGTTACGTGGCGGATCTTGTTCTAAACGAGAAACCACGACATCTTGCATTACCTGCATTTTGCCATCATCGAGCAAGATCTCACCCGCGAGCACTTTCATTAGGGTCGATTTCCCTGCACCATTACGACCAACAAGACAAACCCGTTCGTTTTCTTGCAGAGCAAAATCTGCATGATCCAGTAAAGGATGGTCACCGAACGCCAGTAACCCGTTATGAATGGTAATTAATGCCATTATTTTCTAACCACTGAGTTAATTCATTAAAATCGAAAGGCCAGTTAAGTTCACTGCCTTGGAATGCAATCACCGGTATGGTGACACCGTAACGAGAGAATAGCTCATCGTCAAAAGCAATATCCACAATAGTGATCGGATCGGCAATATTCGCCTTGGTTAGC
This sequence comes from Vibrio sp. 1-1(7), assembly GCF_013048485.1. Taxonomy (NCBI): domain Bacteria; kingdom Pseudomonadati; phylum Pseudomonadota; class Gammaproteobacteria; order Vibrionales; family Vibrionaceae; genus Vibrio; species Vibrio sp. 1-1(7). The sequence goes on along the minus strand of NZ_VHSP01000002.1, from coordinate 662,512 downwards.
AACTGATAAGCTTGCTCACACAAATGACAACCTGAGGTGCTATAAAGTTTAATCACGCTCGCCCCTGCTCTTGTGGTTTATGGGTAATTAACCAGCAGTTATGGATTTGCTTGTTACGCTCAAAATCCATCGGCAAGGTCTGAGTTGAAATATTCTGCGCAAGTAAATCAAGTTCATCTAACCGATCGATATCCATTTTAAAATGGCGCTTATTATTAGAAAATACGATGGTTCCACCGGGGCGTAAAATTCGTTTAAGGTTTTCCATCAATAGAATATGATCTCGTTGCACATCAAATGTCTGCTCCATACGTTTTGAGTTAGAAAACGTAGGAGGATCAATAAAGATTAAATCGTAATGTCCCTGTGCGATGCTTAGCCATTGTAAACAGTCCGCTTGTTCATACTGATGTTGCCGCCCAACCTGCCCATTCAACTTCATGTTTTCTTTCGCCCACTCAAGGTAGGTTTTTGACATATCGACCGTCATGGTGGATTTTGCTCCGCCGCAAGCGGCATGAACCGTTGCCGAGCCGGTATAAGCAAATAAGTTAAGAAAGTCTTTTCCTTTGGCCATTTGTGCAAGACGACGTCGAGTTAACTTATGATCTAAAAATAGCCCCGTATCCAAATAGTCATGCAGGTTAACCAACAATTTGACCCCATATTCATTCACCGTGAATGTCTGAGATTGCTGGGCTAATTTCTGGTACTGAGCCGCGCCTTTCTTACGTTCACGCACTTTGAGTACCACGTTATTTGCATCAGTGCCTGTCACCTGAATCGCCGCACGAATGATGTCTGTTAAGCGACGTTTCGCTTTTTCTTCAGGGATCGTTTTGGGCGGCGCATACTCTTGGATAACGAGTTGATCTAAATAAACATCAATCGCGACGTTGTACTCAGGAAGATCTGCATCATAGATCCGATAGCAGTCTAACCCTTCTCGTTTTGCCCACTTACTGATTTTTGTGAGGTTCTTTTTCAATCGATTAGCGAAATCAGGGGCAATGAGTGACGGGCTTGATGAATCCGTTAATTGAGAAGTATCGCGCTCTGCAATCGTGTAGTTTTTTTGGTGACAAGGTAACGCACCATTATTCAATTTAAACTGCTTTTCTGCCCGCATACGCAAACAACTCAGTAGTTCATCAGAGCTGGAAAAGATAGAAGCCTGACAACCACCAAACTCAGCTTTTAACTGCCCACCAAAGGCAGTATAGAGAGCAATCAAACCAGGATGAGTACCTAGCCGTTCACCATAAGGTGGGTTACATACGATCACACCATGCTCAAAACCTTGTGGACGAGTCAGTTTTGCCGCATCAGCTAACTCAAATTGAATCAGTTCATCAACCCCGGCTCGTCGGGCATTCTCTTTTGCCATTTGCAAAACACGAGGGTCATTATCGGCCCCAAAAAACTTAGTGTCAGCTTTTTTGACACCTTTACGTGCTTGAACGGCCGCTTCTGATTTTATCTCAGCCCAGAGCTCAGGTTGAAAGTCTTCTAAAGCTTCAAAGCACCATTTGGCTCTTTTTAAGCCTGGAGCAATATTAGCCGCCATCATCGCCGCTTCAATTAATAAGGTACCAGAACCACACATGGGATCGAGCAATGGTCGACTAGGCTGCCAGCCACTGCGAAGAAGAATGGCGGCCGCGAGTGTTTCTCGTAAAGGAGCGCGCCCCGATTCAGGACGATAGCCACGAATATGTAACCCTGCCCCAACCATATCAATACCGAGTAAGGCTTTTTCTTTGTGGAGTCGGACGTGAACCCGAAGATCAGGTTGATCTTTACTGATCGATGGCCGAGGTAGATTCTTCTTGTTAAAACAGTCTACGATCGCATCTTTTACTTTCATCGCCCCATATTGACTGTTACGAATTTCACGGTTAGTACCATTAAAGTCCACCACAAACTTCTTTGAACTATGAAAGTGGTTCACCCAGTTCACCGCTGCGGCAGATAGGTATAAATCCATATCATTCTGGCAAGTAAATTCAGCAACAACACGTACGAATCGAGAAGCAAGTCGGCTCCATAAACAGCAGCGATAAATACATTCATTAGAGGCAGTAAATTTAACCCCTGCTTGAACAGGTTTGGCGTCAGAAATCCCAAGTTGGGTAAGTTCTTCTGCTAATAGATTCTCAAGACCGTTGGAGGTCACCGCTAGATATTGATTCATAGTGTTCTTTAACTGCTAAAAATGGTTTCAGATTATAGCTGACAACTAAAGCCCATGGCTAAGCTAAACAACGGATTTTAACAAAAAACTCTCAGTCTGCTTAATCATTAAACAGTTAAGTCATTTAATTTTGCCTAAATCTCATGCTGCAATCACATTTTCAATTTGAGTAAAAATCACCACGATACTGACTCAGCCTTTTTAGTTTCTTTGATAAATATCTATCGTTCTTAGTGCTTCGCATGAGAAGTGAGTATTTATTCACTTAAAATCTGGACTATACCAAACACATAAAGTCGCTGTAATTTAACAACAAACGTTGCTAAAAAGGGAATTTTTCCTTTATTTTGGCTAGAATTATCATAGCTATGCGTCACATCTAACAAAAAAAGAAAAGAAAAAATGCGTAGAATATCGCCTTCTTTAACCAAATTTGAACTGTGTTATAAACGAGAGACCGAACGGTAGGCAAAAAAAATCGGCGAGATGCCGATGGGAAATGAAACAAAGGAACGAAAACAGTTAGGTAAAATTAACCAACCAGTGCCACAGACTCTGGTTGTAAAATATGATTGGCTAATGCCATTCTGTCGTGCATCACCTTAATCACTTGTCCAAACTCTAAGGTTTTAGAGCCGGTTAAAATAAATGGTTGCAGATCAACCAATGCACATAAGCTCGCGCTCTCTCCTACTTCGAGAACAATGAAATACCCTTGATTATGGCCATTTAGTAAACTGACCATATCGCCTTCTTGAGGCGCAAGCTCATCGTCCGATTGCTGGTAATCGAAAAACCAACTTCTGGGTTGAACCGGCTTATGGAACCGTTTAGCTGCCACACAATACAGGGCTAATTCAACTTTACGAGGTTCCGGCAGATCTAAACCACTAACACATTCTTTATAGGTTTGGTAATCCGATGCATCATCAACAGAAAAATGATTTTCTGCAAACGCACAATCAACCAGTAAATTGCGACTAAGATTGGTGCGAAACACCATCTCCTCGCCGAGATCGAGCATCAAATAGCCTTCGCTATCTGAATAGTACCAACGCCATTTATCACTGGGTTTTAGCATTATTCTGGCTCTCTATTTACTTTACTGGAATAATCAAACGATGAGGTAAACGACTTTATTACCTATTAGTGCCATTTTAGGAAGGACATCATAAAAAAAAAGAGGAAATGAATGATTCATCTCCTCTGAAAGTCACCTTGTCACTTTATAAAATATCTCAATGAATTATAAATTTTTAACAATATCGCTCACCAGCTTAGGCCCGTGATAAATGAATCCGCTATAAACTTGAATTAACTTAGCTCCGGCAAGCAATTTTTCTTTCGCTGAAACATAAGAATCTATCCCCCCCACACCAATGATAGGGATCTGTTCACCAAGTTGTTGGTAAAGAAGTTTAATCACTTCTGTACTACGAGATTGTAATGGTCGCCCACTTAGTCCACCAGCCTCATTCGCGAACTTCATCCCTTCGACTAATGTTCGATCTAAGGTTGTATTCGTCGCGATAACTCCGTCTATTTTATACTTTAGTAGCGACTGGCAAATCTGTTTTAGCTCTTGGTCGGTTAAATCTGGTGCAATTTTCAATGTTAACGGAACATACTTATTGTGCTGTTCGGCAAGTTCATTTTGTTTTGCTTTAAGTGTCGCCAATAGTTCATCAAGAGCTTGACCATATTGTAACGTACGCAATCCTGGCGTGTTTGGCGATGAGATATTAATCGCAATATAACCCGCATAAGGATAAACCTTATCCATACAGATTAAGTAATCCTCTACCCCTTTTTCTATCGGCGTGTCTTTATTCTTACCAATATTAATGCCGATAATCCCGTCATAATTTGCTTGTTTAACATTCTCAACCAGATGATCGACACCTAAATTGTTAAACCCCATACGGTTGATGATTCCTTCCGCGTGCACTAAGCGAAATAACCTCGGTTTGTCATTACCCGGTTGAGGGCGAGGAGTCACGGTTCCAACTTCAACAAAACCAAATCCCATCGCTCCAAATGCTTCTATGCATTCACCATTTTTATCAAGCCCAGCAGCCAAGCCCACTGGATTTTTGAAGGTAAGCCCCATGCATTCAACAGGACGTTGAGGAAGGTGTTGACGGTAGAAGAGATCGAGAGGTGTACCAGTGAAACGTTTGAAATTTTGAATGGCGAGATCATGCGCCTTTTCAGCATCCAGTTGAAAAAAGCCAGCTCTGGCTAAGCGGTAAAGCATACTGCCTCCGAAAAAAATAAGCCCCGAATAAACGGGGCGTTATTATTGACTTAATCGGTTAACAATTCAATGCTTATTCTACGCCCTGACAATTTAAGTTCAGTAGCATCAATTCACGCATGGCAACCGAAAATTTAGCAAACTCATGTACTGCTCCAACTTTAAATTCATTAAGAATATTGTCCCAACGCTGCAAAGCATTAGTATTATTTTGCATCCATCGCTCTAGTGCATTGAGTACATCTGACGAGTCAGTGTGACTGAAGCACGCCAAAACTTGCGCGGTTAATTGACGTTGTTGCCAATCCAGATCTTCTCTGAATGCCGCTCGCGCTAACGCTTGCCAGTTGTTTTCGACGGCCTGGTGATTAATTTGTTTCAAAAACCAATGTAATGATAGGCGATCACCTAAATTAAAATAAAGTTTTGCCGTAAGCTCAACCGGAACCTGTTTTTCGTGTGAAACCGCAGAAATGTCTAAAGCAGAATATAAGCTAGATAAGCGCGCAACATAATGGGCTAATTCATGATTGACCCCTTGATTTATCCAGCTTTCAGCAAGAGTATTGTGCTCTAGCACTTCACTTTCGACTAGTACCAGATCCAATTGTTGAGCGATCTTTTGCACATCAGACTGGTAATGCTCCACAACAGAAACAACTGAAGACTGATTTATTCGATTGCGTAATAACCAACGAGATAAACGGCGTAATGTTCGACGAACTTGGAACATCATATCGTATTGTACTGAACTTACCGCTTGATTATCGAGTCCACGAATCTCTTGTAACACTTTCTCTAATTGATAAATCTCACGAACGGCCGAATACGCATTAACAATATCAACGACTTTAGCTCCTGTCTCTTCTTGCAAACGGGTGACAAAGTTGCAGCCCATTTCATTAACCATCTGGTTAGTCAATGCCGTGGCGATAATTTCTTTACGTAGAGGATGTTGTTTCATCTTTTGCGCATAGTGACCGCGTAACTTTGATGGGAAATAATCGATCAATTGCTTAGCATGAAATTCATCATTCGCGACCTCATCGCAGGCAAGCTCCTCTTTCAAGCGCATTTTTCCATAAGCGACTAAAACGGCAAGCTCTGGACGAGTTAACGCTTGCCCTTGTTTTTCTCTTTCAAGCAATGTTTCATCATCTGGAATATACTCTAAGCTTCTATCTAAATAGCCTACTTTTTCCATATGATGGATAAAACGAATCTGCTCTTTTACCGTTTCAAGACCAAGAAATTCAGTCACAGAAATCGATTCAGCCTGTGTATAGGCATCTTGGATAACAATCTGCCCCACCTCATCTTCCATCGATTCAAGCAGTTGATTACGCTGTTTTACCGTTAAATCATCGTGAGCAACTAAACTATTTAAAAGAATTTTTATATTCACTTCGTTATCAGAACAATCAACACCACCGACATTATCGACAAAGTCGGTGTTAACACGGCCTCCAGATAAGGCGTATTCAACCCGCCCTAACTGAGTCATACCTAAATTGCCGCCCTCACCAATAATTTTAGCTTGCACCTCATTGCCATTAATACGCACCATATCATTGGCTCTATCCCCAACATCGGCATGCGACTCGTTAGATGATTTTATATAAGTGCCAATACCACCATTCCACAGTAAATCGACCTTCATTTTCAAGATCAATTTGATCAATTCATTTGGTGCAAGTGAACGCCTTTCGGTTGCTAGCATCGCTTGCATCTGAGTTGAAAGAGAAATCGATTTTGCCTTACGGGAAAATACCCCTCCGCCTTCAGAGATTAAGGCTGGATTGTAATTTTCCCAACTGGATCGAGGGAGTTGAAATAAACGTTGACGCTCTTGCCAACTGACATCAGCATCGGGATTCGGATCAATAAAAATATGCGCATGGTTAAACGCCGCTTGCAGGCGAATATGCTGAGAAAGGAGCATTCCATTTCCAAACACATCCCCTGCCATGTCTCCAATACCAATTGCTGTAAAATCTGTCGTTTGGCAATTAATCCCTAATTCACGAAAATGACGCTTGACCGACTCCCAACCACCTTTTGCGGTGATCCCCATGGATTTATGATCATACCCATTTGATCCTCCTGATGCGAAGGCATCTCCTAGCCAAAAGTGGTCATCGGCTGATACTGCATTTGCTAAATCTGAAAATGTAGCCGTTCCTTTATCAGCGGCAACAACAAGGTAGGGATCGTCCTCATCATGGCGAATCACATTAATGGGAGAAACAATTTTTCCGTCGACAATATTATCTGTCACATCTAATAACGACTGGATGAACCGTTTATAGCATCGCTGGCCTTCGGCAAAAATTTCATCTCGATGATTCAATAAAGGCTGTCTTTTACAAATAAAACCACCTTTGGCTCCGACAGGCACTATCACCGTATTTTTGACTTGCTGGGCTTTGACTAATCCGAGAATCTCGGTACGGAAATCTTCTTGTCGATCCGACCAACGTAGTCCACCACGAGCCACTTTACCAGCTCTGAGATGAACACCTTCAATATCCGGGGCATAAACAAATATTTCAAAAGCTGGCACGGGGGCTGGAATATCTGGAATATCGCGTGGCGTAAACTTTAAAGCAAGGCAAGCTTTTGGTTTTTTATGATGATCTACCTGGAAATAGTTGGTGCGAACGGTCGCACAAATCATTTCCATATAGCGTCGTAAAATACGATCGTCATCAAGGCTTTCAACATGATCAAATTGCTCGGTTAATTGATCGATCAATCTCGCTTGTCCCTTTTCTCTCCCCTTATAACTGGGATCAAAGCGACACATAAATAAGGCGACAAGATCTTGAGCTAACTCTGGATAATGGTTTAACGTCTCCTCAATGTACTGTTGACTAAAAGGAAAACCAACTTGACGCATATAACGTGCATAAGCCCTTAAAATAGACACTTCCCGTCCTGTTAATGATGCGCCTAACACTAAACGGTTAAATCCATCACTCTCTAATTCACCGTGCCAAATTGCAGAAAATGCTTGCTGAAAGCGATCTCGTGCTTCACGAAGATCCACTTGTTTATTACTTTTGTGAAGCATGGAAAAATCGAGAATCCAATACGTTTGTCCATGGTTTTTTTTGATCTCATAGGGAGATTCCCCAATAATCCGCAAACCCAGGTTTTCTAGCATCGGCATCACATCGGATAAATGGATAGGCTCATCACGATGATAAAGTTTAAGTCGAACTGCTTTTGAGTCTTTTTGCTCTTCTTGAGGTCGATAAAAGAGCATTCCCAATTTATGCTCTTCATTTAAAGCTTCTAGACGTTCAAGATCAGAGACGGCAGATCCGGGCATGACACTCTCTTTATAAGATCGAGGAAAAGCGCTTAAATAGGCTTTAGCGAGAGGACGCCCGTGACTTTCGCCAAAATTGGCGATTATCGCTTGAGAAAGTCGATCATCCCAACTGGTTGATGCTTCCATTAAATTTTGCTCTATTTTTTTTACATCAATATTGGCATTATTATTATCCACTCGCACGATGTAGTGGGTTCTTGCTAAGGGACTTTCTGAGAAATAAGTGGTAAATTCAACATCTTGTTCACACCCAAAATAATCTTTCAAAATCCGCTGGGTTTGTTTCCTTAGCTCGGTGTTATAACGCTCTTTGGTCACATAAACCATGCAACTGAAAAAGCGTCCAAAGGGATCTCGTCGTACAAAAAGTCGGATAAGATCTCGGTCTTGCATTTGGACCACTCCCATCCCTACGGCTAATAATTCTTTTTCATTGGCTTGTAGCAGTTCATCGCGGGGATAATTTTCTAAAATATTATGTAACGCTTTATAGGCATAAGACCCGACTCGATATCCACTGGCCAACAAAATACGTTGCACTTTCTCTCGAATAAGGGGAATGCTTTCTACCGTTTGGTTATAAACCGCCGAGGTGTATAAGCCGGTGAAACGATGCTCTCCGATGACTCGGCCATTCTGATCAAACTTTTTAATTCCAATGTAGTCGGTATAAGCGGGTCGATGAATGCGTGATTGTTTATTGCCTTTAGTAATAATGAGTAAAAATGGTTTTTTGGCTTCTAAACGGGCAGCATCCGAAAATTGAGCCAGCTTCACTTTCCGAACCCGCTTTATCTCTGAAAATAGACCTAACCCGACTTCTTGGGTGGGATGCAACTCGGTATCCCCTTCCACATTAACTAAGTCAAACTCTTTATACCCCATAAAGGTAAAATTATGGTCTCCGAGCCAACGTAAAAAGTTTAACGTTTCTTGATAATGGGCTGACTCAACAGGAATAAATTTTTTTTGTTGTTCAAGTTGGTTGATGACCAATTGGAGTTGACTGACCATTGGCTTCCAATCACGTACAACCAAGGTAACATCACTCAACATACCCACTAGTTCATTTTGCAGTGCAAGCATGTCTTGCTTGGTGTTTAACTTGTCTACTTCAATATGGAATAACGACTGGAGTGAACCTTTTCCTTGATGGATACTTTGCACTCCCCCCTGCTTATCATAGTCAATATGAGTGGGGCCGTTGAGCATCAAATGGCACGTTAATCCTAAACGACTTAACGTCATCTTAATTGAATCAACTAAAAATGGACTATCGGGTAAAACTATCTCAACGATCGTGTGAGTCGATTGCCAACCATGCTTACTCACTGTGGGATTAAACACGCGGACTGACAATGCTTGTGAATCTTTCTCGGTAATATGGTGCCAAAGGCTAACTAAAGCCCCATAAAGATCGGATTCATTTCGCTTGGTAAGATCATCTTGTGCGACATTGCTAAATAGATGTTCTCCAAGCTGAGTAACTAGGGGCTGTTGGGCAGGATCAAGTTGGTTTTGAATGAGTTGATACACTTTTTCTAGGAGAACCGGCATCAAACCTTCACGCACAGTCATAAACGACTCCAAATATTAGAATATTAGATAGGTAGGGTTACGCTGTAAGCATAGTTGCTGCTTACAGTAATGCGATGAATATTGTAAAGATTTGCTAACTGAACGTTAACAATCCTAACCTATCGCTGGTCGTGAAATGTTTAAGACTGTGCGCTGTATATCAATTCACATAGCTATATATCCTTCCCACTTTAAGCTGCAGGGGTGTTGGCTACGTTCGTTACCCAATCACAGCATTTCGAGCTTCACAAATTTATGCTGTTGATCCGTCGTTAAACGAAATCGTCCTTTGATGCCAAGTTGGCTAAGAAATGGTCGTAATTTTGCCGCAGACAATTGCAGCTTAAGGCCATTATCAGTCATGACAATGACGTGACTGGCAGCACCTGAATAGTGTGCGAGAAAAGTTTGATAAGAGATATTGAGGGTAAAAAAGTAATGATTCATAGCCCAATTCAGCACCACAGTTGAGTCGGTACTCATGCTAAGCATAGTACCGACTCTGTGCGACTCATTTTTATTATTAATCTAACGCTTTGGTCACTTTTTCAAAAAGATCGTTGGCTAAATTATCTAAGTTCTTTAATGCTTCGAGTTCTTTCTTCATCAAGGTTTGTCGATGTTGATCATATAGACGGAACTTAAGTAATGGATCGATTAACCGTGAAGCAACCTGAGGATTACTGGTATTTAATTCACGTAAGATCTCGCCAGCAAACTGGTACCCTTCTCCTGTTTTTGCATGAAATCTTACCGGGTTCATCGCTAAGAAAGATCCAATAAGACTGCGAATACGATTAGGGTTTTTCATGCTAAACGCTGGATGTTGCATGGTATTTTTAATCACCAATAACGCATCTTTAGCAGGGTTTGTCCCTTGTAGCGTAAACCACTTATCCATCACTAAGCCATCGTGCTGCCATTTAGCACTAAAATCATTCATTAACGCTTCTCGACATGGCAACTGAGCACTATTGGCGGCATTCATGGCCGCCATGGTATCGGTCATATTATTCGCTTGCTGGTATTGATGATTGACTAAACGTTCACCCTGCTCAGTATAAGCAAGATACCCTAAACAGGTATTGCGTAGAGCACGTCGGCCAATCGCCGCATGGGCAATCGAATACTCTTCTTGTTTCAGTAAATGGTAAATCGCACTCAACTCGTCTGCTAATTCCGTCGCTAAAATCACTTTGAATTGATGCAACACTTGCGCGATAGCATCCACATCGACCTGTTTATACCAACCAGATACCTCATTATGATTCGGCAAAGTCAATACTTCTGCAATAAAGGCTGGCTCTAATGTATCGTTGAGCAAAATCCCCCGGAAGGCATCAATCACGCTATCTGGGAGTTCAATCATCCTTCCTTGCTGTATCGATTCAATATGAGTCCGAATATATTTAGCCAGTAACATTTGTCCGGCATCCCAACGTGCAAAATCATTCGTTGCGTGCACCATAAGGAAGCTCAACTCTTGATCGGTATAATCATACTCAAGTTTAACTGGCGCTGAAAATTCACGTAACAAAGAGAGAATCGGCTTTTCTGGCACCTGATCAAAAACAAAAGTTTGCTTTGACTTAGTAACGTTCAACACATGATGAACCACCTCTCCGTTACATTGTAACGGAATAACCGTCCCATCCTGTTGGTAGAGTTCAATATCCAACGGAATATGTAGCGGTTGCTTATAAGGTTGATCCGCCGTTGGTTCGGTAGTTTGCTCTATCGTCAAAGTATAAGTTGATGAGCTGGCTTGATAACTGCTGCTAATTTTGAGTAATGGGGTACCTGATTGGCTATACCAAAGACGAAATTGTTGTAAATCAATACCACTGGCCTCTTCCATAGCAAGCACAAAATCTTCGCAGGTAGCTGCGGTTCCATCATGGCGTGCAATGTAAAGTTTCATTCCTTTCTGGAAATCGTCTTCACCGAGTAAAGTATGTAGCATACGAATGACTTCACTGCCCTTTTCATATACCGTTAAGGTATAGAAGTTATTCATTTCTATCACTTTCTCAGGGCGAATTGGGTGAGACATAGGGCCTGCATCTTCTGCAAATTGTGGCCCACGAATAATACGGACATTATGAATACGATTAACGGCTCGAGAACCGAGATCTGAAGAAAATTCTTGATCTCGGAAAACGGTTAACCCTTCTTTTAAACTCAGTTGAAACCAATCGCGGCAAGTGACTCGGTTTCCCGTCCAGTTATGGAAATATTCGTGTCCAATGACCGACTCAATACCTAAGTAATCGGTATCAGTTGCAGTATTTTCATTAGCTAACACAAATTTGGAGTTGAAAATATTTAATCCTTTATTTTCCATCGCTCCCATGTTGAAAAAATCAACCGCAACGACCATATAAATATCAAGGTCGTATTCCAGCCCAAAGCGCTGTTCGTCCCAACGCATTGAGTTTTTAAGTGATGCCATGGCATGGTTAGCACGATCTAAATTGCCTTTATCAACAAAAATCGCTAACTCAACCTTGCGTCCAGAGCACGTAATAAATTGATCACGTAATACATCAAAATCTCCCGCCACTAACGCAAATAGATAAGCGGGCTTAGGGTGCGGATCTTGCCATTTCACCCAATGTCTGTCGTTCTCTAACTCACCTTGATCGATCTTATTGCCATTACTTAATAAGAATGGATAAAGCGTTCTATCAGCAATGATGGTTGTTGTGTATTTAGCCAGTACATCTGGTCGATCAAGATAATAAGTGATACGACGGAACCCTTCAGCTTCACACTGAGTACAAAAGGCACCACCAGACTTGTATAAACCTTCTAACGCGGTATTCGCTTGCGGATCAATTTCAGTAATGATTTTCAAAGTAAACTGCGTTGGCAGTTGATAAAGCGTCAAACTTGATTCTGTCTGAGTATAATTGCTCCAATCTGCACCATTCACTTGGAGCGATTGTAAAATAAGCGCTTCTCCATCAAGTACTAACGTTGAGCTTTCTGACTGCTGCTGAATGTGAGAAATGGCGGTCACGGAAGTTTGGTTATCATGGAGATCAAAGAGCAACTCAATCTCACTAATGGTGTGCGTAGGGGCTTGGTAATCTTTGCGATATTTTGCTTGCGGGCTTGTCGCCATGGTCGGGATCCTTTTTGACGTAATCACTGTGACTGATAAAGTTCATCACCGTTATCATTATCTTGTGATCTTAAGCTTGTCAGGGTTAATAACAACCCCCCTAGATAAAAAAAATACGATTATTCTTACCTGGTTTTGCCTCATATCGATACACAAATACTACCCTGACTGACTTTTCAAACCGATAGTAAGCTAAGTGGTTGTGATAAAAAAAGAGCGGACGATAAAGTCCACTCTTCATTATCAATCAAACGTATTACAGCTTAAGCATATCCACCATGATCGCGACAGATTCATTCAGATATGCATCAGGCGTTTCATAATCTTTTGGTACATCACTCAACTTAGCAAATGGTGTTAACCCCAAAGATTTTTGACGAATATTAATCCGTTCTAAACGTTGTCGGTCTGCTTTTTCCATTTCTTCTTTACGTTTTTTTTCATTTAAAGACAATAGGTTATCATCTTTTTCAGCTTTATATTTCTCAATATCTTGCAATATAAAACTAAACTCACGATCAGACATCACTCGCGCTTGATGCTGCTCAATCAGTTTGGGAAGCTGTGCTGTAAAATCATATAACTTGTCATATTGAGCTTTGTCTATGCTATCCCAAGGCAGTGCGTTATCTTCTACACTTTCCCCCGTTTCTTCAGCATTGACTGGCGTTGGGAAGATGATATCAGGAATCACGCCTCGATTTTGGGTACTGCCACCATCAATTCGGTAGAACTTTTGTATCGTGTACTGCACATACCCCAGCTCCTGTTCAAATAAATCATAGATATGATTTAAAGAACGGTGCTGCTGAACCGTCCCCTTACCAAAGGAGTTTTCACCAAGAATGATCGCACGTCCATAATCTTGCATTGCTGCGGCGAATATTTCTGAGGCTGATGCACTGTAACGATTAATTAATACCGTCATGGGGCCTTGGTAACTGATTTTTCCATCCGTATCACTATTAACGTTAACTCTGCCATAACTATCACGAACTTGTACCACAGGGCCACTGGTAATAAATAGTCCAGAAAGTGCCGTTGCTTCCGTTAAAGCACCACCACCATTGTTGCGAAGATCAACAATAATACCATCCACTCCAGCCGTTTTTAGTTCAGAAATGAGGGTATCTGTATCTTGTGACAGACCAACATAAAAACTAGGAACTTCCAATACACCTATTTTTTTACCGTCTTTTTCAATAATTTGAGATTTGACGGCTCGATCTTCTAAACGAATCTTATCGCGAACTATAGTGACAATGTAACTTTTAGCCTCTTTCCCTTCAGGTAAAACTTGTAGCTTAACTTTCGTGCCTTTTGGGCCTTTAATCAGTTGAACCACATCGTCTAAACGCCATCCGATAACATCAACCATTTCACCTTTTTCTTGGCCGACCCCAATAATTCGATCACCTTCACTCAGCTGTTTGCTACTTGCGGCAGGCCCACCAACAACAAGAGAGCGAATTACGGTATAATCATCGGTCATTTGTAGTACGGCACCAATACCTTCCAACGATAAATTCATTTCAGACTGAAATTGCTCTGCATTACGAGGAGATAAATAGCTGGTATGTGGATCAATTTGGCGCGCAAAAGCATTGATGTAGACCTGAAAAACATCTTCACTATGCGTTTGGGTCAAACGTTTAATCGCGTTGTTGTAGCGTTTTGCTAACGTTTCTTGAATTTCAGGCCATGTTTTACCCGCTAATTTCAGATTGAGTGCGTCAAATTTAACTCGCTTTTGCCAAAGTGAATCAATTTCGGCTTGATCTTTCGGCCAAGGTGATTGGGTTCTATCTTGCTCAATCGCATCATCTGAATCAAAAGTAATTTCTTTATCTAGTAACGACAGAGCATATTGAAATCGCTCAAATCGCTTACGCATGGATAGATTATAAAGATCAAAGGCTATTTGGTTATTACCTACTTTTAATTGATCATCCAGTTGCAATGACCAATCTTTAAAAGAATCAATATCCGCTTGAGTAAACAAATTACGGTTATAATCTAGCATGCCAATGTAGCGTGCAAAAATTGCTTGAGAAAACGCATCATCTAAAGAGAAATGTTTATAATGAGAACGAGTAAAACGCGAAGTCACTCTTTTACTCGCCGTTTCATGCTGAACTTCTGGCGTTAAATGAGGAAGATCGTTAATTTTGAGGTTGGCTTCAATAGCCTGAACAGAAAAGGCTGCCAGCAGTAAGCTAGCAGCAATTGATGTTAATTTTAAACGGCATTTCATGCGTAGGAATATCTCCTTTATGCGCGCAGGTGCTCCGTCTTCACAACCATTTGTAGGCCGTTACCGAGTTGGACACGCACATCTTCCTTATTAATCTCAACAATGGTCGCTGCCATGTTGCCTTTACCCATGTTCACATTAACTTGCTTACCAACACTGAGTTCATCAGATTGTAAAGCGCGTGTTTCAACTGGTTTTTTCTCATTTTTTGCTGCAGAGCCCTGAGGGCGACGAGCTTGAGGCTTCTTCGCTTTAGGTTTTGCCTTCGCTTCCTCACGAGCTTTTTTTGCTTGCTCCTTACGACGAGCATCCACTCGAGCTTTGCTCTCAGCTAATGCGGTTTGAGCATGTTCAATATGTTGCTCTTCTAGTTCGCCACAAGCATTACCATCAAGATCAATCCGAACTGCACCAGCTTTTACTCCGTGTAGATAACGCCATGACGAGGTGTATTGCCTTAGCGCAGCTCGAAGCTGAGTTTTGCTTACTTTAGGGTCATCATTAAGACGTTCAGCAAGATCTTGAAAAATACCAATTTTAAGAGGCTTTGCCTCACCTTCTAAAGTAAAGCATTTAGGGAAACATTCAGCAATATACGCAATCACTTCTTTGCTGTTTTTTAACTTTTCAGTGTTTTCCATGAGGATTCCTGGTTGATGCGGCTGGTCCGCGGAGCATTAAATATAAATATGTTCGGTATTATAGTGACCTGACAACGAAAAACCACAGGCAAAGGCGAAATTATGCTTTGTTCGCATGTGAATTGAGCACCTTTTCTACTTCAGTCATTAAAAAAACCAATCCTTGTTGATCGATTGGTGAAAAACGCGCAGTCATTGGGCTATCAATATCGAGAACACCGACCACTTGCTGATGGATAGAAAAAGGGATAACCAGCTCAGAAAGGCTGGCGGCATCGCAGGCAATATGTCCAGGGAAAGCATGGACATCATCCACCCGTTGAACCGTATTGCTCGCAACCGCGGTGCCACAAACCCCTCGACCAACAGGGATTCTCACACAAGCAGGTTGGCCTTGAAATGGGCCTAATATCAATTCATCGTTGCGTAATAAATAGAAGCCAACCCAATTAATGTTATCCAGCTCCATATTCAATAGTGCACTTAAATTGGCAAGATTTGCGACTAAATCGGATTCTGATTCCAATAAGGCGATCGCTTGCTGAGTTAAGCGTTGGTAGTCCTCTATGTTCATTACCATTTTCCATTAAAGAGTTGTGCTAAAAAAGATGCAGCCATGATCAAGATAAAACAAGTCATCTTGGCTTCATTGTTGGTGTTATTTACTCTTTTTATCTGCTCGATTTAAAAAACTCAAGAGAAAATCACTTTCTATTTGCTATCACTTCTAAAGATAGTGAGACTTTTCTCTACCAATAAATTCAGCTCAACTACACTTGATACTGTGATTGTTCACTCGGCGAGAAAATTTGGATTCTATTTATGCAAATAAAAGTATCCGTCAACATGCAAGATAAAGAAACACAGATTCAATTGTGCCAGGGCTGTGAGCTTGCCGTTTATCGTGTTGCCATTCAACCAAAGCAAAGTGCCTATTGTCCCCGGTGCGGCTCGCTGTTATATCAAGGTACTCATCCTTCATTATCTGGAAACCTTGCGCTTGCAATAACCTGCCTACTACTACTTATCCTCGCACACTGGTTTAACTTTTTAACCATTCGACTGTTTGGAATAATGATCTCCGCTTCTTTACCTGCTGGAATATGGGCTATCGCTTCTGAAGGTTACCCTGCTTTGGCCCTTCTGGTCTTTTTTTGTAGCTCTTTGGCTCCATTACTGATACTCATGACGATCATGCTGGCGCATTTCGCGCTGCATTATCGCTGGTTTAATATCTTTCGTTATTCACTGCTCGCCATGCAAAAATTAAAACCCTGGTCGATGATTGATGTTTTTCTGGTCAGTGTTGCCGTTACTTGTTTTAAGCTAATCGACTATGCCGATATTTTTATTGGGCCTGCCCTTTACAGCCTATTGCTCCTACAAATATTAACGATTTTGTTAATCAGTAGAATAAGTAATCAACGCTATTGGGAAGCGTGGCAGCCAGAAAGTCATTATCCTAAGTTGAGTCAAAAACGCATGCATTGTCATTATTGCCACTTGTCTCAAGACGTAAACGAGTACTGTATACGCTGTAACCAAAAACTCCATTACCGAAAACCACTATCGATTCAACGTACATGGGCTTATACCTGTTTGGCCGCCATTGCAATTATCCCTGCCAATGTTATTCCTATCTCTATTTTCATTAGTCACGGCCAGCGGCTAGAGGATACTATTTTTTCCGGCGTTGTGACTTTAATCAACAATGGCATGTACGCTATTGCCGCTATTATTTTTATCGCCAGCATTGTGGTACCAGTTGTGAAAATTTTAGCGCTGATTTATCTACTTCTGACTATTCAATATCACTGTACTCGTTATCATCGTCAACGAATGACGATCTATTACATCATTAAGTGGATTGGTAAGTGGTCGGTGATGGATCTTTTTGTTATCTCTATCATGCTATCTTTGATTGACCATGGCCAATTGCTTAATTTTACACCAGGATACGGCGCGGTTGCTTTTGGCTGCGTTGTTATTTTGACCATGCTGGCGACTGAAAGTCTAGATTCCCGTTTAATATGGGACTCTATCGCGGTTAATACAAATCATAGTGAGTCTTCTGATGAATAAGCAGCCCATCTCTTACTCTCCTGAAATTAAGCGGAATACAGGGATTTCCCCGTTGTGGATATTACCCATTATCACCGTTTTATTGGCTGCTTGGTTTATCACAAAAGCTATTCATGATTCCGGAGAACGTATTCAGATCTATTTTTCTAATGCTCAAGGTCTGATCGCTGGTCGCACAACAATTCGTTATCAAGGATTAGAAGTCGGGATCATAAAAGCGATCAAGCTGGCCCCAGAACTTGATCGTATTTACGTTGACGCCGAGATCTATCCAGAAGCCACAACGTTACTTTCGAGCTCAACACGTTTTTGGCTCGTCAAACCGACAGCGAGTTTATCTGGTGTTTCAGGGCTTGATGCGCTCGTATCTGGTAACTACATTGCCATTCATCCCGGTAATACAGAATCAAAACCAATAGAACATCCAAAAGTATTTGCTGCTGATGATAATGCACCATCCGATTTAATCGCGAATGGCGGATTAATTATCTCTCTACTCGCTGATGATTTAGGAGGATTATCGATCGGATCACAAATTATGTATAAGAAGATTCCTATCGGGGAAGTGTTTCGCTATCAACTGGATCAACAGACTCAATTGGTACTCATTCAAGCGTCAATCAAAGAAGCATATCGTCATTTAATTACCTCTAAAAGCCGGTTTTGGAATGTCAGTGGTCTCGGGGCTCATTTAGGTGTTCATGGTATAGATATACAGTTAGAAAGTTTAAGTACCCTGGTAGGTGGAGCCATTGCTGTTGACTCTTCGGAGGGGGGGAAGCAAGTAGCACAACATCACCAATTTAAACTCTACAAAGACTTAAAAGCTGCCGGGCTTGGCATACCGATTACCATCCATTTACCTGATAATAGCGGCATAAATCCATCCGGTACATCCATTATGTATAAGGGGATTAAAATCGGTCAAGTCGTACGTTTACAACTTAGTGATGATCACACTCACGTTATCGCACATGCAGCGATCCAACCGTCATTTAGTCAGATGTTGACTCGCGGTAGTCGATTTATTTTGCAAGAAGCTAACGTTTCCATTTCAGGAATAGAAAACCTCCCCAATCTGGTAAAAGGCAATTATTTAACATTGATCCCAGGTCAGGGCGATCACACTCGACATTTCACCGCTCTAAGAGCAAAAGACGACGCTAAGAGGTACTCACAACAGCTCGAAATAACACTATTGTCAGAAAGTACATATGGCTTGAATGAAGGGTCGCCATTGCTGTATCGAAACTTAACCGTTGGTAAAGTCGAACGCTTTATTCTCACACCTAACGGAATTGAGATTGTAATTAACATCGATGATCAATATCGCCACCTCATCGATGACAATACCGTTTTCTGGAACCAATCGGGCGTCACAATCGATGCTTCTCTCGTTGGCATCCATATCCAAACAGCACCGTTACCAAGCCTATTACAAGGTGGCATCGCCTTTGACAATCTGCCGGGAATAGAAAATAAACATGGGCAATTCTGGAAATTATATGAAAGCTATCAACGCGCGCAAAAATTTGGTGAGTCGATAACGTTAATAGCAGCAACCAACCCAGGAATTAGCCAAGGAACGCCGATCAAATACCGAGGCGTTAAAATTGGTGAAGTGATGGCTGTTTCACCTAACTTTACGGATAAAAGAGTGACAATTTCTGCACGAGTCCAACCGAAATATGCCTCTTTTATTACTCGCACCAATACCGCTTTTTGGGTCGCAGAGGTAAAAGTGGGTTTCAATGGAATTACCAATTTAGATAGCTTGCTCATCAAAACCATTGAAGTTCAGCCCGGTAATGGAAACAAGAGGCACACATTTACCTTAGCGACTCGCCCCTATCACCCCGAAGGCATTCAATTTACTCTACAAAGTGAAGAAAAAGGCTCTGTTTCGATCGATACACCAGTCAGTTATCGAGGCATGGAGGTGGGGAAAGTTATTGATATCCAACTGGGCTCTCTTGCTGATCGGGTGATCTCCACGATAGAAATCGCTCCGCAATATGCCTATCTGGTTCGTAAAAATACCGTGTTCTGGAATACCTCCGGCATGGATGTTTCTATCGGTTTATCTGGCGCTAATATTAAGTCAGGGACTTTTGATAGTTTGGTCCGCGGGGGTATCGCCTTTGCAACCCCAGATCATCAAACATTATTCGAGCCAGCACCACGAGGGCACACTTTCTACTTGCATCCACATGCACAAAAAGATTGGAAAAAATGGAAAACTGCCATTCCCAAACCATGACCATGAAAACCATGACCATGAATGGGTTGAAACTTCTCCTGTGACCGTGTTCAGTATATAATTATGGCCTTTAAATTTTCAAACGAGACTCCGTTTTGCATTCCAACGTTGCCCTACCCGAAGAATTTCTTACCACTATTGCCGAAATTCTTCCTCCCCATTTAAATCTGTCTGACTTTATTCAAGCCTGCCAAAGGCCGTTACGAAAAAGCATTCGAGTTAATACGTTGAAAATCACGGTGTCAGATTTTATGCAGCAGGCACAAAGTAAAGGCTGGCAATTAGACGCTATACCTTGGTGTGATTGCGGGTTTTGGATCACCGCTGATGAAAGTGAAGTTCCGCTTGGAAATACAGCAGAACATATGGCGGGATTGTTTTATATTCAAGAAGCCAGCTCAATGATGCCCGTTTCAGCCCTATTTATGCAGCAAACCGCAACGTTTGATGCGGTATTAGATATGGCTGCAGCGCCTGGTTCAAAAACGACTCAAATGGCGGCATTAATGGATAATCAAGGTGTATTAGTCGCCAATGAATATTCTGCCAGCCGGGTAAAAATTCTTCATGCTAACATTGAGCGTTGCGGAATAAGAAACGTTGCTTTAAGCAACTTTGATGGCCAAGTCTTTGGGGGATGGTTGCCAGAACAGTTTGATGCCGTTTTACTAGATGCCCCTTGTTCGGGAGAAGGAACCGTTCGTAAAGATCCTGATGCGATGAAAAATTGGAGTAAATCTTCAGTACTTTCTATTGCTTGTACCCAAAAAAGCTTAATTGAAAGTGCGTTTCAAGCATTAAAAGTGGGCGGTATCATGGTCTACTCTACTTGTACTTTAAGCCGCGAAGAAAACCAAGACATATGCTGGCATTTAAAGAAAACCTATGGTGATGCAGTGACTTTTGAACGGCTAGATTCGCTATTTGAACAAGCTTCTCATGCCATCACTGAAGAGGGATTTTTACATATATTTCCTCAAATATATGATTGTGAAGGTTTTTTTGTTGCTAGGATAAGAAAAAATGCTGCGGTACCTTCACCACAAGTGAAAAAGCGCTTAGGCCAATTTCCTTTTGAAAAGGCCAACGCTAAAATTTGTGCCGAAATAAATCAACAACTAAAAACGTCTTTAGGGATTACGCTCCCCAACGAAACCAGTCTCTGGTTACGAGATAATGATATTTGGCTATTCCCCACGGCATTAGAACCCATGCTAGGTGAACTCAGGTTTTCTCGCATGGGCATTAAAATCGCAGAGACTCATAAACATGGATACCGCTGGCAGCACCAACTAGCGACCACACTGGCAGTTGGCCATAATATCCATCGTATAGAACTAACAAAAGCACAAGCAAGGGAGTGGTTTATGGGCAGAGACATCCGCCCAGAGCAGAGTCAAAACCAAGGTGAAGTGATCGTCTCTTACCAAGGGCACGCGATCGGATTAGGTAAATGGGTCAGTAACCGAATTAAAAATGGACTTCCAAGAGAGCGAGTCAAGGATAAAAACTTATTTTAGTCCACGAGGCAATGCGATGGTGAAGCCAAGAAGCCAACCTGCATCCTGATCTTCAAAAAATGAACTATACTTGGGTTGTTATTCTCGAATAACGAAGAAGATATTCAGAGAGTAATGCTGTTCCCTTATGAACTAACTTCCCCTAAGGCCCAAAACCTTGAGTTTCGGGCCTTTTTTTATCATTAGACACTACACTAAGCGAATACCATCTTGTTCAATGATGATCTTACCTTGCTTAAATAAACTACCAATCGTTTTCTTAAACGTGCCTTTACTGGTGCGAAAGGTAGCAAAAATAGCTTCTGGAGATGATTTATCGCACAAAGGCAAAAATCCCCCCTTTTTCTCTAATATTTCTAGCACCTTTGAAGTGAGCTCATCCATCTTTTCTACTCCGATCTTTTGTAAGGCAAGATCGATTTTACCGTCAGGACGAACCCCCTTGATGTACCCTTTAAGCTTTTTACCGATAAATAACTTTCCAAACACATCGGAAGGGAAAATCATTCCCCAGTGCGAACCATTGATAATTGCCTTATAGCCAAGTTCAGAACGCTCTGCGATCAAAAGCTCAACTTGTTGGTTACGAGTATAGTGGGCTGGCGTTTTATCCAGCCATTTATTAAATTTTGTGGTTCCAACTATCCGCCCTGAAGCTTTATCGATATAGACATAAACCAAAATCGTTTGTCCGACAGTAAAACGGGCGCGCTGCTCACTAAAAGGAACCAGTAGATCTTTATCTTTAATTCCCCAGCTCACAAAAACCCCAGTACTGTTAACGCTGACAACTTGCATTAACCCCCATTCACCCACTTGTGCAATCGGCATTTCTGTTGTCGCGGCCAGTTGGTTTTCTGAATCCAAAAATAAGAACACATCGATAAACTGCCCTAATTCAACCGCTTCTGGAATATATCGTTTAGGCAACAGTGTGGTACCAAACTCTCCCGCATCCAAAAAGACACCAAAGTCTGTTATCTTTACGACTTCTAAACTATTAATCTGGCCAATGTTAATCATGTAAAACGTCTCACAGCAAATTTGCAGAGATTATACGTGATCTCTGGTATGCTTTCTCCCTATTGTAAAGATAAAATTCAGTAATTTTTCAGGAGCTTTCGTTGATCATTGTAGATAAGCATGACGCGGTTACTTTAAAAATTTCAACCGAAATGTCAAAAAGTAAAAAACTGGATCTCGATGCTTATTTATTTATTCCAGGAGAACTCGGTTTAACACCGGAAGTGATGTCTGAATCTGAGTTTTTCTATAGCTCAATTCATCAAAAGCGTTCCTATTACAGCGATAAAATTCTGCTTCCTCTGGTACACAGTCGCTTGGCACAACGAGGCCGGCTTTCATCCACTCAATATCGTGTCAGCTTAAGTCTTTTTGCCTATCAATACGTGATCGCTTTAGATCGAGCGGTAAGTCAGCTCAACTCAAACAGTGACAACGTTACAGCAGATGAGGTCGATACTGTGATAGAGCTATCGCTTGATATCCTTAAACGTTTGAGACGTACCATTCCTTACGAAGAAAGCATCAAGCGTTATTACGCTAATATCGATAACTATCTTTCTTGGTATACTGAACAAAAGTTTCTTTCTATTATTGCTCATTTAACCCGCGACAGTGATTATAAAACCATCAAAGAGCGATTGATCACTTTAGTAGAAAAAGAACAAGCACACCGAGCACTCAATCATTACAACTCGCCGAAGGCTGATACGGATATCACGCGATTAAGCAATAAAATGCGTTTATTACGCCGCCTCATTGAGCATCCTATTATTCTCAATGAGAAAGTCACCTCCTTGGGCAATAATATGAAGCGAGCGGTTAAAGGCGTAGCCACCGGCTTAATTATGGTCATCGTGACCATTACTGCGGTGTCAGCTCGTGATTATTGGGGCGAAATTACCGCCTCTTTTATTATTGCCATGTCTTTCATTTATGCTTTACGCGAAATATTCAAAGATGATCTACGTGATATGCTTTGGCGCTGGATTCGTAAAGGTAAGCCTAAATGGCGTCGTCGTTACTTTGACCCGAGTACAGCGAAACAGGTAGGACAAAAAGATGAGTGGCTCGATTATCGAAACTTATCCACTTTACCGGAAAAAATTAAAAAACTAAGAAAGAAACGAGTGGTTCAACGAGAAGAACAAATTTTGCACTACTGCTCTAAGGTTGAAATGTCCACCTCGCGCTTTATGAGCGGTTATGAAGAAACTCGAGAATCAATGATGATCGACCTCAGGCCGATTACACGTTTAATGGATAAAGGTTCTAACCGAATTTATCGTCTTAATAACGGCCAAGTCAGCCGAGAGTCCGTTGAAAAACGCCATCTCATTAACTTAATCGTGCGAGAAGATGATCATCAACATCCTCCGGTTTATTACCGTTGGAAAATCGTTCTGAACCGAAGCAAAATTGTAGATATCGAATCAATAACATTAGACTAAGCTTTACTGCATTTTAGTGATAACGTCAGCCAGAACTCAGCCATTGGCTCATTGCCATGCAGCGACGGGCATGTGGCGATAATTTTTATCGCCTTATTTACTCGCTGTCCTGTTGCGATGGTTTGATCTAACATTTCATCAATCACTTTACCTTGATCGCAATGAAAATGAACTGCAGCCTCAGGACGCCTAAAAAACTCCGCTTTGACCCCTTTAAACGCCAGTGAAATCGGTTGGCCACGCAATTGGGCTTTATGCATCGCCATAAATCCACCAGCCACATCAGCACCCACAGCCAATACACCGAAATACATACTGTTGAGATGATTTTTATTACGTCGCTTTAAAGGAATAGAAACTTCTACCGCTTGAGCACTAAGCGAGAGAATTTTTGGCCGACAATACCAAATTAAAGGGACTTTAAGAAAACCAAAATAATTTAAATAAAAATTTGCTTTAGTAAGTGCTGAAAGCATAACCACACATCCTCATTGACTTGTCAGACCAGTAAATTCCAAGCCAAGAAAAATGTCAACAGAATGTTAAAAAATGAGGCGGTTCTACTTTAATTCCACTGCCTTGATCACTTTTTAGTTATCCCGATGCCCATACAATGCATCGGGAAAACCGGTGGGCGGCGGTTCAAAAATTATAAATCGATTCAGCGTGCACATTCTCTGCTAAAAAATTTTGTAGCTTAGGGTAAGCTTGTAGTGCATGAGTTACCACTAATAAAGGCTTTTTCGCTTGCTGAGCGGCTTTGATAGCGGTTTCTGCTAACAACATAATCGCCTCACTATCTGGGTTATAAAGATAATCAAGCTCACGATTGTCTTTATCAACAGCTAAAGTAAATTGTGTTAAATCCTGCCAATCAATCACCATACCATCAAAATATTGCAATAGACGTTCAGCCAAGATTGCAGCAGCTGGGACATGACAAGCGTATAAAACTTTCAAGCCATTAAGCCCACGCGGCAGGCCCTGTTCAGCCAGACGATCAATGATAGTTGCTGCGTCACTCAATGCTCGAACAAAGGGAACAACAATTTCAATATGGTAGCCTTTATCGCGTAATTCTTTGATGACTTGGCACTCTAAATTAAATGCCTTCGCATACGCCTCAGAAGCAAACCGAGAAACACCACGTACGCCCATCGCTGGATTCATTTCTACTGGCTCACGTTCGCCACCAATTAATGTTTTAAATTGTGCACTGTCTACTCCACTAAAACAGATGCGGATCACTTTATGGAACGGACGAATTCCCTCTTCAATCCGGCTAACTAAGGTTGCCACAAAATGCGCTTCGATGGTTTTTCCATCTAATAATGCCGACAACGAGTTTTTTTCTAATTCAGTGACTGAAGCATCCTCAAAAGACACTGCCGGATGATAAAAAACACTATCAGCAATAAGCTCAGAAAGAGAAACAAACAAATCATCACTCGCGGTTTGGGGCGAGGTTTGAGGTAATGTATTTCCTTGTGCCAATTTTGGCACGATCGCTAGTGGTTGCTGTAAACTCATGGTAGCTCCGTTCATCCTTAAATTGATAGACTTGAAAATACCGATATACAGCAAGAAAAACAAGTAAATAAATTAAATAATTATTCATATTAAATGAATAATTAAACGAAAAGTAAATTGTATCACGCCCTTTTGTGTTAAGTGGTTTATTCTGACCGGTAAATTCGTTATCTTTAGCGCTTCGCAATAAAAAGAACAGGCAATCTTATGCCACTGAAAACTGATGAATTACGCACCCAAGCCTTGGGTCCTATGCCCACACCGGCTGAGCTCAGTCAGGCTCACCCTATCACCGATGATATCGCAGATCGTATCGCTCGCTCACGGCAACAAATAGAGCAAATTCTTACTGGCAAAGATGATCGATTACTGGTGATTATTGGCCCTTGTTCCGTTCATGATACTCAGGCCGCTCTCGACTACGCTTTTCGCTTAAGCCAAATTCAAAAAAAATATGATAATGAGCTATTCATTGTCATGCGTACCTATTTTGAAAAACCACGTACGGTCGTCGGCTGGAAAGGCTTGATCACTGACCCCAATCTCGATGGCTCTTATGCCTTGGAAGATGGTTTGAACAAAGCTCGACAATTACTGTTAGAGATCAATAAACTTGGTTTAGCTACAGCCACCGAGTTTCTCGATATGATTACTGGGCAATATATTGCCGATCTTATCAGTTGGGGAGCCATTGGAGCACGTACAACGGAATCACAAATTCATCGAGAAATGGCATCCGCGCTATCTTGCCCAGTCGGGTTTAAAAATGGTACGAATGGCAACATAAAAATCGCTATTGATGCAATTCGAGCCTCTCAAGCCTCTCATTATTTCTATTCACCTGATAAAAATGGGCGAATGACCGTCTATCGTACGAGTGGTAATCCATTTGGTCACATCATTTTACGAGGTGGCGAAACCGGACCAAACTTTGATCAAGCATCAGTAGCGCATGCGTGTGCACAATTGGCTCAATTTCAGTTACCACAACGCCTAGTGGTCGATTTTAGCCATGCAAATTGCCAAAAGCAGCACCGTAAACAGTTGGAGGTTGCAGAAGTCATTTGCCAACAACTGGAATCAGGCAGTACCAAGATTGCTGGCATCATGGCCGAAAGCTTTATTGTCGAAGGCAATCAATCGATGGGTGACTTAAATAATCTCACTTATGGGCAATCGATTACCGACCCTTGTTTAAGTTGGGAAGACACGAACCTCATGATCGCCCGATTAGCAAAAGCGGTAAAAATAAAACGAACTTGTAACGAATAAGGAAACAAACCATGCCTTCTTTTGATATCGTTTCAGAAGTTGATAACGTCGAATTGCGTCATGCGGTCGATAACTCTAATCGAGAACTGGCCACTCGCTTTGATTTTCGTAATGTAGAAGCAAGCTTTGAACTTAAAGAGCAAACCGTAAAATTAGTCGCGGAAGGTGAATTTCAACTGAACCAAATGATGGATATTTTGCGCAATAATTTAGCCAAACGAGGCGTTGATGTTCGCTCGATGGAGTTGAAAGATTCAGTCCACTCCGGCAAAAAATGGTATAAAGAGGTGATATTAAAGCAAGGTATTGAAACATTACTGGCAAAAAAAGTGGTCAAAATGATCAAAGATGCCAAATTGAAAGTTCAAGCTGCTATTCAAGGCGATAAAATTCGAGTCACAGGCAAAAAACGAGATGATTTACAATCAGTGATCGCTTTGCTTCGAGACTCTGAACTAGAACAACCTTTTCAATACAATAACTTTCGTGACTAATTGCGTCAGGTCACCGATGTACAGATAAAGAATCCAGCCTTATTTATTCGGCTGGATTCTTTATTACAAGCCCAAATCTTCCGATAAAGACTTAATTTGCTCTAAATCCATTTGATGGACTCGAAGCATCTGCGCTATCTGGCTAAGTCTCGAGTTTGCATCATCTTGCTTATCACAAGCATCCGATTTAGCATCCCAAGACTGTCCTTGTAGATAAATATCGCACTCTTTTTTAAGTTCCTTTGCAGTTTTAGCTAATTGCTCTTGTTCTTGCTGTAACTGCACGATCGCCTGTTTGACTTTCAATTCTTTTTGAAACAGTTCACGCGAACGTTCAAACAGAACGGCTTGCATATCCGCTTGCCGATTTAAACGAGAATTTTGCGCATCTGCACTCTGCAATGCATCTTTTTGCTTATCTAACTGCTGCTCTAATGAAAGGTTGATTTTTTCCAATTCCACCAGTTGTTTCTCAACCTGCTGAAGTTTGGTTTGATACTCTTTTTGCTGAGCCTCTAATTGTGATTGCAATTTCGCTTGCCATTGTTGTGCTAACTGCTCTGAATTTTGAGCTGTGACAACATTATGCTGCTGCATTTCATCTTTCCATTGCTGAAATTGCACTTGTAAGTTTGAGTAGTTCACTTCCCATTTCGTAGCAGTTAAGCTCGAGCCAATCAGTCCTCCCAAGGCAAGGCCTAAGATTGCGGCAATCGTAATGTATAAATAACTGCGCTTATCACGCTCTTCGATGATAACGACATCATGTTCATCTTGATTTTTTTGATTCACATAAACTCCCAACGATACATCAGCGGATCAATTCAGTGACAACCAGTGAGACGGTATAGAGAGCAAAAGCACTAAGTAAGACTATCACTATCCACTTTTGGAATTTGGCATTCGTTCCATAACGAATAAGTAAAAACGCTAACACAATCAATACTCCAATTGCGATTAGTCTACCCATAACTCACTCCCTCGTTTCTTGTTTACCTAACTTATTTAAGCTTAGGCATAAACACTCCGTTCGACTTAAAGCAGGTCGGTATTATTGGTTTTTATCACAACACCACACTGCTTATAACTGCTTCATGCACACTCTCTGGCAGGCACGTCACGTTAATTCGTTTTACCCTTGCTATTTTATACCACTGATTACGTCTAAATAGTCAGAGAAAAGTTGATTATCTGTATTCAGGATCAAGAAGTTACCCTTCTCTGCCCGATAAATTGTTCAATTTACACACCAAACGTTTATCTGACCAATCAATTACCTGTTACTTTATATTTGTAGATGACATCACAATTTTTTTTCGTTAATATCGCCAAGCAAATTATCACCATATCAGATAATTGTTCCGTTGAAGACTGCAGGAGAGAGGTTGTTAACCTATATGTAACATATAGGCCAAGCAAACCCGCCGAAGAAGTAAATCTTTCAGGTGCTTTATTCTTCTTAGAAGAATTGCGAGGACTGTAGTTGGAGGAACCTCTGGAGAGAACCGTTGAATCGGTCGCCGAAGGAGCAAGTTCTGCTGGTTTACACCATTGCAGAGTGAAACTCTCAGGCAAAAGGACAGAGGAGTGAAAGGTCATTTTTCAAACAAGCCGCTATGGCTTGCTTTTTGAGCGTTATGCTTTATTCCTTTCCTCTTCTCCTTAGATATTACTTATTAAGGGGAATACATGAGTAACCTACAATCACTGCTACAAACCATTGATCACTTTATCTGGGGGCCACCCCTTCTCATTTTACTCGTTGGCACAGGCATCTATTTTACTTTTCGGCTAGGCCTTCTTCAGTTTCGTCGTTTGCCTTCAGCTATAAAAATGGTGTTCAGTAAAGAACCCGGTGATAAGCAGGGTGACGTCTCTAGTTTTGCGGCGTTATGTACGGCGCTTTCGGCAACCATAGGTACAGGTAATATTGTCGGTGTGGCTACCGCTATTAAACTCGGCGGGCCCGGGGCTTTATTTTGGATGTGGCTAGCCGCTTTATTTGGTATGGCAACCAAATATGCGGAATGCTTACTTGCGGTTAAATATCGTAAGGTCGATGACAAAGGCCAAATGGTTGGCGGGCCCATGTACTACTTGCGAGATGGTGTAGGTTCCAAAACACTCGCCGTTTTGTTTGCCGTATTTGCGCTCGGGGTTGCTTGCTTTGGCATTGGTACTTTTCCACAAGTCAACGCGATTCTCGATGCAAGCGAGATCTCTTTGGGAATTCCTCGTGAAATATCCGCCATTGTACTGACTATCCTAGTCACTTTTGTCACCATTGGTGGTATTCAATCGATCGCCAAAGTCGCTGGAAAAGTCGTTCCTGTGATGGCGCTTTTTTATATTGTGGCTTGTCTTAGTGTGATCATTAGTCATGCCGATCAACTCATTAGCGCTTTGCAATTAGTACTAGTGTCCGCCTTTACTCCAACCGCAGCAAGTGGTGGATTCTTAGGCGCAAGCATCATGCTTGCTATTCAATCTGGAATTGCTCGCGGGGTATTCTCTAACGAATCAGGGCTTGGTAGCGCTCCCATGGCCGCAGCTGCTGCCAAAACAGACTCTTGTGTTAGGCAGGGGCTCATTTCTATGACGGGAACCTTTTTCGATACCATCATTATTTGTACCATGACCGGCCTTGCTTTAATTTTAACCGGAGCATGGCAAAGCGACTTAGCCGGAGCTGCGATGACAACGAATGCGTTTGCTACTGGCCTTCAAGCACAAACCTTAGGGCCGCTATTAGTCTCTATTGGGTTAATCTTTTTTGCTTTTACCACTATTTTAGGTTGGAACTACTATGGCGAACGCTGTGTCGTATTTCTGTGGGGAACCAAAGCCATTTTGCCTTATAAGGTTATTTTTATTGCTTTGATCGCGTCAGGTGCTTTTTTACATTTAGACTTAATTTGGATTATCGCTGATATTGTCAATGGACTAATGGCGATTCCTAACCTAATTGGTTTGATCGCTCTACGCCAAGTTGTGCTCCAAGAAACCAAGCTTTATTTTGATGCTCAAATTCCGGCTATTAAACGAGTCAAGGCCAAAGCATAACGCTCAAAACCGCAGAGTAATCTGCGGTTTTTCAAATATCTATACGGATTCATCAGTGATTAGCTTAAGACCTAACCCCATTAACACCACTCCAGTGGTGCCTTCCATCCAGCGCATAAAAGTCCTATTTTTTAATAAATTTTTCGCTGAACTCAATGCCCCGGCCAACCCACATTGCCAACTCATTGCGATCATAAAGTGAATTCCAGCCATAAATAAAGATTGCAATAAAGGGGAGTGTTCTGGATTAATAAATTGTGGAAGAAAAGCAAGGTAAAATACGGCTGTTTTAGGGTTTAATACATTAGACAAAAACCCCTCCCGTAGTGAGCGGTTAATATTCAATTGGGTATGAGATAAACGGCTCACTTTTATCCCTTGTCCTGCAGTAGATAACGAACGCAAACTCACAAAACCTAACCAGATCAAATAACCCGCGCCCACCATTTTCATGATATGAAACAGTTCAGAGGATTGGGTTAAAATGGCTGAAATGCCAATGGCTGAGAAAGTTGCATGAACAAATAACCCAACACAAATACCGAGGCTTGTTACACAACCATCAGCCATTCCTGCACGAGAAGTATTACGGATCACTAAAGCGGTATCTAGCCCTGGGGTTAATGTGAGGATAGTAATAGCAATAAGAAAAGCTTCAAAATTTTGAATATACATCATGGCTCACCAAATAGTTTGGATGGGGCGAGCAAGCTCCTCACTCTGAAAAGAGCAAACACATTGACGTCCCTATCAATCATCTTTTCTTCTGTTGCACATAACAAAATTCAGTCGTCTCAAAATCAGTTTGGACGGCTGAATAGTTACAAGCACAGAAAGGTTATTTCAAGTTTATATAATCATAACTTGCTGTAACAAGCTATTAGAGTTTTTGACTAAATTGACTGATCGCACCCACAACTTTTTGTGCGCCATGTTGTACATCCTCCATCAATTGGCCTGCTTGAGTCGATAATGCCAAAGTATCACCCGCTTGTGCTTGACAAGCGACTATCAGTTCCACCGCTTTGGTTGTTTTCTGTAAGTTCTCTGCTACAACCGTCACGATTTCTTCCGTTGTACTGTTTGTTCTGGAGGCGAGTTGTCTGACTTCATCAGCCACCACCGCAAAACCACGCCCTTGTTCACCGGCTCTTGCGGCTTCAATCGCAGCATTAAGCGCCAACAAATTAGTTTGATCAGCAATCCCACTGATACTTTCAACCAGCTTACTTATTTCTTGAGAATGCTGATTAAGGGATTCAATATCGGCAGTCGCCTGCTTCATTTGCTTAACGAGATTATCCATTTTATCAATAATAGCGGTGACAACTTGTTGCCCCTCTAAGGTTTGTTGGCCGGTTTCTTCAGACACCGTATAGGCAATTTTTGCCGCTTCTGAAACCGCTAATTCTTGATTGACTTGATCCGTGATAACCGTGGCAAACTTCACGACTTTATATAGCTCACCGACATCGTTATGAATAGGATTGTAAGACGCTTCCAACCACACGACCTGACCGTAACTATCAACTCGTTTAAAACGCTCAGAAACATATTGCCCGCTGGCTAATTTTTTCCAAAAAGCGGAGTACGCTGAGGAGTTCGCTTCTTGTGCGTCACAAAAAATACGGTGATGTTTTCCCGCAATCTGCTCATTACTGCGGTATCCCATTGCACGGAGAAAGTTATCATTAGCACGAATGATATGTCCGTCCAAGGTAAATTCAATCACCGCCATTGAACGATTAAGTGCGTTCAACATATCTTCCTGTGCGCGAGATGTGGTAATGGTACGGGTAAGTTCTGTCGCCAAAACAATAAAATGTAACAACTGCCCTTGCGTATTAAGAATCGGCTGCAAAATAATGCGTAGCCAAGCTTCTTGTTCGTTTGGCTTTTCTATTTGAAATGCCCCATTCCAATGTTTTTTCTGTTCGAGGGCGACCTTCAAGTTGTTGAAGTGTGATGTATGTCTAGCCTTCCGAGGGACTAAATCAATAAGATTTATTCCTTCAATCGTCGAAAACACAATACCGAGTTCTTGTTCAAAATTTTCATTAACCGATATAATTTTACCTTGCGGGTTAAGCGTAATTCTCAGCATATCTCCATCAAGACTCTCTCGAACCTGTTCTAATGAATAGAGCTGATCCTTTAATTGCTGATTTTCTTTTTGGCATGATTTATTGAAAAACATACAGTCCCAACACATTCGATCCATTTAGAATGAATATTAGCATAAAATGATTGAATCACTATTGGTTATCAATGGTATCGATTAATTACTTTACAGCACAGGAAGGAGACCGCATACTTGCCGCGATATAACGTTCCTGATAATAACAAGTATGATTCAGCCACTTATTTTTACTGTATTGATATTGAGTACTTTATGTTCACTCGATATCACGATAACGCCGACGTCTATCGGTGCTGAGACGAAAATTCGTACCACTGTTTCACCCAAAACCGTTCATTCTTCCTATCACTCAATGTGATAAACTCCAGGCTCGAGCCACCTCATGCCACATGGGCCCAGTCGATATTTGATGATGATGTTACGATATTAAATCCAATAGCATCTGACTCAACGACGCTTATTCATCTGCTCATTACATTGGCTTATTTTTCAATACTCATCATTGGAACGCCACTATTTATCCGTAAATCTCTTCAGTTTTTAAACCTTTACTCTCGTTTTGCTCACACATAACCACTCAATCAACACCCTGAAAAATTTAATATTTACTGATTGAGGAACACAATATGAGTGCGTTATTGTCGATATTTTCTGCCTTATGGCATCAGGATCTGTTGGCGTTACAACAGGCCGATCTTTCTTTGCTTTACCTGTGTTTAGGACTACTAATTTTTGTCGAAAGTGCGTTTATTCCCGCCGCCGCTCTACCTTGTGATAGCGTGATGATTCTTTGTGGCAGCCTCGCCGCGTTAGGAATATTAAATCTCTATATGGTTATTGGTGTTCTTGTGCTGGCAGGTTGGTGGGGAAGTATCGCTGCTTTTTATCAAGGCTATCATCTTAAAGAATCGCGCATAGTCTCTGTTTGGCTCGAGAAAGTATCTGATAAGCAATGGCAAACCACCGATCGTCTTATCCAAAAATATGGTTTATTGGCGATGTTCTTTGCACGCTTTATTCCGGTGGTTCGTTCTTTATTACCGATGGTTATGGGATTGAGAAATACGATTCTTCCTACGCGTTTTTTACTCACTTCTCCATCAAGCGCATTGATATGGATCCTATGTCTGATTTTCTCGGGCTATGGTATTTCACTATTACCTGAGCATCTATCTAAAATCGTCAATCAGTTGTTAATGCTAGCTCCGCTGGCAACGCTATTTATTGCGCTATCAAGTATCGCGCTTGGGGGTTGGATACGGCGGCGAGCCAATCATAAACATAAAATAGCCAAGATAAAACGGATTAAAGAGTAGGCACTGTAAACGCGTTTTAATCGCAGCGAGAGGTTTGTAGCCTAGTGATTGTAAACAAAACACTGCTCAACAAAGAGTAAAACGCTGCTAGCCGCCCCCTTCGAGCAGCGTTTGTGGCTCTTTTCTACGGCGTTATCGGCTTCTCAAGTAGAGCCACTACATTTCAACCTTTGCCTTATATAAAGAAACCACAAACGGCTGCAAAAATCAGCTCGAAAGATCAACATCCCCTAATGATGAAGTATTTTTTCTAGTTCACTCAAACTGGTGGGATCATCAATGGTGGATGGAACGGTGTAACTTTCTCCATCAGCAATTTGCCGAATAATACGCCGTAAAATTTTACCGGAACGGGTTTTCGGTAAACGTTCCACCACTAAGGCATGTTTAAAGCAAGCCACTGCACCAATTTGACGACGAACCTGACGGATTAGCTCTTCCTCTAAGGTCGGCGCATCAATTTTAACACCATCTTTTAGCACAACGAAACCGAGTGGAAGCTGACCTTTTAATTCGTCATGCACTCCCACGACAGCACATTCCGCAATGGCGGGATGTGCGCCGAGAATTTCTTCCATTTCCCCGGTGGAAAGACGGTGCCCCGCTACATTAATCACGTCGTCAATGCGTCCCATAATAAACAGGTAACCGTCTTCATCCAGATATCCCCCATCACCTGAAACATAATAACCGGGAAATTGAGCTAAATAGCCGGATTCAAACCTATCATGATTTCGCCAAATCGTGGTTAAACAGCTTGGAGGTAGTGGACGCTTGAGGGCGACAAAACCTTGTTGATTAGCTGGCAATGACTCACCCAATTCATTCAGTATTTCTACCTGATATCCGGGAATCGCTTTCGTCGCAGATCCCGCTTTTACTGGTATGAATTCAAGCCCTAAGGTATTCCCCGCAATCGCCCAGCCCGTTTCCGTCTGCCACCAGTGATCAATCACAGGTTTATCGGTATGGCTTTCAACCCATTCAAGAGTCGGAGGATCTAATCGCTCGCCAGCCATAAAAATCGTACTTAGCTGTGATAAATCGTATTGCTTAAGCAGTTCGCCATTTGGATCTTCTTTTTTGATCGCCCGAAAAGCGGTTGGCGCAGAGAATAAGGTGTCAACTTTGTATTCTTGGCACACGCGCCAGAATGCGCCTGGGTCTGGTGTTCGTACCGGTTTCCCTTCATACAAAATCGTCGTGCATCCGTGAATAAGTGGTGCATAAATAATGTAAGAATGCCCAACCACCCATCCCACATCAGAGGCCGCCCAAAAGACCCCCTCTTGAGGTTGACGATAAATCGTATGCATCGAATATTTTAAAGCAACGGCATGTCCGCCATTATCCCGCACAACACCTTTCGGTTTTCCCGTCGTTCCCGAAGTATACAGAATGTAAAGCGGGTCGGTAGCCAACACCGGCACACACGCGCTAGGAATGGCATGTTGTAGCAAACTGCTCCAATCAACATCTCGCGCATGGTTAAGATCAGCAAGGCACTCTGGCCGTTGATAAACCACGACTTTTTCAGGTTTCCAGCGACTATCCATAATGGCTTTATCCACCATAGGCTTATAGGAAATCACTTTATTGACTTCGATGCCACAAGAAGCAGTGATGATCACTTTCGGTTCGGCATCTTCAATTCGAACGGCAAGCTCATTCGGCGCAAAACCGCCAAAAACGACAGAGTGGATAGCCCCTAGCCGAGCACAAGCCAACATAGCCATGGCGGCTTGAGGAATCATCGGCATATAGATGATCACTCGATCTCCTTTGGTTACTCCTTGATCGGCTAACATGCCAGCCACACGCGCGACACTGTCACGTAATGCATTATAGCTATAACGTTGCTTTTTCCCGGTAACGGGCGAGTCATAAATTAATGCCGTGTGATCACCACGCCCTTGCTGACAATGATAATCTAATGCAAGCCAACACGTATTCATCACTCCATCCGAAAACCAACGCTCAATCCCGTTGTCATCTATTGATAAGATTGTTTTCGGAAATTTGAACCAATCAATCTGCTGAGCTTGAGCTTTCCAGAACGTTTCCGGTTGCTCCTTTGCCGATAAATATTCCTTTAAATATGCCGACATCGTGCCTCTCCTTATTCGTTCTTTAGGCTTTCAGCTGGAACTCGAACCCACCCTTCCATCAAAATACGGGCACTGCGGCTCATGACCGCTTTTTCAACCCGCCATCCTTGTTCTGAATGGCAAGCCTTCGCTCCCACTTTTAATGTGCCCGATGGATGACCAAAAACCACTTGCGTTTTTTCTCCGCCGCCTGCAGCTTGATTGACAATGGTTCCCGGTACACAAGCAGCGGCAGCAATCGCAACCGCCGCCGTTCCCATCATGGCATGATGTAATTTCCCCATCGACAAGGCACGCACCAACACATCAACCTGCTGCGGAGTGACCGTTTTACCGCTAGCGGTGAGATAGTTTTTCGGTGGAGAAACAAAGGCAATTTTGGGCGTATGTTGCCGAACCTTTGCTTCCTCTAAGTCGGTGATTAATCCCATTTTTAGTGCACCGTAAGCTCGTAACGTTTCAAATCGAGCCAATGCGTGCGGATCGTTATTAATTTCATCTTGTAACTCACAACCGCGATAGCCGATAGCGCTCGCATCAACAAAGATGGTTGGAATACCGGCATTAATCAGCGTCACTTGCAAAGGCTCAAATCCCGGTATCACTAACGTATCGCGCAAGTTCCCTGTTGGAAACATCGATCCTTCACCTTCTGCGGGATCGAGAAAATCGACTTGGATCTCTGCCGCAGGAAACGTCACGCCATCAAGTTCAAACTCGCCGACTTCTTGTACTTCACCATTAATAATAGGAACGTGAACAACGATGCTCTTTTGAATATTAACTTGCCAAATGTTGACTTCAACAACCCCATGCTCAGGAATCCGTTGTGGATCAATC
Source organism: Vibrio sp. 1-1(7) (assembly GCF_013048485.1). NCBI lineage: Bacteria > Pseudomonadati > Pseudomonadota > Gammaproteobacteria > Vibrionales > Vibrionaceae > Vibrio > Vibrio sp. 1-1(7). The sequence continues at coordinate 626,025 of NZ_VHSP01000002.1, read as the reverse complement.
AATCCGACGTGAATGGCAAAGGGGCCAACCGCAGCAGAAAGGTTGCCGCAGTTACCACTCCAATCAACAAAAGGTTTGTCTATCGATACCTGACCAAAGAGGTAATCTACATCGTGCCCTTCTTTTTCGCTTTTGGAGACAATCACCGCTTTACTGGTACTGGACGTCGCCCCGCCCATTCCATCAATCTGTTTGCCATAGGCATCTGGGCTGCCGATGACTCTTAATAACAACTTATCGCGTGCCTCTCCGGGCACTTGTGCCGCAAGTGGGAGATCAGACAACTTAAAAAACACCCCTTTACTGGTTCCCCCTCGTAAGTAAGTGGCGGGAATTCTGAGCTGTGGCGCGATATTGACATCACTCATAACGGCACTCCTTATTGGGCCAGAAAATCTTGCGCAAAACGCTGTAAAACTCCACCGGCGTTATACACATGCACTTCATCAGCCGTGTCAAGGCGGCAGATGACCGGAACCAAGAACTGCTCACCAGTTTGACGAGTCACACGCAGCGTGAGATCTACGCCGGGTTGAATATCCCCTTCCACATCAAAAAGTTCACTCCCCTCAATGCCCAAGGTTAAACGGTTGGTTCCCTGCTTGAATTGCAAAGGTAACACACCCATGCCCACTAAATTGGTTCGATGAATTCGCTCAAAACCTTCGGCGACAATAGCTTCAACCCCCGCCAAACGAACCCCTTTGGCCGCCCAATCACGAGATGAACCTTGCCCATAATCCGCTCCTGCAATGATGATCAAAGGCTGTTTACGCTGCATATAGGTTTCAATGGCTTCCCACATTCGCATCACTTGACCTTCTGGTTCAAGGCGAGTGAGCGAACCTTGTACCACTTGTCCATTTTCCTTCACCATTTCATTTAATAGTTTTGGATTGGCAAACGTCGCCCGCTGGGCGGTTAAGTGGTCGCCACGATGGGTCGCATAAGAGTTAAAATCGTCTTCAGGAATTCCCATTTGAGTGAGATATTCCCCCGCTGCACTGGTGGCGAGAATGGCATTAGAAGGGGAAAGATGATCGGTGGTAATGTTGTCACCTAAAACGGCCAGTGGCCGCATGGCGTTGAGTGTTCGTTCTCCCGCGAGAGCGCCTTGCCAATAAGGCGGTCGACGAATGTATGTACTCATTGGCCGCCAGTCATACAGTGGACTGGTGTGATGTTCCGTGTCATCCAATTTAAACATCTGGATATACACTTGGTGAAATTGCTCGGGCTTAACGCAACTTTCCACAACCGTATCGATTTCTTCATCACTTGGCCAAATATCCTGCAAATAGATGGGGTTACCCTTGTTATCGAGACCCAATGCATCACGCTCAATATCAAACCGAATCGATCCTGCCAATGCATAAGCAACCACCAGCGGCGGTGAAGCAAGAAACGCCTGTTTCGCATAAGGATGAATACGGCCATCAAAATTGCGATTGCCTGATAACACCGCAGTAGCATAAAGATCGCGCTCGATAATTTCTTGTTGAATGTTGGGATCAAGCGCGCCACTCATACCATTGCAAGTAGTACACGCATAAGCAACAATGCCAAACCCCAGCTTTTCCAGCTCCGATAATAAATTGGCTTCTTCTAAATAAAGTTTGGCCACTTTTGAACCCGGGGCAAACGAACTTTTTACCCAAGGCTTACGCACCAGCCCCAGTTGGTTGGCTTTTTTTGCCAGAAGACCAGCGGCAACCACATTGCGAGGGTTGCTGGTATTCGTACAAGAGGTGATCGCAGCAATAATGACGGCACCGTCTGGCAGCTGACCCTCCTCTTGCGGTAAACCATGCTCAGCAATACCACGTTCGACCAACTGCGAGGTTGGTAAACGGCGATGAGGGTTAGAAGGGCCTGCCATATTACGTTCAACCAATGAAAGGTTAAATTCCAGTACTCGCTCATACTGCGCGGTTTCTAATGCATCAGCCCATAACCCTGTTTGTTTGGCATACCGCTCAACCAATGCCACTTGTTCAGGCTCTCGACCCGTTAGTTTCAAGTATTGAATCGTCTGATCATCAATGTAGAACATGCCCGCACTAGCGCCATATTCTGGTGTCATATTGGAAATCGTGGCACGATCACCAATCGTTAACGCTTTCGCACCTTCCCCAAAAAATTCAAGATAGCTCGACACCACTCGCTCATGGCGCAAAAATTCGGTGAGTGCCAACACAATATCTGTCGCAGTGATCCCCGGTTGACGTTTACCGGTTAATTTCACACCGACAATATCGGGTAAGCGCATCATAGAAGGGCGTCCAAGCATGACGGTTTCAGCCTCTAGCCCCCCCACGCCAATAGCAATCACGCCCAAAGCATCCACATGCGGTGTATGGCTATCGGTACCCACACACGTATCAGGATAAGCAACCCCCTCTTTGAGTTGAATCACTGGCGACATTTTTTCCAGATTGATCTGGTGCATAATGCCATTACCTGCCGGAATGACGTTGACATTCTTAAAGGCATTTTTACACCATTCGATAAAGTGGAAACGGTCTTCATTACGACGCTCTTCAATCGCTCGATTTTTCTCAAAAGCGTCAACCTCAAATCCGGCATGTTCGACCGCAAGTGAGTGGTCAACAATCAACTGCGTTTCTACTACAGGGTTCACATTGGCCGGATCGCCACCTTGATCTGCAATGGCGTCCCGTAGTCCGGCTAAATCCACCAAAGCGGTTTGCCCTAAAATGTCATGGCACACCACCCGAGCGGGATACCACGGAAAATCAAGATCACGCTTACGTTCGATCAACTGTTTGAGTGAATCAACCAAGATTTGTGGATCACAACGCCGCACCAAGTTTTCAGCAAGAACACGAGACGTATAAGGGAGCGTTTCATAGGCACCGGGAGTAATGGCATTAACGGCTTCACGGGCATCAAAATACTCAATTTGACTACCAGGTAATGTTTTTTTGTATTGATTATTCATCATCGTTATTTCCCAAAATCATCAAAGACGGGCTAGCAATAACCCGTCACTCCCGCACACTAACCACGCTGTTCAATAGGAATCCATTGCTGGTGATCTGGCCCGATATAATCGGCGCTCGGACGAATAATGCGGTTGTTAGCGCGCTGTTCATAGAGGTGTGCGGCCCATCCGGTTAAACGGCTCATAACAAAAATAGGCGTAAATAATTTGGTTGGGATTCCCATAAAATGGTAAGCCGAGGCATGAAAAAAATCGGCATTACAGAACAGCCCCTTCTCCCGCTTCATCACCGCTTCCACCCGCTCCGAAATAGCATAAAGATGCATATCTCCAACGTGTTCGGATAACGCTTTTGACCAGCGTTTAATCAACGCATTACGCGGGTCACTTTCTCGGTAAATTGCATGGCCAAAGCCCATGATCTTCTCTTTGTTTTCCAACATTTGTAGGAGCTCTTGCTCCGCTTCATCGGGTGTTGACCACGGCTCAATCATCGCCATGGCGGCTTCATTCGCCCCGCCATGGAGTGGCCCTCGCATGGTGCCTATCGCCCCAGTAATACAAGAGTGCAAATCTGATAACGTTGAAGCGCAAACACGAGCTGAAAAAGTCGAAGCATTAAACTCATGCTCAGCGTATAAGATCAGTGAGCAGTGCATAACTTGTTTGAATAAGTCACAGGGGGCCTCATCGGTCAGCATCTTTAAGAAATAGCCACCGAGGGAATCTTCACTCGTCTCTTCCGTATCAATGCGCACCCCATCATGACTGAATCGATACCAATAACAGATCATGGCAGGGAACAGTGCCAATAGGCGCTCTGTCGCCGCCAACTGTTGGGAAAAATCTTGTTCTGTCTCTAAATTGCCTAACATAGAGCATCCGGTACGCATCACATCCATGGGATGTGCTTGGGGCGGAATTTTCTCCAAAACGTCTTTTAACGCTTGGGGTAAGCCACGTAGACGAATAAGGCGTGTTTTATATTGATCCAATTCGCTTTGCGTGGGTAAATGCCCCACCAACAGCAAATGGGCAACTTCTTCAAATTGCGCATAATTAGCAAGATCCGTGATGTCATAACCACGGTAGGTTAAACCTGTTCCAGTCTTTCCGACCGTACATAGTGCCGTGCTTCCAGCGCTTTGACCACGCAGGCCCGCGCCACCTAATGAAGTAGAAGGCATGTTGAACTCCTTTTCTTGCTACACTTCAGATTCTTTGATGAACCAACCTCTTTGGGCTTCGCGTTTTGCTTGATAGTGCAGCGGTTTCACGTTATTGGATTAAGGGATTGAATGGTGAATCTCTTTTTAGAGCTTCTCGGTTAATGATTGTTGTCAGAAAACAGCTGATCGAGTTTTTCTTCATAACCGTGATAATTAAGATACTTATACAACTCACTGCGAGTTTGCATTGTCTCCAATAAAGCTTCTTGATTACCTTGCTCTAACAAATGCCGGTAGACCATCTCGGCTGCTTTATTCATGGCGCGAAACGCACTGAGTGGGTAGAGCACCATGTCCACATTCACCTTGGCCAGTTGCTCTGTGTTGTAAAGTGGCGTCTGACCAAACTCGGTAATATTGGCTAATATAGGCACACGCTTACCTGTCGCGGCATGTAGTGCAACAGAAAACTGATCATACTGTTTTAACTCGGTCATCGCTTCAGGGAAAATCATGTCAGCTCCTGCTTGTACATAAGCGATCGCTCGTTCAATTGCACTGTCCATCCCTTCGACTGCCAGAGCGTCAGTGCGTGCCATAATGACAAACTCTGGGTTATCACGCGCATCAACGGCAGTTTTGATTCGATCCACCATTTCTTGGACACTGACAATGGCTTTATTAGGGCGATGACCACAACGTTTTTGGGCGACTTGATCTTCGATATGTATCGCCGCAGCGCCAGCTTTTTCTATTAGCTTAATGGTGCGAGCAAGGTTAAAAGCTCCGCCAAAACCAGTATCAATGTCGACTAACAAAGGTAAGTCACACGCATTGGTAATGCGTTCAACATCGACTAACACATCATTGAGTGTAGTGATTCCAAGATCGGGTAAACCATATGAGGCATTAGCAACACCGCCACCTGATAGATAAATCGCTTGATGCCCTAATTTTTTTGCCATCATGGCGCAATATGGATTAATCGTACCAACAATTTGTAAAGGATGATGGGACTGAATAGCGAGCCTGAATTTGGCTCCCGGACTTAAGCTCATAAGATTCTCCTTAATTTTAGACTTCATGGTGGATTTGTTGTTCAATCAAACGACGACTGTAGGCAACGTGTCTACGCATCAGCATCTCGGCCAACTCTTCATCACGATTACGAATCGCCTGAAGAATAAATTTGTGTTCTTCTAATGCTTCCACTGGGCGAGAATGTGCTCGGGGCGATTGGTAACGATACATCCTTAACAGGTGATAAAGCTCATCACATAACAGTGCAATAAGCTGACTATTACGACTGGCTTGAATAATCCGATAATGGAAATCAAAATCCCCTTGCTGATGAAAATAAGAAGCGCCATCGACCTGATCAATATGTTTAGAATGTGTCGACAATAACGTTTCTAAACCTGCTAATTCCATATCGGTAATATGTCGCGCTGCTAAGCGAGCCGCCATGCCCTCCAATGCTTCACGTACTGCATAAAGATCAAGCAGCTTCTCACGAGAAAATTGAATCACCCGAGCGCCGACATGAGGGATCCGTTCAATAAGCCCTAACCCTTCTACCCGCATCAAAGCTTCACGTAATGGGCCTCTGCTAACTTGAAAATGCTTTGCTAACTCAGGCTCAGAGATTTTACTGCCCGGCACCATCTCGCCCGCCACAATCGCTTCAATTAGAAATTCAGTAAGGCTTTCTGATTTGGTGTACTCTTTATCACTCGTTAGGGAGCGGTTTAATTCACGATTCATCGTTGCTTTTCTTCTTTCTGACCAACAAGAACACACATACCATCCATTAACAACCATAACACCAACACAACATAAACAATCAAATTGTCGACAATCAAGCCAATTGTCGACAATTTAGACTAAGGTCGTATGATTGACAGCTCTCCGCGCGAGGGAAAAATCGCTCGAAGACATCATAGAACAGGGTAAATGATAAAAATAATACTTAAGATATGTGATATTGCTCATGATAAGAAAAATCTGAACACTCTCAAGATTGTTAACAAAATTGGTTATTTTCGTGTGACTCGCAAGTAAAAGAGAACGCCGTTCAGTATCAAAAAACAGAAACTTATTGGCATATGCCAATAATTAACGCACAATATTACTTATCGTATTTGATGAAGGAAATAAATCATGATTTATGCAATTCCCTGTCGAGATAATCAACTGAGTAACCATTTTTCTAAAGCACCTGCATTTATGCTGATAGACACTGAAAATCAGCAACGACAACTCGTCGAGATGCCCACGTTATTAGATGGTGGAGAAAAAAATTGCGGAAAAAAATCGGCACGGCTGAACCTATTACAGCAGCATAATGTTCAAGCTGTGGTTGTTAAAAATATCGGCCAAGCCATGTTGTCCACGCTATTTAGTAAAGGATTTAAAGTTTTTGCTTATCCGCCTCGCTGCCCAATTGAAGCGTTAGATTTTAGCCAACTACAAGAAATTACTGACATAAACTATGCACGTCCATCTCCCAATAAAGCATCGCATAGTTGCTGCCATGAAAAATCTACCTGTACCTCTTCCGCTTCAAGCACTAAACTAAACCCAAGAACGTTGGATAAATTACAACGTATTTTTAATATTCATCGATAGATGAGAGTGGCGTTATGATCTATTTAATCACTGTGGGATTTTTTTTACTGATGATAATCCTGATGAGCCTTGGTGTTATGGCTCGTCGTAAACCGATCCAAGGAAGTTGTGGTGGGCTGTCTAACGTTGGTGTGGATAAGGTCTGTAACTGCGAAACCACCTGCGCAGAACACCAAACAACCTTATATCAGATTCAAGAACCACAAGAAAAATCGCAACAAAAATAAACCAAACTATCAGCTCAGCGTGAGAGAGATATCCCACGCTGAAACCGCACCTTAAGAACGTAATCGATTTAAGACCACGGTTTGATCTAACTCTTGATGCCATTGGGTATAATCAAGCCCTTTGTCAAAAATAAACTCGGTCACTAATTGCTTCACATATGCGATCAACTCATCCCCATGCCAAGGTTTATCAAAATAACGCTGAATACCCGCCGTATTAATGGCATTGATGGTATCGCTATGTGTTGCTTGCCCGGTTAGCAATACTTTCTTAGTGTTAAGAAAGCGAGGATCTTGATGGATTTCCTTAAGTAACTCGACACCCGTTTTACCGGGCATCACATGGTCAGAAATCACCATTGCGATATATTCGCCTTCGGCATCTAGCTCATCCATCAACGCCAGCACTTCATCAGCCGATTCACAATCTTCAATCTGTAGCCAATGGGCTAATGGCTGTAAGTCTTGCAATACTGCGCTCAACACTTCTCTCTGGTCATCAACACAAATGATATTAAGCTTCTCCATATCCATCCTCGACTGGTAATTTGATCCTAAAAATCGTTTTCTCATGGTTGCTTTTAACAGCAATGCTTCCCCCATAGCTGGCGGTAATCCGCTTAACGATAGCTAAGCCTAAACCAAGGCCAAAGGATAACCCCTGCTTCTTGGTGGTAAAACTCGGTTGGAAAATTTTTCGCCGAGTGACTTCACTAATCTCTGGGCCATTATTCGCAATCGTAATGAGAATCCGTTGTTTGTTGTAACGTGTATGAATATCAATTTCAGGGTTTAGTGTCTCAGCCATTGCATCACAGGCATTTTTAATAATATTGACCCACACTTGTACCCATTCTGTCTGTGAACCTTTTAAAATAGGTAGTGTTCCTGGGCGCATCCGCACCGACACTCGGCGCAAATCACTTTGTAGTAAGGCCAACGCTCGATTGAGAGTTTCATTAAGATCCAAGGCTTCATCGAGATGGATCTCATTGCGTCCTAGCTGTTTGACTGATTTGACAATACCAACCACGTGTTTAGATGCGAGGCGTAAATCATGCAAATCACGCCCCATCTGCCAGTAACGTATCGCTAAATGCGGATTATTAAGCCAATGAGTTGATAGCGTTTCTTCTGGTACCGCTCGAGCAAGTTCTCTTGCTATATGAGGCGCGAGTTGATAACGACGCGCAAATTGAGCACCTCTTTTTCGAGCCTCAGCCGAAGATACTTTTTGCCCATAAAGCAAGCCAAAATCAAAAAACTGGCTGGCTTCAGGGTGCACTTCTTGCAATAACTCAATGAACAAAGATTCTAAACGTTCTGTTTTACTGCTCACCACCCCAATAGCATTATTGAGTTCATGAGAAATCCCTGCCGCTAATTGGCCTAATGTGGACATCTGCTCAGCGATATGCAACCGTTCCAGCGCTTTCTCCTTCGCAACCGCCTCTTGCATTGCCCGCCGCTGACGACGAGAAAGCTCAGCAACAATAACGGGCATAAACTGAGAGCTTAATGAGCCAAACAACGCTTCATCAACCACCGGTGTTTGCCTATCGATCCAGCCTAATTCGACCTCTGTTTGAGCGATCACCGTTGAAGACGCAATCCAATGTCCAGAGAAGAAACTATGTACACCAATAAAAGCTCCTGCAGAGGCCGAAAATACGGTGATGGGTTTCCCCTCTTTCTCACAAAACTGTCCGAGTAACTCGCCAGCTTTTACATAATAAAGTCGATCATTATAGCCATTTTGCTGCAGGACAATCGAACCACTTGGCAATATAACCCGACGCTGCTCACTGTCAAAATAGCGCTCGACCAAAATCTGTACTTGTGGATTCATACACCCTACCCGTGGCAAACGCCATTAACCAATATGACCTACCACATGCAATAACCAAATCATCACAAAGCTCATCAAAACCCCAACGACACCTAAAATAGCACCAGTACGAGCCATTTGGTGGCTTTGCACATTACCGGTAGCATGCGCCAAAGCATTCGGTGGCGTACTGATCGGTAGCGACATCCCCAGCGAAGCGGCAAAAGTCACAACCAGGATCAACGTTACTTCTCCCCCTAACGGTGCCAATGACGTCATTGATGCCCCTAATGCTGCCATAATTGGCATCAATAAGTTCGCGGTTGCCGTGTGTGACATAAAATTAGCCATCAGTAAACATAAGAATGCGGCCCCAAAGAGAACGATATAAGGTGAATATTGATCAAAGGGAATGCTATGTACCATTAAATGGGCTAATCCGGTTTTATCCAGTGCCAGACCTAAAGCAATACCACCAGATACCAACCACAAAACATCCCATGAAATCTTTTTCAGATCTTCTTTATTAATGATTCCGGTCACGGAGAAAATTGCGACTGGAATTAAAGCGACCGTATAGGAGTTCATGCCATGAACTGACCCCATCAACCACAGCAATATCGTCGCAGTAAAGGTAATATAAACAATGATAGCTCTTGGCGTTTTCAAGAACTTCCCTTTGATACTGAGTTCAATCGTTTTTTGCTCCGCTCGGTATAAAAAGCCAATTAGTAGCCAAGCTAACGCCATCAAAATAATGACAAACGGAACCCCAAAAACCATCCACTCACCAAACGTGATCAAGTTATCACCGACTAGATACTTCAACGCAATCGCATTTGGAGGGGTGCCAATCGGCGTTCCTATTCCACCAATATTCGCCGCAACAGGGATACATAAAGCAAATGCAACTCGACCAGGGTCTTTAGGGCCAAACACCGCAATGACCGGAGTGAGTATGGATAACATCATTGCTGTGGTCGCGGTATTGGACATAAACATTGAAAACACACCTGTGATCAACATCAGTCCTAACATAACAAATTTAGGATCCTGTCCAAATGGCTTAAGCAACACGCGCGCTAAATTGACATCCAAACGATATTTTGTTGCCGCCATAGCCAAGAAGAACCCTCCCAAGAACAGCATAATTATGGGGCTAGCAAAGGTAGCCATAATCTCATTATGTCGAAGTAAGCCGCCAAATTCTGGCTGTTCTTGCTGAAGTCTAAATAACCACAACCCCTTATCCGACAACATGAGAAGCTCTAACACAATGATAACGACCGATGTGGCGTAAATAGGAATCGGTTCAAACACCCATAACAGAGCCGCTAGTAAGAAAATCGCAATCACCCGTTGTTGAATGATGGTTAACCCCTCAAAGGGAAAAGCGGACAAAGGTAACCATAATATGAGTAGTGGAATGGCTATCGGGATTATAAATTTCAGATAAGGACGTATCATCTTCACTCTTCCTGAGAACGTTGCAAAGTACCAGTCGTGGTCGCTAGAATTCTTTTTTTATCGCCTGAAGATGTTTAGCATGCCATAAACTTGCACACCGGTTATCTCTTTCAAGCATAAGGTGATTATGCCAATGTGAAGAAAAAATACTTAGGTATAGATCAACGTATATCTATAACTTTCAATAACTAGTAACAAATTATCCCTTTAGATCTCAATTTTCTCGCATTTGTATACATTTTTTACGCTTAAATTTCGGGAAAAAATGAATTTATTGGCTACTCTTATATTTATCATCACTAATAATAAAATTCATGATAGCATGCGCGGTTTTCTAGGTAAGAATCAACACAAAGGATGCCCGATTGGTGTTTTACACCAAAATGGAAACGGTTCACGAAGGAGTTGTGTTTGGTATTAATCGAATCAACCCAAACTAAGGTAACTTATTCATGTTTCTAAAAAATCTATCCATCAGTAAAAAGCTAGCCAGTGGATTTGGCCTTATTGCACTGATTAACATTATTTTCGCTTGGTTCTTACATGTAGAACACAAAGAAATTCAAAATCAACTTGTTAATTTTACTGAAGATACCTTTCCTGCCTATGAATCCGTCGATGAGATAGAAGCAAACCTTTCTTATTGGCGTCGCACTCAATTTGCCTCGTTATTGACCGATGATAGCGCTGAAGTCACTCGACGCCTTAATCAAAGCCGCCAGCTACAACAAAAAATAGACATCGCCCTTAAAAAATATGGCGAAGATGTTTGGCCGGGTGAAGAAGAACGCCTTTTCAACCAGTTAATGACTCGATGGAACAACTATAGTCAAACCATGGTTAAGTTTAATCAGGCGTTAGCAGAAAAAAATTCATCGCAAGCACATCAATTACTCGATCAGTCTTTGGCTGAATTTCAAACCATAGAGTCACAGATCAAACAGTTATCTACCATACTGAAGCAGGCGATGGACGGAAATAAAGATTATATTATTTCCGCAGTAGCACGAATCAATACCAGCTCGAGTGTCATCAATGGGTTAATTATTGCTTTTATGGTGATAATTACTTACTTCCTCACGCGTATTATTTGCCAACCATTAAAACTCGTTGTCGATCAATCCAATGCCATTGCTAAGGGCGATCTATCAAAAACATTAAACCGCTCAGCGATCGGTAATGATGAGCTGGGAGAGCTGGCTGATGCGTCAATCGCTATGCAAAATAATTTACGTCAATTGATCGAAGAAACCATTTCAGCAGTGACACAATTAGGCAGTTCAGTCGAAGAAATGACCCAAATTTCGTCATTATCGGCTCAAGGTATGCAAGAGCAACAAGATCAAATTACCCAAGTTGCCACCGCAATGAGTGAAATGAAAGCCGCTGTGGCTGATGTTGCCGACAATACGGAAAATACCGCTCAAGAAATTGACATGACCAATCGAAGTGTCCAAGACGGGGCCAAAGATAACAAGCAGATGGTCAGCGCAATAGCTCAGGTGGCTGAGGTGATCACTCAAACCGGCCAAACTGTCGCAGAATTAGAACAGCAATCTAATCAAATTAATATGATCGTCGATGTGATTCGCGGCATTGCGGATCAAACCAATTTACTTGCCCTCAATGCCGCCATCGAAGCGGCCCGAGCTGGGGAATCTGGTCGCGGATTTGCCGTCGTGGCAGACGAAGTGCGCACATTAGCGGCCCGCACGCAAGATTCAACCGGTGAAATCACCTCTATCATTGAAAAACTACAAGCAATGGCTAAAGAAGCAAAAGAAGGAACGGATCGATCGTGTAACAGTATTGAACACTGTGTCGAACAGGGTAACCATTCACAGCAATTGATGCACTCTATTGAACAATCTATCGCTCAAGTCGCTGATATGGGGGCTCAAATTGCCAGCGCTTGTAGTCAACAAGATTCCGTTGCTGATGAACTCACCCGTAATATTGAAAATATTCACTTAGCGTCACAAGAAGTCGCTGAAGGGGCGAATCAGACCGCTCAAGCTTGTAACGAACTCGCTCAACTTTCTATTTCATTACAAAATGCAATGACTCGCTTCAAGCTACAATAGCCTATCCGCTTAAAATACTGAAATCGCCTAAATAAAAACCATATTTAGGCGATTGTATTTAAAAATAGATAAAGGACAGCATTAAATTTGCGTGAGCATAAAAAAACAAGCTATCATTTACGACACCCCGAAGTCATCTATCACCATTAATCATCGCTAGGAGACTCTATGCGTTTTAAAGCCACATTGCTTTCACTTGCTATCGCTACTTCTTTTACTCCAGTTATCGGGCATTCAGCACCACTCGCGTTAGCCGAATCTTTACCTTCTAAAGCTGAAATTGCTCAATCCAATGCTTGGTTGGAAATTAACCTCAGTCAATTTAAAGCAAATATTGAGCAATTTAAGTCGCATATTAAGCCCAGCAGTAAAATTTGCGCCGTAATGAAAGCAGATGCATATGGAAACGGGATTCGCGGTTTAATACCTACCATTATCGAACAAGAGATCCCTTGTGTCGCAATCACCAGTAATGCCGAAGCTCGTGCTGTGCGTGAAAGTGGTTTTACTGGGCAATTAATGCGCGTTCGCTCGGCGACTTTAGATGAAATCAAAGCCGTCGCAGACCTCAATGTTGAAGAGCTAATTGGAACAAAATCTCAAGCCGATGCCATCGCAACGTTAGGTCAACAATTATCTTCTCCAATCAAGGTTCACCTTGCTTTAAATGATGGAGGAATGGGGCGTAATGGGATCGACATGAGCAATGATATAGGCCGGAAAGAAGCTCGGGAGATTGTCAATGCAAAAGGACTAACAATTGTTGGTATAATGACGCACTTTCCTAACTATCACGCTGATGAAATTAAACAAAAATTGACGCGCTTTAATCAACATGCGAATTGGTTAGTTGAACAAAGCCCATTAACTCGTGAGCAGGTTGCATTTCATGTGGCCAATTCATACACCGCACTCAATGTTCCTGAAGCACAACTCGATATGGTTCGTCCCGGTGGCGTACTCTATGGGGATTTACCGACCAATCCAGAATATCCATCAATTATCTCATTTAAAACACGCATCGCCTCTCTTCACCATGTCCCTGCCGGTACAACCGTCGGTTATGATAGTACTCATACCACTCAAAGTGAGCGGATATTAGCAAACCTTCCTGTCGGTTATTCCGACGGTTATCCTCGAAAAATGGGTAACCAATCGCAAGTATTAGTCAATGGGCAGTGGGCAAATGTTGTTGGCGTGACTTCAATGAATACAACGATGATTGATGTGTCAGAGATCAAAGGTGTTCTACCCGGGCAAGAAGTTGTTTTATTCGGCGCACAAGGGAAAAAACGGATCACAGCAGATCAAATGGAAAAGAATAGTGATGTGATTTTTCCTGAACTATACACACTTTGGGGCACGTCGAATCCAAGACTTTATGTCAAGTAAGTCGATACTTGCTATACCCTCCCTTCCTACTTGAAGCTGCAGGGGGGGTGACTATGTTCGTTCACCCCAATCACATGACCCCTGTCTATGCCATGGGGATGATGAGAGCCATCCGTGGCTCTCATCAAAGGTTAGCCAGGCCAGTCGGTTAAGGCAGGTAACCGTATCGTGCTTAATCGAACCTAGCTAAATAAACAACTTGTTTTTAGCTAGGTTTTTTATTTTTAACTTAAAAACAACCGGGTCATTACATTGCGATTTATTTAAATTCATGCAGAATAGATCATCGTCTTATTTTTTCCCTAATTGTAGAAGTGATTCGATAAAATAAGATAAAAATTAAGATCATCCATTCGAACCGTTGTCAATTAAAGGAATAATATCTCGATACGGTTATCCCTTGTTTATGACACAATAATTTCAAATCAAAGAGACTTATGACTCAAAAATATCCAATACTCATCGCGGTGGGTTATCTCCTTATCGCTATGATGGCTATTCAATCTGGCTCATCGCTCGCGAAACAACTTTTTCCAATTGTTGGTCCGGGAGGCACAGTTGCTCTTAGAATTAGCCTTGCTGCACTGATCCTGCTTACTGTTTTTCGTCCTTGGCGAGTTTCACTGAGCCTCTCACAATGGCGATCCATGATCATTTATGGTGCGAGCTTAGGAGGAATGCAGATTTTATTCTATTTTGCGATTGAGCGTATTCCTCTCGGCATTGGGGTGGCACTGGAATTTTCTGGCCCCTTACTGCTCGCGCTCTTTTCTTCAAAACGTAAACTGGATATCGTTTGGGTTGCATTTGCGATTTGTGGCATGTTACTACTTTTACCAGACATGACCAGTTCAGACGCGTTAGATCCTATTGGTGTTTTACTCGCACTTAGTGCGGGCTGCTGTTGGGCTGGGTACATTTGGTTTGGTCAACGGGCGGGGCGAGTTGGATCAGGCGGTATGACCGTCGCCATTGGCATGACCGTCGCAGCGGTGATTATCTTCCCGATTGGGGTCATGACGGCAGAATCGAGTATTTTTACGTGGTCCATTTTACCCATGGCATTAACCATTGCCCTACTCTCTAGTGCACTCCCATACAGCCTAGAGATGCTAGCGTTAAAACGACTTTCTACCCAACATTTTAGTGTCATGATGAGTTTAGAGCCAGCCATTGCAGCTATGGCTGGGTTCCTTATTCTTCATGAACAGCTAGCTCTATCACAATGGTTAGCCATTAGCTTGATCATTAGCGCCTCTATGGGAAGTACATTAAGCGCTCAGCGGAAAAAGCACAGCACTTAAGGCGCAGACTTGCGCCTTAAGTCATGCAATAAATACCCGTGATGAGTCTTGCCGTAATGAGAATTGACAATGCAGCCATTTTATTGGCCCGAGTTATTTACGCTCTCTGGCCAAGTTTTGCGGTACCATCGGTGTGAAACCAAAGTGCTTCCGTACGACGACGCCCCAGTAATATTGGTCCATCATCGTAAAAAAGAAAGTTTTTCCAATGCCGTTTAAACAATGACCACTTCGTTTCAATGACATTATATTTCTCATAACAAAAGTAGACGGTGACATCATCTTGCCAATTTATATACGTTAAAATTGCTTGTGGCAGTGAGTCTTCATCACTTTCCCATTCACTGATCCAATCGACTTGCTCTATCCAATGGCCCGGTTTACTTGGCCAATCTTGAGAGCTAAACCGATCAGCATCAGGGCTTTGCGCACTGATATTTTCTTGCCAAAACTGGGCCGAACGCGTGGCAGTCATTGGCTTGATCTGAGCTAAGTCTTCCGCAGGTATCGGCATTGACTGATGAGTAAAAATCCATTTTCTTGGGTATTGTTCCAAAGGCAAATACGACATGAAATGTCCTTAGACGTTGGTCCAATCAACATTGATCGGAGAGTAAATAAAGAGTTATTTTGCTAAATTGGATGTCCAATGCGTATTAACTAATGAAGTGAGTACATGATCTTGCCATTGTCCATCAATCAACAGGTAATCTTTCGCCACGCCTTCACGAACAAACCCGAGTCGCTCCAAAACAGCGGCACTACGAACATTATGTGGCATATAGGCCGCCATAATTCGGTGCATATGTTGTTCTTCAAACAAATATTGGCATGCCATCGCCAATGCTCGAGTCATGATGTAACGCCCCTGAACATCTTCAGCTAATGAGTACCCAACATGACAGGCATAAAAAGGGAAACGGGTTAAATTACTAAATGAAATGGTCCCCAGCATGGTTTGATTTTTGGCATCCATAATCAGTAAATAATAACCCAACGCAAGCTTATGTAATTCATCCAACTTCATCAGCTTTTTCTGCCATCCACTGACCTGAAAAAACGCATCGTCTCGTTTGGGTTCCCATGGTTTGAGGTACTCACGGTTGACGGTAAAATATTGCACGATCATCAATGCATCTTCTCGTCTTGCGGTTCTTACAACAATTTCACCATCCGTTTGATAAACAGAATAAAATGGCACATTCATCAACGTTTCCTTATCCCATAATCACGTAATTTATTAGCAATTGAGGTATGAGAGACATTTAGCCGTTTAGCTAATTTCCGGCTAGAAGGAAAAGATTGGTATAGCTTGTCCAGTATTTGTGCTTCATACTCTTTCATGATTTCATCAAGTGAACCGTCTAGGTTGACACTAGCTAGGCCAGTTGCATTCGCTTCCCATGGGGGGAGATGAAAATAGTCAACCCGTAAAAGGTTATCGGGCATTTCGGTCAAAGCACGTAACACCATATTATCCAATTGACGCATATTCCCCGGCCAAGGATAATGGATCAGTTGCTCTAAAAGATCTTCAGCCAATTGAGGTTTAGCCATTGCTAATTTTTGCGTATGTTTGGCAATAAACAGCTCTAATAATGGCTGGATGTCACTCGGCCGCTCACGCAACGGAGGAATCCGCACGCTCAGCACGTTTAAGCGATAAAATAGGTCTTCTCGGAATTGTCCCGATTCGGCAAGCGTCGCAAGATGGTGACGAGTCGACGCAATAACGCGAACATCAACATGCATTTCATGCTCTTCACCAACCCGACGAAACGTGCCATCTTGTAAAAAACGCAGTAGTTTAATCTGCAGATGTGGGCTCATTTCACCAATTTCATCAAGAAATACAGTTCCACCGTTGGCTTGTTCAAAAATACCTTTGTGCCCCTGTTGATGGTTGAATGAACCGGGGGCATGCCCAAAAAGTTCTGTTTCAGCAGCATCATCTGGCATAGAAGCACAACTCAACACTAAGAAAGGCAAATTAGAACGATGTGAACGGTGATGACAAGCCCGGGCTAGCATCTCTTTCCCAGTTCCTGTTTCCCCTTCGATGAGAAGCGGCTGATCCAACATGGCTAATTTTTTCGCATGATTTATCAGTGATTTATGACGATTCGACACCCCTACAAAGTGTTCAAAACCTAAGTTATTATGCTCAGAAATGCTCATATCTTGTTGCAATGAAGCGAGCTGAGCACGTAAGATCATCATGCCGCTAGCCAATGTCGATTGCGCGGATTCATCACGAATATAAACTGGCATTAACTCCATCCGGTAGTCTAGACCGTCAATGACTAGCTCTTCTCGTATGCGAGCTTTGCTACCTTCGACCCAGCGCGAAAAGTTGAAGGCAGGCAGTAATTGGGTGATTGGTCGGCCAATCATTTCATGACGTTTTTTATTAAATAGAGTTAAAGCACTTTGATTCGCCATATCAATAGCGCCTTTTAAATCGATAGCTAATACCGCATCAGGGAGGTTATTAAGCAATGATATCAATTCCGTATTATGTCTCTCCATCGGCATAAACTGGATTTTACGGACATCTTTTACCCCTGCAATACGGCGAATTTCGGCCATAAGCTCACTAAAAGTATCAAAATCAATATCCGGGCAGTTCAGGTAAATAATGCCAACCACATCGATTTCGATCCCTCGAAGATCGATGTTTTTAGAGGCGAGAATATCAAGCAGCTCTCGGGTTAACCCAAGTCTGTCTTCACAAATGACTTCAAGGCGCACTGAATTGTATCCTAGTCAGAAAGTGTCACGAAAAGTTGACACTAGTGTCTATCAAGGCATAAAAAGGGTCAAGTAATTCTCAGTAAAATTATCAGAGAAGCCGATCTGAAAAATCGACGATACCCAAACAACTTGGCGTTGCTGGTAGGCAGCAAGTGAGTGACAAATTTATCTGGAACAAATTTGAACAGCCGTAGGCTGGCCTTTGGTGAGAGCCACAGATGGCTCTCATCATCTCCATGAGCATAGTTAGGCTATGTGATTGGGGTGAACGAACGTAGCCAACACCCCCTGCAGCTTCCAGTAGGAAGGGGATACTGGCTATTTAGTTACTAACTTCGTTATCTTTGCCATAATTTGTTGGCGAATTTCACGCAATTTTACCGCCCGCTCTGGTTGCCAAGGCAAAGGACGAAGCAAAGCCATGGCTTTTAACCCTAATCGAGCCGTCAATAACCCAACCCCAATCCCTTGTCCAATTCGCGCCGATATTTTTTTAGTTAAATCCATGGATAACATATCCATGCTGCTATCAATTGCCATTTCACTGGCTCCGGCTAACGCCATATTAATCAATACGGTTTTAAATAGCTGTAAGCGCGACCAGTAACCAAGCTCAATGCCATACACACTCGCGAGTTGCTCTATCATGGTCAAGTTACGCCAAGCAACAAACAACATATCAATTAACGCCAATGGACTGACGGCAACAAATACAGCCGCCTCGCTTGCATGGCGTGAAACAATCTGAGTAGCTTTTTTATCTTGCTCACTGATCACCATTGCATCGTAAAGCTGAATAATATCCGCATCACTATGGCTGCTATTGACGCTAGTTTGCCAGCGCTGATAAGCCACACTCTGCTGATTGATCTGTGCATGCTGAGCTAACATTTCACAAAATGGGCCCCCTTGACCAACAGCATCTTGCAAAATAAGATTTTCAGCCTGTTCTTGCACAGAAAAATGCTGACGAAGTTTACGTAGTTTCCAAAGTTCTTTCGCAATACTAGTTATGCCGAATCCTGCTAACCCAGTTAAAAAACCACTCCATGCTAAATTAAGCCAGTTAGCAGCTTGAAACGATGACCAGATAGAATCGATGGCTTGCCAGCCAATTAAACCCGAAAATAAAATAAACAAGCTAACGATCACCCTTTTTCTTCTGTGAGAAGGGCGAATGAGTTGTTCAAGTTTAACTTCTACCTCCCCTTCTTCTTCAACCATCACTTCAGGTATAAACCGCTCTTGCTCGGCAAAAGCAATTTTACGGGTTAGTGTTTCTGTCATTTCATCCTGTTTAAGGGACTGTTGAAAGACCTGCTTACTTTTTAAATCACTCATTTCAGCTTGTCTCCTAACAAAATTTCTAATGCTTTATCCATCCGGATATGCTGGCAAGGTTGATCGGCATCTGTCGACATGGGACGAAAATCAACAAAATCAAACTGATGTTGATGCCAATAATTCGGTTGAGGTAATTTTTTAGGCACTTCACCGGGGAAAAGTGTGATACTTTCTCCCGCCAAATTGGTACCTTGAATCGCCGCTGATTTTATCTGATTTGTTTCAATATAGCCGGAACAAGTCGCTCTAATTGAAGCCAGACTGATACAGCTCATAGTGATATTTTCATACGCAGCATACTGCCATGCCGGATGAATCATTTGTTGCAATAGTGAAACCATGTTGGGATGTTGATCTGGCGTAACATGATCTGCCTTAGTAGCCGCAAACAGAATTTTATCAATTTTAGGCGCAAATAAACGATGAAGCAGTCCGTTTCGACCATAACGAAAGCTGTGCATTATTTGCTCGATCGCTCCACGCATATCCATAAAAGATTCATACCCAGCATTCAACGGTGATAAGCAATCTACCAACACAATTTGTCGGTCAAAAGTAGAGAAATGATGCTTATAAAATGCCTTAACAACTTTATTTTTATACTCTTGGTAGCGGATATTAAGCAATTCTAACATGGAATTTTTAACCGGTATCTCTTCCTC
This sequence comes from Vibrio sp. 1-1(7), assembly GCF_013048485.1. Taxonomy (NCBI): domain Bacteria; kingdom Pseudomonadati; phylum Pseudomonadota; class Gammaproteobacteria; order Vibrionales; family Vibrionaceae; genus Vibrio; species Vibrio sp. 1-1(7). Next base: position 606,201 of record NZ_VHSP01000002.1, on the reverse strand, counting down.
TTCAGTGATCTGACAGGGAAAAAATTGCAAAACAGGAGCTCCAGCTAACTCTCCCGGTAAGACAAAACGCCCCGGCTGAACCCAATGTAACCCTTGCAGCTTACATTGATGGAGGTAATCGGTATATAACGAAGCAATATGCGCTAGCGTTTTTTCATCCGCTTCCTGATTCAGATCCAATGCCTCAAGTTCACGCAACCATGGTTTGGCTAATTCTGCTCGAATGCCGTGCAGCGCATTCATTTGCAGCTTAGACCATGTTATAAAATCCATATCTAATAACGGCAAGTCCAGTAACCATTCCCCCGGATAATCCACAATATCAAGATAGAGGGTACTAGTACCGCTTAATAATCGCTTGCTGCGTTTTTCTGAACGATATTTAATCGCTAAGCGTATTTCACTGACATCACGCGTCGGAACCGGCCACCTCGCAGGGGATTGCTGAAGTTGTTCCATCGCCTCATCATAACTAAAACGAGGAACCATTAAGTTACTTTGTGGTACACGCTTAGCACCAATAATACGTTTGTCTCTCACCGCTGAAAATAGAGGTAGTTGCTCATGGGTAGAAATGTGCAGTAATTGGTTAACTAACGAACTAATAAATGCCGTTTTACCCGCTCGAGACAGCCCCGTTACGGCCAAGCGCACATGGGAATCCAATCCTCGATGGATCAGATCACTGACTTCTTGAGCAATGTGCTTCATGAATAACTCCCACCTTGTTCCGATATTTGCTTGTTAGAAACGATCATTAGAGACGATAAAAAGATAACTAAACAAAGATAAGTAAACTTAGTAAAAAAACTACCGCACCTTAAGCCCAACAAGAGCGATATTGCGGGTAACAATCGCTCGAAAACGTTGAATACTCGAAAACGGTTACTACGAGATAAAAACGATGAAACTGTCACCAACAAAATTAATCGTCTTCAATTAATTTATAAATCACAAACAAGCTCACCTGTAATAAAACAAATAGCACACTAGAAATAATGACGTATTTATTATCAAACAGACCAACTCCGTGAAGAATGAGGTCATACATTAGAAAAACGCCAATGATAATCGCTATCAACATTTGCAAAAAACGGATAAATCGCGGCATGTTCTTCTCCTGAAAATTCAATGAGTTGTTTTAGGGTTAACAGCCCCTAGTATATACTCAACAGGCCTTAGTACACAAAAGGTGCAGCTATTGCTACACCTTTTGTTGTTCTTACGCTTTAAAAGTAACTAAACATTACTGAGCCGTTTGCGCAATTTTGACTCGCCAAGTATCTGGGCCAATCTGATGTGCATTTGCTCCTGTTGAATCGACGGCCACAGTGACAGGCATGTCTTCAACTTCAAATTCATAGATTGCTTCCATACCCAAATCTTCAAACGCAACGACACGGGCCTTCTTAATGGCTTTCGCTACTAAGTAAGCAGCCCCACCTACCGCCATCAGATATACGGCTTTATTTTTCTTAATAGACTCAACCGTTGCAGGCCCACGCTCTGCTTTACCAATCATGCCCATCACACCGACATCTTCTAACATCATGTCGGTAAACTTATCCATTCGAGTCGAGGTTGTCGGGCCTGCGGGTCCAACAACTTCATCACCGACGGCATCAACCGGGCCTACGTAGTAGATAAATTTCCCTTTTAGATCGACCCCTTCTGGTAAGCTCTCGCCATTTTGCAACATGGTTTGAATGCGCTTATGAGCCGCATCCCGGCCAGTAAGAATTTTACCTGACAGCAGCACGGTTTCTCCCGTTCTCCATGTTTCGATCTCTTGTTGTGTGACAGTATCCAAGTTCACTCGACGGGTATTTTCCCCCGCTTCCCAAGTAATTTCTGGCCAATCTTCTAACTTAGGAGGGGTTAATTCTGCCGGGCCTGAGCCATCTAGCGTAAAGTGTACATGGCGAGTCGCCGCACAGTTAGGGATCAAGCAAACGGGTTTTGAAGCCGCATGAGTTGGCGCGGTTTTAATTTTTACATCAACAACGGTTGTTAAACCACCTAGCCCTTGTGCACCAATGCCCAGCTTATTTACTCGGTTAAAGATGTCTAACCGAAGCTCTTCTTCAGCATTTTGTGGGCCACGCTTAATTAACTCTTGGATATCAATGTGTTCCATCAAAGATTCTTTGGCTAAAACGGCTGCTTTTTCTGCCGTTCCTCCAATACCAATCCCTAACATTCCGGGAGGGCACCAACCCGCCCCCATGGCAGGTAATGTTTTTTCTACCCATTCAGCAATATCATCCGACGGGTTTAGCATTGCCATTTTCGTTTTATTTTCACTACCGCCACCTTTCGCGGCGATTTGAATATCAACCTTGTTACCCGGCACCATATTAATGTGTACAACGGCTGGTGTATTATCTTTGGTATTGATTCGCTTACCCGCAGGATCCATCAATACCGATGCTCGTAGTGGATTTTCTGGATTAGTATAAGCCTGACGAACGCCTTCATCGATCATTTGTTGCACTGTCATATCGGTCGCGTCCCACTGAACGTCCATGCCAATATTGACAAAACAAGTAACAATGCCAGTATCCTGACAGATAGGGCGGTGTCCTTCTGCTGACATGCGTGAGTTAATCAAAATTTGGGCAATCGCATCTTTTGCCGCTTGGCTCTCTTCGCGATGGTAGGCTTGTTCTAATGCTTGAATAAAATCAAGGGGATGGTAATAAGAAATGTATTGAAGAGCATCAGCAACACTGCTGATCACATCTTGCTTGCGTATAACCGTCATTGCATGCCTCGTTATCATTATGCTTCCATGGGCCGACGCTTTGAGAATGTGTCTGAACGTCAGTAATGCCAAAGGCGAAAAACGACTGAATTAAACACATTGATCAAATAGCAGCTTTTAGCGTTTTATATTGATGCCTAACCTCAAGAGAAAAAACCTATGCGGTCAACTGCTTGAGGTTACGCTTTTATATGATACTCTTGCTTTCCTCAACACGCTATGCAGCGAAGCCTCCCTTTGTCACAAATTACACAAATGAACGCAGAAGAAGAAAAATCAATACAGATTCAATCCATCAACTATCAAAAAAACCTCGCCCATCAGCTTTTTTCTCAGATTGAGCATCTACCGTGGGCCATGCTGTTACGCTCACCATCAAAACAGCATACAGATAGCCGGTTTGATATTGTGGTGGCTAACCCGATTGTGACTTTAACAACCTTTGCCGATAAGACCGAAATCTGTGAACCACAAAGAGTGACAACGTCACTCAAAGACCCTTTTGAGCTTATAGCACAACTGCAAGCCACCTATTTGCCTCATGTTGATAACCAGCTTGATCTGCCCTTTATCGGGGGAGCGCTAGGCTACTTTAGTTATGATCTAGGGCGACAAATTGAACCATTACCCTCCCGTGCAATCCATGACTTATCGATGCCAGACATGGCGATTGGCCTGTATGAGTGGGCAATCGTCATCGATCATCAGCAAAAAATGGCTTACTGGGTGGGTCTTAACCTGACCAAAGCACAAACTTGGCTACAATCACAATCACAATCACAATCACAATCACAATCACAATCACAATCACGGCCATTTCAACTGACTACGGCTTGGCATTCAAACATGTCCGCAGAACACTACCAGCAAAAATTCGCCCAAGTACAACACTATTTACGATCGGGTGATTGTTATCAAATCAACCTTGCTCAACGTTTTAAAGCTGGTTACCAAGGTAGTGAATGGCTCGCTTACCAAAAATTAGAACAGAGCAATCAGGCTCCTTTTTCTGCCTTCATACGGCTAGAAGAAGGCGCGATTCTCAGCGTTTCACCGGAACGCTTTATACTCATTGATCAAGGTGAGATTGAAACCAAACCGATTAAGGGAACTCGCCCACGGAGTGATAACCCACAGCAAGATAGGATGAATGCGATAGAACTGGCTGAAGCAGAGAAAGATCAAGCCGAAAATTTAATGATCGTTGACCTACTACGTAATGATATTGGCCGTGTGGCCAAACCTGGTAGCGTTCATGTCCCTAAGCTCTTTGCCATCGAAAGTTTTCCGGCCGTTCACCATTTAGTCAGTACCATTCGCGCTCAGTTGGATACACATTATCAACAAACCGATTTGTTACGCGCCAGTTTTCCCGGCGGCTCAATTACAGGAGCCCCCAAGGTTCGAGCGATGCAGATTATTGAGGAGTTAGAACCACATCGCCGTAGTGCTTATTGCGGCTCCATTGGCTATATCAGCCGTCATGGACGCATGGATACCAGCATTAGTATTCGTACCTTGCTCGCGCATCAACAACAATTGTATGCGTGGGCTGGGGGCGGAATTGTCGCAGACAGTGACTGTGGCGCTGAATATCAGGAAACGTTAGATAAACTCTGTTGTATCCTGCCTATTCTTGCACAGTAAAATAGGATAAAAATCGACAACCGATGGACACCGCTAACTTGACTAGAGATCAACTATTACAACGTTTTCTTTTAACCATACCCAGTGACTATCATGCGCAATCACTCCACCGTGCCGCTCATTTATCGCCTGATTCATTACAAAAAGCGTCCGTCTTGGTTGGATTTGTTGAACGTAAGCACGGATTAAATGTTATTTTCACAAAACGAGCTGCTCACCTTAAACATCATCCGGGGCAGGTTAGCTTTCCTGGCGGAAAATATGAAGAAAGTGATGGATCGCTTTATCAAACCGCTAAGCGTGAAACTCAAGAAGAAATTGGTGTCTCAATGTGTGACATAGAAATCTTAGGTAAACTACCCGATTTAGTCACCGTCAGCCGTTTTGTGGTCACGCCTATTGTGGGATTGATTGATGCCAGTTATAACGCTCGCATCGATCCTAATGAAGTTGATGAAATTTTTGAAATTCCAGCCTGTTACTTACTTGATCAACGTAAACTCTATAGTGGTACTTTTCAAATACAAAATACCTGGCATAGAGTATTTGCGCTGCCATATAAACATCATTTTATATGGGGTATGACCGCTCAAATCATTCAAGCGCTACAAAAACACATTAATCTTCCCCATTAATCGCGATTTATCGGCTTTTATTGTATGGCTTTTTTATCTACTTTTATCTTGTCATCGCCACAAATAAACGCTCGTCATAAGATAAACTTAGTCAAATGCGACTTCGAATAAATCTATCTAATCAATTCATTAACATTTTTTACATGTAGCACAGTTTTTTCGTGATCGTGAGTTAGTTTTTGACATCTCATTCAATAACACAGGTAATACATGATTTAGATCTATTTTTTATTGTAAAAAAAAACGCAAAATTGCATCCGATTTATTTCCTGTTCCCAAAATGAGTAAATTACCCATGAACACAACCACAAAGGTTTTATCGACCACACAATCTTCTGGTAAATGGACCTATAAAGATTTTGTATGGTCACTGTCACTTTTTGGCACTGCCGTCGGCGCGGGTGTCCTTTTTTTACCAATTAAAGCTGGTGCGGGTGGATTTTGGCCATTAGTTATTTTAGCCCTACTCGCTGCTCCTATGACTTGGTTTGCCCATAAAGGATTAGCTCGTTTCGTCCTTTCTGCCAGCAAACCTGACTCTGATATTACAGATACCGTTGAAGAACACTTTGGTAAAACTGGCGCTAACCTTATCACTTTTGCTTACTTTTTTGCCATTTACCCTATTGTTCTCATCTATGGTGTCGGCATTACCAATACCGTAGACTCTTTTTTAGTCCATCAAATCGGTATGGCTTCAATTCCGCGTTGGCTACTCTCTGGTGCACTCATTGCAACCATGACTGCAGGAGTGGTATTTGGTAAAGAGCTGATGCTAAAAGCAACATCGGCCATGGTTTATCCGCTGGTTTTTATTTTACTCGCACTTTCCTTCTTTCTGATTCCAGACTGGAATACCTCTATGATGGAAACCTCACCAGATTGGTCGGCAATGCCGGTCATTGTGTGGCTTGCTATTCCTATCATCGTTTTTTCTTTTAACCATAGTCCGATCATTAGCCAATTCACTAAGGTACAACGTCTTGAGCATGGTGATAATGCTGTCGCAAAAACAGATATGATTACCGCCGGATCAGCTATGATGCTAATGGGCTTCGTGATGTTTTTTGTTTTCTCGGTAGTACTGTCTCTGACGCCCGAGCAACTTCATATGGCGCAAGAACAAAACATCAGTGTATTGTCTTATCTTGCTAATGTGCATGAATCACCATTGATTTCTTATCTAGGTCCAATTGTCGCCTTCGCTGCAATTACGTCGAGTTACTTTGGCCACTTCTTAGGCGCTCATGAAGGTTTAGTCGGATTAGTCAAATCACGTAGCCAACTCTCCATTAGCAAAATTGAAAAGATCTCATTAGTCTTTATCGTTCTCACAACTTGGATCATTGCTATTATTAACCCAAGTATTTTAGGCATGATCGAAACGATGGGCGCTCCAATGATCGCCGCAATTTTGTTTATACTGCCGGTTTTTGCCATGAAAAATGTTCCTGCAATGGCAAAATATAAGACATCGGCACCGGTACAAATTTTTACAGTTATTTGTGGTTTTGCTGCTATTAGTTCTGTAATCTACGGCGCTCTTTAATCTATGCATCAATGTATTCTTCTAGGTGACTTGGCGTTGCAGGTAGGCAGCAAGTGAGAAAAGCCCCATGAATAGCGTTCAACGATATGGCTGGGATAAGCAAACGTCATCGGCATAGCGACTTCAAGTAAGAAGGATATATGAGCTTAAAACATAAAATATAATTGATAAATAGGCCTCCCTTTATAAGGGGGGCCTGATTTTGAGGCAATCAATATGATTAGTGTATTTGATATCTATAAAATTGGTGTCGGTCCGTCAAGCTCACACACGGTCGGCCCAATGAAAGCGGGAAAACAATTTATTGATGACCTGCGCGCGATGGGAAAATTGCGCGACATCACTAAAATTACCGTTGATGTTTATGGATCATTATCACTGACAGGGAAAGGTCACCACACAGATATTGCTATTATTATGGGCTTGGCAGGAAACACTCCTGAAAAAGTCGATATTGATGCAATTCCCAGCTTCATTGCTCGTGTTGAAGAAACCGAACGCCTTCCAGTCGGCATGCACTGTCATACCGTCGCCTTCCCCCGTGACGGCGGAATGAATTTTCATAAAACCAATTTATCACTCCACGAAAATGGCATGCAAATCCATGCTTGGATCGACGAACAAGTCGTTTATACCAAAACTTACTATTCGATCGGTGGCGGCTTTATTGTCGATGAAGAAAACTTTGGTAAAACCATTGACTCGCCGATCCAAGTTCCCTACCCATTTAGCAGTGCCGAACAGTTGGTCAATCAATGTAGAGAGCATGGATTATCTATTAGCACCTTGGTGATGGCCAATGAGAAAGCTATTCATTCGGATGAAGAAGTTCGCCGCTATTTTGCCAATATCTGGCGCACGATGCGTGAATGTATGGAGCGAGGTATGAGTACCGAAGGTATTTTACCGGGTCCTTTACGTGTACCACGCCGTGCCGCAGCATTACGCCAACAATTATTAACCTCAGAAAAAACCACTAACGACCCGATGGCCGTAGTCGACTGGGTAAATATGTATGCCTTTGCCGTCAATGAAGAAAATGCCGCGGGTGGTCGTGTCGTAACAGCACCGACTAACGGAGCTTGTGGTATTATTCCGGCAGTACTCGCCTATTACGATAAGTTCATTCAAACCGTCACAGAAAAAGATTATATCCGCTATTTTGCTACCTCGGGTGCTATTGGTGGGCTCTATAAACAAAATGCCTCAATTTCTGGAGCAGAAGTAGGCTGTCAGGGCGAAGTCGGTGTCGCCTGTTCCATGGCGGCTGCGGGATTAGCCGAACTATTAGGTGGCAGTCCAGAACAGGTGTGTATGGCTGCAGAAATCGCAATGGAACACAACCTAGGCTTAACCTGTGATCCTGTCGCAGGTCAGGTACAAGTGCCTTGTATTGAACGAAACGGAATCGCGGCAGTTAAAGCCATTAACTCAACCCGTATGGCTATGCGTCGCTCTTCCGCACCGCGAGTTTCTTTAGATAAAGTGATCGAAACCATGTTTGAAACCGGAAAAGACATGAATGCGAAATATCGTGAAACCTCTCAAGGTGGGTTAGCCGTGAAAGTCATCTGCTAATTTCGACACAAAACTCTGAGTATACTAAGCCTGATGCTCTGACATCAGGCTTTTTATTTTGCCCTACCCGGTATACACACACCCAGCGGTGCAAGTCTCTTTAATTTCGACTTTACTGAGTAAAGGCAGGCTGGGTTTCAATTGTTGCCAAATCCACTTTGCTAACACTTCACTGGTTGGATTCTCTAACCCGTCAATATCATTTAAATAATAGTGATCTAGACGCTGGTAAATCGGTTTGAATGCCGCTTTGATTTCTGCAAAGTCAATTAACCACCCAGTGTGAGGATCAACCTCTCCCGCCACATAAAGTCGAACTAAGAAGGAGTGCCCATGCAAACGGCCACATTTATGCCCTTCAGGTACATACGGTAAACGGTGGGCCGCCTCAAACATAAACTCTTTATAAATTTCGGTTTTCATCTCACTACTCGGGATTTTTAAAAAGAGCCGCAATACTACGTAATCAACGGGAGTGAGACAAGAGCATATAGAATACGTTTACTACATCACATATCCAATCATCAGATGTCGCCTAGAGTCACAGTCCATCGAACCTCGCATTGGCGATACTTACCATTAACGATATAGTCACAATGTCAGTCTCATTTTAATAACAACACTATTCTTATGACAATAACAACAAAATTACTCCTGACCTTACTATCAGTTTTTGCACTGGTACTAACCGGCTCAACGCTCTACCAATACTTACAGCAACGCGATCTGATCCATTCAGTTCTTAGCGAACAACTGCACGATAAAGCCAGTAACTATTTTGATAGTCTCAACATGATGATGCTTACTGGCACAATGGCTCAGAAAGAAACACTACGACAAAAAGCATTAGCTCAAGAAGGTATTGAACAGGTGCGAATCCTACGCTCAGCATCAGTGGATCAATTCTATGGTCCAGGAGGTGAAGAGCAACAACCTGTCGATGATATTGATCAACGTGCTCTTAAGGGTGAAACCGTTATTGAACCCTTTCAAGCTGACTGGGGAACTGGACTGGTGGTGGCGTTGCCGATGAAATCGAGCGCTGATTATCGGGGAACAAACTGTATCGCCTGCCATATTGCACCAGAAGGCGAAGTCTTGGGTGTCATTCGTCTTGAATATAATCTTAACCATTTAAATAACATGGTCAGGCACCGGACTTGGATTGGGGTCGCTATCATGGCGAGTATCGCGTTACTCGGATTTCTCCTCACCTTGACGTTAATTCGAAACATCATCATCAGCCCGATTCAACAAACTTCACGCTTTATGCGCTTAGTCAGCGAAAGTAAAAACCTCTCTCAAAGACTCACCAATCAACGCAATGATGAACTAGGGTGGCTTGCAAACTCAATCAATTCGTTGCTGGAAACCGTATCAAACAGTTTGCAGCAAGTTCAACAAACCTCTCACTCTCTGGCTCATAGTGCCAAACAACTGACTCGCGTTGCCAAAACGACCGATCAAGCCGCAAACGATCAGCAGCAAGAAACCGCTGACGTACAGCTTAATATTGAACAGATGCAAACCAAGCAAACGGAAGTCGAAACAGCAACCTTAGATGCCTCTTCTCTGGTCACTCATACAACCGATGTTGCTCAACAAAGTGCCCAACAAGCTCATACCGCCAGTGAACAGCTCAAGCAATTAGTAGGCAACATCGAGTCAGTCAAAGAAAAAATATCACATCTAAATCAACAAACCCTACAAGTGTCAACCATATTAGATACGATACAAGCTATTGCCGATCAAACTAACTTACTCGCGCTGAATGCCGCCATCGAAGCAGCCCGAGCCGGTGAACAAGGACGAGGCTTTGCCGTTGTGGCCGATGAGGTTCGCCATCTTGCCTCACGAACCACTGAAGCAACGAGTAATATTGAAAACATTATTGACGAATTCAAACACGAAAGTCTCTCATCTTTACAATCCGTCGATTTAGTTTGTAGCGACGCGCATCAGCGTTCTAATGATGTGGAAACCCTTTCAATAGCAATGGGTCAAGTCGTAACAGAAATGCAGCAAGTATTAACTCACGCTAATCGTATTCAAGAACAAACACAGCAAACCACTGCGGTCAGTCATGAAGTACAAGGAAAAGTAGATACGATTACATCACATGCCAATGATACCTCTCAATCAGCAAGCCAAACGCGAGAAATAAGCGTGGATCTTGCTCAATTATCGCAGCAGTTAGAATTATTGCTCAACCAATTCACGCTTTCGAACAAGAATTGAGCAATGAAATGATATTAATGGTTGATGCAGAAAAATTGACAGGTAATATGTGCCATTGAATCTGTAAAATTTAATCCAACCCAATGTTTAGCCTATTTTTTAGTAAAAAGACTGTGAATGAACATTGGGTTGAATTTTTACCTCAATGGAGACTATATCAAACATGACTTACGCGCCTGTAAAAGACGTATTAAGCGGTAAGCTTGCAGTAGACAGTGAAGTCACTGTTCGCGGCTGGATCCGTACACGTCGCGATTCCAAAGCTGGAATCTCTTTTCTTGCCATATATGACGGCTCTTGTTTCAACCCGATTCAGGCCGTGGTTCCGAATAATCTCGATAATTATCAAGATGAAGTTTTAAAACTGACTACTGGATGTTCTGTTGAAATTACCGGTACAGTGGTTGAATCTCCAGCCAGCGGCCAAGACTTTGAATTAGCCGCTACACAGGTTAATGTCGTAGGTTGGGTTGAAGATGCTGAAACCTATCCAATGGCCAAAACGCGTCATTCTATTGAATACTTACGAGAAGTCGCCCACTTACGTCCTCGTACCAACGTCATCGGGGCGGTAGCCCGAGTTCGTAACTGTTTGGCTCAAGCGATTCATCGCTTCTACCATGAACAAGGTTATTACTGGGTTTCCGCACCGTTAATTACCGCATCTGATGCTGAAGGTGCGGGTGAGATGTTCCGCGTATCTACTCTCGACCTAGCCAACTTGCCCCGTAAAGATAACGGCGATATTGACTTTAACGAAGACTTCTTCGGCAAAGAGACCTTTCTCACCGTTTCGGGTCAGTTAAACGCTGAAGCTTACGCTTGCGCATTGAGCAAAGTATACACCTTTGGCCCGACTTTCCGCGCGGAAAACTCAAACACTAGCCGTCACTTAGCAGAATTTTGGATGGTCGAGCCGGAAATTGCTTTTGCTGACCTAAACGATGTCGCTAAGCTAGCTGAAGACATGCTGAAGTATGTGTTCAACGCTGTATTAACCGAACGTCGTGACGATCTTGAATTTTTTGCTTCACGTATTGATAAAGAAGCCATCACACGTTTAGAGCAATTTGTACAATCAGACTTTGCACAAGTTGACTATACCGATGCCATTTCGATTCTGCTTGATTCTGGTCGCAAATTTGAATTTGACGTTGAATGGGGTATTGACCTTTCTTCTGAGCATGAGCGCTATCTGGCCGAAGAACACTTTAAAGCACCTGTCATTGTGAAAAACTATCCCAAAGACATTAAAGCTTTCTATATGCGCATGAATGAAGATGGTAAAACTGTGGCCGCAATGGATGTATTAGCACCAGGAATTGGTGAAATTATCGGTGGTTCGCAACGTGAAGAGCGCTTAGATGTACTTGATGCACGTATGATTGAGATGGGTATCGACCCCGAACATATGGGTTGGTATCGTGATTTACGCCGTTATGGCACTGTACCTCATGCTGGGTTTGGCCTTGGTTTTGAGCGTCTTGTCTCTTATGTGACAGGCATGGGTAACGTGAGAGATGTGATTCCATTCCCTCGTACACCACGCAGTGCCAACTTCTAAACCGCTTTCACAATCAAAAAACCTTCGCTAAGCGAAGGTTTTTTTTCAGTTTCCATTGGACTATGGTTGTCAGTATGCAGCCAGAAAGGTATAAAGAACTGAAAACAATCTTCTCACTTTAACTTTACATGGATGAATATTATGTTTGAAAAAGTTGTGGCGGCCCCGGCGGACCCTATTCTTGGTTTAACTGAAGAGTTTAAAAGCGATGCTCGAAAAGAAAAAATCAACTTAGGTGTGGGCATCTACAAAAACGAAGCGGGACAAACCCCTGTTCTTGCAACCGTAAAAAAAGCAGAAGCGGCGCTCCTTGAATCAGAAAAGACCAAGTCTTATTTGACCATTGAGGGAACCGCTGAATATGCCCTTGCGGTGCAAAAGCTATTGTTTGGCGATACCTCTATTATCGTAAACAATCAGTTAGCAAAAACAGCGCAAGCACCGGGGGGGACTGGAGCACTACGCGTTGCCGGTGAGTTTATTAAACGCCAATTAGGTGATGTAAAAATTTGGATCAGCAACCCAACATGGGCTAACCATCATGGGGTGTTTAATGCCGCTGGACTCGAGACCGTTCAATATGCTTATTATAACGCCGCATCGAAAGATAAAGACTTTGCTGCGATGGTATCAGATCTTGAGCAAGCAAATGCGGGTGACGTGGTGCTACTTCATGGATGCTGCCATAACCCAACCGGTATTGACCCAACATTAGAAGAATGGGAAATATTAGCAAAGCTAGTTGCCGATAAAGGTTTATTACCACTATTTGACTTTGCCTATCAAGGCTTTGCCAAAGGTGTAGAAGAAGATGCAGCTGGGCTACGTATTTTTGCTCAATATAACCAAGAGATTTTAGTCGCCAGTTCTTTCTCGAAAAACTTTGGCTTATACAACGAACGAGTGGGTGCATTCACCTTAGTGGCAAACTCAACCGCTGTGGCAGAAACGGCATTTTCTCAAGTGAAGGCTATTATCCGTTCAATTTACTCCAACCCGCCAGCACATGGTGCAGCAGTCGTTACTTATATTCTCAACCATCCAGAACTTCGTGCAGAATGGGAAGCAGAAGTTGCTGAAATGCGCGTACGTATCCAAGAGATGCGCGAGTTATTTGTGACGACATTGAAAAATATCGGGGTAGCCGCTGATTTTAGTTTCATCGAACGTCAAAATGGCATGTTCTCATTTTCTGGATTGAGCAAAGAACAAGTTCAACGTTTAAAAGAAGACTTTGCTATCTATATCGTGGGTTCAGGCCGTATCAGCGTTGCCGGAATGACGAAATCGAACATGTCACCACTGTGTAACGGTATTAAAGCGGTATTATAAGCATTAATAACCTCTTACTTAAGAGTTGGGTACACCCAACTCTTTTTCTTCGCTCTTCATTGCTCACATTTGGTACAATACCTCATCACCAATATTGAGAATATTCAGCGAGATAAACTAAAATCCTTTGGTAGGATTTTACATGAAAAAACACTCGCCTTCTTCTGATTCAACTTTAGCTAAGGTTGATTAAACCCTACATTTTCTCTGAGAAACCACAGGAGTTACTTCATGGAAGCCGAATTACTAGAAATAAAAAACTTCCTCACCCAATACCCTCCTTTTAATGAGCTTCCAGAACATATCTTGCAAGATATTGCTCATCATGTAGAAATTGCTTACTTTCGCCAAGACACGCCAATCATTCATGCAGGTGATCATATTCAAGATCTATACATGATAAGAAGTGGTGTTGTTGAAATTTATCGACGCAAAGGCGAACTGTATAACCGAATCACCGAAGGTGGCTTGTTTGGCCAGATGGGGCTATTAACCAACAACAAAGTCAGCTTTCCGGTGACGGCAATTGAAGATACATTGATCTATTGTATTCCTGAAGCTATATTTCAGAAACTTTATGATGAATATGATACCTTTGCCGATTATGTTGAAGTCCAAGATAGTGCACGCCTACGTCAAGCCATTTCCAACACAGCCGAACAAAATGATTTAACCACCGCCAAGGTTAAGCGATTACTCACCCGTGAAGCACCTTTTGTGTATAACGATGCGTCGATTCAAGATGCAGCAGTCAAAATGTCAGAAGAAAACGTCTCATCGCTACTGATCATTGACCCCAATATTATGCAAGATAATGAAGATGACAGTAGCCCAGTCGTTGGCATCATCACAGACCGTGACTTATGCCGACGTGTGATTGCGACCGATCTCGATCATAGTCAGCCCGTCACTGAAGTCATGACCAGCGAGGTTATTTCACTCGATCACAACGCCTATGTCTATGAAGCCATGCTCACTATGCTACGCTATAACGTGCATCACCTTCCGGTTCTAAAAGAAAATAACCCTATCGGCATCATAGAAATTACCGATATTGTCCGCTATGAATCGCAAAATTCCTTATTACTCGTGAGTAGTATTTTCCAACAAAATAGCGCCGATGATTTAGCTCAGCTCTCTAAACAAGTGAAAGACGCTTTTGTTCGTTTAGTCAATGAAGATGCAAATTCTCATATGGTCGGCACCGCAATGTCAACCATTGGACGGAGTTTCAAGCAACGTATCATTGAGTTAGCAGAAGAAGAGCTTGGCCCCGCACCGATCCCCTACTGCTTTTTAGCATTAGGCTCCATGGGACGTGATGAGCAGTTGATCGTCACCGATCAAGACAATGCGATTATTCTTGATGACAGCTATGATGAAACGATACACGGCGACTATTTTGCCAAACTCGCTACCTTGGTTTGTGATACCTTGGATAAATGTGGCTATAGCTATTGTACTGGCGATATTATGGCGACCAACCCAATGTGGCGAATGACACGCCAGCAGTGGGAAACATGTTTTGCCGATTGGATTGATAACCCAAACCCGAAAGCGCTATTGAATGCATCCATCTTTTTTGATTTAGATGGTGTTTATGGGCGATTAAAATGGGCAGAACAACTCAATGGATTTATTGTTCGTCGAGCAAGACGCAATAACCGCTTTCTCGCCTGTTTAGCTCGCAATGCGCTGAATCGCACGCCTCCACTTGGTTTTTTTAAGAATTTTGTAATGGAAAAAGATGGTCGCCATAACAATTCAATCAACTTAAAACGCCGCGGAACCGCACCACTAGCAGATTTAATTCGTGTTCACGCGCTTGCGGTTGGTTCTCGCTCAAAGAACTCTTTTGAGCGGTTAGATGATGTCATTGATGCAGGGATCTTGCCTAAAGGTCGAGGGCTAGATTTGCGAGATGCACTGGAATTTATTTCGATGGTTCGCATTCGCCACCAAGCCCTAGATGTGGAAAATGATATTCAGCCAGATAACAATATTGAACCTGAAAATCTTTCTGAATTTGAACGTCGAAATTTAAAAGATGCTTTTCAAATCTTAAGCAATGCCCAAAATTTCCTCAAATATCGCTATCAGGCCAGTAGTAACTTTAAGTAAGGGTGATCATGAAACGACTTTTTCAAACGCCGAGCATTGATTGGCCTTATAAATATCGAGCCAAACAAGCGGTTGTTCATTCGCCATTGTTAAAACACTTCTATCAAGCAGAAATTACCAGTGGTAATACTGAGCTTGGCGAGATGGAATTTGTTGCGATGGACTTTGAAACCACGGGCCTCAATGCCGATAAAGATGAAATTATTACGATTGGTTTAGTGCCTTTTACTCTGCAGCGAATTTATCTCAATAGAGCAAAACATTGGACCGTTCGACCTCGCCAGAAATTAGATGAAGAGTCTGTCATTATTCACGGTATCACCCATAGCGATATTATGGGTGCGCCCGACTTAAGTGAGATCATTGATGACTTACTTGAGCAATTAACAGGCAAAGTGATCGTGGTTCATTTCCATAAAATTGAACGTGAGTTTTTAGATCAGGCCTTTAAACGCCGAATCAATGAAGGTATCGAGTTTCCTATTATTGATACGATGGAAATTGAGGCTCAAATCCAGAAAAAAATAACCGCAGGCCTTTGGAACCGATTAAAAGGGAAAAAAAAGGCATCGCTACGATTAGGGCAAACCCGGGAGCGCTATGGGCTACCGAGTTATCACCCACATCATGCCTTAACCGATGCTATTGCAACGGCTGAATTAATGCAGGCACAAATCGCCCATCACTATTCTCTTCAGCACCCGGTGCGATTGTTCTGGTTATAATCAGAGGAGCCTTGGCTCCTCCGATTTAGTTAACACTGCTATTTATAATTTAAAACGGCGAATTTCTTCATCTAATTGATAAGAAAGTTGGGACAACTCTGCCGCTTGCGAAGCCGCTTCATGAGCTTCTTGCGCTAAATCATTAGAAGCATCACGAATTCCCACCGTATTACGCGTGATTTCAGACGTAACAGAGGCTTGCTCTTCTGCTGCAGAAGCTATTTGAGTCGCCATATCACTAATATTTTCAACTGCTTGATGGATCTGCATCAAGCTGGCTGCGGCCGAGTTCGCATCATCAACACTGGTATCCGCCAAGCGACGGCTATCATTCATAATGCTCACCGCTTTACCGGTTGTACTTTGCAACATTTCAATCATATTTTGAATTTCTTGCGTTGATGCATGCGTTCGCTGACTTAACACCCGAACTTCATCCGCTACAACGGCAAAACCTCGCCCTTGCTCCCCTGCTCGCGCAGCTTCAATCGCCGCATTCAGTGCCAACAAGTTAGTCTGTTCTGCAATGCCTTGAATCGTTGAAAGTATGGTGCTGATCTGGTTACCGTGCTCTTCTAATTCTTGAATAACATCGGTTGCAACCTGAACTTCTTGTGCTAGAGAATGAATCGAATTCTGAGTTTGTGATACTTGCGTTGCACCATGCGAGCAAGCATCAACCGCTTCCGATGAGTTTTGGGCGGTATTTTCAGAATTATTAGCAATTTCTTGCGTTGCTGCGGCCATTTCATTGATCGCGGTGGCCACCATATTGACTTCATCTTGCTGCATTCGAATACGGGCACTTCGTTCTTCCGCATGGGCAGCGGTCATTTGAGACTGAGCAGACAATGACTGAGAAATCTGGCTTAACTGACTGACCATATGGTGCATATTGCCGACAAAAATATTAAAGTTTTTCGCTAAGCGTCCAACTTCATCATCACTGCGTGGTTCTAACCGTTGTGTTAGATCCCCTTCTCCAATCGCGATTTCTTCCAACGCTTTTGAAACACGAAGTAAATCACGGAATAAAAAGCTAACCAACCAAGACACGATCAACACAACAATGATCGTAATAATCAAGGCAGTCGCGAATAAACCGGTGAGTAATTGACGATGAGCAGCAAACTCGGTGGCTTTATCCATCTGCACCGCAAACATCCAAGGAGTATTAGGCACCGGAGTAAAGTAAAACAGAGTTTCTTGACCATTGATCGTCAATTCAAGCAACTGATGACGAACTGCCGCTTGTTCTAGGGCCGTCATATTGAGGGTTTTATTTAACGAAGCAACCGGTTTGAGCAGTAATGCCTTGTTAGGATGAGCCAGAAAATTACCATCTTGCGTATCGATCAACATGGTATAAGCTTTATCGCCTGCATCCATACTCAAAACGTCGGTAATGAGTTGATCAATTAAAACGTCAGCGCCCACAACACCAACAAATTGTCCGTTATCACGAACCGGTTCAGCAATGGTGACCAGTAAAGCTTTAGTGATCGCATCTTGATAAGCAGTGGTGATAATCTGCCTGCCTGCAGAAACGGCATCTTTATACCACGGTCGGGCTCTTGGATCATAGTCAGCACGATTTCGCTCAGGATGAGAACGATACATCTGACCATCCGACGTGCCTAAAAAAATATCATCAAACCCACCAGCGTTACGAGCTTGTTGTAAAAATGGAACAACATCCGGCTCAGAGCTATATTGATTAAAAGCTGTCGAAATGTTTTTTCGAATAGAAATCCAATCAGAAATTCCTTTCGCAGCGGTCGATGAAAGGGCTTCGGCACGAGCCACAATACCACGGTGAGTCTGTTGTTTCAGTTGATCGGCAGATAGCCAGGTTAACGCCGTAGCCATCACAAGCACTGCTGAAAGGCTTGAACCTATAAGTTTTTGTTTTAGAGTTAGTTTCATTGTCATTAATCATCGATAGAAGAAAATTTCAGGCAAAATAGTAACCATATTTATCATGCGTTGCACGAATTATGTCACTATGATTCACGCTATCGACTCTTTACTTTTTGCATATATTCATGCCAGATTATCGGAAAAAATAAAGGCACTAAGTATTGCAACTTAGTGCCTTTATTCATCATCTTAGCAAGTTCAGTGGGAAATTAGGTATAAAAGTACCCATCCATCACTTTATGATTCACTCAACCAATGTTACTTTTTCTGCTCAGTACGCATTCCCATAATCAAACTCACGCACATCAGCAAGAGAATAAAGGTAAATGGCAAGGCAGTAGAAATAGCCCCAGCTTGTAACGCCTGTACCGCTTCGGTACCACCAATCCACAATAAGGCAATCGCAATCGCCCCTTCCATGATCGCCCAGAATATGCGCTGTAGAACAGGTGCATCCATTTTGCCGCCAGCGGTAATACTATCAATCACTAACGATCCTGAGTCAGATGAAGTAATAAAGAAGACCAATACTAACACTACCGCAATAATCGATAATAATGTTCCCATAGGTAACCCATCAAACATTTGGAACATAGCCAGTGATACATCAGTTAACCCTTTATGGCCAAGCTCTCCAACATTATTAATCACCTCATCGATAGCTAAACCACCAAAGACCGACATCCAAATTACCGTCACTGCTGTCGGTACCAGTAATACTGCGGTGATAAATTCCCGGACAGTACGACCCTTAGAGACACGAGCAATAAACATTCCAACAAATGGAGACCAAGAGATCCACCAAGCCCAGTAAAAGACCGTCCAACCTTGGAACCATGCTTCATCAGCTCGCCCATGAGGGTTACTGAGTGGAATGATATTTTCAATATAAGCCATGAATGTGGTAGGAATGGAAGCGAAGGTTACCGCATAACCAATGATGGCCACTAACACTAACAACGCAAAGGCAATTACCATGTTAATGTTGGATATCACTTTGACACCACCATCAATGCCTCTAACCACGGATACCGTCGCTAAAAGCGTGACCCCAATGATCACCACAATTTGTAAACCAATACCCGCATCGAGACCAAAGACATGATGAATCCCACTAGCCGCTTGCTGTGCACCGAGACCCAATGAGGTTGCTAACCCAAACAAGGTTGCTAAAACGGCTAAAATGTCAACAACATGTCCAGCCCATCCCCAAGCTCTGTCACCAAGAATTGGATAGAAAATAGATCGGACAGAAAGTGGCAATCCTTTGTTATAACAGAAAAAAGCTAAAGAAAGCCCCACCACAGCATAAATCGCCCAAGGGTGAAGTCCCCAATGGTACATGGTTGCGCCTAGCGCTAACTTTGCTGCTTCCGGAGTATTCGCTTCAACACCAAGTGGTGTTTCATACCAACCTGTAAAGTAGGCCACAGGCTCAGCAACACTCCAGAACATGAGGCCAATCCCCATCCCTGCTGCAAACAGCATAGCTAACCAAGAAATAAAGGTGTGATCAGCAACCGCTCCTTCACCACCTAAACGAATTTTGCCAAAAGGGGAGAAGATTAATCCTAAGCAAAATAGAACAAATAGATTACCTGACCAAATAAATAGCCAATCAAACGTCCCTATAATTTGCCACTTTACCCCATCAAGGACATTTTTGGCGGTATCAGCATCGCTAAATAGCGTTGCGACTAAAAAGAGTACAATCAGACCAGCACTAATACCAAACACCGGATTGTGGACGTCAAACCCCCACTTCTGAACATTGTCTTGTCCAACGGTGTAATCGGTACTATCGATGCTGTATTTATCGATTCCTCGTGTCATTTTTCCTCTCTTTTATTGATTCTAAATAGAACTCAATAACCATGACAACGAAATAGATTTCCGCAAGACTTCGACATAGGCAAGGAAAATATATTTCGTGCTCATAACTATAGAGCATAACAACGGGTCAATATGGTACACAAAATCAGATATATATCTAGTAAAACAGCAAAAAATCATGGTAAAAAGGCCGAAAAGCCCAGATTCAGCCGAAAAAATAACCAAAAAGTCAATAAAATTCATTTGACAACAAAAGATTAATACTCTTCACATTATTGCTATACATGCTCAAGAACGAGGATAAAAAAGAACGTATTCTATACTTTCAAATTAATGATAACTAAGGTATGTTCCGAGCTAATTTCTCCAGATGTTGTAGGTAAGTATTGTGGAAAAGCATGAAGAAGTCTTAGTGGCCATTCGCCAAATTATCCGAGCCATCGATTTACACTCGAAAAAGTTAAGTAAACATGCTGGATTAACCGGCCCGCAGTTGATTTTAATGCGCTCGATTGAGACATTAGGAGAAGTAACCATCCGCCAGCTTTCAAAGCACACCAATATGAGCCAAGCAACGGCAACCACGATATTAGATCGCCTTGAACGAAATCATTATGTGCAACGGGTCAGAAGTAATACAGATAAGCGTAAAGTCCATGCCTATTTAACTGATGAAGGGAAAGCGTTATTAGCCAAAGCACCACAGCCGCTACAAGACAGCTTTGTTGCTCAATTTAGGCAGTTAGATGACTGGGAGCAGAGCTTATTGCTTTCCTCTGTGCAGCGCTTATCCTCGATGATGAATGCTGAAAACATGGATGTTGCTCCCATGCTAGAAATTGGTAGTATCACTAAAACAGAATAATCACTTTTAAACACCTGACACCGTTTAGGCATGATAAATAACAAAGCCCCGAACAATTCGGGGCTTTGTTATTGGTGACCGATTAAATCGCTTTATAGATAACTTTATTACCGGCTAGCTGCTCTTTGGTGACCAAGTTCTCTTCTAGTAACTTTTTCAAAGCGCCCGTTGCCCAAGAAGCAGCTTTGGTTTCTTCTTGTCCCGCCGCCAAACCAATGGCTTTAGGATTAATACCTGCTGCATTCGCTGCAACAATGTCTAATACTTGCTGCTGCTTTGGAGTTAATGCTCTTTCTACTGGAGACTGAGCTGAAACCTTATCAACCTTTGATTGTGGTTGTGCTTTTTTTTCAACAGCAGGTTTCGCTGCTACAGGCTTGGCCGTTTTGGGTACATCAGCAATATTTGCCACCATCGCTTTGATACGTTTTTGCAGTTTCGCCTGTACGTTACGCTTATGAGCAAGTCTCATCGAGTATCTCTCCATTTCACTGTTGGACACAGTGGTGAAAATTTAAAGCGCGTTTTATAGCAAAATTTACGAGTTATTTGTAGGGCATTGGTCAACTTCATACTGAAAAGCCGACATTTTGCTGACAAGCGACTAAAATATCAGCAGATAAAAAGCAAATTGAATAAAAGAAATTGACAACCAATTCATTAATATTTGCCGATGAGGATTGTATGCCGACTCTACACTTATCAAATTATCCTTTTTATTCTGCAACAGCAATGAAACGTATATTCGCACTGCCGCTCGTAATTCTCCTTTTCTTACTGATCTTGTTCGTTGACTGGCCGTTAAGCGGTCTATTATCTTGTGGATTATTACTCTTTACTGGCGTCGGATATGGATTGCTGTGTAAAAGCTGGGTTGGATTTACCCTAACGGCAACGCATTTCCAGCAACACTTTTATCATGGCGGTTGGGTTGTTCAGTGGAATAATATCCAACATATTGGCATTTGTAGCTATCAGCAAGAAGGATGGCATCAACCTTTGCCTTGGATTGGCCTGCACTTAAAAAACTATTCTCCTTTTTTAGAGGCAATTTGCCCTCGAATAGCAAGAGAAATGCTGTTAAGTCAACGCGCCCTACTCTATTTAGGGGCTAAACAGCAAAGTCAAACAATCCTTTTTGAAGACATCGTATTAGATTCAACCCCATATCAAGATGAAAAGGGGCACATCTATACTGGATTAATGGCGATGCTTGCCAATCGTATGCGTTATCAGCGGGAATATTATGGTTTTGATGTGTATATCGCAGAAGCGGATCTTGATCGTAGTGCTAGCGAATTTGTCGGTTTGACCCGGCGCTATCTCGCCGCTGCCGAGTCAAATGAGTAGCTAAAAATCAATAGAGCGGCATTTCATCAGCCACAAATGGGTTATTGACTCGCTCATGACCAAATGTTGAGATAGAACCATGACCTGGAATGAAAGTCACATCATTGCCAAGTGGCCATAATTTATGCTTGATAGAATCAATCAATGTATTGAAATCGCCTTTGGGAAAGTCGGTTCGCCCCACACTACCATTAAAGAGCACATCACCGACAAAGGCTAACCGTGCTTGTTCACTAAATAATACGATATGACCGGGCGTATGCCCAGGGGTATGTAATACGGTTAAAATTTGTTGACCAAAACTAATAGTATCCCCTTCTTCTAGCCATTGAGTGGGTTCAAATGCTTCAGTCAATGGAAAACCAAACATCTGGCTTTGCCCCTCTAACCCTTGCAACCAAAAGTTATCCGCTTTATGCGGGCCAAGAACCTCAATCCCACCTAATAGCTTCGCTAATGGCTGAGTTCCTCCGACGTGATCCAAATGGCCATGTGTTAATACTAAGTTGACCACACGAACACCGAGTTCATCAATCAACATATTAAGTTGTTTAACATCACCACCAGGGTCAATCACAATGCCTTGCATCGTTTCATCGCACCAAACAATAGAGCAATTTTGCGCAAAAGCTGTTACAGGAACAATTTGATATTTAAGAGACATGAGGCAAACCTGTTCAATAACCATAAAATATGGCAGAAACTATGACATTGTCACTGTCATTTGACAAGTCACGCTCCTCGCCATTGGCGAACCAATCCAGTATCAATATGAATAAAATGACTTTTTGGATAATAGCCTACACCACCCGCTTGCAATTTTAGCGCGGCAGTATGTACCAAAGATAATTCGACACCTTCTAATCGAAAATCGATCGCTTGTCCCAGCATGTGTAAACTTTTTTTGGCAACCCCTCCACGACTATGATTTCGGAGCATTTTATTCGTCGCCGGAGAGCGATAACCAGAAATAATCTCAACCTTTGCTGCGGTTCCAAGCAGAGCCTGGATGCGAGAGAGTTGATCAAACAGTTGCTTATCCATTGGATAGACTTCATTACGACGGAAATCTCGACAAAGGTGATTTAGCCGCTGCAATTCAGAGCGAACATATCGATGACCGTTAAAATAACAAGATTCAAGACTCTCGCCAGTGTGCGGATTATTCAGCATCAGCACTCTGGGCTCTTGAGGTAAAGAGGCATGAACAAATGAAGGAAATACCGCAGCAGAAGCGGCCCCCAACCCCGTTAATTGCAGGAAACGACGACGAGACAAATGCAAAATAAGACCTTCATTATTGATAAAGCGAGGGCGAAAATTAACTAACTCTGCCGCTAAAATCAAACCTTTCATGGCTAAAGTTAACATAAATCAGGTCAATAACTGCTCTTACTTATTGACAATAAAGATATTATTTTTATGTCATTTTTTAGTCAGTATTATTGAGTTAAGACGCGATCTAAATGATAAATATCATCACGAAAGTGCAGTTGTCCGGCATCATACCACGTAGTTTGGTAAATAATTTGAACGAGAATACGCTGTTTTAAAGCGATGGCATAGTTAGGCTCACGACTTTGGGTCATATCTGTTTGGTCATCGAGCCCTTGCGTTTTAAGTAATGTGTTAGCAAACAGATCGGCATTTTCAACACGGATACATCCAGAACTAAACGCTCGAGAACTATAATCAAATAAATGCTTGCTTGGTGTATCATGCAAAAAGATCGCGCGCCGATTTGGTGTATTAAACTTATAACGCCCCAACGCATTTCGATATCCCGCTTGCTGACGCAATCGATAAGGAAACGATTCTGGTTGTATATTTTCCCAATCAATTAAAGCAGGATCCATCGTTTGCTGCGATCCCCAACGCGGTAATATTTCCATATGCTGCCGGGTTAAATATTGGCTATCTCTCTTAGCCATCGGTAGAATATCTTCTACCATAATTTTATATGGCACATTCCAAGTTGGGTTGACTATTAATGAATCTAACCCTACCGTCATGATTGGGGTTGGGCGAGTGACACGACCAACCACCACTTTAGACTGAAATACCGTTTCTCCAGAATACCAATATTTAAGTTCAAAATTAGGCAGATTAACCACAATAGCCGTGGTGGAACTCGGCCATAAACGCATGCGTTCAGCGTTTAAAGCAATTAATCCTAAACGAGCATCCACAGATAAATTCAGCCATTTTAGTGTATTGGGGCCTATAATCCCGTCTGATACTAAGCCATGCAGTTTCTGAAACTGTTTAATCGGTTTCACTAAAGAGTTATCGTACCAAGAGACATCATCACGTATAGTGGTTATATCAATGTTCACTAATGCTAAACGTTGAATTAAAGTTTGCCGATCTTCAAGTTTATCCCCCACTCTTTTTAACCCGCGTTGTTGATAATCGCTCAGTAATACTTCAGTTAGTGGTCGTAAAAAACGATAAGCATAAATCAACTGCTGATAAGTGGGATCTTGCGGAGTATAACGAAAAATCAGGTGATCCAATGTTTTTGAACCAACAGCAATATGTAAAGCTAAGAGAGCCGCCTCACTTGGAAGTGGTAAAGCACGCTCGAGCTTATTACCATTCAAAAACCAATCCATTCCTTCTTTTTCTGCTCGCTCTGCGTAACTTAGATACATAAGTAGCGTATCCGTAGCTAACAAATCATATTCAAGCCAAGCCTCGTGCTGCCTCTTATCAATCAACAGCGCTAAGCGGTGAGAAAAAAGTGGACTGATTTTAGCTCGATGGATCAACTCCAACTGTTCTTCAAATTGGGTACGAAGCAGCATATCGGTCCATATTCGTTGATCATTATGATGATGATATAGCTGCGCTAGCGTTTGAGGATAATAAAAGGAAAGTGTGCGGTTTTCATCAGTGGTTAACCACCCCAGTTGCGTAAAATAAGGCGTTGCAGCGAGGGGAAAGCTAAAAAGAAGTAATAGTCCAACCGTCAGGAAACGATGTTTCATCACAACCCACCCTACAGAATTAGCATTGAACTAAGTATGGCAAAAGAACCACATTTAACCAAACTGTCCGGAGGACTATATTAAAGATAAAAACCTCATATAAATGAGGTTGTAAGCATGATTATAGCTTTAAGCTGTGTTTACCATGAGCAACCTTCGCTTGTAAGTATTTTTCATTTCCATGCTTAATGTGAGCTGCAGTATTCACAACCTCAACAATTTCAATCTCATGCTCTTTTAGCTCACGAACTTTTTTCGGATTATTGGTCACTAAGCGGATCCTCGTTACCCCCAATGCTTTGAGCATTTGTGCGGCCTCGGTAAAATCACGAAGATCATCACTAAAACCAAGGTGATTATTAGCTTGGTAAGTATCCATGCCTTGGCTTTGTAATCGATAAGCATCAATTTTGTTATATAGTCCAATACCGCGCCCTTCTTGGCGCAAATAAAGAATAATACCGCCGTGCTCACCCATTTTATTGATGGTTTCTTCTAATTGTTCGCCACAGTCACATCGCGACGAATGAAACACATCACCAGTTAGGCATTCGGAATGCATTCGCACTAAAGGAATTGGTTGGGTTTTATCCGCGGATTGGAAGATGACCGCGACATGTTCTTTCTCTGTTTTTAGCCCTTGGAATGAAAGTATTTCTGCATCAATGTTACTTTTCAAACCGACTTTTAAATCAACTCTGGCTCTTACTTGTGCCATATCTGCACTCACTTGAATTTTTCTGGCTGCATGCTGGAATGGTATGCATCTTTCTATGTTATTGTGACTTTACTATGGGGATGACTCTCCTCTTTTTCAACGAAAAGATCACAACTTCAACATTTGTTATAATATAACAATTTCAAAAAACGGCAACAAAAAACCCAGCTTTCTTTACCGTTCAGCTGGGTTTTTTATCGATCAATCTAGCATAAAAAGCGCATACGTATATTAATGGCTTTGTGATTTTTTCCATACCGTTAGTTCAACCCAAATCTCTTCTAATTGCTTTAATTCTTCCGGCGTTAACAGAGATAAAGTCGTTTTTTCTTGAGGCAAAGAATGAGACTGGAATGCACCAATCTGCGCATAAAAATCTTTTTTTAATTGCGTAATGACGGCGTAATCCACAAAGAGCCCCTATGCTAATCGTTTAAAAGTTATTCAATTAATACAAATACTATCACTTTCCAACAATAAGAGAAAAGTATTTTTTTATTTTGGAATAATTATCACAATAATACGGGAGAAGAATAAATAATGTTTAATCATCATTATTATCGGTGTCTTTATAAATAATCGGGATCTTTTTTATGATCTTGTAGATAAAAAGATCAAGAGATAACGATCTAAATATATTGTTCCAACAGCGTGTACTTCGCTATAAATACCCCGTTAACCTTTTATTATGGATCGAGCGATAGCCAGCAGCTTTAGATATAAAAAAAACCGAGCTTATTATCACTCGGTTTTTATTGTTTATATACCCTTCCTACTTGAATCTGTAAGGATGTTGACTACGTTCTTTCACCCCAATCACATAGCCTGTCTATGCTCATGGGGATGATGAGAGCCATCCGTGACTCTCATCAAAGGTCAGCCTGCGGCGGTTCAAATTTGTTCCAGACAAATTTATCACTCACTTGCCGCCAACCTGCAACTCCAAGTTGTTTGAGTATAATGTAAATACTATTTATTCTTCTAAATCCGTCTCGCCATCGTGAGCTGGTGAATCCTTCGCATCAACGATTATATCTTCTGCTTCTGGTACGGAAGGTAAATCCGCTTCATCCACTTCTTCGATACGTTGTAAACCAACCACTTTTTCATCTTCGGAAGTACGAATCAAAGTAACGCCTTGCGTATTACGGCCAACTTGGCTCACTTCAGCGACGCGGGTACGCACCAAAGTGCCTGCGTTGGTGATCATCATGAATTCATCGCCTTCTTCAGCTTGAACTGCACCCACAACGCTACCATTACGTTCAGACACTTTGATAGAAACCACGCCTTGAGTACCACGACCTTTAGTCGGATATTCAGACAAGCTGGTACGCTTACCATAACCATTTTCGGTCACGGTGAGCACATCACCTGCTGTTTTCGGTACAATCAACGAAACCACTTGGTCGCCATCAGCTAATTTCATACCACGGACACCCGAAGCGGTACGCCCCATAGGACGGACACCTTTGAACTTAATTTCTGGCTGACCATTTTCATCAAGCACCGGTTGACCATTCTCATCAAATAGCGGTATTTCTTCAGCTTCTTTAAAGCGAACCACCTTACCAAATTTTGAGAACAGCATGATTTCATTATTACCATCGGTGATATCAACGCCAATTAATGAATCATCATCACGTAGATTGACGGCAATCAAACCATTAGCCCGAACATTAGCAAATTGGTCTAATGACGTTTTCTTCACCGTACCATCCCCGGTGGCCATAAAGATAAATTTATCTTCACTGAATTCCGTTACCGGTAGGATAGCCGTTATACGCTCATTTTCTTCAAGTGGCAGTAAGTTAACAATCGGCTTACCGCGAGCAGTGCGGCTAGCCAATGGTAATTGATACACTTTTAGGCGATAAGTCTTACCACGAGTGGAGAAGCACAAAATATTATCATGCGTGTTAGCAACTAAAAGACGTTCAATGTAATCTTCATCTTTCATGCGAGTTGCGCTCTTACCTTTACCGCCTCGGCGTTGCGCTTCGTAATCACTAAGTAATTGATACTTCACATAACCTTCATGAGAAAGCGTCACCACCACATCTTCACGTGCGATCAGCTCTTCCATATCAATATCATGCGTTGCTGCAGTAATTTCGGTACGACGAGCATCACCAAAGTTTGCTTTCGCTAGTTGTAATTCTTCACGAATCACTTCCATTAATCGTTCGGTATCAGAAAGAATACGAATCAACTCTGCGATTTCATCTAACAGCGCTTTATATTCATCAAGGATTTTCTCGTGTTCTAATCCGGTTAAACGGTGTAGACGCAAATCTAGAATCGCCTGAGCTTGCTGCTCAGTTAAGAAATACTGACCATCACGAATACCGTATTGAGGCTCAAGCCATTCAGGACGAGCGGCATCAGTTCCCGCACGTTCCAACATCGCGGCAACATGGCCAAGCTCCCAACCTCTTGAAATTAAACCCGATTTTGCTTCAGCAGGGGTTGGCGCTTTTCGAATTAAATCAATAATGTCGTCAATATTAGCTAATGCAAGTGCCAGACCTTCAAGAATATGCGCACGTTCACGCGCTTTACGTAATTCAAAAATAGTCCGGCGAGTGACCACTTCACGGCGGTGGTTAACAAAACATTTCAACATTTCTTTTAGGTTGAAAAGTTTGGGTTGACCATTATCCAGTGCCACCATGTTAATACCAAAGGTGGTTTGCAGTTGAGTGTTGGCGTACAGGTTATTCAGTACCACTTCACCCACCGCATCGCGGCGACATTCAATCACAATACGCATTCCGTCTTTATCAGACTCATCACGCAATGCACTAATGCCTTCGACCTTTTTCTCCTTGACTAAATCAGCAATTTTTTCAATCAAACGCGCTTTGTTCACTTGGTACGGAATTTCGGTGACAATAATGGTTTCTTTACCATGTTTATCCGCTTCGATGTCCGCTTTTGAACGCATGTAAACTTTACCGCGCCCAGTTTTGTAAGCATCAACGATGCCTTTACGGCCGCTGATTAATGCTGCTGTTGGGAAATCTGGCCCAGGAATATACTCCATAAGCTCATCAATCGTGATATCTTCATTATTGATGTAGGCCAAACAGCCATCAATCACTTCGCCCAAGTTGTGCGGAGGAATATTGGTGGCCATACCAACCGCAATCCCTGATGAACCATTAACCAATAGGTTAGGAATTTTAGTCGGTAACACCGCAGGAATTTGCTCGGTACCGTCATAGTTAGGCACAAAATCCACGGTTTCTTTATCTAGATCCGCAAGAAGTTCATGAGCCATTTTTGCCATACGAACTTCGGTATAACGCATGGCCGCCGCTGAGTCACCGTCAATCGAACCAAAGTTACCTTGGCCATCGACTAACATATAGCGGAGTGAGAATGGCTGTGCCATCCGCACAATTGTATCGTAAACCGCACTATCACCATGTGGGTGATATTTACCGATTACGTCCCCTACCACACGGGCAGATTTTTTATATGGTTTATTCCAATCATTACCCAGCACATTCATCGCAAACAAAACACGACGGTGAACTGGTTTTAGGCCATCACGCACATCAGGAAGAGCACGACCCACGATAACGGACATCGCGTAGTCTAAGTAAGAACCTCGAAGCTCATCTTCGATGTTTACGGGCGTGATCTCTTTAGCTAGATCGCTCATAGAGCCATTATCCCTCTACAGTTTGATCGGTATATCCAGACCACATTCAATGTTGCTCTCAAAACAGAGCTAGACATCACCGATCTGTCGCCCGGATCATATTGATACTTATAAGGTTGGAAAATATAACACAAGTTGACTGGGTTCGGCATCACTTTCCCCACGCTTTTATCAGGTTGTGACGCTTGTTGGGTCTAAAATGCTGAGAAATTACACACTCATTCCATATCCGACTGATAAGTGGTTGGTTTTTGTTCAACATTTAATGAATCATCGATAACGTGTGGTATGAATAGCGAAGCTAGTTATAATACCATCCTATCTCTCGATGTATAACACAGGCAATGATAAGCATGACTCAAGTAAAAAATGTTGATCCCAGCGAAATTAAAAAATTTGAAGAGATGGCTTCACGTTGGTGGGATTTACACGGAGAGTTTAAGCCTTTACACCAAATAAACCCATTGCGACTTAATTATGTTTTACAAAAAGCCAATGGTTTATTTGGCAAAACCGTACTCGATGTCGGATGCGGAGGCGGTATTCTAGCGGAGAGTATGGCCAAAGAAGGGGCGATCGTGACGGGGTTAGATATGGGTAAAGAACCACTTGAAGTGGCCCGTTTACACGCGTTAGAAACGGGAACCGATCTGACTTATATTCAGAGTACAATTGAAGATCATGCCCAACAATTTCCTCAGCATTATGATGTCGTGACCTGTATGGAAATGCTGGAACATGTGCCTGACCCGCTTTCTGTCGTACGTGCCTGTGCTCTGCTTGTCAAACCGGGGGGACACGTCTTCTTTTCCACTCTTAATCGCAATATTCAGTCTTACTTATTTGCCATTGTGGGTGCCGAACAGTTACTCAAAATTGTCCCGCGTGGTACTCATGATCATGCGAAATTCATTCGCCCCTCAGAACTGCTTAAAATGGTCGATCAAACGACCTTGCAAGAACAAGGCATAACCGGCCTATTGTATAATCCGCTCACCGATACTTATCGATTGGGTAAACATGTCGGTGTTAATTACATCGTTCATACTCAACATCTAAAATAATCTGATGATTGTATCGTAGAAAATAGCACCGCTCAGATAAAAACAAGAGACTTAGGTGGTCAACATTCGAGTCTCTTATCTGAAGTCAATTTATCGCAAAAGATCAAGTGATTTTTTTTCTGAACTGGTGAGTATAAAACCAATATTCAAACCATTATTTTTTACTATTAACTCTACCGTTTGATTGTCGGTAAGTAGCTACTAACTGAAAATTTTTCTTGCCCAACTTATCCACAAATTATGCAGCAACTCTGACTTGCATTCCCCCTCTGATAGCACTATCTTGTTACCCGAACACTGATACACCCCTACATATAGTGTTTATTCACACTAGGTGTAGGGCGACTTCGATAACAAAGCCAACGTTAAACTTACAAAAACCACACCAAAACACGGCTTTTATCAGTTTTGTTAGGGAAATAAAGCAGAATGAACCAACAACTTACTGTCACCAAGCGTGATGGCCGCAAAGAAACGATCAACCTCGATAAGATCCACCGCGTGGTGACTTGGGCCGCTGAAGGCCTAGAAAATGTCTCCGTATCGCAAGTTGAACTGCGTGCTCATATCCAGTTCTATGATGGGATCACCACTTCTGACATCCATGAAACGATCATCAAATCAGCCGCGGATCTGATTTCTGAAGAAACACCGGATTATCAATATCTAGCAGCTCGCCTAGCCGTCTTTCACTTACGCAAGAAAGCCTATGGTCAATACGAGCCGCCAACTCTCTTTGAACACGTTTCAAAGATGGTAGAAAAAGGCAAATACGATCGACACTTATTAAAAGATTATAGCGAAGCAGAATTCGCGATCATGAATGAGTTTATCGACCATCGCCGTGACCTCAATTTTTCGTATGCCGCCGTCAAACAGCTGGAAGGTAAATACTTCGTACAAAACCGAGTAACCGGTCAAATCTATGAAAGCGCCCAGTTTTTATACATCTTGGTCGCCGCGTGTTTATTTGCAAAATACCCGCAAGCCACACGTCTAGACTATATACAACGTTTTTATGATGCGACATCAACCTTTAAAATTTCATTGCCAACCCCAATCATGGCTGGAGTCCGAACCCCGACCCGCCAGTTCAGCTCATGTGTACTCATTGAATGTGGCGATAGTTTAGACTCAATCAATGCCACTGCTAGCTCTGTGGTTCGTTATGTGTCTCAACGTGCGGGTATTGGTATCAATGCTGGCCGTATCCGTGCACTCGGCTCGGAAATTCGTGGAGGAGAAGCTTTCCATACCGGTTGCATCCCTTTTTATAAATACTTCCAAACTGCGGTTAAATGTTGTTCTCAAGGTGGGGTGCGCGGTGGTGCAGCCACGGTATTCTATCCTCTCTGGCATGGTGAAGCTGAATCGCTGCTGGTGCTGAAAAATAACCGAGGAGTGGAAGAAAACCGTGTTCGCCATATGGATTACGGCGTCCAACTGAATAAATTGATGTACAAGCGTTTAGTCGAAGGTGGCAATATTACCCTATTTTCACCTTCCGACGTTCCTGGTCTATACGACGCATTCTTCCAAGATCAAGATGAATTTGAACGTTTATATGTTCAATATGAAAGTGATCCGGACATTAAAAAACGCAGCGTAAAAGCGATTGAAATTTTCTCGCTCTTAATGCAAGAGCGTGCATCTACTGGTCGAATTTACATTCAAAATGTCGATCACTGTAATACCCATAGCCCATTCGATGCCAGCGTCGCACCAGTACGTCAATCGAATCTGTGTTTAGAGATTGCTCTACCTACCAAACCACTAACGAATGTCGAAGACGATAGCGGTGAGATTGCACTCTGTACCCTGTCTGCCTTTAACTTAGGTGCAATAGAAAAACTGGATGATTTCGAAGAGTTAGCTGAATTGGTGGTGCGTGCATTAGATGCTCTACTCGATTATCAGGATTACCCTCTTCCAGCGGCACGTAAGTCCACCATGAATCGCCGAACGTTGGGCGTGGGTGTCATCAACTACGCTTACTACTTGGCAAAACACGGTGTGAAATATTCCGATGGCAGCGCGAACGGATTGACGCATCGTACCTTTGAAGCAATGCAGTATTATCTGCTTAAAGCATCGGTAAACCTTGCCAAAGAACAAGGAAGATGCCCTGCGTTCAATGAAACAAACTATGCTAAAGGCTTGCTCCCCATCGATACCTATAAGAAAGATATTGATCTTATTTGTCGTGAAGATCTGCATTACGATTGGGATACTCTGCGTCACGACATCATGGAGTTTGGTCTACGTAACTCAACCTTGACCGCTTTAATGCCATCTGAAACCTCATCGCAAATTTCTAACGCGACCAATGGTATTGAGCCACCACGTGGTTATGTATCGGTCAAAGCCTCTAAAGATGGTATTTTAAAGCAGGTGGTACCTGAGTTTATCAAACTCAAAGAGAACTATGAGTTATTATGGAATATCGGCTCAAATGAGGGTTATTTGCACCTAGTCGGTATCATGCAAAAATTTGTTGACCAAGCGATTTCTGCCAACACTAACTACGACCCAAGTCAATATGACTCAGGTAAAGTGCCAATGAAGAAGTTATTGCAAGACTTACTCACTGCGTACAAGTTTGGGGTAAAAACGCTTTACTACCATAACACCCGTGATGGTGCGAAAGACGATCAAAAAGATGCTGTTCAGCCACAAGATGATGATTGTGCTGGCGGCGGATGTAAGATCTAACTTTGTCGTTCTCTTCAGCTCACTTTGTACACTCGTACAAGTGAGCGAGAACAAACGTTATTCACTGATGATTTGTATACCTCTTGCAATAATAAGAGGTGAAACGGATGAAACACTATGGCTTACAGTACGTTTACCCAGAAAAAAAATAACCAACTCAAAGAACCTATGTTTCTTGGTCAATCGGTTAATGTCGCTCGCTACGATCAGCAAAAATATGAAATTTTCGAAAAACTGATTGAAAAACAATTAAGCTTTTTCTGGCGACCAGAAGAAGTTGATGTCTCTAGTGATCGTATCGATTACGGGAAGTTACCTGAACATGAAAAGCATATTTTCATTTCCAACCTTAAATATCAAACTCTACTCGATTCGATCCAAGGCCGTAGCCCAAACGTTGCATTACTGCCTTTGGTTTCACTACCAGAATTAGAGACTTGGATCGAAACCTGGTCATTTTCTGAAACGATCCACTCTCGCTCATACACACATATCATTCGAAACATTGTGAATGATCCTGCGGTTGTCTTTGACGATATTGTTGAAAATGAACACATTCTCAAGCGAGCAAAGGATATTGCCCACTATTATGATGACTTAATCCAATACACCAACGATTACCATCGTTTGGGCGAGGGTTCTCACCAACTGAATGGTGAGACAGTCAATATTAGCCTTCTGGAACTAAAGAAAAAGCTTTACCTATGCCTTATGTCGGTCAATGCACTAGAAGCGATTCGCTTTTATGTTAGCTTTGCTTGTTCATTTGCTTTTGCTGAGCGTGAGCTAATGGAAGGAAATGCAAAAATTATCAAGTTAATCGCTCGTGATGAAGCACTGCATCTCACTGGCACTCAGCACATGATCAATTTACTGCGTAATGGGATTGATGATTTTTCATTCTTGCAAATTGCAGAAGAATGTAAACAACAATGCTTTGATCTGTTTAAAGAAGCCGCCGAACAAGAAAAAGAGTGGGCTGCGTATTTATTTAAAGATGGTTCAATGATCGGTTTAAACCGCGATATATTATGCCAATATGTTGAATACATTACTAATATCCGCATGCAAGCCGTTGGTTTAGAACCTGCTTATCCAAAAGCAACCAGTAACCCGATTCCTTGGATTAATGCGTGGCTATCTTCTGACAATGTTCAAGTAGCACCACAAGAAGCAGAAATCAGCTCTTACTTAGTTGGTCAAATTGATAATGAAGTGAAAGCTGATGATTTTGAGGGCTTCGAACTGTAATGACCAGCCTCACGATCAACAAAATATTAACGATTGAATCGAACCCAACGAACACCTTACTGGAAAGTATGGAAAATGCCGGGTTACTGCCAGAGTATAACTGTCGAGATGGCCACTGCGGTGCTTGTCGTTGCCGTTTAATTTCTGGTGAAGTGGAGTATGTTGGTTTTGCCATGGCTTACACACAAGGCAACGAAATTTTACCTTGTATCTGCAAAGCAAAAAGCGCGCTTGAATTGGAAGATGTGAAATACTTCCCGAAAGCTAAGCGCGCTTAATCTATCTATTTTAACAAGCCAGAGCGACATTCTGGCTTGTTTGTCCCAAACAGTAAACGATCTGCAGTCGTCACTGATACCGATTTATTTGCGACCTCTCTCCCGTCATCATCAAACAAGGACAATTGATAGCCATAACCCAGCTTGAGTGGGTCTTCCGATGGTGCACGCCGCCACAACGAAGTCATATCTTGGGATTGATTGACCAACACTTCACCTAATATTATTTTTTGACTAGCAATTTTATACCACACGATAATTTTTGATTGATGGAACATCACAGCCTCCTGCCGAAATGATTCAAGCCGATGTTTGATGGATAAACAAGGTTAAGTTTACAAACAAATAATAATCTCGTGGCAATCAATTGTATCAGTTCAACAACACTCTCAATGAATCAGGCAGTTACCGTTTAGACTGATTATGCATAGACGCTATGCAATACCATAAATTCAAGTAATAAGGTTATCTTTCATTCGGTTATGTTGCTCAACCCTGTGATGGTTTATGATGATATGCTTAATAACTGAGCGGGTAGGTGCATTTCTTTTATCACCGACACTGAACCGTATTGGGTAAACACCGTTTTTCCAGAAAGATAGCGACGTAACATATCCCCCGCAATAGTACCAATCAACTCTCTTTGCTCAGACAACGAATAAGTTCGATTAAAAGTTAATTGCTGCCCCCACTCACCTTGTGGCGTTGATAATGCAACGCAAAACGTATCTTGATGCAAAGGCCCGGTCACGAGTGCAAGATCCGTTGCACATTTATCTTTCGTCGCTCCCGCCAAAGCAAAAATAGCCGCTAACGGTTCTTTCTCTACAAGCTCAGAAGCAACCTGATGGCTTAATATCCAGCTATGACCGCTCAGTTGATCAATCTGAGCATTGCTTAACAACCACTGTGACAACCAACCTTTGGTTGCTTGTTCGGCAATCGATAAGGACAGCCCTTTATCAGACATTAAATGCCCCAGATGCTCGAGCATCGGTTGATCAATGCTAACAACGTAAGGTTCAATCAAAGAATGGATGATTTGCATTAACTTGATACGCTTAGTCAAATCATTTCGAGGGCCAAATAATTTCACTTCAATAAAGGGTAAATATGAACGATAACCCAAGGTATACCCTTCAGGTAACTGAAGTTTATCTAACTGATCGGATAAGCCAGATTCTGAGCTGCCAAAAGTATATAATTTACTGCATTCAAGCCCAACCTGCTGAGGAAACTGTTGTTTTAGATCAGGCAAAATTTGCTCATTAACCATGCGTATAAATTCTTTTGGCACCCCAGGCGTAAAATAGAACCAACAATCGTTAATCTGCATTTTAAATCCACAAGCGGTGCCAATTGGGTTATCTAAAATAGTCGCTTTTTCTGGCAACATTGCTTGTTTAATATTGCTCTCTGGCATAGTTTTTTGTCGATGAGCAAAAAAAGCTTCTAACTTCGTTAACCACTCAGGAAAGAGCACCAAAGCCTGTTCTGCCGCTTGTGCTGCAGCCGCAGCACTAAGATCGTCGCTCGTTGGCCCTAAACCGCCATTCACAATCACCACATCGTTATTAAAACTGAGCATCAATAACTCTTCCGTTAATATCGCTTGGCTATCACCAACAGTGGAACGCTTGTGAAGACTAAACCCATTGTCAAAAAAGAGACGAGAAAGCCAAGCCGCATTCGTATCCAGGATATCACCGTGTAGAACCTCTTCACCTGTACTTAGCATTGCTATTTTGAGCATAATTAACCCTTATTTCTATTGGTGAAGGAGTTTCACTCTCCACCACTCTTTTACGACTCAGTATACCTAAATATCCTTCGAATCTGCGACTATTGTTAACTAAATAACATGACCATAAGCCTTCCTGAGGATAAATGTTTCGCGTTGATTTAGACCTCAATCCTTCTATTGCTCAAAGAATGGCTCTCTTTTGTGCGTAAAGTACAATTATCGCACCTTTGTCTTCATACCTCTTGTAAAAATTGACCCATATCAAGCTTTATTAACAAGAAACACCTACACTCAGTGGTATAGGATTTGTTAGGTAATGTTCTGGAGGCCGTTATGAATTGTACTTTTATTGTTAACTTCGTGGGTACAGCGACCGCTGCCACAATTAAACAGCTTGCCGCCATTACCCATGAGAATGACGGTAAGTGGCTAATTAGCAAAGTAAATTTTATTGACAACCAAGTTGCAGCCGTGATTAAAGTCGAGATGCCGCTTGATAAAGCCTCCATCGTTAAAGAAGCATTTCAATCACATCCGGATCTGCTGGTGCAAATTGTCGATTGTGAAGCCAGCGCTAATCAGGAAGAAGCGATTTACCAAGTTCGTCTTGATGCAAATGATCGCTTTGGTATCGTCAATGAAATCACTCATTTACTGGATGGTCAAGGCATTGGCATTTTAGATATGGATTGTCAGCGAGTCTTTTTAGCGGGTGGTGGTGGAGTAAGCTCAAGTTTATTTAGTGCGATGATGGCCATTCGCTTGCCAGCAGAAATCCAGATTGAAGATGTCATTAAAGAGCTGGAAGCGCTCAGTGAAGATACTCGAGTCATGCTCGAGTCTTAATCTAACCAGCACCTAACTTAATCAATTATTAGATCGATCAATAAAGGGAGGCCAAGAGCCTCCCTACTTTTCAGTACTCATTTTTCAGAGCCACGTAATCAGAGATTAAACCGACCACTGAGACAAAGAACGTTTAAAGTCTTGGTAACCAAACTCATTTAATTTAATGATTTGTCCATCACGACGCTCACAATACACCGATGGCATTTTTAGGCCATTAAACCAGTTTAGCTTCACCATGGTATAACCGGCGCTGTCCATGATATGCAGCTTTTGCCCGATCTGTAATGGCTGAGCAAATTTAGCCACGCAGAATTGATCGCCAGCCAAACAAGAACATGAACCAATCACATATTCATGTTCACCCTGTTCACTGGCTTCGAGTACCGATGCTGGCTCACGATAAATCAAAGTATCAAGGCGGTGCGCTTCGGTCGCCGAATCAACAATCGCGGTTTGCATTTCGTTATCTACAATATCAACCACGGTCACGACTAAATCTGTGGTTTGAGTAATGATCGCTTCACCCGGTTCAAGGTACAACTGCACCTTGTGCTTATCAGCAAACGCTTTCAGCGCATCGGCGAGTTTATCCACATCATAGCCCGGCCAAGTAAAGAATACGCCACCACCAAGACTTACCCAATCGAGTTTATCAAGATAAGCACCAAACTTTTCAGAAATCGCATCAAGCAACGCAATAAATGCGTCTACATCCTTGTTCTCACAGTTCATGTGGAACATCACACCATTGATAGAGTCGAAAACGCTGGTATCTAACTTATCAAACTGTACTCCGAGACGAGAAAATTTACGAGCAGGGTTAGCTAAATCTTGCCCCGCATAACTCACTCCCGGATTTAAACGTAAACCTAGTGATGCCTTACCTTCCACCAAGTGGCGATAAGCCGCCAACTGAGATTGAGAGTTAAAGATCATTTTGTCGCAAATATCAGCAACCTCTTTAACATCCTGCTCACTGTAACCAACACTGTAAGCGTGAGTTTCACCGCCAAACTTCTCATAACCTAGCTTGACTTCAAACGGGCCCGAGCTGGTGGTGCCGTCAAGGTAAGGCTTAATGATGTCAAACACGCCCCAAGTCGAGAAACATTTCAATGCCAGCACTAATTTAACCCCTGAACGTTCTTTTAAACGCTTAGCGATTTCCAAATTAGCGATCAACTTCGCTTCATCGATCATGAAGTAAGGGGTGTTTAATTCACTCTTTTGCATCTGATTTTATTCCTATTCATATCCAGTGACTTTCGTTACTGGAAATATCCTAAAAAGGAAAAAACAGCCGCTACTCAGTAGCTGCTGTTTTAAACACGCGGTATTTATTTCACATCTCTAGAATCAATATCCAAGCAATCAGTTCTAAGATGCCCTCAGTGATGATTATTTGAGAATTTTAATATCAGGCTGTCCTGGCTCAAGTTCAATCACATCCCAGTCCAAACCAATCGATGGCATGGTTTCTAAGAACGGATCGGGATTCAACTGCTCCATATTGAACACACCCGCTTGTGCCCACTCACCACGGAAAAACTGTAGCGCAGCAGTAATTGCTGGTACGCCAGTGGTATAAGCAATCGCCTGATGCTCAACATCCTTATAAGCCACTTGGTGATCAGCGTTATTATAAATAAATACACTGCGCTGTTTACCGTCTTTTATACCTTGCACCCAAGTACCAATACACGTTAATCCCGTGTAGCCCGGTGCGAGTGACGTTGGATCCGGTAACATAGCTTTCAATACTTGCAGTGGTTTTACTACCGTTCCATCATGCAAAGTTAATGGCTCTGGGTTCAATAAACCAATATCTTTCATCACATTAAAGTAATTCAGGTAACGATCGCCAAAGCCCATCCAAAATTCAATCCGTTTAGCTGGTATAAATTCTTGCAGCGAACGAATCTCATCATGAGACATTGAATAAACTTTAAAATTACCGCAATTCGGGAAATCGAATTCCAGCATCCGAGTATGGCAAGGAACGCTTTTCCACTGCCCCTCTTCCCAGTAGAAAGAGTCACCCTGAATTTCCAGTAAGTTAGTTTCTGGATCAAAGTTGGTGGCGAATTTTTTACCGTGATCGCCTGCGTTAATATCTAACACGTCGATGGTATCAATTTCATCGAATAAATGTTTGGCGGCATAAGCGGCAAACACACTCACCACACCAGGATCAAAACCTGCACTCAAAATACCAGTAATGCCCGCTTGCTTAAATTTATCGCGAAACGCCCATTGTGGATCATATGCTTCAGGTACTTGTTGGCCTTCTGTGCATAAGTCAACAGCCACTGATGTATCTAAATAAGAGACCTTCGCTTGGTAGCAAGCTTCCATAATTGTGACGTTAACCCAAGGAGGGCCTGCATTGATCACTAAATCTGGTTTTACTTCATTAATCAGTGCCACCAAAGCTGCAACATCATCAGCATCCACTGCGCGAGCTTCTAGCTTCTTAGTCGAATCTTTAAGGTTATTTTTACCTTTAATGGATTCAATGATCTTCTCACACTTCCCAATAGAACGAGAAGCAATGGTAATATCACCCAGTACGTCATTGTTTTGCGCTGCTTTGTGAGCAACGACCCAACCAACACCGCCCGCACCAATCTGTAGAATTGACATAGTATCCGTTACCTTTATTTCGCTAGCTCAACCGCTAGAGTTTCAATTTTAGCCAGTAAAGATTCAAAATCTGAAATCTTTAAGCATGGATTCAAGATTGTGAATTTCAAAGCCGTTTTGCCATCCACTATGGTTTCGCCAAGTACAGCGACACCGCGTACCAAGGCCTGCAGACGAACGGTTTTATTCAGTTCATCTAAATCAGACGCTTGTGTGTTTACCGCGCGGAACAACACGGTAGATAAACAAGGTTCAGCTAACAGTTCAAAAGCGTCATGCTGACGAACTAACTGAGCCACTTGTTGAGTTTGCTCAAGTAAATGATCATACATGGCACCCATTTGTTGTGGTCCCACGTTTTGCATGGTCATAAATACTTTTAAAGCATCAAAACGCTTGGTGGTCGCAATCGATTTATCGACCAAGTTTGGTAAAGTATCGTGTTCACGGTTTAAGTAATCCGCATGATGAAGCAGATACTTAAAGTTATGCTTGTCTTTCAGTAGCAAAGCGCCACAGCTGATGGTTTGGAAAAATAACTTATGGAAATCAACACTGACTGAGTGAGCGCGCTCAATGCCCTGTAAACGCTGTTTATGACTACTCAAAATCAGCGCACCACCGTAAGCACTGTCGACATGCATCCATAAATCATATTGCTGAGCGACATCAGCAATCGCCACTAAATCATCAATGGCACCGTGATCGGTTGTTCCAGCGGTGCCGACAATAGCAAAAGGTATTAACCCCTCCGCTTTTGCTTGGTGTATCACAGCGTCTAGCTGAGTGACGTCCATCGTGCCATTAGGCAGTGCATCCACAGCAAGAATGGCTTTTTCGCCTAAGCCCATCCAAGATGCAGATTTTTGCACCGTGAAGTGCGATTTTTTCGAACACACAATCCGCAGCTTATCGGCATAGTCTGGTAGGCCAAGCTTTTGAATTGAATGGCCACTTAATTTATCGGCAATCCAATCACGGGCTAACAGCAAACCCATTTGGTTACTTTGCGTGCCACCACTGGTGAAAATACCGTCCGCTTGAGCACCTAACTGGTATTTATCACACATCCAATCCACCACTTTCTGTTCAACAAACGTTGCCGCAGAAGATTGATCCCAAGAATCCATGGATTGATTGAGTGACGCGATGATCGCCTCAGCCACCACCGATGACATCAATGGCGGTGTGTGCAAGTGAGCAATACAATCTGGATGCTGAACAATGATTGAATTTTTAGCAATCAGTTCAGCAGTATCTGAAATCACATCGTGCAAAGACGCATTTTTATTATCCAGATCAACCGCGTTAATCGCATTTTCGAGGATCTTTGGCTCTAACCCCGAATAAGGCGCATTAACCTGCTCAAACACCGCTTTCATTGCCGCTGTGGTATGGTTCATTACTTGAGCAAATTCTTGACTACCTAAATGGCCAGTATGGATAAAGTGTTTTTTCCATTGTTCGTTGGACGCTTCAGGCTCTTTCAAGCTACCACCAGCAGCAAGTATCGCTTGTTCTAGCGTTCGTAAAGCAAAATCAATCTGCTCAAAAGAGATGATCAATGGGGGTAAGAAACGAATCACCGAACCATCACGCCCACCTTTTTCCACCATCAAACCACGCTCTAACGCTGCGCGTTGAATGGCTAAGGTTAATTGTGGTGCCGATTTAGGCTCGCCAAATTTATTCAGCTCACCACTTGGATCTTGAATTTCTAAACCAAGCATCAGACCCTTACCACGCACCTCGGCAATACAGTTCACACGGCGTTGGATACTTTCTAAGCCCATGCGTAAATATTGCCCCGCAATATTGGCATGCTCCACCAAATTATCGCGAACAATAATTTCTAATGCTTTAGCTCCTGAGATCATTGCTAATTGGTTACCGCGGAAAGTTCCCGTATGTTCACCTGGACGCCAAGTGTCGTGCTGTTTGTTGATCACCAAAATAGACATCGGTAAACCACCGCCAATCGCTTTTGATAAACAAAGTACATCAGGAATGATGCCGGCTTCTTCAAAGGCGAAGTGATAACCGGATTTACCAACCCCACACTGAATCTCATCGAAAATCAGTAAAATGCCATGTTCATCACAGATACGGCGCAACTCACGCAACCAAAATGCTGGCGCTGGGATAACCCCACCTTCGCCTTGTACAGGCTCCACAATGATCGCAGCGGGTTTCATGATCCCAGCTTCGTCATCATGCAATAAGCGCTCTATATAACGAATGCTGGCTTTGGCTCCTTCATCACCGCCGAGTCCAAACGGACAACGCAGGCTGTATGGGAAGGGCATAAAATGTACATCGGACATTAAACCGGTGCGACGTGCCTTGGTATTTAGGTTGCCCATCATGCCCATCGTCCCATTGGTCATGCCGTGGTAAGCGCCACGAAACGCAAACATGGTATTACGACCAGTCGTTTGTTTGGCAAGCTTAATCGCCGCTTCAACCGCGTCCGCACCTGATGGCCCACAAAACTGAATGACACACTGTTCAGCAAGTTCTGTCGGTAAAAATCCTTTCACTGTTTTAATAAAATGGGTTTTTGCCGCAGTCGCTATATCCAAGGTTTGATAAGGCAAGCCAGAGTCTAGCTGGTCTTTCAACGCTTGATTGATTTCAGGATGGTTATAACCTAACGCAAGGGTTCCTGCGCCAGCTAAACAATCGAGGAAAAGCTGTCCACGAGTATCTTCCACTAAACAACCAAAAGCTTGTTTAATCGCAATCGGTAAGCGACGTGGATAAGAACGTACCGCGGATTCGTGTTCAGCTTGATCAAGCAACACTTGATCAGGCGTCAGATCATAAAGACCATCGAGTATAGGTACTTGGTTGGAAAAACAGGTTGCGATAGTGTTATCGACTTCAAAGGCTGTGCTCATCTTCGTTCCCTTGAAATAGTTAAAGTTTTGTCCTTTCTCAATGACTATTCGAGAAAAAATGACAAATAGTGAAACTCCCAATGCACTCAAAAGATACATTCGGAATCTGGCCCATTAACAATGGCCAATGACTAAAACAGAGAATCAAGGTTCGGTTATGCTACTGTCTTGATAAACAGGGCATAGAGGAAGCACAAAGCTGATTATTAATGTGTGTAAGTTAAGTAAGTTCAATGTTGGGTTTCCCATTAACATGCTGTTTTCACAGCAATAGTATCCCGTCTATCAGTAAAAGGATTTACTGATACCTACCCTACGTAGTGTCACAATCAGCTTGAATGGTCACTACGCGTATCCCCCAGAATCATCGTCCGAGATTGTTGCGGACGTTAACATACAACTGGCGATATTCGCAACGACTTTCATCGATAATTTATTAAGATCATCTCTCAATTCATAACGCTTGATGATGAATTAAAGATCTTGATTTTTTATCAAAACCAGAGCATGTCCGCTTGATTATTTATCATCGTATTCACCCTGGCTGATGATAAAAAACCTGCCGTATAGGCAGGTTTATGATAAAAAATGATCAGTTAGTCCTTTTGGGGTGGTTCAAACTCTTCTTTTGATGGCATATGACGACTGGCTAACTCATGAGTTTCTAAGTTGTAACGCTCTTTAATTACATCCTTTACTACGCCATCCCATTGAGGTACACCAACAAAATAGCTAGCTCTGGCTAATACATGCGCGGCAATCGGTGCTGTTAAAATAACAAAAATAACAACCGCAAATGCTCGTACCACAAAAGCAACGTCGCCCCAATTGACCACGGCAAATGCAGTTACCATTAAACCGACCCCTAACGCTCCCGCTTTCGTCGTTGCATGCATCCGAGTGAGAAGATCAGGCATCCGATTTATTCCAATCGCAGCGAGTAGCATTAAAAAAGAGCCTAAAAGTACCAAAATTGAGATGATAAAATCAGTCATCATCACGGTGTCCTCGCTTTTCTAAATAACGGGAAAAACCGACTGCAGCCATAAATGATGTTAAGGCCAATACAATCGCCACATCAATAAAGTAAGGTTGCTGATAACGAATACTATAAAGAACAACCAAACCTACCGTTAATGAAGCCATTAGTTCCAATGCAACAACGCGATCAGGTAATGATGGCCCCTTTAGTAAGCGAATCGTTGCCAATACTAGACTCAGCGCTAACATGGCAAAACAGAGGGTATAGACAATATCTAACATACTTATTTACCCCAATAAATCGATTACACGCGCTTCAAGACGTTTAAATTCTTCAATTTGACGAGCCTCGTCTTCAAAGTACATTAAATGAACATATAAAACACTTTTATCTGTCGCTACATCTAATGCTAAAGAACCCGGCGTCACGGTAATGAGAGTTGCAAACATGGTAATTGCTCCTTCATCACGTAACTCTAAAGGAATCGCGATCACTGCGGGCTTCATTAAGTGAGTGGGCGTCAAAACATCATAAGCAACACGCCCATTAGCTTTAATTAAGTCCCAAATAAAAAATAAGCCAAAGCTAATCACTTTCGGTAATTTTTTAAAATAAGCCTCAAATGTCGGGCTATCGCGTAGTAAGTAAGCCAAAATGGCATAAC
Organism: Vibrio sp. 1-1(7); assembly: GCF_013048485.1. NCBI lineage: Bacteria > Pseudomonadati > Pseudomonadota > Gammaproteobacteria > Vibrionales > Vibrionaceae > Vibrio > Vibrio sp. 1-1(7). Next base: position 561,615 of record NZ_VHSP01000002.1, on the reverse strand, counting down.
TCATGATCATCCCAGCAAATAAGTTGGAAATTGTGTAATTTCCAGACAGTACCAACCATACCAAAGCAAGTAACATATTCCATCCAAAAGCTTTCATGGTTGGCCTCCTAATACGGCATCAATATATCCTTGTGGGTTCATTATCTGCTCAGCAGCTAAACTCGCTAGCTGGACAAACCACTCAGCACAGATCCCTATCGTAACGGTAACGCCTGCCATTAATATGATCGGTAGATAGAGACAAAAACGTTCACCGTCTGATAAAGGTGGCTTCGTTTCTGCTGCCACCGGCAATGGCTTCCAGAACGCCTCTGCCCAAATTTTCACCATAGAATAAAGTGTTAATAAGCCCACCGCTAACGCCGATGTGACCATTAACCATGCTTGGGTATCAATACCGGCTTTGATCACCACAAATTTGGCAAAGAAGCCAGAAAGTGGCGGTATGCCTGCCAGAGACATCGCTGGAATCGCAAATAAAAAGGCTAAAAAAGGAGCAGATTTATAAAGACCACCCAATTTTTCAAGATGGTAACTACCGTGTAAACGGTGCATAACCCCGCTGATTAAAAAAAGATTCGTTTTTACCACAATATGGTGAAAAAGATAAAAGATCCCTCCCATAATCGCTAAAGGAGTAAATAAGGCCAATCCGACAATCATGTAACCGATTTGGCTGACGATATGGAAAGAAAGAATTCGTCTGACTTCATATTGTGCTGCGGCCCCCAACACACCGGTGACCATTGTGAATATCCCCATCCACAACAAAAGTGTGTGATGCGTAAAAGCAATATCTCCAATAAAAATTACACTAAATACGCGGTATAAGGCATACACGCCAACTTTCGTTAATAACCCTGCGAATACAGCAGAAATAGCCACTGGCGGTGTATGATAAGAAGCCGGTAACCAAAAAAACAGCGGAAACGCAGCCGCCTTTATTCCAAATGCCACTAAAAAGAGCAAAGAGATGACGGTTACGACCCCAGTATTATCAGACTCCGCTAATTTACTCCCGAGATCCGCCATATTTAAAGTACCAGCATACGCATACAATAAACCCACAGCACTCAAGAACAAGGCGGAAGACAACAAGTTTAGGGTTACATATTTTAATGCGCCTTCCATCTGTGCGCGTTCGCCACCGAGAATTAAAAGCCCAAAGGAAGCGACCAGCATAACTTCAAACCACACATAGAGGTTAAAAATATCCCCTGTCAGAAAAGCGCCGATAACTCCCGCTAGCATTAAATGTAATAAAGGATAAAACCCAAAAGCCTCCCTTTCTTCATCCATTGTGGCCAATGCATAAATAGCAATACAAAATGCAACAAACGCGGAGACAGTCACCATGATCACTGCCAATAAATCGGCCACCAATGAAATACCAAAAGGCGCTTGCCAATCCCCTAAGTAGGCAACTTGAATACCGTTGTTATACACATCATGAAATAAGATCAGCGCCGAAATCAATAAAATGGAGTTGGCAAAAACACTGACCCAACGCTGAAGAGTGCGATGCCGCCAAATAGTCATGGATAAGGCAGCCGCAAACATGGGAACAAGAATAGGCATTAGTAGTATCATAATTAAGAATCTGTACTCTTCATTTTGTTCATATCATCGGCACCAATCACTTTATAAGCTCGGTGAATCAACACAACGGCAAACGCTAATACGCCAAAGCTAATCACAATAGCCGTTAAAATTAAGGCTTGTGGCAATGGGTCGGCAATTTCAGTCGCAGGCACATTCATCCCTTCAGGAATCAAAGGAGGTGCGCCCCTCACCAGTCCTCCCCCAGTAAAAATCAGAAGATTGGCAGCATTAGATAGGATCATTAATCCAATAACCAGTTTAACAATACTGCGTCTGAGCATCATAAATAATGCCGCAGCGTACAAACCGCCAATCACAAAGGCAAATAAAGTGGCCATGATTAATCCTCCACTTCAGCGAGGGTGAGTAACAAGGTCGTCACCATACCAATAACAACCAGATAAACCCCAATATCAAATAATAAGGGAGTGCTGAGTTTCAGCTCACCAACACCCGGTAGATAAACCGTCCACCACACACTGGTTAAAAATTGGCTACCCGATTTAATGACCCCAATGGCACCACTTAACATCGCAATGATAAGCCCTATACCCATCAACTGAGCACTATCAACACCCATTAATTGACGAGTTTGTAACGGGTTAAAGGCAAACAAATGCAAAGCAAAAGCACTAGCAGCGACTAAACCAGCGATAAAGCCACCACCAGGTTCATTATGACCCCGTAGCAATAAAAAAATAGAAAAAAGCAGCAGCATCGGTAGTAGAAAACGAGCGGCAACTTGCAAGATTAATGCGGAATCCGTTTTCATGATTTACCCTTGTCCAATTTAATCATCGCCGTCACTCCAATCGCGGCAAGCGCGAGAACAAAGATTTCTCCTAATGTGTCCAAAGCTCGATAATCCACCAAAATTACATTAACAATATTTCGCCCTTTCGCAATTACATAGCTATGTTCAATCAAATAATCACTAATACGTTCTGGCTCTGCAAAATGAATGACGGTCATGACCAGCAATGTCATCATCCCCCCAAAAACAATTGCAACTAACGCATCACGCCACCTGACATCTGAACTAGATAAACGCTGGAATCTTGGTAACTTAAATAACACAAACACCAATAAAATGACGGTTAATGTTTCAATCAGAACTTGGGTAATTGCTAAATCAGGAGCGCTAAAGAATACATAAATCAACGCCATGCTAAAACCTAACGCACCAATGGCTGCTACTGCGCCCAGACGCTGTTCTGTGATGCAGGCATAACCGACCACGGTGATAATGATTGCTGAGATCAAAATCTCATACACTTCGACACCAGAAAAATCCAACGTGCCATACCAACCAACCTTATTGCCCATTGTATAGCTGACTAACACAATGGTTGTAATAAAGATGGTTAAGATATAATTAGACAAGTAGCCATTTTGCAGTTTAGTTGTTAGCCACTTTGCAAACGACACCAACCCCACCATGAAATATTCATAACCTTTTTCAGGGCCATAATTAAGTAACGATTTAGCCCATACAATATGCGCTGATAATTTATCCCAATATTTAAACAGCAAGTAACCGAACACAAAAGCGAGAAAGCTCATCAAGAGAGGAAGGTTAAATCCATGCCAAAGCGATAAAGACACCGGCTCAATAGGACGGCCAATCACCGCAGAAGCAGAAGCAGTAATCAATGGTGAGACCAAAGACGGAAGTACCCCAAACATGAGCCCAAGTGTCGCCAATAATGAAAAACCTAACCGCATCGCTAAAGGGGCTTCATGTGGTGATTTTGGAGTGGCAATTTTTGCGCCCCAAAACGGCTTAATGACCACTAACCCAGCACAGGCAACTAAACAGATCGATGATATAACCCCAACCAGTAACAGCATACTCTGCCACGGGCTCGTCAATAGGCCCATCAGCATCGACTCTTTAGCAATAAAACCTAATACAGGTGGAATGCCAGCTAAAGCTAATGCCGCAAGCGACATAAAGATAGCCGTTTGTGGCATGGTGCGACGTAATCCACCTAACTGACGAATATCTTTGGTTCCCGTTTCATGATCAACCGTTCCTGCCGCCATAAAAAGTGCCCCTTTATATAGGGCATGCGCTAGCAGAAAAACCATCGCGGCAATTAATGCTGTCTCATTTCCAATACCAATCAGTAATGTCAAAGTGCCTAACGAAGCCACCGTGGTATAAGCTAAAATACGTTTCAAATCGGTACTTGTCACTGCCATAATGGATCCGACTAACATGGTCAATGCACCAACAGTGACAAGCAGTATGGTCCAAGTACTCTCTCCTGCCATCACGGGTTGCAAACGCGCCATTAAGTAGATTCCGGCTTTAACCATGGTCGCAGAGTGCAAAAATGAACTCACCGGTGTCGGCGCAGCCATGGCATTAGGCAACCAAAAGTGAAAAGGAACTTGTGCTGACTTAGTAAATGCTCCTGCCAAAATGAGCAATATCATCGGAAAGAAGAGCGCATGTTGTTGGATTTGAGGCCCTTGACTTATGATCTGATCTAACTGGTAGCTTCCTGCAATTTGACCCAGTAATAAAATCCCGGCCATAAGTGCTAGTCCTCCACCTACAGTGATAAATAACCCTTGCAGTGCAGACTTACGTGATTTGTCTTCTTCATGATAAAAACCGATCAACATATACGAGGTGATACTGGTTAACTCCCAAAAGACAAACATCGCCATCAGATTATTGGTTAAAACTACCCCTAGCATCGATCCCATAAATGCACATAAATACATGACAAGCTTACGTTGATCAGCATGCCCAGCAAGGTAGCTCCCCGTATAAACAATGACAAGAGTCCCAATACCACTGACGAGTAATGCAAATAGCAAGCTTAATCCATCAAGTCTTAAATCGAGAGAAATATCGAGCGATGGAATCCAATGATAATGGAAGAAAAGCACATCACCTTGGGCAATAGCGTTGATAAAACCGAAGAAATAGATAAACAAAGCGGCAGGAAGCAGTGCAATCCACCATACCGCCTGCTCCCCAAGCCGACGATACAGCAAAGGAACCAAAAAAGTTGCAACAAATCCTGACATTAATGCTAATAGCATTCAATGATCTCCAATCGTTAACGCTGTATTGAACACTCAACAACGTTTTTATCTTAGTGAGTAACTAAATATTAATCCTAGGTTCACCTTGGTTGCCTCATGATTCGTCATGATAGATAAACCAGAAGCTTTTGCTAAAGAATAGCTCAGTGTATACGAAAGAAGAAAGCATAAAAACCTTGTTTCATACTTTCTTCTACACATAACGCTAGCTTAATCTACCTATGCCATTACACACTAGTACAACGAAATGACTTGAAACATTATTTTATGACTTAAGGGCTGTTGACCCTCGCCTAGTAAAACCACTATTTTTTCGCTTGAGCAAGCGAAGATGGCATTTCTAAAGTTACTTTTTTCGGTAAAGTGGCTCGCAACATCATATAACCAGCTAATGCCGCAGTGGTCGACCCCATCAAAATACCTAAACGAGCATAATTATCTAATAAAATATAATTGCTACCAAATGCAAGAGAAGAGATAAATATCGACATCGTAAAGCCAATCCCACATAAAACAGAAACTGCAAAAATATGCCTGATATCAATTCCCTCAGGTAGCTTAGTCATTCCCAGTTTCACCGAAATCCAACTGAAGGTAAAAATACCCAAGGGTTTCCCAACAAATAGGCCTAATGCAACACCGATGGGCAAAGTCGACGTTAGCCCAGAGATAGAAATACCCGCCAAAGAAATCCCGGCATTCGCCAATGCAAATAGTGGCAAAATTAAAAAAGTCGACCAAGGATGGAGCCTATGCTCCAAATGTTTTAGAGGTGAATGTCCAACATGTTTTCCTTTCAGTGGTATCGCAAAACCAACAATTACCCCAGCCAAGGTTGCATGCACCCCTGATTGTAGAACGGCAAACCACAATATCGCACCAACAATTAAATAAGGTGCCGTTTGAGTCACCCGGTAACGATTCAGTAGATATAGTCCTCCGATGGCGATCACACAGAGACCTAAAGCCGCAAGCGATAAATCACTCGTATAAAAAAGCGCAATAATGATGATAACGCCTAAATCATCAATAATGGCGAGCGCCAGTAAAAAGGCTTTTAAACTCACTGGAACTCGATTGCCGAGTAATGCCATAATGCCCAATGCAAACGCAATATCGGTCGCAGCTGGAATGGCCCATCCTTGACTCGCCATTGGGTCGGCAGAATTAAACATCATATAAACCAACGCTGGAGCAAGCATGCCCCCAAGCGCAGCAATGGCTGGGAATAGCGCCTGTTCCTTTGACTTTAGTGATCCCTCAATTAACTCACGCTTGACTTCTAAGCCAATCAATAAGAAAAAGAGTGCCATCAAACCATCATTCACCCAATGAGCAACAGACATACCCAATACAGGAGCGTGCAGTACATGCTGATAGAGTTCATTCAGTGGAGAGTTAGCAACCAACATGGCCGCAACGGCGGCAAAAACAAGCAGAACGCCACCAGCCGCTTCCGACTTAAAAAAACTACGAAACAGATCAATCATGATGATATCGTCCTTAATTATTATGCTAATAAACGATGAGATAACCTAAGTGACTAAAAAATGGGGAATTAATAACGTCACTACGGCAAAAAGAAGATGCGAGCAGTTTACTCAGGCTACCGTCGCTTTAAAAATCGCTTGTAATGAATAAAGACATCGGAAAAACCGAACAATAGAGCGTAAATAAACGTAAATTCCGTGATTAAAATAAATCAACCCTAAACTCGTGCAAAGGTAAGAAAGATAAAATGCAGATGTGATAAAGAGATTGGCAAGGCTATCCGTTATTCCTAAAAAATTGGGCGTTGCAGGTAGCCATCAAGTGAGTGACAAATTGGTCTGGAATAAATTTGAACAGCCGCAGGCTAACCTTTGGTGAGAGTTACGGATGGCTCTCATAATCTGCATGAGCATAGACAGGCGATGTGATTAAGGTCAACGAACGTAGCCCCCTTGCAGCTTCAAATAGGAAGAAGATAAGTTTAATAACAATAGCTGAGTGAATCTGTAACCAAGAAATTAATAAGGTGGAGAAGAAACTCATCAAAACGAGCGAGAGTACTAGAGTCAGTTGGCCCTAATAACCGGTTAATTGCATAAAACCACGCGCTTGATGAGAGCCACTAGCTTTAATCGGGCCTTCCCAATAGGGCAAAGCAAAAGAAAGCCACAAATTTGGGTTCAACGCCTGAGTAGTGAGGTGGATATTTTGGCTTGGCACCGAAATTTCCCACTGGAGTGGTAATATTTTCGTCTCCGTGAGGGTCGTGGTAGCGAGCGGTGAAATATCAATATCTTGAGCAGATAATACTAACGTATTTCCCTGTCGTGTTGCTAACGTTCCATATAAATAAGGCGCTTTATTCCGATATCGGTGACGATACACGGTTAAGATCTTATGATTATCAAGATGGAGTACAAACCAATCCCAACCTAATTGCTCTTCTCCTAATAATCCACTGCCCCACTCTTTACTTACCCAGGCTTCCCCTTCCACAGGAATAGCATTCATCTCAGGACTCAATTGTAGCAATCCATTAACCGAGATAAATGGCGCATAAATTGAGTAAGATGCCATCGCATCCTTGGCCCCTCGACGCTGATAACCATGCTGTCCGGGCAAAATATAAGGCCCATTTGCCACCATCTGCAATGAGACACCAAAAGTATCTGTTTCGATCATTAACTGACTCGGCAATGGGCTAGATCCTAGAGAGCGCCAGCGCCAGTTATCAATCCATAAGCGAAAAGGCGACTGAATCATATCGGCTTGCCCGATTCCACCACGAGCAATCCTTTGTTCTTTCCATACTTGATGTGCATTTGAAATAACCACGTGTGACAAAAATAGTTGTGAATTTTGCCAGCCACTCTCTTGCCGATTATCATTCGCCACTCGAAAATAATTCCATTGCACACCATACTCTTGGCCTTGTTCATCACGGACATTGGCAAAGACATGCCACCATTCATGCTGATATTCAGGGTGAATGGAAAAATCATGCGGTAAACGTACAGGTTTCTCTGGCGAGACGAGCGCAAAACGTTGATCTTGATTCGATAAAAGTAGTCGATTAGATTGACCATCTAGCAATGGCTCAAGCGGATTTAAGATTGGATAAAGGCGGTATATAAGCACAGCTAACACCGTGCAGCCCAATGTCGCTATTAATAACACTCTGCCAATTTTTGTCATCTTCATACCGCATCTCTCAATGATTTCATTGCGGTTTGACGTACCAAACGAATAATTGGCAACGCTCCGGAGACAATCAAAGCCGACATAGAAAGTACAATGGTTTTTGTATAAGCCGAAGGCACCATTTGTAGTTCAAGCGTCCAACCAAAAGCCTCGCGAATCACAATATCCACCATTAACTTTGCCAACGCTAACCCTAACGGTAAGGCGATCAATAAAGAAATGAGACCAAACACAAACAGTTGCAAAGCGCCAATAATCACTAATTCTTTACCGGAAACACCAAGACATCGTAATAAAGAAATATGCCGCTGACGCGAAACCTCCCCTGCTAACGTAGCAAAGAAAATGCCACATATTGCAATAAACAGGGTAATATTACCTAAACTATCAGCAATCGCGAATGTTCGATCAAATACACGCATCGCTTGTTTATGTAAACGATGGTTATCAAACATTCGTTCAGAATCGAGTTTAAACATCGTATTTAATCGCTCAAGCAAGTGCTCGGTATCTTTATATTTATCTTTGAGTGTGACCCCTAACGAAACGTTACCGCTGGTTGATAAGCCCTCTATCCAATTATGATGAGACATCAACACCTGATGGTAAGGATTACCATAATCATAATAAACCCCCACCACGAGCCAGCTTTGACCTAATGGCAATGAAAGATCTAAATAATCACCCGGCCGGATCCCTAATCGTAATGCCATCGACTCACTGATCATCACACTACGAGAGTGATGCAAGTGATACCAATAATTGGGAATAGCTAATTTTACGGTTAACGACGCTAGCTCACCTTCTGAAGAGCCAGTACTGACAACCTGAATCGTTCCCTTATCGCTCATGATATCTTTTTCCCAGCGATGCCACACCGCTTGGACTTCAGGTTGTTGATTTAACCACTGGGTGATTTTTGCTGCCGAGCTATTGGTCGGATAAAGATAAAGATCCGCCGCTAAACGTTGAGTTAACCAAGTATCCGTGGTGTGTCTGAAACTACCAATCATAGTTTCCACACCAATATTAGCTGTCATGGCCAACATAAAAGCCATCGTCGCCACACCGCGATAGCTCATACTGGCCGCAGCATCAGCAAAAAACCAACGAACTTTAACCCAACGTAACGTATAAGAAAAACTGATAAAAAGCTTCCAAATTAAATAAGGCGTGATCAATGCTGCACCCAGCAACATTAATCCGATGATAACAAAACCCGATGTTTGACTTTTAGGAGCTTGATATACGGCAATAGCAGCGACCCCCAACGCACAAGCCACTATAGCCTGTAAGGTAAATTCTACCCCCGCAAAACGTGCTAATGATAAACGCGTGGTTAATCGAATCGGTTGAGACATGAGTAAACGAATTAAAGGCCAGGCACACGAAATTAAGGCAGCAATCATCGCCATCAATAAGCTGTAACTGCCCCATTCCCAACGCCAATTAATAGAAAGCCCGACATGTGCATCATATAAATTACTTAAGCTCGCCGAAACCGATGGCAGTAACTGATTAGCGAGCAATAAGCCTAAAACGTTGCCACATAGCCAACTAAATAGGATCAACCCAATGAGTTCTATTGATAAAGCTTGCGCTAGCTGCCAACCAGAGACCCCGGTTTGTCGTAAAATCCCAACCAAAGGCTGCCGCTGGATCAGCGAAAGTGACATCGCCTGATAAAAAATGAACATCCCCACCAGAAAAGATAGCATTCCTAATGCAGTCAAGTTCATATGGAACGCTTGCGTTAATGATTCCAGATCTGAGCGAGATGTCCTGACCAAGACCATGCCATTGGGCAAACTTTGCTTTAATTTTTCCAACTTACGACTTGGCATCTCTCCACAACTAATCACAGAAAGCCCAGCACTCTTACGTAATGTTCTCACCAAGGAAAGATCAGCGATCACCCGAGTCCCATTGAGCAAATGATAGCGGTCAACCAATATCGGGCCTAACGCACTCCCTTCCTCTAACAAAATAAAATCGCCATCTTGCCACTGTTGTAAAGCTGCAAACTCTTGGCTGACAAGCACTGGATAAGGGGCCCTCATTAAAGAAAGCGTGACCATTTCAGGCAATGGACGATCACTATTAATCGGTAACATCGCTACGGTATCAATTCCGAGTAAAGTAATGTCAATTCCATTTTGAGTGGTTAAACGATAATTGTCGAAAGGGACACATTGCTGAAAACCTTCGCGGCGCAACTGGACATAAAAACCTTGTGGGATTTTATTGGCTATATGTTTAGGGCGAATGCGATAAGGTAAAGGATTAGAGAAAAGTTTTTCACCGTGCTGATAACTCTGCTGCGCGTGTTGGTTAATCGCAGTCACACCCACCAACAAAGAGACACTGAGTGTTAAACCGAGCCAAACCAAAAAAATTTGCAGAGGGTAACGCCGATAGTGCCCAAGTAGCGCTTTAACTACGGGCCATAACATGAAGCTGCCCCCCTTGTAGGCGGATACACCCACGCATATGCTGAGCCACTTTTTCACTATGGGTAACCAGTAATAAAGTACAATCAAGCTGACGAGTTAAGCTGGTCAACAAACGCATCACCGCTTCTGCATTACGTTCATCTAAACTTCCTGTCGGTTCATCAGCCAACAAAAGCGTCGGTTGCATGTACAAGGCTCGAGCAATGGCAGCACGTTGTTGCTGACCACCCGAAACCTCTTCCGGGTAGCGCCCTAGCAACGGCATTAAATCTAATGATGAAAGAATTTGTCGCAGTAAGCCTTGATCTTCCGCAAGCCCTTTCAGTTGGCGACAAAAACGGATGTTATCGGCAATATTGAGGGTTGGTAACAAATTAAACTGTTGAAAAATGTGGCCGATATTATTGCGACGAAAAGCGGTTCGCTTATGTTCAGAGGTACGATGCATGGCAAAACCAGGAAACCAGATTTCACCAGAGTCAGCACTATCAAGCCCAGCGATCAAATTCAGTAACGTGCTTTTTCCTGATCCGCTTTCCCCCATCAACGCCAGCTGGTCGCCTCGATTTAACGTTAACTCTGCACCTTGTAACACAGGGTGGAACTCATCACCATCCACATAACCTTTGCACAAGTCTATCAGTTGTAACATTAAATCACTCACCATTGCTCAAAATAGGACTGAGAATCTACACTAAATCCTTTCAGGTAGAAAGTTTTTTGGACGCCAGATCACAAAATATGAATCAAATTGCATCAAAATGACAACCTCAGCCTAATTTTCAATCAAATTACGCATCCATTTTTTACTAAACATTCGCCACATTGATCCACCCCATTTAATCAGCTCTTCAAGTAAAAACAGCAAATATATCCACTCAGGAGCGAGATTGAAATAAATAGCAGACAGTGCCGTGAGTGGGATACCGATCAACCACTGAGCACATACATCTTGCGCAAAACAAAATTTCACATCGCCCCCGGCTCGTAATACCCCGACAATCACTGTCATTGGTACAGAACGTAGCACAATCCCTACACTCAAAATCATGATAAATTTTTCGGCCAACTGACGCGTTTCTTCGGTCAGAGCGCTGAATGCATTTAAAATTGGAATTTGAATTATAAAGAGCGCGATAGCAACCACGATACCAGCGATAAAACTTAAAATAGTTACTCCGATTGCTTGGTAATACACCGCATCATATTGCTTTGCCCCCAGTTGGTTACCCACCAACACAGCAGCAGCATTCGACATACCAATCAGCAAGCTCAGTGAAATCGATTCTACTGGCGTCATGACAGACAAGGCGGCTAAACCTTGGACACCACTTTGTCCCATAATGGCATGGTAAACAAATAGACCACCAGCCCACGTCAAAAAGTTAAACGTCGTGGGCAAAGAGAGTCGCAAAAAACGGGCAATCGGTTTCCACACCATTACCGCTTTAATATCATTCCATCCAAAAGCAAGTAGATGCTTCTTGCGATAAAGATAGCCATATAAACACCCAACCTCTATAGCACCACTTAATACGGTCGCGATGGCGGCACCTTCAATACCCAAAGCGGGGAAGCCCAATTTGCCAAAAATTAGCACCCAGTTAAGCATCACGTTAGCGACAATACCAATACCACTGAAAAAGGTACTCACTCCTGGTTTGTGCATCGCACGCAGCCCTACCGCCATACTGCTGACACAAGCAACGGCCAGCATACTTAGTGAGGTAATAACAAGATATTGGCTACCCAGTGCATTGACTTGCAGCGAATCTGTGGTTAATCCCATGATTTGGCTAGGAAACAATAAAAAAAGTGCGACAGTAAATAGGGCAAAGAAGGTGGAAATCAACCAAGTCAGAGCGGTACTCTCTCGTACCCCTTGATGATTGGCGGCCCCCCAATACTGAGCGGTTAATAATGCCCCTCCAGTTGTCACCCCCACTAGCATAATGGTTGTTACAAAAGTCGCTCTTGCGGCGACACCGACGGCTGCAATTTCTGCCTCACCCAGTTGACCGAGCATCAGTACATCGACTAACCCCCGGCTCGAAAACATGATACTTTGTAAACTGATCGGTAAAGCAATAGCGATCAAGCGACGCAGAAAATCCCCTTTGGTGTAGTATATAACTTGAGAAATAGCAGACAACGGATCACCTCTGTCGTGAGAGTTTGATATGATGAGTATTCTCGCCACTGTTCATCGGCAAAACGATTGCCGATTCAAAAGCGAATATACAACTGGGTATACCATTTATTAACCCGTGAATTATACGCATCGATATAAATTCAAACTAGTCCATATGAAGGAATAAAGATGAAAAAGGTATTAGTGTTAGGTGCTTCGGGTTATGTCGGCTCACAATTGCTTCCTCTATTGCTGAACGAAGGTTACACCGTCACCGCTACCGCTCGACAGGTAGAAGAATTATCCGATCGTATTCCTGCCCATCCTCAATTGACCATCACGCATCTTGATCTTGCGGAGCGAGATCAGACCATACAATTGATTAACGATTTTGATTTAGTCTATTTTCTGGTTCATGGCATGGCACAAGGAGGAGATTTTGTTGATTATGAACTGTCACTTGCCGAGAATGTTCGCCTAGCGCTAGATCAAAGCCAAGTTCAACATGTGATTTATCTCAGCGCCTTGCAGCCGATTGTCGGACATTCGGAACATTTATTGGCAAGACAGAAAACTGGAGACATTCTACGCCAAAGCCGCGTTCCAATCACTGAACTACGCGCCGGAGTTATTATTGGCCCAGGTTCAGCCGCTTTTGAGATCATGCGAGATTTTGTCTATAACTTGCCCATTTTAATTACCCCCAAATGGGTCGATTCCAAAGCGAATCCAATTGCACTGGATAACCTCAACAACTATTTACTCAATTTGGCTAAAGAAACACCTCAAGCCCACCAACAATTCGAAGCGGGTGGCCCCGATATTCTTAGTTATCGAGAGCAATTTGATATTATTTGTCAGTTAGCGGGTAAACCATTTCGACTCTGGTCTACCCGCTTACTCACACCACGTATGGCGTCTTATTGGCTTGGGCTGGTAACTTCAGTCCCCTCTAGTATTGGGCGCGCACTACTCGATGGATTAGCGCATGACTATATTGCTAAGGCTGATGAACTTCATCAGCGCTATCCTCAGCCACTGATCTCATACTATCAAGCCGTACAAAACACCATTGAGCAAGAAGGTCAGTTTATTCGCAGCAATGTATGGGGGTTTGATCCCGGTGCAATGCAACGTTGGCAGCCCGGTTTTGGGTTCTATGCTAAAAAAACCGGAGCCACAATCACGACAGAAGCAACCAGAGCACAACTTTGGCATGTTATAAAAACCATTGGTAGTGATCAGCAAGGGTATTTTTTTGCCAATACCTTATGGCGTACCCGAGAATGGTTAGATGTCTTATTCGGTGCCAGTCGTCCAATTCGCCGTCGTCCACAAGGGCCAGAGTTACAAATTGGCGATTTTATTGATTCTTGGAAAGTGATCCGGTGTGATCCCGGCCAATTTTTATCTTTACTGTTTGGTATGAAAGGGCCCGGACTTGGCCGACTTGAATTTATGATAAAAGAACAAGAAGGTAAACGCACATTGACCGTCACCGCTTGGTGGCATCCGCAAGGGTTTCTTGGACTTCTTTATTGGTTTGTGATGATGCCCGCCCATTTATTTATTTTCAAAGGCATGGTACGGGCCATCGTACGAAAAGCAAAACAAAAAGCTAATGCTTAAAGCAATTACAATAAATCTTCATTTAAGATCAGCGAGGCGAGGCTTGGAAAGATAATGGAATTTCTGCCAGTTGATTACCTTGGTTATCAGGAAAGATCAGATACTCGCCATGATATTTTACATTCGATTTATAGTCAGTCCGTTTATGCAGCATAAACCCTGCGGCAAACGCTTGTTCGATAAACTCAGCATGATGCCCCCGGACAAACCAACTCATAGGTTTCACCAAACGTTCACCCTCAAAGCAAGATTCACATTGTGTGGCACACAGCGCTAAAGAATTTTGTCCATCGGTAAAGAGCTGTACCCGACCACAATCAACCAGAGGTTCAGAGGTTGACACTTCCCACCCCGCTTGCTCCATTTGATCCAGAAAAGATTCAATCTTTTTATCTGTCAGCGTATTATCCGCTTGATCATGAAAAAAGTGTTGGTAATAAGCCGCAATGCGCTGAAACAGCGGTAATAGCCCCGCTTGATTCCCCTTGGAGCGACCCGCTTTTTGCCAAGTGGTTAAATCATTGCCCACACAACGATGAAAACGTTGATTTTTTAATGATTTAGATACCCAATGTACTAAAAAATGGTTATTCGCTACTGGTGCATCGACCAATTTCCCCGAAGCATGTTCTTGCGCTAATTCTTGCAGCGCACTATTCACTACATGTTGAATTTCTAAATGATAACTCGACATTATGCGTTTCTTCCGAATATCCAATAAAAACCAGCCGACAACACAGAGCATGCCGCCATCATAAAAATCATCGGCCACGCAACACCGCTTGGCATCGCGGCCACAATGGCTCCAATTACCGAGCCAGTACCAAAACGTAATGTGCCAGCCAATGAAGAAGCCGTACCTGCCATTCGTGGATAACCGCTAAGCAATAACCCCATAGTATTACTACCGATAGTAGAAATGGTACCGACAAACAGCACAACAAAAGGCACCGTTCCCCACAGCCCCCAATCCAACAACCAACCGATTAACAAGCCACAACCGGCCATAAGTTGGATAAATAGCCCAAACCGTAACATGGCATGAGAACCGACTTTTTTCACAATTCGACCATTCAAGCTGGTCATGGCGATCATCGCGATAATATTAAGCCCAAACAGATAACCAAATTCATTCGGTGTAACGCCATATAAATCAATATAGACAAATGACCCTGCCGTTAAAAAGGCAAACATACCGGCAAAAGAGAATGCTCCAGCAAAGATAAGCCCCATCGCCTGACCACTGCGACAAAGTTGAAAATAATTCCGTAAGGTATTTCCCAACCGTAACGGTTGACGGTTCTCAACCACTAAGGTTTCTGGGATCATCCATGTCACCATCGCCATCACGATCATTGCAAAAATCGCCAAGACCCAAAAAATAGATCGCCAACCAAACCAAATTGCAAGGTGTCCGCCAATCATTGGCGCAACCAATGGTGCTAATGTCACCACCAAAGTAACGAAAGACATGGCTCGAGCAAAATCTTCACGATCAAACATATCCCGGACGACCGCTTGGATGATAACCGCCGCTGCCGCACCAGCAAACCCTTGCGCGGCTCGAATATAGGTTAGTGCTTCAATACCTTGAATGGTGGCACTGACGACAGAGGCAACCGCAAATAAAAAGACGCCAACCAACATCACAGGCCGTCGTCCATAACTATCTGCTAGCGGCCCATGCAATAACTGTCCAATTGCAAACCCTGCGGTATAAGCGGTCAAGGTAATTTGCACCGCCCCCGCGCTAGTTCCGAGATCTTTAGCGATCGACGGCATAGCAGGCAAATACATATCAATGGCTAACGGAGTTAATGCTCCTATCGCCCCAAGCACCACAAATAATAAAAAGCCAATATTTGCCGCATTAGGCGGAGGAGACGCATCTTTAGTCATAACTTTCCAGAATAGTGATAATAATTAAACGGTATACCCAAAACTATTTTACGTTGTAGGTAAACGATAAGCAGTTGAATCTAATATGATTAGAGCCTATTTCCACACGGAGGCAATTTCTTGTTCTGTCAACCGACGGTATTCACCCGGCTCTAACTTGTCATCCAGTATAATGTCGCCAACCCGTTCACGATGTAAGCCAATCACCTTATTGCCAAGCGCGGCGAACATCCGCTTCACTTGGTGATATTTTCCCTCATGAATCGTGAGTAAGACTTGTGTTTGATCGATAATCTCTAATTGAGCGGGACGTGTTAATTCGCGCTCATTGCGCAGCTCAAGACCAAGAGCAAACTGCTCAGCGTAATCGGGCTCAACCGGGTCGGCAAGCCAGACTCGATAGGTTTTTTCACAATGATGTTTAGGTGAGGTAATACGATGTGACCATTGCCCATCATCGGTAATTAATACTAATCCCGTTGTATCTGCGTCTAAGCGCCCCGCAAAATGTAAATCACGTAGGTTCGCTTCATCAAGCAAAACAAAAGCCGTTTGATTAAAGCTATCTTCATGCGAACAAACATATCCTTGAGGTTTATATAACATGATATAACGAGGCCCGGTTAAACAAATAGAACGGCCTTGCCATTCCACACAAGCATCGCTCTTGACCTTAAAGGATCCACTTTTTTGTACGATGTCATCGACGGTGACTTCACCACTTTTCAATAGGCTAGTCGATTCTTTACGTGTGGTGCCGAGTGCATCACACAGGAATTTATCTAAACGCATGAATACCTCATCTGTTCTAAGTCAGGTATTATACAAGCCTTACTAAAAATAGTTGAACTATTTCACACAATTAATCTTTCGTTATTTATGTATACATTACGCCCTTACCAAGCCGATGCTGTCAAAGCGGTGATTCACTATTTTCGTCAACATTCAACTCCCGCGGTTATCGTCTTACCAACCGGAGCAGGTAAAAGCCTGGTTATTGCAGAGCTTGCTCGCTTAGCAAAAGGACGCGTTTTAGTACTAGCTCATGTTAAAGAATTGGTTGAGCAGAACCACGCCAAATATGAAGGTTATGGGCTTACCGGAGGAATTTATTCGGCAGGATTAGGGCGAAAAGACACCGATCATTCGGTTGTTTTCGCCTCGATTCAATCGGTAGCACGTAACTTAACCGATTTCACCGCTCAATTTTCACTCTTAGTAATTGATGAATGTCACCGAGTTCCAGATGCTAAGAATAGCAGTTATCAAAAAGTTATTGCACACCTCTCATCCTTAAATCCCAGGATGAAAGTACTTGGCTTAACCGCCACCCCTTATCGATTAGGCATGGGGTGGATTTATCAATACCACACTCGGGGACTAATACGCAGCGAAGAGCCCCGTTTTTTTCAAGATTGTATTTTTGAATTACCTATTCATTACTTACTTGATGAAGGCTTTTTAACTCCCGCAAAATTGATTGATGCTCCGGTGCTCAGTTATGATTTTTCACAAGTCAAGCCGGCCAGCACGGGGCGCTATAAGGAATCTGAACTCGACCTCGTGATTGAACAGTCCAAACGTGCCACACCACAAATTGTGCACCAAATTATTAACCTCGCAAAAAACAAACAAGGAGTCATGATCTTTGCTGCAACGGTGCGCCACGCTCAAGAAATTCTCGGCTTATTACCACCTGAGCAGGCAGCAATTGTGATTGGTGATACTCCATCACATGAGCGAGACATCATTATTCAACAATTTAAACAGCGAGAGATCCGTTTTTTAGTCAACGTCTCTGTACTCACAACAGGATTCGATGCTCCACATGTCGATCTTATCGCCATCTTGCGCCCCACTGAATCGGTCAGTTTATATCAACAAATTATTGGTCGGGGTTTAAGGCTATCACCAGGTAAAACAGAATGTCTGATTTTAGATTACGCAGGAAATAGCTACGATTTATACCAACCAGAAGTGGGAGATCCTAAACCCGACTCCAGCAGCGAAATTATTACCATCCCCTGCCCTGCTTGCGGCTTTAATAACAACTTTTGGGGTAAATTAGATGAAAATGGCTTCCTGATTGAGCATTATGGGCGTCGCTGCCAAGGCTATTTTGCAAACAAAGAAACGGGAGAACGCGAGCATTGCGGCTACCGTTTCCGTGCCAAATACTGTTCAGAATGTGGTGCGGATAATGATATTGCTGCGCGAATTTGTCATGCATGTGATGCAACCCTGGTCGACCCAGATAAAAAGTTAAAAGAAGCGCTCAATTTAAAAGATGCCTTAGTCTTTGAATGCTTGTCGATGGATCTCTCGGTTCATAAAGACAACCAAGGCAAAAACTCCCTGAAAGTTACTTATCAGGGAGAAAATAATGCCTTAGTACATGAATTTTGGTCATTAACCAGCGTCAAACAAAAAACCATATTTAAGCAACGTTTCGTGCGTCCTCACCTAGCTGATAAACACCGACCTTTTACAGCCGCCTCTCCCAATAAAGTCGTTGAGAATCAACATCGCTTCCGGCCCCCCAAATTTGTTATCACTCGCAAAGAAGGTCGTTTTTGGCGTTTGCGAGATAAAATTTTTGAAGATGAACTAACCAGCGATCCAAGCCGCATAACACCAAAGAAAGATGGGTAGAGGATCATATACGATGCTTATCCCGCTTTTGGCCACTTGAATCATTGGCAACCGTTCCCTTGCGCGGATTTTTATTGCCCGCAAGCCAATTGAATGCTAGTATCCGCGCTCGTTTTGATAATCACGTTTGTTCGTGGTTTTCAAAGCAACACTACAGCACAAGGTCGCATTGTGGCTGTAACTTTTATTTTTACTAATTTTGAGAGTAAATACTATGAAATTCAATGCAGTAGTACGTACTGAACTAGGTAAAGGTGCGAGCCGCCGCCTACGTCATGCTGATCAATTCCCTGCTATCGTTTATGGTGGCGAAGCTGCACCAGTTGCTATCGCTCTAAAACACGCTGACATCATTAACCAAATGGACAAGCCTGAATTCTACGAAGGCATCACGCTTGTTATTGATGGCACAGAAGTTAAAGTTAAACCTCAAGACGTTCAACGTCACGTGTTCAAGCCAAAAGTTGAGCACATGGACTTCATCCGCATCTAATTCCCTACCAAGGAATTCATCGGATATAATCCAACCTTTTGCATAATTAAGATTTTCCGGCTTTACCAACCGACAAATCTAAAAAATTAGAAACCCCGATGCTACCAACATCGGGGTTTCGGCGTTTAAAAGACCTGCCTTATTCACTTCACAATTGAGTTTAACAAAAAACATCGAATAAAAGACGCTAGCAGTGATGGTCATTAATGCGCATTGCGGTTAACTAGATTACCTTAGTCGTGAAACACGTGCACATTTCCTTGTTCTAGTCTTAAAAACTCATCCAATAGCTAATTTTGTCTCCGCAAAACGGAGTTTTTTCTGACGTGGGCTGGCTAAAAAGTACGCCAAGGTTAATGGCCCCAATCTACCCATATACATCATAAAGATGATAATAAGCTCGCCCGATGCAGAGAGCTGACCTGTTAAGCCACGAGATAATCCCACAGTACCCAATGCAGAAACCGCTTCAAACACGACATCTATCATCGGGGCATTTTCCGTCAAGAGTAATGCAAAGATGGCTAACCACGTTACTACAACCGAAATCATCGTCAGTGCCAGAGCTTTGCTGATCGTATCTTTCGCGATTTCACGTTTAAACACATGGATTTGCTCATCACGACGTAAGTAAGCGTAAGTCGATAATATCAACACCATAAAGGTCACGACTTTGATGCCGCTTGCAGTACTCAAAGAGCCGCCCCCAATAAACATCAGCACCAAAATAATCGTGGTTGTGGCATCTTCGAGTTGGTCAATCGCGAGCGTATTAAAACCTGCGGTTCTGGGGGTTACCGCTTGAAACCAAGAAGCCAGCCACTTACCGAGTTCGCTGAGTGGCGCTAAGGTGTTGGGGTTATCACGCTCGATTAGGTAGATGGCGATCACTGCCACAGCATTGATAAGCACGGTTCCCATTATCATCATGCGGCTATAAACCGTCAGCTTTGACCAGCGACGGTTTCGCTTTAAATCCATCCAAACCGAAAAGCCTAACCCACCAATAATAAATAACCCGGTAATTGTTAAGTTAACGACGGGGTCATCCACATAAGGCATTAAGCTATCAGCACTTAAGGCAAACCCTGCATTATTAAACGCACTGACGGTATAGAAAAAACCGTGAAATAAACTGGTTGCCCAGCCAAGTTCATCACTCCAATACCAAGTTAGTATCATCACCCCAACCAATTCGACGGTCAGTGCAAACATCAGTACGGATTTAGCGGTTGCAACCAACATCGAGGAGTCGGTTTGATTGAAGGCTTCTCTTGCGACGGTACGCTCTAAAAAGCCGATTTTCCCTCCCAAAGCAATTAAGGTCACAATGGCAAAGGTCATGAGCCCGAGTCCACCACACTGAATCAGTAAAGCGATGACAACTTGCCCAAATAAAGTGAACTGTGTGCCTGTATCAACCACCACTAGCCCTGTCACCGTCACGGCTGAGGTTGCCGTGAACAAACTCTGTATCCAAGTGATAGGCTCATGAACCGCAATAGGCAATTTGAGTAGTGCCATACCCAGCAGGATGAGCAGTAAAAAGCTGCCACTTAAAATCAACGGTGGCGCACCCACTATTTTTTTTCCTGACTTGGGTTTACGCTCTATCGGCGTGATCGAGGGATGCCACAATACCATGTCACACCAACCTTGGAGCGAGGTATTTTAACTCAGCCCGAGTGCCGCACAACAGAATAATATCATTTGCTTTCAAGACAAAATCATGACCAATCTGATTGAGCACGTCTTGTTCACGTTTGATGAGAACCGTTTGCACACTGCCTTTGGTATCGCCAAGAATTTGTCCAATTTGGGTATCGTGTAGCGACGCTTTAATATGAACTTCCACCACATACAAGCCATGACCTAATGACAAATAGTTATTCACCATCGGGTAGTTTAGTGCCTGAGCGACACGCACGCCCATTTCCTCTTCTGGATGGATAATACGTTGAACGCCAAGTTTCGATACAATGGTGTGATGTGCTTTGGTACTGGCCTTCACCCAAATCTCTTTAACACCGAGATTTTTCAATGCCAACGTGCAAAGCAAACTTGACTGCATGTCCTCCCCAATCGCGATCAATACCGCTTCACTGTTGCCAAGATCTAATTCACGCAGCGCATTTTCATCGGTGGAGTCACAAATAATCGCTTGCGTTAACTCCTCGACATATTTCTCAACAATTTTGGGGTCGCGATCAACGCCCGTCACGGTGTGTCCGAGATGGATCAGTTCAAGACTGGCTGCGATACCAAAACGCCCAAGTCCAATGACAGTAAAATGTGCCATGACAATACCTTTACTATTTTTTCCAAAAGTGGGGCAATAACATGGCTAACACCGTGAAGTATTCCAGTCGGCCAAGGATCATTGCCAGATTTAATATCCAGATGCCTGGATCAGAAACAGGTTGAAAATTGCTTGCTACCACGCCAAAACCAGGGCCAAGCACATTGATACACGCCACCACTGCGGTAAAAGACGACCAAAAATCCAGTCCCGTTGCCATCATCAATAAGGTAAACACCACGGTAGTCAATGCTGCTAGAGACATAAAAGCCATCACTGAGTTGGTGACATCAGAGGCCACTACACGACCTTGATAACGGATCGGTAATATCGCCCTAGGATAAGTCAGTTGGCGGATCTCTCTTCGAATAACTTTAAAAGTAATAATATCGCGCACAAATTTATTGCCCCCTGCGGTAGAGCCAGAGCAACCACCAAGATAAGCACAAAACACTAAAAAGAACGCGCTTGCCGCAGGCCAACTGCCCAAATCCGCCGCCCCAAACCCAGTACTGGTCATAAATGAAACGACGCTGAACATGGCAAAACTGAGTGAGGTCAGAAAATCGTCGTAAGCAGAATGGTTAAAAATATACCAGCCCAAAACAAAGGAGAGCGCAATCGCAGTAACAATAAACACTCTTGACTCTTCATCGGAAGCATACAGACGTAACCCTTTAAAGCCACCTCGAAAAACTCGGAAATGAAGGCCAAAACTGATCGCGCCCAACATCATGAAAATGTTGGATAATATAAGGATAAGGTGGCTTTCAAAATGCCACATACTGGCGTCATGGGTCGAGAACCCTCCTGTTGAAACCGTGGTAAAACTGTGCGCAATAGCATCGTAGGCCGACATCCCTGCAAGATAGTAAGCCAACGCACAAGCAACGGTTATCGCCAAATAGACACCCCAAAGGTAATGAGCAGATTTAGAAATACGTGGTGATAACTTATCATCCTTGATAGGGCCTGGTGTTTCGGCCTTAAGCAGCCGCATTCCACCCACATTAAGCATAGGCAACACCGCGACGACAAAAATCACCACGCCTAACCCTCCCATCCACTGAAGAAATTGACGATACAAGAGAAAAGATTTCGGCATATCGTCCAAGCCAGCCAAGATGGTGGCACCCGTGGTGGTTAACCCACTGATGGACTCAAATACTGCATCAGTCATACTGACTTTTGTAACGAGATGGATCGGTAATGCACCTAAAAATCCTGTCAAGACCCAAGTTAAACTGGCAAACATTAACGCATCTCGGAAGGTGACTTTATGCAGTTCACTTTTTCGCAATAAAACGGATAACAAAAAGGCAGTGAGCATCATTACCGCCGAAGGAGAGAAAAAGTTACTGGATATACGGTCTTGAAATATAAACAGCGATAACAAGCCAAATGAACCTTGCACAATCCCCATCCAAAGTATGGGCATAACCAAGAGTCGAACGGTGTTCTTAAGGTTAATCACAAGGTGGCTCCATTGAAACTAAACGGTAGCCAATCCCTGATTCGGTTTTAATGAGCTGTTGTTCGTCTGCACTGTCGTTGAGTTTTTTACGTAATTGGCTAACCAGTACGCGCAGATAATGGGTATCGTCGGTATGACTTTCGCCCCACACCTCTCTCAACAAGTCTGTTTGCTTCACAAGTTGCCCTGGTGTAATCATGAGCATTTCAAGAAACGCAAACTCCTTTTTGGTCAAAATGACTTCGGTATCGTACAGCCAACATTGATGGGTACTTTTTTGTAGCTTGAGCGCACTAAAAGTAACGATATCCTCGCTAAAATGGTCACTGACCAAATCTCGCAGCAGTACCTTAATCCGTACAATAAGTTCTTTAATGCCAAACGGCTTACTGAGGTAGTCGTTAGCGCCCGCTTCAAGTAAGCGGATCTTCTCTTCTTCTTGATCGCGTGCCGTTAGGATGAGCACGGGTGTTTTACTGGATTGGCGGATCATCGATAGGAACTCGATACCATCGCCATCAGGCAACCCTAAGTCGAGCACCACCACATGCGGCAGAACACGCTCAAATTGCACTTTCGCCGTCGCTAACGAGTCTGCTCCCACGTAATCAAAGCCTTCAGCCGCCAAAGAAATGCGCATAAACGTTTGGATTTGAGGCTCATCATCGACCACCAGTATTTTGTAGTTCACTTACTGCTCTCCTTGTTGACTGCTTGGCAGCGAAATCCGAATCAAACAACCTTGTTGTACTTCTACACATTCGATATGGCCTTGATGGGCTGAGACCACGCCTTTTGCCACACTCAATCCAAGGCCAGAGCCAGAGTCATCACTTCTTTTTCCCTTACCTGAATAAAACAGCTCGAACATGCGTTCTGCTTCATCGGGTCGCAGTGATTGGCCTTGGTTGTAGACATCAATCACCACATTCTGCTGACTCTGATAAATCGTCACACTGACCTGTTTATCTTTGGGGGAATAGCGCAACGCATTGTCCAAGACATTAAATAACGCCTGCTCTAGCAAAGCTCGACTGACATCAACCGATGAAACCACCTTATTGACGACAACCTCAATACTGGTAGTGGATGGAGAAAAACGGCCAATAACGCTTTTTACAATATGTACTATGGATTCTTGTTGCTTCTTGATACGAACCACACCGTGTTGTAATTTCGTCGCTTGCAAAAGGTTCTCAATGTATTGATGTAAGCGGTGACTTTCTTTGATGGCACTGTCGAGCAGTTCATTCTTTTCTTTGGCTTGCAGTTGCGTCTGATATTCTTTGAAGGTGGTGAGATTACCGATAATCCCCGCGAGCGGGGTTCTCAAATCATGGGATACAGAGAGCAAAATTTGGTGGCGCAGTTGAACTTGTTCTAGCGCATTTTGTTGGCGTCGATATCGATCTGCGAGCTGACTGGTGGTAAAGGCAACCACAATAAAAACAAGTAAATTGATGATGTCATCCAAGTGAAACATCTGAAGCGAATACCGAGGCGTGGTAAAGAGAAAATTGAAACTGACCGCTTCGGCAATCGCAGCCACATAAGCTATTCGTGAGTGACATTGGAGGGCAATCACAACGATAGAAAGCTGGAGTATCAGCAACACCGCGATGGTTGAGCCCAACCACTGATCAAGCCCTAAAGAGATAACAAGTGCAAGAACAAATACCGAGGCTGATAATAGATAACGCTTCTGTAGCCAACTCATTGCCATATCAATCATTTGCAAGAAAATATTAACCGCGACTCTATCAGATACGGAATCAGGGTTCGCGTAAAAAAAACGTAAAAAAATGGCAGGTAATAATAGAAAAATCTAGAGATGTAACAAACTTTGATCGGATAGGCAACACCTGTTACTAAGTGCTGACCTCCTCGTGCACCTTTCACTGCATACGGCTCAAGCCCCCACTAAAGTGTATTAGGTTACCCTGCAACCTAGGTAGCAGTTAAAGCAGGATCAAACCAAGAGTGACGGCTTTCCAATCAATGTATTGCCACTGAGTGCCATTAGGAGAAGCACTAATTTCTGATGATACAGATGATTCACTCTTATCGTGGTGAACAACGCTTTAGATCCCAGAGGCCAGAATAAGTTAGTCTCTGGTTAACAGACCCTAGGCGTAAAGGTAATAGAACTGAATCAACCCAGCAACAAAACTGGGCTGATGTGTAATGCATAAAAGGTGGCATTATACTGTACTTGAAAGTAAGTCACTCATTGAACCCGTCTTTTCCACGATACATATTACCTAATCTGCGAAGCTATCGGGCTTGAGAAGTATTGATAGAAAAATATGAACAAAAAATATATTGCCTTTTTTAGCGTCTGTTTGAGATCCCGCCCTTGTTTGGGAGGACATTTGTCCTCCCTTTTGACGAGTGAAGAGAGATACCATCCTTTTATCCACTAACATTCAATGAAAAGGACTTAATATGGAGCTGCTCTCCTTATTCGATATCAATAATACCTTGCTACACATTCCGATTGGCACAGGTTATGACATGAGCTGGATCGAAGCTATTGGCACCATTTTCGGCTTACTATGCATCTGGTTTGCCAGCCAAGAAAAAACCATTAACTACCTGTTTGGTTTAATTAACGTGACCCTTTTTGCGGTGATTTTCTTTCAAATCCAACTTTATGGCTTACTTCTGCTGCAGTTGTTTTTCTTCTGTGCCAATGTGTACGGCTGGTATGCATGGACAAGACCCAATGCGGCGGGAGATTTGCTCGAAGTTCGTTGGTTAAGTCAGAAAAAAATGCTCATCACCGCCAGCCTCTGCGTGTGTGCGATTGCCCTGTTAACACTTTATATTGACCCATTTTTCTTCGCGTTAGCAAACATCGCCGTCGATAGCATGAACCTATTTGGTGCCAACTTATCTGAACCAGTATTAGAACCGGATGCGTTTCCGTTCTGGGATTCAACCATGACCGTATTATCGATTGTCGCACAAGTTCTCATGACTCGGAAATACGTTGAAAACTGGGTACTTTGGGTTGTCATAAACATCATCAGTGTCGGCATCTATGCGATGCAAGGGGTGTATGCGATGTCATTACAATACGCTATCCTAATGTTTATCGCAGCCAATGGCACTCGCGCATGGGCACAAACAGCAAAACGGAACCGCGCATCAAACGAAAAATCGGTCAATGAGGCCGTCGCATGAGTAAACAACCCCATTTATGTGTTGATCCAACCCAAGTGGCTGAGCGAGTCATCGTTTGTGGTGAACCTGATCGTGCCGATCGCATTGCCGCATTGCTCAACAACGGAGAACGTATCGCAGAAAACCGTGAATTTCGCTTATTCAATGGACAATACCAAGGAAAAGCGATCACGGTGTGCAGTACCGGGATTGGCGCACCGTCGATGATTATTGCGGTTGAGGAGCTGGCACAATGTGGCGCACGCTACCTTGTGCGGGTCGGCTCAGCGGGTGCATTACAGCCAAATATCCAACTTGGCCAACTGATCATTGCGGAAGCTGCCGTGCGTGATGATGGAGGCTCAAAAAGTTATATCGATTCGACTTACCCTGCCTACGCCAGTTTTAATTTACTTCAAGGGCTTAATGGTTATTTGCAAACACAAAACAGGCCTTACCATATGGGAATCGTCCGTTCACACGACAGTTTTTATACCGACAATGAAGAAGCCTTATGTCATTACTGGCATGGAAAAGGCATCCTAGGGGCGGATATGGAAACGTCAGCACTATTTACCGTCGGTCGTTTACGCGGTTTACAGGTGGCGTCTGTACTCAATAACGTCGTTTGTTATCAGCAAGATGTAAAAGAAGGAGTCAACCAATACGTGAATGATAACAAGGACATGATGGATGGAGAAAAACGCGCCTGCTTGGCTGCACTGGAAGCCCTTGTAAACCTGTAGTGTGGTAATCCGCCCCACCAAAGCGAAATGGTCTCTTCAGAAACCGTTTCTATAGCCAGCCCACTGAAATTGCAGGTAGGTGGCAAGTAAATCCCCAATCGCATAGACAGACGATGCGATTGGGGTGAACGAGCGTAGCTAACACCGCTGCAGCGTCAGGTAACAAGGAGATACATCTGGTAAGCTCTCATTATCAACCGTAGAGGAGTGACATTGAGCAATAAGAAACGTACTCTTTACCTTCTTAATCGACAGTAATCATGAACTATGAGAATCAGCCCCTATCCCACTGGCCGTTTCGCAACTTATTTGACAAAACAAGCCAAAGCTTTTCGAGATCTCATCTACCGCTGCCAAATAAACAGCTACTATGTTGATGCTGGCACAGCCATACTGCGTCAAGGCGAACAGCTCGAACAAATTTTTGTCGTGCCTGTCGGCCGCGTTTCAATGAATATCATCGCCGTGAATGGCCGACGTTTTCAACTCGGTGAAGTTAATTGTGACCACCATATCTTTGGTGAAATGGAGTTTTTTACCGAAACACCGTGCCAGTGGACCGTCACCGCCGATGAACACTTACAAGTCGATCTCATTTGTATTCACCGTTTAATGCAAGCATTGCAACAACAGCCTGAAATGATGGTTTTCTTTGCCTCGGCATTAGCTGAGGATTATCAAGACTCTATGGCGATTTATACGAGCCGCTTACTGCACCCTATCGCTTACAACATTGCCTTTGATTTACTTCAACAAAAACAACATTCCGTAACGCTAGGAGGGTTTGACAAGGTGAATCAGGAAGCTGAACGCTTTGGTACTTCAAGTCGAGTATATAGACGTGCGGTAAAAGAACTGATCGAAAGAGGACTAATCACCAAACAAGGCAACCGCTTAGCCATTGTGAATGAACCGCAATTACGTCGTTTTCTAGGGTCTGTTGACCCGAGTGAGTAAAGCGGCAGCATTAAATATGGCTTCTTTAGTACTGACATCAAGAACGTTTATTTTATTAAAACGCTCCGGATCGTTTATCGCAACATCATGAGCAAAAATAACCAATTTGGCTTGTGCAATATCTTTCTCTGTAATCCGGTTAATCACTCCATTTGCCCCCTGTGTTTCAACCTTAATTTTAATGCCAAGTGCACAAGCGGCTTTTTCTAAGGATTTCGCTGCCAAAAACGTATGAGCCACCCCAGAAGGACAAGAGGTAACCGCTAGTACATCGGCTTCGCCTTCTCCATACACTGACGTATAAGCGGGAGAACCTGGCATATAGTATCGCTCTTCTACCACGTTTTTTTTCAAAGCAATAACAATCATCGCCGTCGTCACAGAACCGGCCACTGTACCGACGAGGTAGCCGATTTTCCCATCAATGACCGGCAATACGATCCAACCGCCCCACGGTGCATGATTCATCACCTGAAACATAAACCCAAGCACATTCCCAACAATTCCGCCCGCAACAATAGCAGGTAATACGCGGGCCGGATCGGCAGTGGCAAAGGGAATGGCACCTTCACTAATACCAATCATACCCATAATGCCAGCCGCTTTTCCGGCTTCGCGCTCTTCACGCTTAAATTTATGCGGTGATAACAACGTCGCCAGCGCCATTCCTAATGGCGGTGTGCAAATAGCGATTCCAACCCCACCCATCAGCCATGGCTGAGTATTCACTTGTGTCTGCGCAAACAAGGTGGCAACTTTATTAATCGGGCCGCCCATATCAAATGCAGTCATTGCTCCAAGCACAGTACCCAGCATAACTTTTCCTGAGCCTGCCATTTCCGTCAGCCCATTATTCATCGCCGTCATGGCACTTGCGATGGGTACTCCCATCACCCACATCACCGCACCACAAGTCACGAAAGTACCGACGAGGGGATAAATAAAGATAGAGCCGAGTGATATCATGCTATCGGGTAACCGAATTTTTTTGAGTAACCACACAACCCATCCGGCCAAAAAACCCACGATGATCGCACCAAGAAATCCGGTGTTGTAATGGCTTACCGCAATCCAAGACCCGATCATGCCGGGTGCAAGCCCCGGCTTATCAGCAATTGAATAAGCAATATAACCGCCCAGCACAACCGTAAATAACGTTAAACCGGCCATTCCCATTTGGGCGATATCGGCGAGAACGCCTTCTTGCGGCACACCACCATGACCAGAGATCATCACGGATAATGACAGCAAAACACCACCTGCAACAATAAACGGGATCATATGTGAGGTACCAAACAACAAATGTTCTTTGATCCGTCCGAGCTTTTGTGCCCAAGGGCTTAATGGCTGCTCGCTCACATCAAAAATCGCTGGCGAATCTTGTTCTGACGTCTCTGTTAGCATTGCGAACGCTTCTGCACATGATTGAGCCGCTTTAAGCTTTTCCACAAAGCTCTCTTCAATAATTTTAGTGGAAATTTGTGCCAATACTTCGATATGGTGGTGGTCATCCCCAACGGGTGAAGCCAGCATAAAAAAAACCTCCGCTCGCTCGCCATTCTCAGCACCATAATCAATCCCAGTACGGCTAATACCCACAGCAACCGCAGGCTTAGCAACGGCACGACTTTTCGCGTGCGGAATCGCAATTCCATCATCAAAGCCCGTATTCCCTATCTCTTCCCGCTGCCAAATATCGGTTAAAAACTCGCTTTGACTGGTTAACTTCCCAGCCGCACCAAGCAGACCGACCAGTTCTTTGAACACTTCATCTTTGGTTTGAGCCTTCAATTCTAAACAAATCGTATCTAGCTCGATTAAGTCGGTAATATCCATCAATTGTTGTTCAATATTCACGCTCGAATGTATCCTTATAGGCGTTTACCCTGTGCGATGAAGAGCAAAAATGGCTCTCTATGGGTAAGGTTGCTGTGATCACCTGCACGTTAATTGTGCATAGATTAACCAGCCAACTCGCTTGCAGCTATAGGACTAAGCACACATCAACTGGATTAATGTAACATGATGAGCAAACTGTGATAGAACACCAATGTTTATCGGTTATCGATTCATGCCATCGGTTGTTGTTGTGTTAATATTTACCAAAAATCATTGGATAGTTCATGAAGATTGTCGCAGTCACCGCATGCCCTACAGGCATTGCTCATACCTATATGGCGGCCGATGCTTTGATGAAAGCAGCGCCTAAATATAACGTACAAATCAAAGTTGAAACTCAAGGCGCAATGGGCATCGAAAATCAGCTCACGCCCCATGATATCGCCCAAGCGGATCGCGTTTTGATCGTCTCTGACATTGATATTGAACAACCAGCACGTTTCGAAGGGACACATCAAGTTCAAATCCCGATTGAAGATGTATTACTTAATGTCGATAAAGTATTTCTCCTCTATTGCCGCGATTAACCACTGCCAAGTGGCTGAGCATCAAAGCTGCCGTTTTCATGCGGAGAAATAACCGATGAACGAATATCAAATTACTTTTTTTGTTGATAACAACACTGCACGGGCTCATATCGTTCAGCCCCTCAATCGAGTGGTAAAAAAATTCAAAAGCACCTTGCATATCATCAACATAACTCGCAATCGCGTGGCACAATTAAGCAAATCCTTAGCTATATTACAAGTTGGATTACAGCAAAACGACCTGTGCCAAATCACAGCCATAGGCATTGATGCCGAGCTGGCTTGCTTCGTTATCAAAGACATCATGGCAGAATACTTTACGGTTGTTGGCTCACAAATCAACTATGAGTTTTCCAGCCAATTGGCCGAACGTCTACCACAGATCAGCCCACCCTGTGACATTAAATGGCTTTACGCCAACGCACACACAGCGTTGACTAAGTTTGAATGTTTAAAAGGATTGGCTCAATTAATTCATCCCATTCATCCAGATGAACTGCTCCTTGCGTTTATTAAACGAGAGGAGCGATCTTCCACATGTGTGATACCAGGGATCGCTCTGCCTCATGTTATGTTTGCAGGCGTTGAGCACATTAGCGTTGCTGTCATTGCCAATCAAATTCCGATGGATTGGGCGTCAAAAATGGGCAATGTCCATCTTGCCATCGCACTGGTCATGCCGGAAAAACCCTCTCGAGAACAGATCATCGCTGCGACAAATCTCACCCGTAACTTATTAACTGATCAAATGGCAGAACGCCTGCTACTGACGAAAAGTCGCGTTGATTTACAAGCATTGCTAATGTACGCTATGTCTCGCCTACTAGCTTGATTAATAAAGCTTTTTATTTCTCTTGGTCAAATTGAGCCACGGTATTGAGTTGGGGTTTTCCCTGTGCGATTTTTAAACACACGACAAAAATAGTTCACATCTTTAAAACCACAACGGACAGATACTTCATTCAGTTTAAAGTTATATTTTTTCAGCATAAACTTTGCGCGCTCAACCCTAACCCAAGTAATGTAATCAGCTAATGTCATGTGACCTTGTTGCCGAAAAAGGCGCGACAAATGATTGGATGAAATACTAAACCGAGCAGCAATACTGTCACGGGTAATTGGACGGTGAAAGTTCTCTTGAATATAAATACAAATACCTTGATACAAATCTTGCACACGGCGGCTCGACTGCTGCTCAATCGGCGCATCCAACATTGTTTTGGCATATTGTAATAGGGCTTGTAACAAAAGCTCATCCATCGGCTTTTTTATATTCTCACGAGCCAGCGAACTAAGCGCTTCTAAGATGTTATCAATCGCAAACCCAGAACGGGTCTGAATACTGTGTTTTTGAATATCGTAAAAAGTCGCCTCACCTTTACGTTTGCTTACTAAGCTCAGACCAAGCTGACGACGACCAAACAGAATGCTCAATACCGAACAATCTGTATCCCAATCAGGCTTATTCCAACAGTTTGGTGGAATAAAAATGGCGTCTCCACTTTTGGCAACAATATGGCTGACTTTTCGATGATCATCTTCCATTTGATTAATATATTCCCCACTTAATACCAACTCTAGACGCGGAAAATTGACTTGATAGCTAAATTTTGGGGGGGTATGAAAATCACCTGCGAACCAAATATGATGAAAGGGTTCCCTTTCTTGTAAGACCGCTGAAATTAACTCATTAAAAATCATTTGCTCATACCCTATCTATTGGGGACTATTTTTTTAGGTATACACTGGGCTGGATTTTTGTACTACAGAACAAAATCACACTTCACCAACAAGGTTATAAAAATCCAGTTACTGAATCAATTTTCTAGATAAAACCCGTCGCCAATTCTACTCTCGCAACGAGTGATAAGGTTGATGAGCTCTATATAATAATTTTCCCACAAATCACCGCTGCAATAAAAATACAGTAGATGATCTGAATCACACTCTTACTAGTGAGTTACAATTATCCAGTAAATGCATTATTTATTCACTACCCTGAATTGAGCACAACTTTGACAATGCACTGAAATAACAATGATCGTTACAGGGGTTATTCATGATCACCAAACTCATTAATGAAAATTTAATCAAGCTTGATCTTCAAGCCACGAGCAAAGAAGAGGTGTTTAAAGAACTCATTGAAGTTCTCTATGCTCAAGGTCGCATCTCAGACCAAGCACAATTTTTAACAGATATTCAAGCACGTGAAGCGTTGGGCAACACAGGATTTGAAGAAGGGGTTGCGATCCCGCATGCCAAAAGTGCCGCCGTCATTGAGCCGGCGGTGGTGATCGGTGTTAGCCAATCAGGTATTGAGTACGGTGCTGATGATGGGCTCCCTTCTAAATTATTTTTCATGATCGCCTCACCCGATGGTGGCGATAATCACCATATTGAAGTGCTTGCTGAACTCTCATCAAAATTAATTGAAGATGGCTTTATTGATGCCTTTGTTAACGCATCCAATAGCCAGCAAGCGCTGGCGTTGCTGTTAACCAAACAAGAATCACAACAACCCACACTCCCCGTAACCAATCAAGGATTCATTATTGGCGTAACGGGCTGTCCTGCCGGTGTTGCGCACACCTACCTCGCTGCAGAAGCACTAGAGAAAGGTGCCGCTGCCATGGGTTATGATATTAAAGTAGAAACGAATGGCTCTATCGGGGTCAAAAATAGCCCAACTGAGCAAGAAATCGAACGTGCCGACGCCATCATCGTCGCCTGTGATAAACAAGTGGACATGAGCCGTTTTGCGGGCAAGCGTGTGGTTAAAACGAATGTAAAAGCTCCTATCCGCGATGCTCAAGCCCTGATTAATGAAGCGTTAAACGCCCCCATCTACCAAGCAGATGCCACCAGCAATACACAAAAATTTGCCGCTGGCAAAGCCTCTCAAGCTCGCTCCGATCTCTACCGTTATTTAATGAATGGTGTCTCACACATGATTCCATTCGTTGTAACAGGCGGTCTACTGATCGCTTTAGCACTGGCAGTAGGCGGTGAGCCGAGTGAAACTGGCATGGCGATTCCGGACGGCAGTATGTGGAATCAAATCCTTAATGTGGGCGTGGTTGCCTTTACTCTGATGATCCCAATCCTTGCCGGTTACATTGCTTACGCCATTGCAGACCGCCCTGCACTCACCCCAGGATTGATCGGCGGCTGGATTGCCAATAACGGATCTTTTTACGGCGCAGATGCAGGCACAGGCTTTATTGGCGCGATCATCGCGGGTCTATTGGTGGGTTATTTCGTCAAATGGATTACATCCATCAACTACCACAAATTTATCCAACCTTTAGTCCCCATTATGATTGCGCCGATCACTGGTTCATTATTCATTGCGGGGCTATTTATCTTCGTAATTGGAGCACCAATTGCAAGCTTAATGGATAGCCTAACCGCACTTCTGACCACCATGAGTACCGGTAATGTGGTATTGCTCGGTATCGTATTAGGCGGAATGGCTGGATTCGATATGGGTGGCCCCTTCAACAAAGTTGCCTTCTTATTCTCGGTCGGTATGATAGCGAGCGGTCAAACACAATTTATGGGGGCAATGGCATGTGCTATCCCCGTCGCACCGTTAGGTATGGCATTAGCAACGGTATTGGGGCGTAAGTTCGCTCTATTTGAAGCATCAGAACAAGAAGCCGGTAAAGCGGCTGGTGCAATGGGTTTGGTCGGTATTTCTGAAGGTGCAATCCCATTTGCCGCGCAAGATCCGATGTCGGTTATTCCTGCCAATATGCTAGGTTCAATGGTTGCGGCAGTCATGGCGTTCTCATTTGGTATCACCAATAGCGTCGCACATGGTGGCCCCGTGGTTGCACTATTAGGTGCAATGAACCATCCCGTGCTTGCACTTCTCTGTATGATCGTCGGTGCAATAGTAACGGCAATAACGTGTGTCACATTGAAGAAAATTCGTAAAACGAAAATGATGCAAGCTACGGCTTAGCCCTAACGATTCTAATGGCTTGGGCAATTTGGTCCAAGCCATGATTTTTTAATGGTGAGATTTTATGTCTGATTTAACAATGTCTAAGGCACAAACGGCCCCAACACAGGCGGGTTATCCCATGTTCTTATTGATGAATAATGTGATTCAAAACTACGCTTGGGGCAGTACAACCTCTGTCAACCAACTGTTTGGGATTGAAAATCCAACCCATGAGCCACAAGCTGAAGTGTGGATGGGCGCGCATCCCAATGGCTGCTCAACCGTCAATATCCACGGTCAAGCCACAAAACTCTCTACGCTGATTGCTCAAGACATGGATGCTTTTCTAGGCACAGAAGTAGCCACTCGTTTTAAAGAACTTCCTTATTTATTCAAAATATTGGCAGCAGAAAAAGCCTTATCTATTCAAGTCCATCCAAACAAACAACAAGCAGAACAAGGATTCGCGTTAGAACAACAACAAGCCATTCCTCTCTCTGCGGCTCATCGTAACTATAAAGATCCCAACCACAAGCCGGAATTGGTCTACGCATTGACTGAGTACCAAGCGATGAATGGTTTTCGATCCATCAATGAGATTATTGGCCATTTTTCTCAGCTTGCTATTTTTGAGCTACAACCGCTATTAGACGAGCTTATCGCTCATCAAACACCTCAAGGCTTAGCGGCGTTCTTTTCTGGCTTATTATCTCTTGAAGGGCAACAAAAAGAAAACGCGCTCACCGCTCTGTTGGTAAAAGCGCGCGAACTAAACTCTCCCCTGTTTAGCCTCATTGCGACACTGGAAAAACAGTATCCGAATGATATTGGCCTATTTGCACCCTTATTGCTTAATGTGATCACACTACAACCCGGTCAAGCGATGTTTTTAGATGCCGAAACGCCACATGCCTATCTCCAAGGGACAGGTCTTGAAATTATGGCAAACTCTGACAACGTCTTACGCGCAGGCTTAACCCCTAAATATATTGATGTACAAGAGTTAATCGCTTGCACTCGTTTTACCGAAAAACCATCCGATAGCTTATTACTCGACCCCATTGAACGTGATGGTATCTTGGAATATCCCGTGCCAGTGAACGATTTCAAATTTGCTATCATTACCGCCTCAAACCACAATGCATTTGATGTGCAAAGTGCTGAAATCCTACTTCCGTTAGAAACCACCTTAGTGCTCACTCATGCAAACGGTGAAACCTGTGTGGTAGAGAAAGGCCGCTCCGTGTTCATTCCAGCTTATGCCAAACATTACACGATGAGTTGTACTGGCCGAGTTGCTCGCGCATATAGCGAGTAATCGACAAACTATACCCAAACAACGTGGAGTTACAGGTAGGCGGCAAGTGAGTGAATCCCCATGAGCATAGACAGGCTATGTGATTGGGGTGAAAGAACGTAACCAACACCCCTGCAGCGTCAAGTAGGAAGGGGATATCCGATTGGGCTAAACGAACGTCGCCAACACTGCTGCAGCGTCAAGCAAAAAAGGAATACCATTCAGCCAGT
Source organism: Vibrio sp. 1-1(7) (assembly GCF_013048485.1). Lineage (NCBI taxonomy): Bacteria > Pseudomonadati > Pseudomonadota > Gammaproteobacteria > Vibrionales > Vibrionaceae > Vibrio > Vibrio sp. 1-1(7). Next base: position 525,958 of record NZ_VHSP01000002.1, on the reverse strand, counting down.
CTCTTTTGACTGGCTTTTTTTGTTTTTGGTATTGAGCGATATAAATCACATTTAAGCTTGAGTGATACAAATGTGTAGTAATAGACTCTTTTTTACTATTTCCGCTCCCCGCAAGATTAATTAAATTAGATCCATCATTTACTAAGCATGAATCAAAGCCGAATAATCCAATTAATCAATCGTTAATTTAATCAAAATCACCATCAAGAAAAGAATAAAAAGCCGTAATAAAAACACTTGATCAAATACGCCACCGATACTCAAACAATTTGGAGTTGCAGGTAGGCGGCAAGTGAATAAAAAAGGTGAGCATTAAATTATTATTTTAACTCAATCATAAGGTATAACATTATGAGTACCCTAACCGCTCAAGCTACCCATAATCGTAGCAATTTTAAAAAACTCCTCAGTACCGTGAAAGGCCATCTTTTATTTGGTACCTCTCACATGTTGCCATTTATCGTCGCCGGAGGGGTATTATTGGCGCTTGCCGTCATGGCCTCTGGTAAAGGAGCCGTACCGGCTGATGGTTTATTAGCTGACATTTCTAATATTGGCATAAAAGGCTTGGTATTGTTTCCTATTATTTTAGGGGGCTTTATCGGTTATTCTATTGCGGATAAACCAGCACTTGCACCGGCAATGATCTCATCTGGTATTATGGCCGACATGGGCGGCGGTTTCCTTGGCTGTATCGTGGCAGGCTTTATTGCCGGTGGCGTGGTATTCCAACTGAAAAAAATCCCACTTTCAGCCAACATGACCGCATTGGGGGCATATTTTATTTATCCTCTGGTAGGTACAATCATTTCTGCAGGCATCGTGCTATGGGGGATCGGTGAGCCAATTAAATTATTTATGGCTTCGATGAATGAGTTTCTCGCATCCATGGCCGGAGCATCAAAGGTGGTGTTAGGGACAATTCTAGGCGGGATGACAGCCTTTGATATGGGTGGCCCAATTAATAAAGTCGCGACCCTATTCGCACAAACACAAGTCGATACCCAACCATGGCTTATGGGCGGCGTCGGTATCGCCATTTGTACACCACCGTTAGGTATGGCACTGGCAACCTTCCTATTTAAGAAAAAATTCACCAAACAAGAGCAAGAGGCGGGTAAAGCGGCAGCCATCATGGGATCCATTGGTATTTCTGAAGGCGCAATTCCATTCGCAGCCAATGACCCGATACGAGTGCTACCGTCTATCGTTGCTGGTGGTATCGTAGGCTGTGTATTTGGCTTCTTAACCAATGTATTGCTTCACGCACCTTGGGGTGGCCTGATCACCGCGCCAGTTTCAAGCAACATTCCAATGTACGTAGTCGGTATCGCACTCGGTTCGCTCACAACGGCTTTAATGGTTGGCTTTTGGAAACCGGTTGTCACTGACGATCCAGAAATGGAAAAAGAAGAGAACACCCCATCCGAGACTCAAACCATACCTACCGTGGGTGAAGGCGAATATGACATCGTAGCCGTCACCTGTTGTCCATCCGGTGTGGCGCACACTTTCATGGCCGCAAAAGCACTTGAAAAAGCAGGGGCAGCAGCCGGCATCAAAATCAAAGTTGAAACGCAAGGTCAAAATGGTATCAAAAACCGCATTACTGACCAAGACATCGCCTATGCTAAGCTGGTTATTCTTGCCCACGATATCCAAGTCAAAGATGCACATCGCTTTGCTAAAGCAAATATTATCGAATGTTCAACTAAAGAGGCGATGAAAAAAGCCGCTGAATTGATTCAAATTTAAATAATACGCTCCAGTTCAAGAGCCCTTCCCCCAAGGGCTCTATTTGAGGAAAACTCAACGAATATAACTTATCTTTAACACATTATTCCGCGCATTCTCGCCAGCTTCGATAAGATCATCAAAATCAAACCCGTTGACAAAATTAATCAGTGCTTTACTTTTAGCTGGATTAATTTTCAATTCATAAGCCAGTTTCTCTGTATTTGATAAATGTATTAATCTTTCAATTTCAACGCGAGATAAACCTGGATTAGACTTAACATAATCTTCAAGCAGAATTTGATTAAATGCTACGGCTGCGGCATATTGTTCATTATAATCTTTTCTCGATTCGATGAGTTCAACTAACGAGTTAATCACACTATCGTATGACTCTCCCTCTATTTTTGGCCGTGAGACATATTGATAAAAGCTTACCGGCCATAATAATCCCACTTCAATATGGTCTTTCCCTATATTATCATAACCATGCGTGGTAACGATTGAATAGCCCGATACAACAAACATCATAATAATATAAAAACGTAAAATGTGTTTCATAACACTTCCATTCTAAACATAATAATTTAATAGCAAAATAGCGTTGATAACCTAAAAAGCATCCTATAACTTATTGAGCCATACGAATATTGAAAGGTTTAAAATCTCGCGCTGATATCATTTTGCTTTTTAGAAGATTAATAGGTTGACCATCTACGATGGCTTGAGCATCCTTAACTAAGATGGTTAGTTGTTCATCACAAAAAGCCTCGCTCTCTAAGTATGCGTCAATATAACGATCAGCTGATGATTGGCCAAAGTGTGCAATTTCAATAACCCCCGATGCAACTTCTTCACCGACCTGATTAAAAGCAGAAACTGAAAGCTGAAGATCGATTATTTCATTCATTTCACTATCAAATGAAAAGACAGCCGAACATTGTCCTTGACCGGCCCAAACCGTATTGGAATGCCAAAATTCAACGGCATAGGCGGGTAAGGTTAAAAAGGAACTTATGGTGATACATATCAAGATAATCGCTTTCATCAAATTTTCTCCTTGATTGATGAATGAATGAATGAATGTTGCAGTTTATCTTAGAACGACGCGATAAAGCGCGAACTTTTTAAGCTATTTTTAAGCTAAAAGTGGATCAGTTTTCGGTGATCGTTAACACAATGAACGAACGGTAACATAAGAAGAGCCGATCACTCGCTTTCTAAGCTGCCTGTGCGGCAGTGAACAGCTACACAGTACGGTGCATGGTGCATCAAAATTTCTAAGCTGCCTGTGCGGCAGTGAACGCATGGTCGTACTCAGCACGGCCATGTACCACTTTCTAAGCTGCCTGTGCGGCAGTGAACTCACTTTGTTAGTCTACTCAGGAATTCGGAGTTTTCTAAGCTGCCTGTGCGGCAGTGAACAAGGAATACGACTAATAGAAGATGTGGTATTGTTTCTAAGCTGCCTGTGCGGCAGTGAACGTGATGGTTGCGGTATCGGCTTTAGTCGCGGCTTTCTAAGCTGCCTGTGCGGCAGTGAACGGCGAGGCTTTCAAGAAAAACGCCCAGTTATTTTTCTAAGCTGCCTGTGCGGCAGTGAACCGCTTGCGCCCCTTGGTCACCCAACGCTTGACTTTCTAAGCTGCCTGTGCGGCAGTGAACAATAGAATAAATCAATAAAAATAAGTTACAACAGTTAGTTAGGATAAAAAATGCATTTTTACCTTATAAAAAACCACCCATTGTAACTTATTGTATTTAAAGCTTATTTTTAAAGAGCAAAAATAAAGGGTAAAAACTACCCTTTTTCGTTCAATTTAAAAGTGCGGTACGGTCGCCAATGCGGATTGTCCATTCGCTTTGCTACTTAAACCATAGCAATCAAAGCTCCCATCTTGAGATGTGCTTTGGGACTGCATCTCAATAAACAGCGGAAACTTGCTGTTTTTTTCTGGTGAGCGTTGCTTGGTTTGCTGGCTATGCAAGTAAATAAACGGCAAAGAGCACAAGGCTGTCGGCTTGCTTTGTTGCAAATCCGCTAAACATTCCACCAGTGGTTTACCGGATTTTGCTGCCCATAGTTCGGCTTTTTGCTGCATATCCCGCTCTATTCGTTCGGGCGATTTCACCTGCTTGCGTACAAAGCTGACGTAAGTTACCTCGCTTGGTACGGGTTTGATGCCTTTGATGTGCACATAGTCTTCTAGCCGAGTTAGCCAGCGGTGGATATCTAACTTTTCCAATGTCGCTTGCTCTTTTGCAAAGAGACGCAGCTTAGCGCCGAGCGGAAACTTTGCTTGACGATAATCAGGAAAACCGACCGCAACCAGAGATTGATTGCTACCCACTTTGTGCTCCACCAAAGCAATGTGCACTTGTTGAAAGACGTTTTGCCACAGGAAGCCTACTGCGATGTCGGCATCTGGCAATAAAGTGATCTCTTGGTAGTAGTTCATCACTGCCACCTATTTGTCACTTTCGCCAAATACACCACCGCGCACCAATACGGCCATGACGTAATGCTCATCTTCTTCACGGGGCAAGCTTTCACCACGCGCCCATTTATCAAAGAAAGTGTAAAAATCTTGCTTATCTTTCGGGGTACGGAACGCCTTTCCTAAGTTAGTGACTGCACCATAAGGTTCAACGGCAATTGCTCCTGCACTTTGCTCCTCAGATGCGTAATCTGGGTACCAAGTATCAATGGAACGCAGTGCGTTACCAATTTTTTGTGAGTGCATCGCAGCATGTTCATTAACTGCATACAGGATTTTACTTTTCTTGGTTTTGCTGTTGCCTTTATCCAGCACCAGCTCTTCACTTGGATAGACCTCTTGCGCTTTACCAACCTTGGCGTAACAGTCAATTTGCAGCATCAAATGTTCAGACTCGCTGGCTAAAGCTTTGGCAATACGTTCTGCCAAGCTATCGATATGTTGATCATTATGATCAAAATGACGTGTACTAAATTGTTTGCCATCAAAAGTCCAAGTTTGCTCCGCTCCTTTGTTAAGCGCCTTAACTTGCACTTCAATCTCTTCTGCACCCACTCGGTTGCGCCATAGAAAACGAGCATTGGCAAGGTTGGTGGCGTAGCGTTTCGCCAACTCAAAACAGCCATATTTGGCAATGTACTGTGAAACTGCAGCACTGTAACTCTGTTTGAACAGCGTATTGTTACATGCCGAAGGTTGAGCAAGCCCCCCTAATACTTTGAGTGTGAAGTGCAACTTCAAAGTATCGTGATCCTGCCCCAACGCACAAGCATCCACTCGTTGTAAGTTCGCCTTTTCGACTTCAGCATTCAATTTAGCGGGATCATTTTTCACCGCCGCTTTTAAACGATTAGAAATCGTGCCACGTACCGATTTTTCTTGCAGGGCTAACGGGATTGCGTGCTCTTTGGTTTCCCACTGGCAACCAAAGAGATAGCCATCCGATGGTACTAATTTTTTTTCAAATGCGAGTACTGAAGCGCTGTCGTTATTTTTAGCCATGATGTTGTTCCTTATTAGTATTCGTTGATAGGGTTAACTTGCTGACAAAGGTAAAGATCGTTTTCTAAATCGGGGTGGTATTGCCAAAGGATGTCATCGAGATGTTTGATTTTGTGCGCCATGACAAATTCGCCTAGCGTGACCACACTTTCGGCAAAGCGATGCGGCACTGATGGATCTCGCTGATTTTTTGCTTCACCTAATGGTGAAATGCCTTGAAAGCCTGTGGCAATCGGTACAATCCAGCCACTCGCCTTGCGCTGGCTACGCCAAACAACGCTTTGGTCTTCAAGCTGTTCACAATGGTGATGTACGGTGAGGTAGTCGAGCAGCGCATCTATGGCATCATTGCCTTGCTGCATGGCGTCTATCATTAAATCGCGGCGTTCAATCAGCACATAGCCTGGCATTAATTGGCGTAGGACTTGAGCGGTATCCTGTTCCGTAATCACAGATTTGATTGAGGGCTTCCCAACGGAAAGAACGTCACCTCCTGCCACTTTCATCGTCGCGATCACCGCTTGCAACTGCTGGGTAAAGTCTGGCTGCTGAAGTTCTTCGTCATTGCCACTCCACTCAATAACGAGGGACACATCTAAGTGACAGCGTGCTTCCTCGATAAATGCCGAGCGTGAACCATCCTTATCGAGTGGATTGCCAGTACCGATAATTGAATAAACAAAGTCACCTTCGCCTTTATGAGTCTGTACATCACAACGGTGGCTCACCACCGCAGCACTGTGCAGCATGAGATCGGATAACCCTGCTTGGTTCAGCTTGCGCTCTAAGGCATGCACAAAGCCTAGCCATGCCGTCATGGCCGGAAAGCCAATCGTAAAGGGGCTTGAAAGTGCATTGGCGTTGTGAATTTTAAGATGCGGTAAAATCAATACGTTCATCGCAAGTTCTCCTTATTGCTGGCAACCACGCTCTCAATCGCTAGCAGCTCTTGGTCAGCCAATGTTATGGGATTAGCGATCACTTTGCTGCGGCTGTAATGGTTGATGAAGCCTCGCGCAATGTGGCGAGCGAGTTTATCGAGCCATTCATCCTCGTGCTGACGCTGCTCAGCAAACTCTGGATAGAGCCAGATTTTTTGCTCCAAAGGCAACGCACTCGATAATTCACCGGAATACGCTTCAAGAAATAGGCGTACTTGCCACATTTTTTCAATCACCAAATCAACGTATTGCTGAATACGGTAGTCGCGCCCATCACGGAGATTGATGTTGTTGTAGTCGGTTTGAAAGAGTCGATGCAGCGCTTCAAGCACCTCTTTGGCTTGCCAAGCGCTAAAGCTCTCTTTGAAAAAATCCGTTTTCGGCAAACGAATATCGCGAGGTGTTAACTCCGGTGGTATAGAGGCCAGCAAATGTGCTTTACCTGCGTTTTGGTTATTGAGCACACTGATATTTTGCGGTTTTGTGCCGCCAAACCCAATCGTGGTGAGACCAAAGATCTCTTGGTAACCCTCAGGATGAAAGTGATTCGTTTTTTTGCACTCTCTTGCCTCTTTTACCGCATCACCAAATCGAAGTGCATCAAGACGTTTACGCAACTCAAAAAGATGACCGGAATGGGTTAATAACGACAATAAATGATATTCCCCATCGGCTATCGGGAAATAGACTTGCTTAATCTTCGAGCTAGAAACAGACGCCTGATCGCTATCGACCATTTTTAAAAAGCCATCGCGTAGCGCCTGATATTCACAACTTGGTATATCAAGCAATTGCCTTGCTAACTCGCTTTGTTCCTCAATATGCACCAATAAAGAACGTTGGTCGCTCATCTCTAAGCTGAGAAACTTGTATACATCTAATGCCGCTGCGTTACCGAGTGCATCTAGCTCAACACTCACATTGCCGGAACGAAGCAAACCATCTATTCTTGGTTTGTTCTTGGCAATAATGGACGATACGTAACCATTTTTGTTTTTCCGCGCACTCGGATGACTAAAGGTACAAGGATGCGAAGCCACTGAAATTTGTCCCGCCCTTTTGGCTGCATCAGGCAACCAATTGTCTAATAGAAAGTTTTGCTCACACTCCTGTTGTTTTTCCAATACTTCTGTATCAGACATTGCTGCACTGATGTTTTTCTTTAGCCATGCTTCTTTACGCTCAGCAAAAAAGGCGGCTATTGCTGGATCTATCATTTGACATCTCCCGTCTCGATTAAATTACGCTCAGTTTATAACCAACACAGACAACATTCAACCATTATATAATTATTTAATTAAGTTATAATAAAAATACTTTGAAAGAGTTCGACTCTTGTTATAGCCTCTCCCCCGACTGCAAAAATGCAGCTTAGAAAATTATCTAATTGTTTAAGATGTTCACTACCATACAGGTAGCCAAAGGCTGGATTTTCCAGCCTTTACTTCTAAGAGCTTTTGACCAACCCTAGCTGATCGTTGTAACTGTATTGCTGATTACCTTCACGGTAGATAAAACTGATTTCGCCATAACGCACTGAGGTGGAGAATTCCTGTTCAGGGCTTGGACTGTAAAAACTGACTAACTCACTGTAATCACGCTGTAGCCAGAGCTTCTGTTGCTGCGTTGGTGGAAGCGGCAGGTGTTTAATATTTAACACTTCATCGATTGAAGGCATCCCCTCGTCAGGCAAACAAAACTCAATGCTGCGCGCTTTTTTAACTAAGTAGATTTGCACTGTCGGTTCACTTTTACGAAAGCGTTTGAAGTGTTGCGGCAATCCGGTAAGCCACCAGTAGCCGTGAATATGACCGTGCAGATGCTCATACCAACATGACTGCGGCGAGCTACTGCGACGATTACGGTTGTATCTATCCTGACGGCTAGTATTGACTTGCTGTGGTTTGCCAATTTGATCGGTGCCAAGGGTTTTCGCGGTGGCAAAGTGCTCTAAATCTGCCAAGTTGTTGCGCGGTTCTAGCACTACTCGCTTTTGAATACGGACAATGGCATTGACCGCTTGCAGCAGCGACTTTTCATCCACCAGCTCAGATAAATCATGAGTGGCGAGCTGGGTGGCGCTGTCTGTTTCATAACCGGGATGATTAAATACTCGATCTGAGCCTCCCTTAAAGCCTTTAACGTTGTATTGCAACAAGCCAATATTGGGCTCCTGAATCTCACCATCACGATGTCTACGTACTCGGCCTGCCATTTGAATAATTGAACGAAAAGATGATGGCTCAATTACCGCCCAGTCAAAGTCATGATCACGCCCCACTTCTTCAACTGGGGTGGCAACCAGAATAAAAATCAGGTTTTTCGCTTGGCAAGTCGTTAGGTGATCACGAATCACGGGATGAGCAAACGCTTCGGGTAATTCTCCCGTTTTCTCTTTGCGTTTGAGCACTTCATCCAAATGCTTTTCTTGCGCATGACGTAGTAACATCACTTGCTGACTGTGATAAGGCATGCAACGCACTTCGGTATCGGCAGGCCACTCACAGCTGAGTAGATATTGGGTTAATTCGACGCAAGGTTGAATATTGGCAACCCGAACCACGCCAAACGATACTCTTGTTTGGCTTTCTGGCTCTATCGTGTTGTGGTGCTGGTGTTTGGTCAAAACCGCTTGTTTGACTATCTCGAAATACTCTTCCTCAAGCGGTTGCTCACCCTGTTTAATGCATGGAATGATTTCGGCTTTTCGTCTTGAGATTTGCTGTTTTAGTTTATCAACGCGTTTAGCAACAAAGCGTTGTTGGAACGCCTCATAGACAGCTAAATCAGCATCATCACAGCCCACCATCTGTGCTTCGGTATTAAATTCATCGACATAAACACAATTGATGCTACTGACTCTATCACGGCTGGCGGCAAACACTGCCCATCCTTGACGATAGGCATTGTATAAACCCAATGCTAAATCCGGTGGTATGGTGGCAGAGGAAATCATCACTTTGCGCCCTAGCATGCCCGCCAAATGCACTAATCGGCCAATCGCAATCAGATCATCGCCGGTAAAGTCGTCAATTTCATCAATCACCAAGTCGGATGACATTAAACGTAAACAGGGCAGAATATAGCGTCCACCACGCTTGGTTTCGGTCGCTGCCATAATGTGGTCGATAGTGCATACCAGTACGGGGGCATACAGAAGTTTTCGGTCTTTTTCTTTGGTTAAAACGGTCGTGAGCTCTTCTTCAGGCAGCACACCTTGCCAATCCAGAACATCGTTTTCATCTTGAAGACTCTCCAAAGACTCAGAACCAGCGTCAGCTTGTTCAGGTTCAATGTCGTCTTTTTCAACTTTCTTGCCCGATTGATGTAACTCCGAAATAGCTTTAGAACCAATCAGCACTGCTAAATCGCTCTCTTGCAGTTTGAGACGTTCTTTATATTCGTCTCCGGTTTGCAAAGTGAGTGTGCGCAAACCAAGTGCCAGAATAAAACGCAGGCTTTCACCCTCTTCAGATAACGCCTGCATAATTTTGGCGTTGGCGATGGTTTTACCACAACCGGTACTGGCCATGTTCACCACAAAATAGCCTTGGCTTTTATCTTCCGTGTGTTCACGCCACTCATTGATTTTGCGTACCGCTTTGTCTTGCCAACGGAATGCTTTAGGCGTGTTGGCCTTAGGTGCAAGCTCGTTGAGCTCGGTAGCTTTGAGCGGTTCGGTTTCAAAAAACGGCAGTAACTTCACTGTGTTCACTGCAACTTTAGCGACATTCACTAAGTGCTCATCCAGCTTTTGTTTACGCGCTTTAGTAATGGGATCGGTGTTGGCGTACAGATCTATCGAGGTTTTCCATTGATGATCATTAGGCTGTGATGAGTAATAGTGGTCACCTAGCATCAGGCACAACCGAGCATGGTGTAGAATCCCTCGCCAACTCCCATCATTCATTGCCAGATCGAGTAAAGGCAGATGATGCAATAGATCCTTTGCGCGGCGTTTTAGCTCAACAAGCCAAATCGAGGAATTAGAAAGTAACTCTAACGGAAATTCAAAACATTTCGGCAGCAGCGCGTTGTACTCATCAAAGCGGTTTTCATAACCCCATGCTGGGGTAATTCTGGCAAGTAAATCCGCCAAGGACGAGTTATCAACTTCTCGCTGGTTGTTACATAGAGCTTCTTCTTTTGGCAAAGGTAATCGGTGATGAGAAACAATCAACCAAGCGATCAAAGCCGCCGCTGTTGGTAATTCGGCAAGCGCCTTCTCTTTTTGTAACACGTTGGTGTTAAAGCAAGTTTCATCAATACTTTGATTGATAAGAGTCGCCAACCAAGCCTCATCTTGAGATTGGTGTATTGGATTAGCGACAAATTGATGGAACAGCAGACAAGATATCCACTCATGACGTAGCGGGTCACCTTTATGCTTGGTTTTAATTTCTGGATTTAACTTTTCCTGAAAAAGTACAGAGGCTTTACCCCAATCGTGCAGCAAAGCGGCCATTCCAGTTATCGCTTTAATCAGGGGTAAATATTTCCAATCGTTTTCAAATTCACTGTTCAACAGGTCTTTCTCTGTACTGTTTACTGGCACATATCCTTCTGCATTAAATTTCTTTTTGTTACCCACTACCCATAACAACTGGCTGCGCGATCGAGAACGGATCCAGTGGCAACTCACCGCAGTGCTGCGGCTAGCGGTTTGGCCTAGCATTTTTTTAATGGTGAGTAACCCATCTTCGGTGATCAGGGTTTGCCAGGTGTTATCACCAATGCGGTTGGCGAAGGCATCCAGTACGCGGCGGGTCTTCTTGAGAGCGTTTTTCTCACACTGAGAAACAAAGGTGACCATCATAAAGCGTGTTCCTCGCGCTCTTCTTCCTCTTTGCCTTGCAGTGCGATGTGTTTCACTGTGTCGAACATATAATCGAGCGCTTTGTGTTCAATGAAAGATTGTAAAACTTGTTGGCGAAACTCTTGCTCGGTGGCGTTTTCTTTGCCGCAAACAAAGGCCCACGGCAGCACAATCGCATCTTTGATTAAGTCGGCGACATCAAACACCAAAGCGCCACGACGGGTTTTGCCATGCATGACGGCAAAACCGTGCGGAATGCCAAGCACCCACAAGCAACTTGCCGCGAGTCCATAAGCTAAATAGTTACCATGATTCAAAAAGTCATTGGCTTTATCGGTGGATTTTTTATCCGGCTGATGCTGACGAGTAAAGCCTTCTTTCCCCGTATTATTGGCAGCGTACTTGTACAGGGCTTTGGTGAGCTGCGCTTCCGTGAGGAGCAGATCGGCTGGTTTATTCGCGGCTTCAGTACGTTGGTGGAAAGTATCAAGGGATTGCTGTATTACTTCATCTTGAACATTGAATTTTTCAAGGGTTAATTCTCGGTCTGATCGCCAAACCCGCTGCAAGTAATCAATTCGTGCGTTTTGAAATTGTTTGGCGGCGGCCAAGCGCTTTTGATCATCAAACCAGAATGAGAGCCAGCCTTGTAAGTATTCGGTTGGGCGATATTCGCTTTGCGGCGTAAACCATTCTACTTCGCAAGCCATGTGCAGTGGCGTACCGCCGCCACCACAAAACCCGACCAATACGCCAGCCTGTGAGAGCATGCGCATGGCCGCTTGAGTAATGGAGGTGCCGTTGCCGAGCATGAGTACGGTGGTATTGGCAATCGGGATATTGAAGTAGAGATTTTCTTTGTCTGCTTCGGTTAAATAGAGCACACGGCCATCTTTTTGCATCACGCGGCAGTATTCAAGGTAATACATATTGGCGCGCTTTGAGTGCAGGATGACTTTAAGATCGGAGGGTGAGAGATCGTCCATTTTTTGCTCCATGCCTGATGATTATGCATCGACTTTATCCCCTTCCTACTTGAATCTGCTGGGGTGTTGGCTACGTTCGCTTACCCCCAATCACATAAGCCTGTCTATACTCATGGGGATAATGAGAGCCATCTGTGGTTTTCATCAAAGGCCAGCCTACCTGCAACGCTAAGTTGTTTGGGTATGGGTTTGGCTAGTGGTGGTTTCAGTCAACACGGTGTCACATAACAACTTACCACGTTTAATCAACCGATTGCATGGTCATGGCACAGAGAAAAAGAGAAGTATGATGAGCTGCATATTTTTTAGAGTTATGCGGAGCTTCAGCAACAAAATGATGGCGCAAATATCTTCCATTTATCGGATAACCAATAATCTGATAAGACGATTCTATCGTTGACGCATGAAACGGAGAATTATGTTTAAAGGTAAAAACAAAAAAAACGCTCAAAAGCGCAGTGTTCGAATGGAAGTTTGGGGTTTGGGGTTTGGGGTTTGGGGTTTGGGGTTTGATAATAAACTGACGTTACTGGGGAATTGGAGCGTGCAGCGGGAATCGAACCCGCATCATCAGCTTGGAAGGCTGAGGTAATAGCCATTATACGATGCACGCTTTGCGTCTTGGCTTGCTGTCTACGGGAGTTATATTGCCACATTTATGAGAAAAGAAAAGTCTTTTTTAAGGATTTTTTTCTGTTTGCTCGTAAAATAAACAAAATAATATCAATAGGTTACTTTTCAAGCTATCCATCCCCTCAATCCTTGCTTACCCATCGTTCTCTGTATGGGACTCAGCGCACTTACCGTTTATTAGATTGATGAAGTTAAGTGGATGACAGGCGTTAAAACGCAAATTATCCGCATCAACCGCATCTAGGGTCTGTTGATCTTTCGCGATTAAATTTTGTTCAAAAAGTCAACGAATCGTAAAGAATAAGCATTCCATGTGAATCGGCAAAATTTATCAACTGGGTATATACTGACCAAGAGCAGCCAGTAACTCCCAACTCAAGTGAATTACAGGAGGTGTCAGATGAACATCAAAGACAGCATCGATGTACTAGAGCAACAAATCTATGTCGCTTGTTCAGAAGGTGATTACCAAACGGTTAATCAACTTGAGCAACAACTGGAAAAGTTACGTGGAGAAATGGAGCACCCTCTTGATGACGATCCATACGCACTCGAGGGGCGGACATTTCTTGATGATGACTGGCGATAAACCATCAAGGGAGCAAATTAAGCTCCCTTTTTACTCACTTTAGATTTTTCACTTTAGAAAAAGCGAATCGCACTGCGTCCACCTTTGGTGCTGGATGGTGCCTCTTCAATCGTCTCTTTCGTCGGCGTTTGCCTTTTATTCGACGGAGTTGGTTTTTTATTGGTGGATTTTTTTTCTGTTTTTTTTGCCGAATGACGCGCTTTGGGTTTGCTGACTGCTGGTGGCGGCGTGGTGTTGGTCATCAAACTTTGCTCTGATTTTTGTGGTTCAACCATCTCGGTCGTTGGAACATCACAAATTACTAAATAATACTCTTGGTCAAACTCCACCAAATCACCATCATATAGTTTTCTGCGTTTGCGCGTCTCTAATTCGCCATTGACCGCAACATAGCCTTCGGCGATTGCATACTTTGCCTCGCCTCCGCCACTCACGGCATTAGCAAGCTTTAAAACTTTATAAAGTTCGATGGGTTGAGCATCAACCTCAATACCGATGGCTTCAATTTCTACTTCTTCTGGATGATCACTCATTGGGAATTCTACTTTTCTGACATAACCATAGTGTATACTGAATCGATATCATGACAATGTTTCAATTCTACTGGGCGGGATTGCATTGAACACGATGTATGGGATTGGTACTATTTCAGCCATTCTTTTCCGTTTTATTATCAAGGCTTGGCCATGAAACTTATCGCAACTCGTCTATTACCGGGCACCGATCTTAAACTGGCGATACAATCGCTGGTCGCTCAGCATAATATTCGAGCGGGAACCATCGCATCTTGTGTCGGTAGTTTATCAACGTTAGCCATTCGCTTGGCAGACAGTACCACCACTCTACAGCAAAGTGCTTACTTTGAAATTGTCTCTCTTATGGGTACATTGACACCGGAACATCAGCATCTACATATCTCTGTCGCTGACCATCAAGGGCAAGTATGGGGTGGACATTTACAAGTGGGTAATATTATCCACACAACGGCTGAGCTGATGATACATCACTATCCTGAACACCAATTTTCACGCCAATTTGATCCCAACACTGGGTTTACCGAACTTACCATTAACCCCAATTAGCCTGCAGACAGCCGCACCAAAGTTTGAGTATAAGGGTGACTCGGGGCAGAAAAGAGTTGTTCTGTTGGCCCTTGCTCTACTATTTCTCCCTGCTTCATCACAATAGTGTAATGGCATAACGACTTCACCACATTTAAATCATGGCTGATAAATAAATAAGTTAACCCATATTTTTCCTGTAGTGACTTCAATAGATCGAGCACTTGCGCTTGAACCGTACGATCCAGCGATGAAGTCGGTTCATCAAGTAAGATAAATTCCGGTTTTAAAACAAGCGCACGAGCAATGGCAATGCGCTGCCGCTGCCCTCCCGAAAATTCATTGGGATAACGATGTCGCGTTTCAGGATCAAGCCCAACTTCTTGCATTGCTAAACAGATAGCTTGATCAATTTCTGAGGCAGAGTGTTGGCTATGTACAGTCAGCCCTTCACCAATCACTTGAGCCACCGACATGCGAGGGTTTAACGCAGAAAAGGGATCTTGAAAAACCACCTGCATTTTACGCCGAAATGGCAACATCGCCTGCCTATCAAGTGATTGGATAGTCTGATCGGCATAACGAATCTCACCACTCGAATTGACCAACCTTAATACCGCCATGCCTGTGGTCGATTTTCCTGAGCCACTTTCCCCAACTAATCCAATCGCATGCCCTTGACGCAACTGAAATGTCATCCCTGTGACCGCTTTGACGTGATCCATGGTGCGTTTAAAAATCCCGCCTTTAATTGGAAACCACACATTCATTTGCTGAGTTTCTAATAAAACTGGGTTATTTTTATTGACGGCAACCGGTGTGCCACGCGGATCTGATTCAATCAGTAATCGGGTATAAGGATGCTGCGGCGCAGAAAATAATTCCGCGCAATGATTTTGTTCAATCACGCGCCCAGCCTGCATCACCGCGACCCGATCGGCAATACGTCGGACAATGCTTAAGTCATGGGTAATGAACAACATGGCCATACCTAACTCTTGCTGCAAAGATTTGAGTAGATCTAAAATCTGCGCTTGAACCGAAACATCCAAAGCGGTGGTTGGCTCGTCAGCAATCAAGAGTTCGGGCTCATTGATCAACGCCATCGCAATCATCACCCGCTGCCTTTCTCCTCCGGATAATTCATGAGGATAAGCATTAATTTTCACCTGTGGTTGCCGAATCCCAACTTTTTCTAACCAAGTCATGGCTAAGGATTCTGCGTGACGTTGACGCATCCCACGGTGAATCGCTAAGGTTTCAACCAGCTGTTTACCGATTTTATGCAATGGATTTAATGACACCATAGGTTCTTGGAAAATCATACCTATCCGTCCCCCGCGAATACCCCGCAGTTGACGCTCTGAACAGGTGAGTAGATTCAATCCCGCAAACTCAATTCTGCCCTGCTGATAATGCGCTGAACCCTTCGGTAAGAGTTTTAAAATAGCATTGGCGGTGACTGATTTTCCGGAACCACTCTCCCCGACTAATGCCAGTGTTTCCCCTTTATGAATAGAGAGGGAAACTTGATGAGTCACCGTTTCGATCGCTTGTGCTCGACCAAATCCAATCGAGAGATCGGTAATGGTTAATAATGGTTCGCTCATTAACTTCTTCCTTGCACATGTGGATCAAACGCATCACGCACCGCTTCACCAATAAACACCAGCAACGTGAGCATCAAAGATAACACCACAAACGCTGAAATACCGAGCCAAGGGGCTTGTAAATTCGCTTTGCCTTGCGCTAATAATTCACCAAGAGAAGGTGAGCCCACGGGTAAACCAAAACCGAGAAAATCCAGTGAGGTTAAGGTGGTGACTGAACCCGATAAAATAAAAGGCATCATAGTGAGTGAGGCAACCATAGCATTAGGCAACATATGTCGGAAGATGATGCGGGTATCTTTTACTCCCATCGCTTGTGCTGCGCGGATATAATCAAAATTTCGGCAACGCAAAAACTCCGCACGTACCACACCCACCAAACTCATCCAACTAAATAACACCATGATGCCAAGTAACCACCAAAAATTGGGCTCGACAAAACTAGACAGGATAATCAACAAGAATAAGGTCGGCATACCTGACCAAACTTCAATAAAACGTTGCCCGAACAGATCCAGCCAGCCGCCGTAGTAGCCTTGGGTTGCTCCCACCAAAACACCAATCACCGATGAAATAATGGTCAATGCAAAGCCGAATAATACTGAAACCCGAAAGCCGTAGATAATTCTGGCTAATACATCACGCCCTTTATCATCTGTACCTAACCAGTTAACAGAATCCGGTGCAGACGGCACCGAGCCGACCACATTGAGATTGATGGTATCGTAGCTAAACCGAATCGGTGCCCAGATGAGATAGCCTTTTTGCTCAATTAATCCCACCACATAAGGGTCGGTATAGTCTGCTTCTGTCTCGAACTCGCCGCCAAAGCGGGTTTCGGCATATTGAGTCACGACAGGGAAAAACCACTGATGGTCATAAGAGACCAGCAGCGGTTTATCATTGGCAATGATTTCAGCAAACAGACTCACAATAAAGAGCAGTGAAAAAATCCACAGCGAATAGAAACCTCGCCGATGAAATTTAAACCGTTGCCAGCGCGCCTGAGTTAATGGGTTGATCCTTGACTTGTTTACCATACTTAGCGCGCCTCAAAATCAATACGAGGATCCACCCAAGTGTAGGTAAGATCGGAAATAATACTAAGCAGTAACCCAAGTAACGTCATGATATAGAGTGAACTAAATACCACAGGATAGTCACGTTGAATGGTTGACTCAAACCCGAGCAAACCGATACCTTCTAAAGAGAACATCACTTCAATCAACATCGATCCGGTAAAGAAAATACCGATAAAGGCGCTAGGAAAGCCCGCAATGATGATCAACATAGCATTGCGAAAGACGTGTTTATATAAAATAGTCCGTTCATCCAACCCTTTGGCTCGTGCCGTTACCACATATTGCTTATTAATTTCATCAAGAAAGGAGTTTTTGGTCAGCATACTTAACGTCGCAAACCCACCGATCACCATGGCAAAAATGGGCAGCGCCAAATGCCAAAAGTAGTCAATTATTTTTTGATACCAGAGCAGTTGGTCAAAATGATCAGACACTAGTCCTCGGAGTGGGAACCAACTAAAATAGTTTCCGCTCGCAAAGAGAATAATCAAAATGATGGCAAATAAAAAACCGGGAATCGCATAGCCGACAATCACCAGTGCACTTGACCAGACATCAAAACGAGAGCCGTGATGAATCGCTTTCATAATGCCAAGGGGAATGGAGATAAAGTAGATGATGAGGGTACTCCATAACCCCAAAGAAATCGAAACGGGCAAACGTTCTACAATCAAATCAATCACATCTCCGCCACGAAACAGACTCTCACCAAAATTAAAGGTCAGATAGTTTTTCAGCATCTCAAAGTAGCGTTGATGTATCGGTTTATCAAATCCAAACTGGCGTTTGATCGCCTCAACCACTTCGGGATCTAAGCCTCGTGATCCTTTGTAACCTGAACTATCATCCAGTTTGCTGGCGATAACCTCTTGCCCACCGCCAGCGAATCGTTCCATGACGCCAGAAGTGTGCCCTTCTAACTGAGCAATCGCTTGTTCAACAGGGCCACCTGGCGCAATTTGAATAATAAAAAAGTTAATGGTGATGATCGCCCACAAGGTGGGGATCACCAGCAATAATCGGCGAAAAATATACGCAGCCATGTCGACCTCTTAACGGCGTTTGGCAGGCAGTTTCTGCGCTTTTTGCTCAGAGATCCACCACGTGTCTAACCCTAAATCATAATCTGGCATCACATCGGGACGGGCAAATTTATCCCAACTGGCGACCCGATACATTCCGGTATACCACTGAGGAATTAGGTAAAAGTTCCATTGTAAAACGCGATCTAATGATCGTCCTAATGCGACTAACTGCGATGGATTTTGTTGATTTTGTACGATTTGCTCAGTAAGCGCATCAATCACCGGATCATTCACTCCCGCAGTGTTATAGGTAGAATCCATATAACTTGAGTGCCAAACAATCAGTAAATTGGGGCTCGGATAAGGGTTAGCGAAAAAGCTGGATGAGACCATGTCAAAATCTCGATCACGCAGCCGTTTAGTATATTGCGTGGTATCAATGGTGCGAATTTTCATATCGATGCCCATCAACTTTAAATTGCGCTGGATAGGAATGGCAATTCGCTCTGCCGTTGGGCTATAAATAAGTAATTCAAAACTCATCGGCTCTCCGGTGGCGACGTTTTTCATCACTTTATTCTCCAGTTCCCATCCCGCCTCTTTTAGCAATCGGAAAGCTTCTCGCATCTGTGGGCGAATTCGGCCACTGCCATCGGTCACTGGCGGCTGATATTCTTGAGTAAAAACCCGAGCGGGGAGCTGTGCTTTAAACGGCTCAAGTACCGCTAATTCTTGTTCACTCGGTAAACCTTTTGCTTCATAGCGAGTATTTTGGAAATAGCTGCGAGTACGGGAATATTGATCGTAAAACATATTCCGATTCATCCACTCAAAATCCATGGCATAATTTAATGCTTCACGTACTCGAACATCTTGAAAAATCGGGCGCTGAGTATTAAAAACAAAGCCTTGAGTTGCAACTGGTGCATGATGTGGAATCTCTTCTTTTTTGATCCACCCCCGATCAAAATTAGCACCGGTATAAGAGGTTGCCCAAAATTTCGCCTGACTCTCTTGGCGCAGGTCAAACTCACCGGCCTTAAAGGCTTCAAGCATCACCGTATCATCGCGGTAATAATCATACTGCACTTGCTTAAAGTTATTTCGTCCAACATTCACCGGTAGATCTTTCGCCCAATAATCATCCACCAGCTGATAAGTCACACTTTGACCGGGTTTAAAATCAACCACACGGTAAGGCCCGCTACCGACGGGAGGCTGATTTAAAGGTTCAGATAAATTTTTATCACGCCAAAAATGGGCGGGTAACACTCGAGTCGATTGAGCAAAACTAAAGAGCTTCTCACGGTTGCCTGTTTTCATTTCAACGCGGACAGTACGCTTATTTAAGGCTTGCACCGATTTGATTTCTTGATAGTAAACTCGGTACTGAGCAACGCCTTCGGTCATAAATTTATTAAAGGTGAACTCCACATCATAAGCGGTGATCGGAGTGCCGTCGTGAAAACGTGCCGCAGGGTTTATATCCAATTCAAGCCAGAGGTAATCATCAGAATAACGGACTTTTTCGGCGATAAGTGGATAGTAGGTATCGATTTCGTCACTGGGTGAAAACATTAATGCATCGTATAACTCACCCGTTCCCGCAGCCGCCACTCCACGTGAAGCATAACGGTTAAAGTTATCAAAGGTGCCAATCTGCCCATAAGTGATTTTTCCATACTTGGGCGCTTGAGGATTCACATAATCAAAATGGGTAAAATTGGCTGGATATTTCGCTTTGCCGTAACCGACTAACTGGGTCGTCTCTATAACATCCGCCCAAGCCATCTGGCTGGATGCGACCAATAATGCTCCCAATACCCATCGTGAATATTTCCCCATGTAAACGTCCTTTTGGTTAACTGGTTATTTTTCGTCTTATCCTATTGTTTTTACTATACTCAACTCTGAATAAGATACCAATGCATAACGGATCTGATTTCATTCAATTGCCGCGCTTCGAACGAGATCGTATTAGCGACTTACGATTTCATTCTGTCCAAGCGTTTAATTCCCCTAAATCTTACAGCAATTCTTTGGCAATCAAGCGCAGTAAAAAAGTTTCTCGCTCAATACTCATGCCTTTTTGTGTACTATGTGCCATGGTCTGCTCATTATGGGCAATGGCCTGATGAATATTCATCCACACAGGCTGCATACCATTGTTGATTTCATACTCTTCCAAACGCATTTGACCAAGCTGACGATCGGCTTTGCAGGTATAGCAATAAGAGATCATATGCATCACATCAGCATCCTCTCGATACCAAGGACGAAACTCTTCATATAAGCCAAATGGTTGGATCATTTGAATATTGCTTGCACCTGTTTCTTCTTGTAATTCACGCACCATGGCTTGGATGATATCTTCCTGTTTATCAACGCCCCCACCGGGTAAGGTGTAATCATCATAGCGCTCAGTATAGAGCAATAAAATCTCTTCACCTTCAAGCACAATGGCTCGAGCGGCTTTACGCTGTATGATTGAATAATGGCTTAAGTTAGCGATATCTGGGTGGGTTGCTGTCTGTAAATGTCTCATGAGTCTCTCGCTTTAATCCTTGCAGTGAATTTTATCATGTAGACTCATCGACCAGCGAATCCGTTCATTATTTTTATCGATAAATTATTGTAAACGACAACGATTATCATTGCCGATACGTAAAATTATCGTTATGGTAAGCCAGATAAAGTCAGCGAGATAAATACTATGAGTCATCCAAATAATCAACGCCCTTCTTACCCTGTCACCGTGGTAAAAACTGAACGAATCTCTCCGCACATTCAGCGTATTACTCTGCAAGGTTCAAGCATTGCTCACTTTGGAAAAGAGAGTGAAGGTGGCTATATTAAACTGCTGTTCACTCCGCAAGGATCCAGTGATCTCAGTCAACTTGGCAGTGAAGAACGCTCCGTCATGCGCACTTATACCATTCGTCAGTTCGATACACAGACTCACAGCCTTGTGGTCGATTTTGTTCGCCATTCCAGTGAGGATTTGGCTTGCAGTTTTGCCTCCCGCTGGGCAGAAACTGTACAAGTGGGTGAAAGCATTGCCATCGCAGGGCCGGGTAAAAGCCAAGACCCAAACTGGAAAGCAGCTGAATGGGTATTTCTTGCAGCAGATATGACCGCCCTGCCCGCCTTGTCAGTGACACTGGCGAGTCTTGATGCAAAAACAAAAGGTTATGCTGTGATAGAGATCAGCGATCCCGCCGATCAACAACGCTTAATCTCCCCAACCGGCGTGCAAATTATATGGGTCAATGCAGCGCAAGGAGAATCCTTAACTGAGGTTGTCAAAGCTCAATCTTGGTTAACGGGTCAATGCGCGGTGTGGTGTGCCTGTGAATTTGATGCCATGCGGACACTGCGGCAATATTTTCGAAATGAACGAGCCGTTGCGCGAGATTTTATTTACATCAGCAGTTACTGGAAAAATGGAGTAACGGAAGATGGGCATAAAGTGATCAAACGCCAAGATGCGGAAGAAAACAGTTAGCCATTCACTATTCAGTGGTATAAGTCAAACCACCTCAAACATGGCCTGCGGGCCATGTTTTTCTCATTTATCGTTTTTCTCACTTATCGGCACGAGTTAAACACGATGAGAGATCCGATTCAGCGGGATGTGATCGCTCAGCCACCGATTCGATACTAATGGCATCATGTCGCCAATATTCAATACCACAGTCGATTAACTCGCCGTACTGGTTGTAATTCACTCGCTCAACTACCGTTGCCGGTGTTCCTGTTGTCGATCTCAAGGCCTGCGCAGTTTCACCGAATAGTGAACGAGTGGTGATCCGATAGCGTATTTTTTGATATTGTATCGAAAAGTGACGTTGATAGGTGTCAGTCAATGATTGTGACAAATCAAAATCTAACAAGTTAGGACAATATTCTGGACGCACGTAGTGAGTCACGAACGCCACCGGACGATGATCTAAATAACGAACACGCTCAATACAATACACTTCCGAAAATGGGGCTAATTGCAAAAGTTTCGAGGCTAATTTATTAGCCACCTCTACTTTGGCACTCACAAGCTCAGTTTTCGGCTGACGATGTTGTGCTCGTGCCATATTGGTAAAATTTAAAGTTTGAGTTGGGTCATAACGCAGTGGTGGTGGAGAAATAAACCAGCCTCGCCGATCTTCTCGATAGATTCTTCCTTCCGCTTCTAATAATGAAAGCGCTTCACGCAGCGTTACCCGTGTTGTATTAAAAGTCTCGGCTAATTGACGTTCAGCAGGTAATTTCTGCTTAGCCGTCAACATGCCTGCTTCAATTTGTTCAACAATGACATCTTTAATTTTTATGTACTGCACATTCGCCCTTATTTATTCCTAGGGTCTGTTGCCCCTAGCACATCATCAGCCACTAACACGACAAAACTGTGCGCGCAACGATTGAATTTTATCACCATTCAGTTTATGTTCTAGACACAATAGATGCAAAATTGCATACTGGACATGTTTTATGCCGCCCTGATTCGTTCGGGGCGGTATTTCTTTTGGAGAAAATAAAATGCCAAACAATCATTCAATTATCGTGTCAACCCTCGACATGGATCGCATCAGTGCATTAATGGATAACATGCCTAAGTTATCAGCAGAGCTGGAACGTCTAGAAGATGAGTTGGATCGTGCAACCGTACTCGCTCCTGAAGAAATCCCAGCGAATGTTGTCACAATGAATTCTACGGTGAAGTTTAAATTTTTGGGCAGTGATGAAATTATGCAAAAAAACCTAGTCTACCCCAAAGACCTAAAAACAAGCGACGATATCTCGATTTTTGCCCCAGTAGGCAGCGCATTGCTCGGTTTATCAGAAGGGCAGCAACTCTCTTGGCCAATGCCAAGTGGTGGCGAAAAAACGATTGAGATCATTGAAGTGGTTTATCAGCCAGAACGAGAAGGTGAATATACTCGTTAATCATCCCTGACACTTTGGTGCAAAGGCCACTCTTTGCACCAAGAGCGATGGACTTACGCCAGTAAAATGGTTTGCAACTCATACAAGGAAGCCACTTCATAGTGAGCATTAATCCCTTCTGGGCATGGGTGTTGATGTGTATTTAGCCAACATGTTTCAAACCCAAAATTAAGCCCTCCCAAAATATCTGAGTGAGGATTGTCTCCTACCATCAGGACTTTTTCTTTCGAAGGATGCCCCATCCTCTCCATCGCATGGGCAAAAATTCCCGCATCGGGTTTAGCAATACCGACTTGCTCAGAAATAACAATATGCTCAAAATAATCCGTCATACCTGTTTTTGCTAAACGCACATCCTGCAGCTCTGTAAAACCGTTGGTAATAATCCCTAGCTTGGCTTTTCCTTTTAATCCATCTAATAACTCTTGTGCACCAGGTAATAAAGTACAAATATCTGCCATTGCGGTTAAAAATGCGCTATTAAGCTCTGTGGTGGTGGTCTCTAATTGTTCAGCCCAGTGCGTAAAGCGAATATGTTTGAGTTGCTCAGCGCTAATATCGCCATTTTGGTAGTCCACCCACAGCGGTTTATTAACCTGTTGGTATTGATGGAAATCCTGCTCAGTAAAATCGACCCCTTTACGCGCAAACATTAATTGCATGCCTTTAAAGGCATCAAAGTGGAATAACGTTTCATCCGCATCAAACAAAATCCAATCGTACTTCATTACTTGCTCCTCAAAATTATCCGCGCAGTGTAGATTGTTTTTAATAAAATGTTAACCTCATAGAGAGGTCTTATCGATGAAATAAGTAAGGAGCCTATCAATGAAAAAAGTGGCCGTAATTTTAAGTGGATGTGGTGTTTTTGATGGCGCTGAAATTCACGAAACGGTATTAGCCCTGTATGCCATAGAAAAGCAAAGAGCCAGTTGGCACTGCTTTGCGCCCAACATTGAGCAACAGGTCGTCATTAATCACTTGACGGGTGAAGTAATGAAAGAAACCCGTAATGTCTTGGTTGAAGCGGCCCGCCTCACTCGTGGTAACATCCAAGATCTAACCCAACTGAACGTTCAGGACTTTGATGCATTACTGCTTCCCGGTGGGTTCGGTGTGGCAAAAAACCTAAGTGATTTTGCCGATAACGGCGCTGAATGCGGTATTAACGAGCAAGTTGCGACGATTTGCCGAGCTTTTGCGAAAGTGGGTAAACCGGCGGGTTACCTTTGTATTGCTCCTGCGCTTATCCCCCATATTTACGAATCTGGCGTTGAAGGAACCATTGGTAATGATCCTGATACCGCTTGTGCATTCACTAAAATGGGGGGTGAACACGTAAACTGTCCGGTCGATGATTATGTGTACGATCAGCAGCATAATGTGCTTTCTACCCCTGCTTATATGCTCGCAGAGAATATCACTCAAGCAGCAAGTGGGATTGATCGATTAGTTAAAAGATTGATTCAATTGGCTTAATAGCATTCAGAATCCATCCTTAAGCTTTACATACTTTAGTTAAATGATGGATTCTGATCTGCATATCACGACTTAGTTTAGCGAATGCTGTGTAAAAACTCTGCGCGAGTGGAAGGGTTTGACTTAAAAATCCCGCCTAATGCTGTCGTGGTTGTCATGCTGGTTGCGTCCATCACACCGCGAGATTTAACGCAATAGTGGGTCGCATCAATAGTGACCGCCACATCATCCGATTCAAGCAAGGTTTGCAATGCCACCAAAATTTGCTGGGTGAGCCTTTCTTGAACCTGCGGACGCTGGGCAAAAAATCGAACAATGCGGTTAATTTTTGATAAACCAATAATTTTCCCACGCGGGATATAGGCAACTGCGGCTTTACCATCAATGGTAACTAAATGGTGTTCACAGGTGCTGGTCAAGGTGATGTCTTTCACGCATACCATCTCACTGACCTTCATCTTATTTTCGATGACGGTGATTTTAGGGAAGTTCTTATAGTCAAGCCCAGAGAAAATCTCATCCACATACATTTTTGCGATGCGATGGGGCGTTTCTTCTAAGCTGTCATCAGTGAGATCAAGCCCCAGCAGATTTAAGATTTCACGCATATGATGTTCAATTTGCGTTTTTTTCTCTTCACGGCTGATCACATTGGGTTGCATTGGCGTTTCCTGGCCGCGGCTTTCGAGAGCCGCTTTCACTAACTGGGCGGATTCGCTCAAACTTGACATTTCCCTACCTCTTGTTTACCCCTTTTGAATGGCAAACAAGAATACTCGTATTTTTGAATAATTACATCCCTATTTTATGAGAGGGCATTATTGTCTCGCCCTTTGTATGCTAAAGTACGCCAAAAATAATAACCACAGGACGATTAATATGGGCTGTTGCGATGCACAAAATCTCATGCCAATTGAAGATGCTCTCAACTCAATGCTTGCACGCATTACACCGATTAATGACACACACCAACTTCCGCTAGCCGATGCCCTCGGTTTTGTGCTCGCAGAAGATATTCTCTCCCCAATCCACGTTCCTCCTTTTGATAATTCAGCCATGGATGGATACGCGGTAAGACGCGCGGAACTCGCACAACAAGTCCAGTTGCCCGTTGTGGGCAAATCATTTGCAGGACAACCTTATACCGGCAATTGGCCAGCAATGACATGCATCAGAATCATGACCGGTGCTCAAATCCCATCGGGATGCGATGCAGTGATCATGCAAGAGCAAGCCCAAGTGACAGAGCAAGGTATTCGGTTTGCGGTCTCTGAAGTAAAGCCGAACAGTAATATTCGCCCCACAGGTGATGATATCCGACAAGGTGATGTGGTGCTCAGCGCTGGTTCACGTTTAACCGTGCGCGATATTCCGATGATCGCCACCTTAGGGATAAGCCATGTGCGTGTGTTTCGTAAACCCAAAGTAGCCTTTTTTTCAACCGGCGATGAATTAAAGCCACTGGGTGAACCACTAAAGGCTGGGCAAATTTATGATAGCAACCGCTATGGCATGAAGCCGTTAATTGAAAAATTTGGCTGTGAAGCGATTGATTTAGGAATTATTCCCGACTGTCCTGCCCAATTAACCACTGCATTTGAGCAAGCACAAACTCAAGCCGATGTGGTGATTACTTCCGGAGGCGTGAGTGTCGGCGAGGCGGATTACACTAAAGATATTCTGGCTAAACTTGGTGAGATCGGCTTTTGGAAATTAGCCATAAAACCCGGTAAACCCTTCGCGTTTGGCTCACTCAATCATGCATGGTTTTGCGGCTTACCGGGTAATCCGGTTTCTGCTATGTTAACTCTATATGTGCTCGTGCAACCCATGTTGGCAAAACTTGCTGGGCACACGGCTTGGCAAGCCTCTCCCTCGATCCCAGCGACGACTCGCTCTCGTTTTAAAAAATCTCCCGGACGCACCGATTATCAACGAGGAATCTACTCAATTGAAGATGGGCAGTTTGTCGTTGAAAGCACAGGTAACCAAAGTTCTGGTGCCTTCCGTTCCATGAGTTTAGCTAACTGTTTTGTGGTGCTTGAACGAGAACGTGGCCATGTTGAGGTTGGAGAAACGGTTCACATTCAGCTATTTAATGCCAGCTTGTATTGAGGAACATTATGGATCTTTTGTCTGATCAGGAAATGCTGCGTTACAACCGCCAGATCATGCTAAAAAACTTCGATTTCGAAGGGCAAGAAGCGCTGAAACAAAGTTCTGTTTTAATTCTTGGTGCAGGGGGGTTAGGTTGTGCCGCAAGCCAATATTTAGCGACCGCGGGCATCGGTAGCCTGACGCTGATTGATGATGATGTGGTTGAATTATCTAACCTACAACGCCAAGTGTTGCACACGGATAACGATCTTGGCCGCCATAAAGTTGACTCGGCGGCCGAGTCACTGCATAAACTCAACCCACACTTGGTGATCAGGACGATTGCGCAACGTTTAGAGGATGAAGCGTTGAATGCGCTGATTGCCACTCATAGCCTTGTGCTGGACGCGTGTGATAACGTTGAAACTCGCAATCAACTTAACCGCCTATGTTACCAAAACAAAACACCGCTCGTTTCTGGTGCGGCGATTCGAATGGAAGGGCAAGTCAGCGTATTTATGTATCAACACCCTGACGAACCCTGTTACCAATGCTTAAGCGCTCTATTTGGCCATAATTCACTCACGTGTGTTGAAGCGGGAGTTATGGCACCGATAGTCGGTATTATCGGTGCAGTGCAAGCATTAGAGGCAATCAAAGTCATTGCTAATTACGGCCAACCTTTGAGTGGAAAAATTTTGATGCTTGATGCATTAAGCATGACATGGCGAGAAATGAAATTACCTAAACAGGCTCACTGCCCTATTTGTCATGCTCAATCATGATCACGAAAAAGACGACAGAGCACCAGCGATAAGGACGCCCTGCCATATTTTGTTACTTAAGGAATCGTAACCATGTCCCCACTCGTAACTCCAGCTTGGCTATCTCAGCACTTAGCCTCTCCAGAAATCATCCTCCTCGATTGCAGTATTGAATTTCAAATGGCTAATGAAACGGAGAAGGATTGGCTCAATAAAATTCCTGGCGCACAACGCTTTGATTACGATAAAGAATTTTGTGATCCATACAGTACCCTGCCGCATATGATGCCAGATGAAATTCGGTTTAATTGTCTTGCACAAGCACTAGGGATCAATCAAGACTCTATCATTGTGGTGTACGACAATAGTGGAACTTTTGCTTCACCTCGTGCTTGGTGGATGTTTCAAGCCTTCGGCCATAAGCAAGTTTATATTTTGGATGGCGGGCTACATGAATGGAAATTGGCAGGGTATGACGTGTCACAGGAATACACCCAGACGCCACGTCGAGGTAACTTCGTGGGTAAGCTTTCACCTGACTATTTTGTTGATGCGGGCTATGTTTTCAATAAAATTGCCGACCCCACCAGCTTAACGATCGATGCTCGCTCTGCTGAACGATTTTTAGCGCAAGTCCCCGAACCAAGGGCCGGTGTGCGCAGTGGTCACATCCCAAACTCGTGTAATATGCCGTTTGCACAGGTAATGGATGGGCATAAAATGAAATCGTCACAAGCTTTAGCTCCTATCCTTGCCCAAGCTTTCGCACCCGCTAATGAGTATCTATTTAGTTGTGGATCTGGAGTGACCGCTTGCATTGTTTTGCTGGCCGCTTATCTCTGCGGCTATCCCAATCTCGCCATTTATGATGGTTCATGGACTGAATGGGGCCAACGACACGAATTACCGATTGCATAAATCCTATTTTTACCCAAACAACTTTGAGTTACAGGTAGGCAGCAAAGACGAGGCCTAAAGCCTCGTCTCATTCGAACGCCTAACCGTTTATTCTTTTAAGGTTATGATAGGCAACTCATCCCAAATTTTACTTTCATCCGATGCGCCACCAGAGAAGTTCCATGGCCCTTTGTCTTGATTTAACGGACGATAATTGGCCGATAAACCATCCAAATCCCAGGTAGTAACATAAAAGCGGACATCATCGAGTGACTCAGGTCGACCCAGCGCATCGCTGGCAAAATCGATCGAGATCGTGTTATTGGCTTTATCCACCGTGACCTTAGGTGCTGGTGTCACAGCCTCTCCCCATGTGGTGGCATTTGCTCCTTTGGTGTTGTAAATCGAGCTTTGCCAGCCAAAAATAACCGCATTGCGACTCCAGGTTCCGCTTGGCATCGATGCGTTGATCTTTGGCAGTTCCGTTAGGTTGGTTGCCGCTTCTTCTGGTAAATCAATGAAGATGGTGAAACCCACGTGGTCAAAGCCGTTTGGCGGTAACCAAGTATCGGTGATCTTGTCCATGGTGAAGGTCAAACGTACGTTACTGCCAACGGTAAACACCTCTGCTTGGTTGATTGCGAGTTGGCTGTTGTCTTTGTCGAACGTTGGATCGGTTGGCAACGAGTAGTTACCGTTAAGGCCGCCTGTACCGTCTTGCGCATCGTCCGCATCATCAATAGTCTCATCCGGCATGTTTGACCAACTTAGGTTCGAGATAAAATTCACATCCTCGATACCTGCTTTTTTCTCGGTGGAATAAATTGCGAAGCGGTGCTGTTGCTCACCAATCGCAAAGTGACGCGTCGACAGCGTGACGCTAAACTGACCGTCAGCGCTTACAGTAATGGTTTGCGCGGTTTCCAAGTTACCGTCGACGACAAGGTTTAATTTCTCGTTCGCGTTAGCACTACCCGCGATAACAATATCACCAGTGATGGTTTGTCCTTCCCAATTCTCCGCCAGTTGGATGTTGAGATCCGGTCTGTCTACTGATTGGGTATCGGCACTTTTAAAGTAAATGGCGGCAGATTTCGCGGGCAATTCCAGCGTCACATGACCATTGTCATCGATAACTAACTGTTCTGGCGCACCTGCCCAGTTCGACATAATTTGTTGTTGGAATACGGTACCGCCCGCTTGCTCTACGTCGAGTTGGTTCATCAACATCGGTGAGTTGGAGGTGTTCATCACCACTAAGACTTCGTCGTTATCCAATGTTCGAGTAAAGGCGAATACGCCCGCGCCCGCTTTATCGCTGCCAATCACTTTTATTTCGCCACGTGTCATGACTTTGTTTTCGGTGCGCAACTTAGCCAGTTCTTGGATGAACAAGTACATCTCGCTATTTTGATCGAATGAATCGACAGATTGACCATCTTCACGGTAACCGCCAGCAAACATCGCATCACGTGCCACTGACATCGCCTGTTCTGTACCTTGGTAAATCACAGGAATACCGGGTACGCTCATCATGGTGATCAGTGCTTGTTTCATGTCATTCACGCTACCTTGCGACAGAAAACGCGGCATATCGTGATTATCAATGAAGTTCGGCATGATGTATGGATTCGGGAACATCTCCATCATTTTTTCTAGCCGGAAACGCAAATAATCAGTTGGTTGTCCTGAAGCAAATACGCGCGTCATGGTCGCTTGCAGTGGGAAGTTCAATACCGAGGTTAGCTGTTTCGGCGAGCCATTTTCACCGATGTAAGTCAGCATCTTTTCTTCACCTTGCGTCTGGTAAGGTGTGGATGTTTCGAATACTTCACCAAAAGTGAGGAAGTTGTCACGCCCGGTATCAACCGCTTGCGTCATCACGCCATCGTCGGCGTGCAAGAAATCATGCCAAAAATCGTGTTCGACAAACTTTACCGTGTCGATACGAAAAGCGTCAACACCCACTTCGCGAATCCATTTTCGGTAGCTCTCTTTTAGATAAGCGCGTACTTCTGGATCGGACGTGTTGAGATCATCCAAATCAGAAAGCTGCCAGGTTTTTTCTTGTATCGGATCATTGTGATCGGTGATGCTTGGTGTCCAGTGGTAACTGCCTGTGCCGTCTGTTTTACATTCGTTCATGTTGAGTGGGTAAGGCAGCTCTTGCCCTGCTGGCAACGCATTTTCAATCAAACGGAAGCCCTGACAAGGGAGGCTTGGATCATAATTATAAGGATTATCGTAGGTGAAGAAGTTGCCTACATGGTTAGTCACGATATCCTGAATTAAGAACATATTGCGAGCATGCACTTCGCGCGCTAACGCTTGATAACTTTCTAGATCCCCAAAATGCTCATCCACTTTTTGGAAGTCACGCGCCCAATAGCCGTGGTAACCGCCGTAGTTTTGCTCTGCATCCCACCATTGGTTTGCAACCGGAGGCGTAATCCAGATCGATGTCGCGCCCAACTGCTCAATATAGCCCAGTTTATCGCTCACCCCAACAAGATCGCCGCCACTGAATTTTTTCTCAGAGGTGGGGTCATATTCGTTCTGTCCTTGGTCATTAATCGCATGATCACCATCATTAAAGCGGTCAATCATTAAAAAATAAATGATCTGATCTCGCCAGTCAGGAGATGCCACGTGACTACCGGCTTCTACTGATGTCGTTTCATCACTTCCACAGCCAGAAAGAGCAAGAGCAATCGATAAAGAAAGTATTTTTATTTTATTCATAGGTTTAGGTATTATTTCAAACACAGTTATTGTCTCCGTTATGCAGCAATAACAGAACAATAAAGTAAAGGTTTGAAATCGATAGTGTCATTTCACGCCAAAAAAGACGTGAAATGATGTCACGTGATACAGTATTTGATCTCGCCGACAAATTTTATGTTAATGGCTGCACAATCGTGTATTGGACAGGATAATGTTCTTTCGCTTGTTCATTTCCCGATGAGTCATAAAGTCGAAATCGACACTGCTTCACCTTTTGATTGATAGGTAATTGAAGTGTCCAACAGCCGTATTCAGATGATGCTAGCGTACGGCTCATGATATGGGATGCGGGATCGTCATCAATAAAACACTCAATGTTCGCCACATGATTAAGCCTGCAGGCTAACTCAATAAATAACGTGTACTGTTCACCAAATTGAATGAGTTGGCATGTCCGGACAATGTACTCCGTCTCTCCAAGCAAAAGTCCTTTTGCGACGACATAATCTCGCTGGTGGTTGTTGTCGATATAGCGTTCACCATCCACTTCATAACAAAGCCTAAAGGTAAGCGGGTGAGCCACCGGTAGCTCTGTCGTGACCCAAAGCTCAGTCCCTTGATTTAAAAAACTCTCGAAAAACGCAGGGTAATGACGCCAAACGCCATCACGATCTCGACATTCGACCGACACCACTTTTTCAAACGCAATGTTATCGACTTCTAACCAAATTTTACCAACCGGTTGATTGATATCATGCTCAGACCATAAATTCGCTTTGGCGTAATATAAACGGATCGGTTGTTGGCGCAGTGGCGTGCGGTTTTCTAAGCACTGCTGGCGATACTGCATAGGAGAAAAAGGATACCAACGGCGAAACGTTCGATGAAAATTAGAAGGCTCTTCATAACCAAGCTGATAAGCAATTTGTTGGATCGTCAGTTGGGTATCTGCCAATAACGCCAGGGCGTGCTTCTTCTTAGCAAAGTCAACGCATTGCGAATAGCTCATGTGCTTTTCTTTCAGTCGGCGTTGCAAAGTACGCTTTGATACGCCCAATTCTTGCGCCGCTTGTGCTAATTTGAGCGCATAATTGCTATTTTGTGTAAAAATGGCATTTAAAACGCTAAGTAATTCAGGTTGTTCAATCGATTGATGAGAAAGCAATACATAGCACTGTTTCACCAATTCAAACACACTTGAACTGTCGTTTGAAACCGTACGCGGCGATATGCGAACCGCTATGCCAAATGGCGACTGGGTATGAACCGACAATTGCACCCAACGAGTCAAATTAAGCAGCTCTAATTGCATCATTAACAAATCAAACACCGCTTCCGACCAATTAGGCAATGTCGCGACTCTACATTTTAACGTCATGCGCATATGGTTATGATTCTGCTCAACGCTGATGTACAAGCGACGATCGAATAAAGACACCGTTTTACTCCACCATCGCAAGCCTTCTTCTAGGCTAGGTGCGGCTTCTAAAAGCATGCACTGCAGAGTAATCAGCTTTTCAATATGCCAATATTCACCGGCGATCCGTAGGTGATTGTGGCCCAACTTTTTACACCAAAAGGAGGTAATGTGGGTGTGTTCAGCGAACATATTTATCCTCTTACCGGCGCTAACACAGCTAAACGATTACTGCACATGACGCATCTGCTCATCTAAGTTGAGAACTGTTAACGCATTACTCACACTGGTTGCAATCACATCAATCGCTCCGGTACGAAGTGCGCCCAATAGCGCAAGGGGCTTACTATTTTCAGCCGCAATGGCTATCACTTCCGAGATAGGTCGAAACTCATCAATGCCTAATCCGATCACTCGATCACTCATCACAGTATTCGCGATTTGGCCGTGGATATCGAAAAAATCATAACCGGCAAAATCGCCCACCACCCCTTGCTGAAGACGTGATTGCACAACTTCATCAGGAGTAAACCAGCCCAAATCGACCATGTAACTGTTCTCACTCATATCGCCAATTCCTACCAAGGCAATATCGGCTTTACGTGCTAAGTCTAATGTTTGTTTCACCGTCGCGTTTTGCATAAAAGCCAGTTTTTGCTCACGATTTTCGGCATAAGCAGGGGCATATAAGGTTTCCGATGTACCGCCATATTTTTTCGCCATTTGTCGACAGATATGATCCGCATTAAACATCCCACCTCGAGGATGAATACCGCCAATACTACAAACGAATTTACAATCTCTTGGCGTGATCACACCAATATGATGAGCAACCGCAGACACGTTTCGCCCTTGCCCAATGCTAACCACCAGACCATTTTTTAAATTACTGGATAGGTAATTGGAAACCAAACCAGCCACTTGTAACCTTTGCTGCTCTTCATTCGGTTGATCCAAAGCAACCAATGCGCGTTTTATACCAAAGCGTTCAATTAATCGTTGCTCTATTTTGGCACTAAACACGGGGTGGTATTTCACCGTAATTTCGACAATCCCTTCATCTCTTGCCTGTTTGAGCAAACGCCCAACCTTCGCTCGGGAGAGGGAAAACTTTTTTGAGATCTCCTCTTGAGTCGCACCATCTTGATAATACGCGACTGAAATTTCAGTCAGTAGATCGGTATTTTCCATTGAAAAATCTTTAGTTGAATGACTCATACCCTGCTCTCATGCGCAATTTTACCCTTAACTTATCATATAAACTTGAACATATGCTCATGGTGCTAGCATATGTAAAGCGGGCAAGATAATCAACATTTGCTCAGCAGCATGACATTTTCTCAACCAGATTTTTTACGCCTATCCAGAGCAATTCATCCACAGACCACCTAGGCAAACGTTTATTTTCTTATACTGATTTATCATACGCAAAATTAGTGCGTTGAGGGCGTCATTCCACCGTTATGATGATTGACTTTCTGTATAGATAAGATAAATATGGGGTCATCATTTACTCATCGATAGAGCAAATGTTCAATGCATTTGTTTGGTCGCTGAAAATTAACGTTCGCATTAGCAATATCGAGCAAGTTAGCTAGCCAGAACTTTGCTAATTCGCTGCCAGCCTTCCAGCTGGTTTTGCCACAAGAAATAGGATGACCGAAATGAGCAACAAATTAGAGCAACTTCGTAAACTTACCACTGTTGTCGCCGATACCGGTGAAATTGATGCGATAAAAAAATATCAACCTGAAGATGCAACAACTAACCCATCTCTGATTCTTAAAGCAGCACAAATTGCTGAATACGCCCCCTTGATTGATGCCGCTATCGCATACGCCAAAACACAAAGTTCCGATAAAGCGCAACAAGTGCAAGACACTTGCGATATGCTTGCGGTTAATATCGGTAAAGAAATTCTCAAAACGATTCCGGGCCGAATTTCAACCGAAGTTGATGCTCGACTCTCTTATAATACCGAAGGCAGTGTGGCAAAAGCGCGTCAACTGATCAAAATGTATAATGATGCTGGGATCAGCAACGACCGTATCCTGATCAAACTCGCCTCAACTTGGGAAGGCATCCGCGCAGCTGAAATTCTAGAAA
Source organism: Vibrio sp. 1-1(7) (assembly GCF_013048485.1). NCBI lineage: Bacteria > Pseudomonadati > Pseudomonadota > Gammaproteobacteria > Vibrionales > Vibrionaceae > Vibrio > Vibrio sp. 1-1(7). Next base: position 491,556 of record NZ_VHSP01000002.1, on the reverse strand, counting down.
AAGAAGGCATTAACTGTAACCTCACGCTCCTTTTCTCTTTCGCACAAGCTCGTGCCTGTGCAGAAGCCGGTGTGTTCCTTATTTCGCCTTTCGTTGGCCGGATTATGGACTGGTATAAAGCCAAAGAAGGACGTGATTTTGCTCCGCAAGAAGATCCGGGCGTGGTGTCTGTCACCACCATCTATAACTACTACAAAGAGCATGGTTATAATACTGTCGTTATGGGGGCGAGCTTCCGTAACATCGGGGAAATTCTAGAGCTTGCAGGCTGTGATCGTTTGACGATTGCCCCTGCTCTACTGGCAGAATTAGAAGCGGCAGAAGGAGAAGTAATCGAGAAACTCATCGATTCGAAAGGCACCAAAACACGGCCAACCCCAATGACGCACGCAGAATTCCTTTGGGAACATAACCAAGATCCAATGGCAGTTGAAAAGTTAGCCGAGGGTATCCGTAACTTCGCTATTGACCAAGGCAAATTAGAAACCATGATTGCGGCAAAATTGTAACTCAAAGGTATCAAGCAGCTAGCTAAGCAGGATCGCAACACGGTTTTTCTTGGCTAAGTCTAGCTTGTTAAGCGCTTTTCTCTGATGGTGCTTTATGCACCATCGATATACCCAGACCATTTGCTGGCAAGCCAATGTGCTGCTCATTACCCTGGTAATGAACGAAAGTTACTTATATACCCAAACAACTTGGAGTTGCAGGTAGGCGGCAAGTGAATAAATCCCCATGAGCATAGACAAGCGATGTGATTGGGGTGAACGAACATAGCTAACCCCCCTGCAGCTTCAAGTAGGAAGGGAATAACCATTTCGTTGAGCGGTCGGGGGTCACTTTATTTAAATAATTCTGTTTTCAAATAACTCTGTTTTCAAATAACTCAGGAAAATATTATGGATCGTAAACAACTGGCCAATGCAATTCGTGCGTTAAGCATGGATGGGGTACAGCAAGCCAATTCGGGTCACCCCGGTGCCCCGATGGGAATGGCAGATATTGCCGAAGTACTTTGGCGAAACCATTTGAACCACAACCCACAAAATCCCAAGTGGGCCGATCGAGATCGCTTCGTCCTCTCTAATGGCCACGGCTCGATGCTGCTTTACTCACTGCTTCATTTAAGTGGTTATGAACTTTCGATTGATGATCTAAAAAACTTCCGCCAGTTGCACTCTAAAACACCAGGTCATCCTGAATACGGTTACGCACCGGGTATTGAGACAACCACAGGCCCGTTAGGCCAAGGAATTACCAATGCTGTCGGTATGGCTATCGCGGAAAAAGCTCTTGCTGCTCAATTTAATAAACCCGAGCATGACATTGTGGATCATTTCACTTATGTCTTTATGGGTGATGGTTGTTTGATGGAAGGTATTTCTCATGAGGCCTGTTCACTCGCTGGTACATTAGGGCTGGGTAAACTGATTGCCTTCTGGGATGACAACGGTATCTCTATTGATGGCCATGTAGAAGGCTGGTTCTCTGACGACACACCTAAACGTTTTGAAGCTTACGGTTGGCATGTCATTCCCGCGGTGGATGGCCATGATGCGAAGGCGATTAACGCAGCGATTGAAGCGGCAAAAGCAGAAACAGCTCGCCCCACACTCATTTGTACCAAAACCATTATTGGTTTTGGTTCTCCCAATAAATCTGGTTCACATGACTGTCATGGCGCTCCTCTTGGCCATGATGAAATTAAAGCAACAAAAGAATTTTTAGGTTGGAAATACGGTGCGTTCGAAATTCCGCAAGAGATCTACTCAGAATGGTCAGCGAAGGAAGCTGGCGCAACTAAGGAAACAGCGTGGAATCAGAAATTTGCAGCTTATGAAGCAGCGTATCCCGAGTTGGCGGCTGAATTTAAACGCCGCGTAAACGGTGAATTACCCGCGCAATGGGAAGAGAAAGCGAGTCAAATCATTGCCGATCTACAAGCGAACCCTGCCAATATCGCGTCACGTAAAGCCTCACAAAATGCCTTAGAAGCCTTTGGTCAGTTACTCCCCGAGTTTATGGGCGGTTCAGCGGACTTGGCCCCGTCTAACCTGACAATGTGGTCTGGTTCTAAGTCATTAACCACTGACGATTTCGCAGGTAACTATATTCATTATGGGGTGCGTGAGTTTGGAATGACGGCGATCATGAACGGCATCGCCTTACACGGTGGCTTTGTACCTTACGGTGCAACCTTCTTAATGTTTATGGAATATGCTCGTAATGCAATGCGCATGGCTGCGCTGATGAAAATTCAAAATATCCAAGTCTACACCCATGATTCCATTGGCTTAGGCGAAGATGGCCCCACTCACCAACCGGTTGAGCAGATCGCCTCACTGCGGTTAACACCGAACATGAGCACATGGCGTCCTTGTGACCAAGTGGAGTCGGCAATGGCTTGGAAATTGGCCATTGAACGTAAAGAAGCGCCATCGGCCTTGATCTTCTCTCGTCAGAACTTGGCTCAGCAGCCTCGTACGGCCGAGCAAGTGGCAGATATTGCCAAAGGTGGTTATGTTTTAAAAGATTGTGCAGGCCAACCTGAGCTTATCTTGATTGCAACAGGTTCTGAAGTTAGCCTTGCGGTAGAAGCGGCAGAAAAACTGGCAGCGGAAGGTAAACAAGTGCGAGTCGTTTCCATGCCATCAACCGATACATTTGATAAACAAGATGCTGCTTACCGTGAAGCGGTACTGCCTGCTGAGGTAACCAAACGTATTGCGATTGAAGCGGGTATTGCAGACTTCTGGTACAAATACGTCGGTTTTGGCGGTAAGATCATCGGTATGACAAGCTTTGGTGAGTCAGCACCAGCGGATGAGCTGTTTAAATTATTTGGCTTTAGCACCGATCACGTCGTTAAAACTGCGCAAGAGTTATTAGCATCATAAGATAGCTAAACTCATCTAATCACAATCACCGCCACTGGCGGTGATTGTGTATTCAACTCGTGACGTTTAAGAAACTTATTGATCTAAATATTGTGGCACAATTAAGCGCAGTGTCGCTCTTCGGTTACACGCTCTGCCTTGAGCAGTACCGTTTGAACAACTCGGCAAATGAGCGCCATACCCTCTAATATACACCACCTCTTGTGCAATTTTTTGGGCTAATAAGACTTGCTTCACCGCTTCAGCTCGCCGCATTGATAACCCATCATTGAATCGCTCTGAACCGGTATTGTCCGTATGCCCTTCAACGACAATGTCGATGGTTTGATCTTGAGCGAGAAAGCGGCCTAATGCGCTAATCCAACGGATTGAATCTGCCGATAGTTGCGCCTTCCCTGTTTGGAAAAGAATGGGACGATTGAGTTTCACCATCGAATGTTCACCGGCTTGTAATTCATAGTCAATACGGTAACTGGCTAAAAAATCTAACAACGATTGGGGCTCATCGGCATGGAGAGGTTGCCGCTCTGCCGTCTTTGTCACGGTCGTCTCAACCGCTGTCGGAGAAACATCTCGGCTAGACAGTTGGCTCGCTCTGCGCCAATCAGGATAGAGCACTTCTGCATCATTTTTCGGCGCGGTGTTTAATAGATTATCGCTAAACATTCGATCCACGGCTAAAGAACCGCATCCAGATAATAATAGGCATACTAGTAGCGTATAAACTTTCATTAATGCTGCACTCACTTTCCTTATCTCTCCTTTTGTTATCGGCCAACATCGTAAAACTTTATGCTGTCTAGCTAACAAATTCGTCTTATGCGATTTGCCTCACGTCGATTACTGGTTAGACTGATCCGGTATTTTTCACTGTTATGGATTTTTTTATGAAAACATCGGCTTTTCGCTTAATTACCCTTTTATTCAGCCTTATCGCGATCATTAGCTGCAGTGATAATGCAGAAACCCACCCCACCGAGGGGGTTCACTATAAAGAGTTACCCGTCAGCCTAACCAGCTACCAGCTTGCTCCTATCACGGAGGTTTTCTCTCTAACCTGTGGCCATTGTCGAACCATGGAATCGATGATTCCTGAGCTAGAAAAAATCACCGGAGAGCATTTTGGTAAGCTTCATGTCACTTTCAACCAAGGTGCTCAGATCAGTGCCATGCTTTACTACAGTGCAGTCATGCAATTAGAGGAGGTTCCTAACTCAAGTATCATGGAAGGGCTGTTTGCTGCTATTCAAGCCCCCATAGAAACCACTCCAGATGCCAGAAAAGCGGCAATTGATAAGATATTTCATCAACATCAATTAATCAGCCCCTATGATTTGAACGAGGCCCAGCAAAACCAACTGATGGAAATGATCACACTCGCGAGTGAAATTTCACAAAAATCACAAATTAATGCCGTTCCAACCTTTATCATTAAAGGAAAATATCAATTACTGACCAGTGGGCATGACGACATCAACAGTATTGCTACAACAATGCGCTACTTACTAAAACAACCGCAATAACAAGAGCACGATCATGAATAAAACTATCTTTACTCTCATTGCCTTATTGTTGGCGATTTTTTTTGTCTATCGTTCTTGGAATAACAGTAAACTTGCTGAACAAAACCGCATGCAGGGCGAAGCCTTTTTACTTAACAATAGCCAACAGCCGGACATATCGACAACAGAAAGTGGCTTGCAATATCAATTACTACAAGCGGGTTCAGGAAAAATACATCCCACGGCAACCAGTAAAGTCACTGTCCACTATGAGGGGCGATTGCTTGATGGCACGGTGTTTGATAGCTCAATACAACGGAAAACACCGATTACTTTTGGCTTGAATCAAGTCATTAAAGGCTGGCAGGAAGGCGTCCAACTGATGGTAGAAGGAGAAAAAATGCGTTTTTTCATTCCAAGTCATCTCGCCTATGGAAAAAGTGGTGCGGGCTCTATTCCGCCCGCTTCAACCTTAATTTTTGAGGTCGAACTGCTTGAGATTAAATAACACTCTCACATTCACCTGACTAAAATGAGCAGTAACCCCTGCTCATTTTAAAATAATCCGGTGACGATAGATGCTCACTCAGTTATCGGATTGGCGGGCGTTTTAGCCGCATGAAACGTTAATCCATTTGACGTAACCATGACACAATCCATTCCCCCTGCATGTGCTGCCTGCATTCCCAATGCGGTATCTTCAAAAACGATACACTCTTGCGGTGATAAATCTAACAGCTCGCTAGCACGAACAAAGGTTTCAGGATGCGGCTTATGGTGAGTCACATCCGTTGCCGTCACTAATGCATCTAATTGTTCTAAAATACCCGCTTTAGTCAGCAATCGAATCGCACTTTGTCGTTGACTGCCGGTTCCAACGGCTATTTTCTTCTCGCCCCGATTTGAGCAAAAAATGGCATAAGTTTCAGCAATTAAGGGGCTATCCGCTCCCTGCTGATCAAATGATCGCATTTTATATTGCGCAACCTGCTGCGGATCTAACGCAAGCTGAAAGCGCTGGTTAATTTCTCGAACAATGTTAAAACTGGGCATTCCCCCCATACTATGTAACCACTGCGAATCAAAAGGGAACTGAAAATGTTCGGCTGTCATTCGCCATGCCGCAAGGTGTGCTGGCATCGTATCAATTAAGGTTCCATCCATATCAAAAATGAGACCTTTATAGCGGCTTAAATTTAATAACATTCATTACTCCAAGGTGTGAGGTGTGATAATCGCGGATCTTACAAGCGTGTTTTTCATCATCATGATTAAATCAAAATGGTATCTAGGATCTGCTAGGCAGCTAACTCTAACTCACGGCTTGCAACATGACTTGCGATGACGGCCAAGTAAACACTTTTTCCAGTAGCTGATAGCCACTGGGAGCTTGCCACGTTTTTATCACGGTACTTTGTCCACCAATATGTTCATAAAAATCCAGAGCTGATTGATTTTTCTCTGCCACTTGCAAATAAATACCATGTTCAGGAAAATAGTGTTCAACCCATTCAAGCATCGCCTTAATCAGCCACTTTCCTAATCCTTGACCTTGATAGTCAGGGCTGACATGTAATGCATCAATCATGGTACCTTTTTCAACATCATGATTGCCAAAAGCACAAATAAATCCCAGCAAACGATCGTTAGCTTCCAATAATAAAATATGTTGATTATAAGGAGGGTTAGTCAGTCGAGTCTGCCAGATCAGTAAACAATCTTGTAACGCCTCATTATCCAGATAATCTTGCTCTAGAATGCCTTGATAATGGCGCTGCCAATTGTGCGCATGCAAGTGTGCAATCCGTTCAAAGTCCTTATATTCCGCTACTTTTATTTCCATTTTATAGCCCTTATCACTTCCTGTTGCTGTTTCTACTTCACATCATACTATTCATTTATATAGTAAAAGCAAAACTGACCGATCACATCCGCCTCTACCCAAACAACTTGGAGTTGCAGATCAACGACAAGTGAGTGAGCCCTGATGAACATAGACAAACGATGCAATTGAGGTGAATGCACGTAACCGACACCGCAACAGCTTCAAGTAGGAAGGGGATATTTGCTCCCTAAAAGTGACAATATTGTCACTTTTATTTTCTCATGAACATTAAACCCAATAGTAATCAATAAAACTAGCTCATGGTTTTAACATAAAATTTACCACTAAAATCAATCCCAATAACCTTATTATTCACTCTATAAACTTATTGTTTTTTTGTTTGTTTTAGATCATACAAAGTACAACTTTGCCTCGTCTCTCGCTCCTGTTTTGAGTAAATTCTCAGTTATAAATTGTATTAGACTGTTACAACTCAACATATTTGACTGGAGATCACTATGCTAGAGCTTCTTATCGGCGCAATTGTGACCATTGCTGTCGGTTATTTTATCGTTAAAGGTTATAAACCCGCAGGGGTACTCCTAACCGCGGGGATTACATTATTATTGATCACCGGTTTGTTAGGTTATGACGTGCTACCAGAATCAATTACCGCAACCGGTAATTTAGTGACTGATACCATGGAGTATATAAAATTCACACTACAAAGCCGTGGTGGTGGCTTAGGTATGCAGATTATGCTGCTATGCGGTTTTGCTTCTTATATGACACATATTGGTGCCAATAATGTCGTGGTCAAACAGTTTTCAAAACCCCTTTCTGTTATCAACTCGCCTTATGTACTGCTCGTAGCTGCTTATATTGTCGCCTGCTTAATGTCACTGGCGGTTAGTTCTGCAACCGGGCTTGGTGTGTTATTGATGGCCACCCTATTTCCGATGATGACTGCGATGGGCATTTCTCGCCCCGCTGCCGTTGCCGTTTGTGCTTCACCGGCAGCGATTATTTTATCGCCGACCTCTGGTGATGTCGTGATCGCGGCTGAAAAATCCGGCCTTGCTTTGCATGTATTTGCTGTTGAAACCGTCTTACCGGTTTCTATTTGTGCCATTATTGTGATGGCGGCTGCCACGTTTTTCTGGAATAAATACTTAGACAAACGAAACAATACTCCGATGGAACGTATTGATGTTTCGACCATTGAAGTCAATGCCCCCGCCTACTATGCCGTATTACCATTTCTTCCTATTATCGGTGTATTCCTCTTTAATGGAGAAACCATTCCGGGCCTGTATCTTGACATTTATACCATTGTGGTTGTTTCTATTTTTGCCGGTGCTCTGGTTGATTTTATTACCAAACGCTTTGATGGCAAAAAAACGCTTGAAGATTTGGAGTCATGTTATGAAGGCATGGCAGAAGCGTTTAAAGGCGTGGTTATGTTATTGGTGGCCGCTGGAGTATTCGCGCAAGGTTTAATGTCTATCGGGGCAATTGATAACTTACTAGGCTTGGCAGAAACAGCCGGCGCTGGCGGTTTAGCACTCATGATGATTTTAACGATCCTAACAATGGCGGCTGCGATTGCAACCGGATCAGGTAATGCTCCATTTTACGCTTTTGTCGAGTTAGCCCCTTCGCTCGCAGCAAAAATGGGCGTAAACCCTGCATTTTTAATTATTCCTATGCTGCAAGCGTCTAACTTAGGTCGTACTGTGTCACCAGTTTCTGGCGTTGTGGTCGCCACAGCAGGTATGGCGCATATCAGCCCATTTGAAGTGGTAAAACGGACCTCTGTTCCCGTATTGGCTGGATTAATTACCGTAATTATCGGTACCATGATCCTTGTCCCGATGACGGCTTGATTGTAAATCAACATAATGAACAGCGGCGAGAATGAACGCTCCTGTTCGTTATGTTTTTAATAAGCAAGTAAAAAGAAAATCAATAATTAAAAGCATAACAGATACTAATATATTCCACGCCAATTTCTTGTTTAATCTATTTATTATACGAACATAACATAGAGATTAATTAACATTTCCACCTCAATTTACCAACTCAACACTGTAAAAGAAAACGAACATTTCATTCAGCTAATAAAATCTATTTTTCCTTAGTTTATCAATCAGCTCCGTGCTAAACTTTCCTGCCATAATGCAGGCTTAATATTCCTCCATTCTGCCTCTTTAATTAAAATATTTTTATTATACGGATAAATATATTCAGTCAACTTGAATTGATCGGTAAACGACAAGTCAGTCCCCTTACTTATAAGCATAGCCATACGATGCCATCGTCAGGGGTAAACGAGCGTAGCCCTCAGTAGTAAGGGAATAATACCGCGGCAAATTTAAGGAGAATGGATATATCCATTCGTTCTTACCATGAGGTTACTCACTGTTATGTCGTTTTTAAAAAACTTAGCAATCCGTAATAAAATTGCACTATCTTTTAGTATTATTGCCCTGGTCAATATTGCGTTTGGTCTTTATATTTATTTATCTATCAATTCAATTGAAAAGAAAGTATGGGAATTAACCGACACGACGTTACCTTCTCTGATGCTGGTTAATGATTTGAAATATAATATGGCTTCGGTACGTCGAGGACAGCTTGGCATTCTTTCCGCTGCGAATGATTCAGCCATTAACGCTGAAATAGAATGGATGAATGGTATCGAAAAAAAAATTCAAGAAGAATTCGCCAGCTATGAACAATCAATATGGGATGATGACCATGCTGATCGAGAAAAATTTTTGGCCGTGAAAAACTATTGGCAAACTTATTTACGCGATCTCCAATCATTTAATAATCATGCGCTCAGCCATGATATTGATAAAGCGGCAAATCAACTAGCAAGTACTTTAGCCACTTATGAAAAAATCGAAGCTGCGGTCGATGAGTTGCTGCAGTTTAACGTCTCATACGCCAATGAGAACCGCACCACCCTAACTAAATCAATTAGTCATATTATTCAATTTACCGTTATTTGTTTTATTGCCATTCTCATTTTTATGGCCGCGATGACAGGGCTATTATCGAAGTTAATTTGCCGTCCACTACATTTGGTTGTAGCTCAAGCCCAATCGATTGCCAAAGGTGACCTCACCCATACGCTAAATCGACATGAAATCGGTGAAGACGAATTAGGTCACCTTGCTGATGCGTGCCACACCATGCAAAGTAACCTCGCCAAAACTGTAGAAGAAATCGTTGCAGGCGCAACACAATTGGCGCATGCGGTCGATGAAGTGAGTGCGGTATCGGAGCAAACGTCACAAGGGATGCATGAGCAACAAGCTGAAGTGATGCACATCGCAACGGCAATGACTGAGATGAAATCCACGGTAGCGGAAGTCGCTCGCAATACTGAAGTCGCTTCTGATGCAGCTCGAGAGAGCAACCAACAAGCGATCACCGGCTCAGAGCAGATGGCGAACGTGACGAATTCGATTGACCGAGTGACACACGAAATCTCACTGGCTGAGCAACGTGTTTTAGAGCTTGAAGAGCAAGCTCAACAAATTAATATGGTGGTCGATGTGATCAGCAATATTGCCGATCAAACTAATTTGTTAGCCCTCAACGCTGCGATTGAGGCGGCTCGGGCAGGTGAACAAGGCCGTGGATTTGCCGTTGTTGCTGATGAAGTGCGAGCCCTTGCCGGTAAAACTCAGCAATCAACTGGCGATATTGTCACTATTATTCAAACATTACAGCATTGTGCGCTAAAAGCTCGTGAAGCAACGGCGCAAAGTAGCACACTGATGGCTCAATGCGTTGAACAAGGCCATCAAACTCAACTAGTTATTCAGCAAATCAGTAACCAAAGTGAACAAATTGCTGATATGACCATTCAAATTGCCAGCGCTTGTGGTGAACAAGACTCGGTAAGTGAAGAGCTAAACCGCAATATTGAACGGATTAATGAATCCGCTAAACAAGTTGCCCAAGGCTCATCAGGTGCTGCGCAAGCATGTATTGAGTTAAGCCAATTAGCCTCCCAATTACAAAACACCGTCAACCGCTTCCAAGTATAACGGAACCCACTCAGCCACCTTCCTCTGGCCTAAATCATGACCGATTGAGCGAGGCACTAAGCCTCGCCTTCGTCCGCAAACCAATGATGATTGAAGATACCCATTCTTTTAAGTGATGGATCATGCTGTATCCCAAAACCACTTTCATGCTAGAATCCGCCGCCGCAATACGTCAAAAAACACGACGGTATTGATTGGTATGCCCAAACAATTGGAGCGTTGCAGGCCAGCGGTAAGATCAGTGATCAATGATTAACTCAGCCCAAAGCTGGCCTTTCGTGAGAGCCAAGAGCCCCATACTCAGCGACATCGCTCAATGATGTTAATGTGGTGATGAACGGCCTCCACCACGACCAACTCCAGTTGTAAAGGGATCGAAGGATTAATTTTATCATATGGATGTGACCACTCGTTTTTAGTATAAGGTCACTCACTGTTATGTCATTTTTGAAAGATTTAGCGATACGCAAAAAAATAGCTCTTGCATTTACTATTATTGCGTTAATTAATATTTTGTTTGGGATCTACCTCTATCGTGCTCTTGAGTCAATTAAAGGCGATGTACTTAACCTGACTGACGATACGTTACCATCTATGATGATGGTCAATAATATCAAATATAATATGTCCTCCGTTCGACGGGCTCAAATCAGCTTACTAACCGCAACCGATCCAGCCGAAATTGATGAAGAAATCACTTGGATGGACGGGCGTTATCAAGAAATTGCCGCTGAACTAACCCACTATGAACGCAGTATCTGGACAGAAAATGAACGTGCAGTTTTTGCTCCGGTGAAAAATCTCTGGCTAGAGTATCAAAATGCATTAAGTTCTTTTAATAATGAAATTCGCGCGCAAAAAACGGAAAAAGCTCTCAACGATATTCGGCACTCGCTACACACATATGAAAAGCTAGAAAATGCCATCGGTGAGTTACTTAAGCTAAATTTAAGCTATGTTGATAATAACCGTTCAGAATTAACCGCATTAACTGATACTATCCGACACTTTTCTATTTCCAGCATTGCTGCATTACTTGGCTTTATGGTCGGCATGACGCTCCTTTTAGCCAACTTAATTTGCCGTCCTTTGCAGCAAGTCGTCAATCAAGCCCATGCCATTGCTCAAGGTAATTTAGCCCATCACTTGGATCGCCAACAGATCGGGCAAGATGAGCTGGGTAAGCTGGCTGATGCGTGTAGCAGCATGCAAAATAATTTACGCACTATGGTCGAAGAAATTGTTGCTGGTGCAACACAACTGGCACATTCAGTTGATGAAGTCAGTGCAGTCTCAGAGCAAACGTCACAAGGGATGCATGAGCAACAAGCCGAAGTGATGCACATCGCAACCGCAATGACTGAGATGAAATCAACCATAACGGAAGTTGCTCGCAATACTGAAGTCGCTTCTGATGCAGCTCGAGAGAGCAATCAACAAGCGATCACTGGCTCAGAGCAGATGGCAAACGTGGCCCATTCCATTGACCAAGTAACACACGAGATCTCACAGGCTGAGCAACGTGTTTTAGAACTTGAAGAGCAAGCTCAACAAATTAATATGGTGGTCGATGTGATCAGCAATATTGCCGATCAAACTAATTTGTTAGCCCTCAACGCTGCGATTGAGGCGGCTCGAGCAGGTGAACAAGGCCGTGGATTTGCCGTTGTCGCTGATGAAGTGCGAGCCCTTGCCGGTAAAACTCAGCAATCAACTGGCGATATTGTCACTATTATTCAAACATTACAGCATTGTGCCCTCAAAGCTCGTGAAGCGACGGCGCAAAGCAGCGCATTGATGACCCAATGTGTTGAACAAAGCCATCAAACCCAGCAAGTTATTCAGCAAATCAGTAACCAAAGTGAACAAATTGCTGATATGACCATTCAAATCGCCAGCGCTTGTGGTGAACAAGACTCGGTAAGTGAAGAGCTAAACCGCAATATTGAACGGATTAATGAATCAGCTAAACAAGTTGCCCAAGGATCATCAAGTGCGACACAAGCTTGTATTGAATTAAGTCAATTAGCCTCTCAGCTACAAAACACCGTGAATCGTTTTCAGGTCTAAACCACCAGTTCCGCAACGTTTCACGACGGCTTAGCCCATGCAGTGAATAATAAATTTGTCTAAAACAAATTTGCATAGCCGAAGCCCCGTAAGCACGAACCGCCCCATAAGCAATAACCACTAGGTACTCCCTGATCAGAGTCAGGGAATACCTAGTGGCACCTCAACGCGCTTTTTTACTCCTGCCTGCAACATCATAAGACAAATGAAAACCATGTGTCCCAAATACTCTATACTAGTAGCATGAGAAAATGAGTGTTATTGGGATGTGTTTCTACCACTACCAATAATACGCTGTTACTTTTAATGCTTTATCGATCAGGAAACGCTATGCACTATAAGGACATACCACAAAATCCCTGGCTCAGTCGTATTGGCAAAAAAATAATCCTCACTATGGTGCTGGTGAGCAGCCTCTTTACTCTTGTCGCAACTTCGATTCAATTATTTAATTACTACCGGATAGAAATGAATGAAGTCAAGAATAGGCATCAAGAAATTGAAACACTACATATTGAACTGATTGCCAGTGCTTTGTGGGCTTATGATCTTCCGTTAGTTCAACAACACATGAACTTACTCGCACAACTTCCTAAGATCGACTATTTAGAAATACAATCTAATGGAACCCAAATCTCTTCAGGTACCCCACCGCCAACTTATGCGATTGAACACGTCTATCCTATAAATCATATTGATCAAAATGAACAGTATTCACAAAAGATAGGAATCCTAACGGTACTTTCTAATACAGAGGGGATATATAATAATTTAGTTAATCAGTTTATCTCAATTCTAATTATTAATACAATCAAGACTCTCTTTGTTTGTATTTGTTTATTATCCGTATTTCATATGAGTATCAATAGACGCATTTTTAATATCGTTGACTATCTACATCATTATGATTTAAATAAAAAAAACCAACCTTTACAATTACACTCCTCTTTTTTTATAGATAACTTCGAGGATGAAATTGACATTCTTGCCAGAGAAACAAATCGACTCACTGCTCATATAAGTCATTTATATAAAGGCCTCAAATTAGAAAAAGAACGTTTAAACGATTTTACCAAAGCTTCATCAGACTGGTTATGGGAGACAAATGCTGATGGATATATCATTTATTGTTCTGAAAATATGGCTACCGTTTTATCGATTCCCGATCAAGAACACAAACGTTTCCGTGAATTACCCTATGGTAATAAATTTACTCAATTGCAAAAGATGATTGATAATGAATGTGACTTTTCTCATTGTGAAGTAAATATCGATATTGGCGGAGAAAGTGAATTTTTCATTTTTCAAGCACTGGTAAAAAAAGAACATGGTAAATTTTCTGGATTTAGGGGCACTGCACTCAATATCACAAGACTAAAACAAGTACAGTTAGAACTTAGTCAACTCAATAATCACTTGGAACAACAAGTCGATTTAAGAACTCAAGAATTAACCACAAGTTTAGAACAATTACAACAAACTCAGCAGCAATTAATCGAATCAGAAAAACTTTCAGCCTTAGGAGGATTAGTCTCAGGTGTTGCGCACGAAGTCAATACACCACTTGGTATTGCCGTCACCTCTGCATCTATTATTCAAGAATCCGCACAACAACTGCATCAAGCATTTTCTAATAGCTCTCTTACTAGTCAAAATTTTACTGAAACAATGAGTAATATTCTAGATAGTAGCGATATCCTACAAAGTAATTTAAATCGAGCGGCAAAACTAATCAGAGATTTTAAACAAACCGCAGTCGATCAAGTTTCCGAAGCAAGGAGTGAATTTGATTTACAGCAAGTGCTAATGGCACTGCTTGCCAGTCTACATTCTCAAACACGCCAAGTTCCTGTCACTCCAGTATTGTTATTCGATCAAACGATACAAATGAATAGCTTACCGGGTGCTATTACTCAAATTTTCACGAACTTGATCTTAAATAGTGTCAACCATGCTTTTCACCATACTCCACAAGCGAGCATCATCATCAAAGCCTCCAAGGCTGATCATCATACCGTTATTTTAGATTATTCAGATAATGGTGCTGGTATTGAACCGCATTTACATCAAAAAGTATTTGAACCTTTCTATACAACAATGAGGGGCAAAGGCGGTTCTGGTTTAGGGCTAAATATTGTTTTTAATCTAGTGAAAAAATTGCATGGTGAATTAACTTTAGATTCCAAACCAAACCAAGGCGTTCATTTTACCATTAAACTACCGATAAACTATCAATACAAGATTGAAATTGAAGAGGAATCACCATAAATAATTTTATGGTTGATCACTCAGACAATAGGCTTTTATTTTTTTATAAAATACTGGTCAAGCATCACCATAAGATGATCATTATTGCGCATTTCAATTATTCCTTGATCAATGATCTGTTTAATCCTTTGTGCCTCTGGATGAAAACGAGAAATTAATAAGTAAAATGGTTCTGGTTTAAGGCGAGGAATAGTGACCAATCGAATATCATCTGATAAATGAACAATATTTTTAACTTCATTAAAACCTCTTAGTATTTCATAACGAGCTAAAAAAACATCACAACGTTCAGATCGCAGCATTTTGACTAATTGTTCAAAACTTCTCGCTAATTTATGAACCCGATGTTCATCGACGCCAAACTTCAAATAATTATAACCTTGTAAACCACACATCCTCAATGAATTCAATTCCTGTGGAGAAGTTATATTTAACCCTTGAGGATATTTATTGGCTGAATATACATAACTAGGGACAACCGTATAATAATATTCAGTCATAAGATAATCACGGTCTCTTTCTTCATTATAAGAAGCACTAAGCGCAATATCAAAAACGCCAGATAAAGTATCTTGTAGGCAGCGTTGCCATGGTGGCAAACGAAATGTTAATTGGACATTTTCTTTTTTAAAGATGGCACTTAATACATCAATGTCATAACCCACTATTTCCCCTTCACGAATAAAATGATAAGGCGGCCATTCCCCACCATCACCGCAAACATTAATATGTTTAGTTTCTAATGCGTTGACATTTTTAGACAATATAAAAAATATCAATAAAAACATATATTTTATTAAAAATCGCATAATTTCAATCTCCAGAAAACATCATTGTCACCCATTATCATTTTTTAAATTGACCATCAATAAATAATGTGGTTCCTTTTCTATCCAACTCAAAAGGAATCATTCTCGGATTTTTACCTTGCTCAACAATTTGTTTAATTAATGATGCAGCTATTTCTCCCTGGTTTTTCCCACTCAACACGATCCCACCCATTGCTTTATTTTCTCCAACGGAGAAATCCCAAAATGCAAATATAGGTACAAGGCTATTCTTTGCTGTCCATTGGATTATCTCTTCATCTGACACATTTTCTTCACTTGCATCAATTAAACTTTGATAGAGTCCAACAATGATGGCATCGAAACCATTTTTATGGGCATTCAATATTGCTTTTTGCCACTCTTGTTGGCTAATAACAGATAAATACTCAACCTCTATATTTAATTTTTCTTTTACAAAAAATTTATTAGAATATAAATAATTTAAAGTAATTTGCGATGTGTAAGAATCATCAAATAACACCAATATTTTAGGGTTAATAAAAAATCGGCCAATACTAGCAATATTTTTAATATACAATGGACGCTCTAAAACTCCCGTTATTCTAGCTAAGCCTTGATTTAATTCTTTAATATTTCTTGGGTTATCATTAACCCCTAAAAATACAATATCAATGGATTCTTCATACAGCAATGGGACGAGGTAGGTCAAGGCATTATCATCGCCAAGAACGACAAGGTCAGGTTTTATTTTCAAGTAATAATCGAAAGCTTTCTTCGCCATTGCTGGATGTTCATGGCTGGGTAATACTTTGGTATTCATTTCAAAAAAGACCCAATGATAGGACTTATCCAAACTTTCTTTTAATGCCTGCCGATAATCATGGCTCCACTGATAACTTTCAGTATAGCTATCAACAACCAATATCGTTTTGCTTTGTAGGTCAAAGCCAATGAATATCAAAATAATCATTACTAGTACACGCACACAATCACCTAACCGATCTATCATCACATTTAATGATAGACTATATTGATATTTTATCAGCTTGAATTATGCTTAATGCAACGTAAAATTGTACATAGATCACAAGCGAGTTTAATCGCTCACCTAATGGATCAGCTTTCCTCTAGAAGATGAGAACAATGCGAAAATATGCACATAGAAGAAATACAATATCAAAAATAAAAATAAGCCATCTTGGCAAAAGAGTCAGTATTATTGTTTTTGCTATTAGTCTTGTTTTCACCTTGATTTTTTCTTTTATACAAACGAAATTAGCCATTAATCAAGAGATTGCCCATATTGAAAATCGTCAACTAGAACTTGATCAAGATTTCACACAGGATATAGGAACATTTATTTGGAATTATGAGTTTTTTACCCTTCAGTTAAGGCTTAATGCACTAGAGAACTTATCACATATTGATTATCTACAAGTTACGTCTGACCATTATACCTTCCATTCAGGAGAAAAAGGTAAAGAACCTTTAATCAAAAAATCTTTTCCTATTTTATATAAAAATAATATTGTAGGTGATATTTATGTTGAATCTAGCTTACAAAGTGTTTATCAAGATATTTATTATAACTTCTTTCATTCTTTATCAGTAAACTTGCTCAAAACTGGATTGCTTTGTTTGGTTATTTTATATATCTTTCACTATAGTATTAATGTTCGATTAACTCAAATGGTTAAATATTTAAAAGAAATTGACCCTCATCTGATTAGTAAAAAATTAATATTATTCAAAAAACCTATCATTACCTCTAGTAAAGATGAAATAAGCAAACTCGGTTCAACAATAAATAAACTTACTATTAATTTATATCATCTTTACGATAAAATAAGAAAAGAAAAAGATCGTCTCAATGACTTTACACAAGTCTCATCAGATTGGTTATGGGAAACAGATTGTGACGGTATGCTTGTCTTTGCTTCTGATAGCATGAAAAAAACACTACAAATGGATAGTAATGAGACTGTGTCTTTATTTGATATTTGTAAAAAATTTAATTTTAATCATTTAGAGGAAAACTTAAAGAAAAATAAACCCTTTAATTTATGTGAAGAAAAATTAGCCAGTGACAATATATCTGGGTCTCTTATCCTTATTTTTCAAGCTGTAATAAAAAATGATATCAATCATCAATTTTTAGGTTATCGAGGAACCGCGATTGACGTCACTGATCTCTATTTGGCGCAACATCAACTTAAAGAAATTAATCAAAATTTAGAGAAAAAAGTGACAGAACGCACCTTGGAATTAAAGCATAATCTAGAACAATTACAAAAAGCACAAACTCAACTCATTGAAACTGAAAAGTTAGCTGCATTAGGTAGTTTGGTGGCTGGCGTAGCACACGAAGTTAACACACCTCTCGGTGTTGCTGTTACCTCTAACTCAATTATTCAAGAAACGATTAATGACTTAAAAAGTCAATTTGAAACACAAACCCTTACTGCCGATCAGTTCAGCATACTGATAAACGAAATACAAGATGCAACTCAACTTCAAGAACATAATCTTAATCGCGCAGCCAAATTAATCAAAGATTTCAAACAAACCGCGGTTGATCAAGTTTCGGAGGTTAAAACTGAATATGTTATTTTCCAAGTTTTACAATCATTAATTAATAGTTTGCATTCTGAAACTAAAAAAGTTCCGGTTAGCCCCAAGCTTGATGGCGATCATCATCTAGTAATGTATGGTTTCCCTGGTATTCTTAGCCAAATATTTTCGAATTTAATTATGAATAGCATAAAGCATGCATTTAATATGCAAAAATCACCAGAAATATCGATCCGATTTTATCAAGAAGATAATGAGATCATCTTTATTTATCAAGATAATGGTTCCGGTGTAGCGCCTAAATTACATGAAAAGATTTTCGAACCATTCTATACAACACAACGCGCTCAAGGTGGCTCAGGGCTTGGGTTAAATATTGTTTATAACTTGATTAAAAAACAGTTAAAAGGTGACCTTAAATTTGACTCGGATATCGATCAAGGAGTGACTTACACCATTATATTGCCAAAATTATTATCTTAATTGTTTCTGTTTATATCCAAACAACTTGGAGTTGCAGGTAGGCGGCAAGTGAGTGAATCCCCATGAGCATAGACAGGCTATGTGATTGGGGTGGATGAACCTAGCCAACACTGCTACACCTTCAAGTAAGAAGAGCATCGATTGATGATTCAATCAGGATATTTATCTCTGATTGCAACAAACTCAGACCAATGCTCGATTAATAGATCAACGAGTAACGGCTCAAAATGTAGCCCTTTTTGTTTCACTATTTCAGTTTTAATATCGTCTTCAGACCAAGGCTCTTTATAACTACGCTTCGATCCTAACGCATCAAAAACATCCGCTAACGCAGTAATACGTCCACTAATAGGAATGCCTTGACCTTGCAAGCCATTTGGATAACCACTTCCATCCCATTTCTCATGATGCGTTCCTGCAATTTCTTTCGCTTTAATAATCAGTGGCCGGGTCGATTTACTGAGGATTTGCACGCCATAGTCCACATGTTTTTTCATTATTTCCCATTCATCAGCATCGAGCTTAGCGGGTTTATGTAAAATAGCATCAGGAATTGCAACTTTACCAATATCATGCAATGGTGAAGCATGTTGAATCATATAAGCTTCTTCTTCAGGTAATCCATACAATAAAGCGAGCTTTTCACAAAATAAGGAAACCCGCTGTACATGTGCTCCGGTTTCTTTGCTTCGAGCCTCAACCGCATTGGCTAAATTATGCACTAATTCACGGGAGGTTTCTCTGATATCAAGCTGCAAATTTAAATTATTAAAAGTCAAAGCGATATTTTGCATATAAATATCAAGTAAGTTTTTTGAGGCCTCATCTAAGGGTTCAATAAGATTAATATAAAGTAAATTCTCGTAGCCTCGGCTATCTAGCATATACAGTAGCGTTGCATCAGGATACGTTTGCGATTTTTTTTCCTTTAATACATCTTGGCATCGCTCAGCGACAAGTTTAGGTAAGTGATTAAAATTACACTCTGTATGTAAATCGACAAAACCACCAATAGCGGCAAGAGTTAAAGATGAAGCGCTATTGCTATCGTAAGAAGGTTTTACAACACAATAAAAACCGGATGCCGGTAAATGCAACAAGGAAGTCAATTGATGCAGAACCGCCTCGGCATAGTTTTTTAAGGTGGTAGTATTCTGAACATTGGCGGATGCTTCGATGACCCTTTTTAGCCCTTGTTTTTGCTCCTCAATCAGGCATAAATCACGATAAGCACGTAACATAGAATACATTAAGGTACGTAATTTTTGAGTCGTCAATTCGGTTTTTTCTTTATAATCATCAATATCATATTGTTGAATGACTTTATCTTCCGGAGCTTGCCCAGCTTGGCCGGTCCGAAGTACTAAGCGGATATTATGATTATGATGAGAGTTACGAATATACTCAACTAACTCTAGGCCCGCATGCTCGGTTTCCATCACCACGTCAATCAACGCTAAAGCAATATCAGTATGGTCATCGAGTATTTTTTTTGCTTCTAGGCCAGACATTGCCGACAGTAATTCCAACTTTCGATGTTGAAATGTAAATCCCCTTAAGGCCATTTTGGTGACCAAATGAACTTGTTCATCATCATCGACTAACAGCACTTTCCAAGGCTTCAAAGCATATTTGAACGTGGTACCGTTTTCGGGATTATCCTCGGGAAGAGCTGGCTTAGTATCGGCAAAAAAATCCATAAATTTGGGCACTTAAATGATTTCACTTACTATAGTTGTAATACAAAAAGTACCATCTATACAACTTTCTGTATCCAAAATTGCTAACAGCTAATCAGATTTTTATGGTGAATCGCTCAGGTGACAACTTGATGACATTGAGGTGCATATCCATCATTTGTCACTCCATCCATGCATTAATATATACCCAAACAACTTGGCGTTGCAGGTAGGCAGCAAGTGAGTGAATCGCCATGAGCATAGACAAGCTATGGATTCTCGGCATGGCTGACTTGCTCCCTCTACAACTCCCTGCTGTTTGAATATGCTTACATCAGTGACTTGCGTGTTACGGTGCCATATCCACTTCAACGGGCAAATAATGCTTTGGCTCTAAATGCAGCCACTCTGGCAAGACCGTACCAATCGAAATCGATGACCATGTCCCAGAAATAATGCCAATAAACATCGCAATGGCAAACCCTTCCAAAGGTTCCCCTCCCATCATCCATAACGCTGCCACGGTCAACAGTGTCGTCCCTGAGGTGACCATTGTGCGTGAGAAAGTCGCAATAACAGCTTGATCGTTAATCATGGCTGTTGGGCTTGTTTGTTTGGCTATCAAGAGTTCGCGGATCCGATCAGCAATAATAATCGAATCATTCAATGAATAGCCTAAAATGGCCAGTATTGCGGCAAATACCGTTAGATTAAATTCCATTTGTGTGATGGCAAAAAATCCGAGCACTAGTACAACATCATGGGCTAGGGCAAATAACGCACCGCTCGCTAATCGCCATTCAAAACGGAAGGACAGATAGCCTAAAATCGCTAAACAACAAATCAATAATGCTAATGCCCCTTGATCAACGAGGTCATCCCCCACTTGTGAGCCAACCATACTGTTACTAATCACTTGTACTGAAGAGGAGACCGTTTTGAGCAGCGCCTGTATATCTGGAGTGGTCTGAGATACCTCTATAAGTGGATAGCGAATCACCCAGCGTCCTTCTTCTCCTGACGGAGTGATCAGGGTTGAATCACCCAACACGGGCTTAACGATCTTAAGCAATTGCTCATGAGTGAGTGTTTTTTCGATCTTGACTTCGGTGACCATTCCGCCAGTAAAGTCGAGACCAAGATTTAAGCCTTTGATTAGAAATGCGCTTAAAGCCAGCAGTGTCAGAGCGATGGAAACAAAACTGGTGATATATCGAATTCGGCGAATATGTGTTTTTAAATAGTTCAGCATGATTAAACCCTCACATCTCGGCGAGTATCTCGCCCCCAAACTAAATTAATTAGTGCCCTTGATGCAAAGACCCCAGTAAACATGCTCGTAAGCAACCCTAATCCAAGTGTGAGTGCGAATCCTTGAATCGGCCCATTACCAATACAGTACAATACGACCGCTGTAATCATGGTCGTAATATTGGCATCTAAAATGGTACTCAATGCACTACTAAATCCGCTATCGATCGCTTGGGCGAAACTTCTCCCTTCAGTTAATTTATCTCGAATACGTTCAAAAATAAGGACATTGGTATCTACCGCCATTCCGACCGTTAGCACCAATCCTGCAATGCCAGGTAAGGTTAAAACCGCTCCCGGTAGCAGTGCGATCAACCCAAGTAAGCAACCCATGTTGGTAATCAATGCGGCGTTGGCAATCCAACCTAGGCGACGATACCACAATGCCATAAACGTCAGCGTCATCGCCATACCGAGGCCTAATGCAGCAAAACCATTTGCAATATTTTCCGCTCCGAGTGATGCACCGATCGTCCTTTCTTCCACAATAGTCACGGGCGCGGTTAATGAACCCGCACGAAGTAAAAGCGCAAGTTGTTGAGCTTCTTGATTAGAGCCCGCTCCCGTAATTCTAAATTGGCTGCCTAGCTGGGATTGAATCGTCGCCACGCTGATCACTCGTTCACTACGTTCGGTTTCCCCGCGCGCATTGGTTTTATATTCTCGATACACCGTCGCCATTGGTTTACCAATATGTTTTGCGGAAAAATCACTCATCACTTTTCCACCCGTGTGATCGAGCGAAATATTGACTTCCGAAAAGCCCATTTTATCCATCCCTGCACGGGCATTAATAATATGATCGCCGGTTAAGACGGGACGTTTATTTAAAATAACAGCGTGTCCGGCGTTATCATTTAAGATGATATCTTCTCGGGAAGCGATCGTTTTTACTTCATAAAACGCGAGACTTGCGGTAGCGCCAATCACATTTTTTGCTTGGGACGGATCTTGTACGCCAGGGAGTTCGATACGAATGCTATGCTCACCTTGACGCTGAACAAGTGCTTCTGTAATCCCCAGTTCTTCAATACGATCACGCATGATCTTTAAATTTTGTTGTAAAGTCGCGGATTGAAAGTCCAGTTTATTTTGTTGGCTCGGCTGAACCGTCACTCGATTTGACGCAACCTTGACTTCCCATCCCGCATAGTTTTCTTTAACAAACTTTTGGATTTTACTCAGTGAGGCATTGGAATTGACTGACACCATAAATCCATCATTTCCAACAGGCTGAATACTAGCCCCTCGAATCGATTCATTACGCAGCATATCGCGTAATTCATCGGTTAGCGCATCACGCTGCTCTTGAAAAGCCTTATCCACATCAACATTCAGGAGGAATTGCACTCCACCACGTAGATCTAACCCTAATTTAATTGGATGAAATCCTAACTCGCTCAGCCATCTCGGTGCCATTGAGACATAAGAAAAAGTAATACTTTCTCCTTCTTTAATCATGGGATCCAAAACTTGGCGAGCTTGCGCTTGTTCGGTCTCGTTACTAAAAACCAAAGTCAATGTATTCTCTTGTTGACGGATCTCTTGTGCCTGAAGCCCTTTTTCTTTAAGTATCCGGTTAAGGTTAACTATATTATTTAGTTGCTGGTTAGCGGATGAATATTGAATCTGAATCGATGGTTGTTCACCATACCAAGTCGGGATGGCACTTAAGATCAAGATAGCAACCGTCACCACCAGAATCAGGTATTTCCACATCGAATAATGATTGATTAGACGAGCGGATGCTTTACTACTTTTTTTCTGCATAACTCTCTCCTCGAGCTGAACGTCGAGTTAAAATAAATAAGAAGTGACAAGGTCACTGATAGAGAAATTAGACAGTAAAAAATTGGCTGTTAAGCGCCACATACATGGCATTAGTTTCTTTCCAACCGGAAAGACGATAGGAGGTATGAAAATGTTGATAGGGTGTAGCCAATAATGCAGCCGAGATTAATCGACATGAACCATTCAGGCAAGGAACGACATTTAATCCAGAGCCATCAATATCGCTGTCTTCATCGTCTTGCCAGAGCGTTTCACCCACACTCCAACGTGAAGAATAGATAATACCATGCTGCTGCGTCAGTTGAGGTATTTCAGTGATAGGAGAAGAAATCCCCTCCGATAAAGACTTTTCTGTTTTAGAATCAAGCTGCAATGGATTAAATAAAACAGATGCAGACTGCTCTATTTCACTGCTTATCGGTTGACCAAGTGGTGTATTGGATGCAGCAGAAAGGCTCTGCATAGGCAGCAGCGCACTTATTAACACCAACCAAAACAGACCCGTCAAACGACTAACCATAACAACACCACAAAAACAGACTGGCTCAGTTTAGGGCCGGGTGTGCAAGTACTCAAGTAAAATCTTTGCACTCAAGATAAAATCACTACTATTTTCGTTTAAGTCACTGTAAATCAATCATAACACCCGTTACGGGTTTACTGATAAAAAATATCCCCACTTTGTACATTCAAATAAATTTTATTCGATTGATTTAAACCACCGCAATAGACAAAATAAACATCTCTATCTTGATAACGTACCGATCGAATCCACCCGCCTAACTCTTTAAAATCGACTGGAGAACACGAACCATCGGTTAACAGTTGCTCTGTTTTTTCAATAAATATTTCTTCAAATAAATCTAAATCATCGGAATCAGCAATATAGCTTAGTACGGTGTTATACCGTTCTTCAGCGGTAATACTCGGTGCTTGCTCACTCAACCCTTGTAAAGGGATCCATTCGGCGACCTCTGGCCCGCCATCTTGATAAACAAAATAGGGAGAAATCCGCCCCCAACCCGATTTCTTTTCATAAAGATAAACTTTTTCACCGCGATACAATAAACGATGAACAAATGCATTTATTTCCGGCGACTCACGAACCCCTATCGTTGTTGCGTCGACATAATAATCCATCACTTCAGGTAAAATAGGTACGTTCAGATCGTCACTCTGAACCTTGGTTTCCTCTAACAGCATCGGGTCATCTTTCGGCAAATTTTCCTTCTGGGCCAGCTCATGCTGAGGTTTATAATAAAACAGGTAATAACCTGCACCAGCGCCTGCTAGCCCCAACATTAGAATGAAGAGCATGAGTGTTTTTTTCATGATGGCCCGCTCCCTATCTGAGTAAACAATCCGTTACCGTTATAGTGCTCCATCGGCAGCCTACCCCCTTCTGACTTGCCGCCTACCGACAACACCAAGTCGTTTAGGTATAGCTCCTCTTTTTATAACGACCTTGATCCGATGAACTTTAACTGAGGAACTTTCACTGATGAACTTTAACTATAGTTGAAACGACAGCCAGGTTAAGCATGGGGCCCCATAACATAGCCAATCTACGTTGATCGGCACTCATTCACTGGCCGTCTACGACAATACCAGCTCATTTGACGGTAACCATTGGGCTTGAGAACTTATCTTATTAAGCCGATAATTTTGAAGCTAACCCTATATCATAACTAGAATTTACAATGTAAATTGTTATTCGTCATCTAAATATAAACTCACTTACACGCTCTTTTAACTTTTGCACTTATGCTGTGCAAATGCCACTCTCATTGCACCTTACTTGGATGCCAACACTTTTGTGCTACCCATCATTTTTGCTCAAGCTGGCCTCTATTTTTCTTATAACTGGCTAATATCAAATATAATAAGATCGAAAAACACATTCTGCGCCGATAACTTGGCGCAAAACTTGTACAGTTAAACCAGCGATTGCACAAAAACAGGGAGAGATAAGATGCAAGAAACGTTAGCCATTGTACTAGCCGGAGGTGTCGGCTCACGCTTATCACCTCTGACCGATAATCGAACAAAACCCGCCGTTCCTTTCGGTGGCAAATATCGCATCATTGACTTTACTCTCACCAATTGCCTGCATTCAGGGCTACGGCGGATTTTGGTTCTCACCCAGTACAAATCTCATTCACTGCAAAAACACCTGCGTGATGGATGGTCAATTTTTAATCCTGAGCTAGGCGAATATGTCACTGCAGTTCCACCTCAAATGCGCAAAGGTGGAAAATGGTATGAAGGAACCGCCGATGCGCTTTATCACAATATGTGGTTACTTTCTCGCAGTGATGCGAAATACGTTGTTGTTCTTTCTGGCGACCACATCTATCGAATGGATTATGCGGCAATGCTTGAGGAACATATTGAAAATAAAGCAATTTTAACAATTGCCTCAATGAAAGTTAGCCAACCCGAGGCGCACGCTTTTGGGGTGCTCGCGATAGATCATCACCATCGAGTTCACAACTTTGTAGAAAAACCAATACAACCGGCCAGCCTGCCGGATGATCCTGATCACAGCTTAGTATCCATGGGAGTCTATATTTTTAATATGGCAACACTCCAGCAAGCTCTCATTGACGATGCCGCTTTAGATTCATCAAGTCACGACTTTGGGCATGATATTATCCCTAAGCTCATACCAACCGAACGGGTGTTTGCTTATTCTTTTGGCAATGAAAAAGGCCGAGTAGCAAAAGACTGTTACTGGCGCGATGTCGGCACGTTAGATTCATTTTACCAAGCAAATATGGATTTGCTCGATCCTGTACCGCCAATGAATCTTTATCAAAAAAACTGGGCTATTCGTACTTATGAACCTCAATTACCGCCAGCCAGAACGGTATCTTCGGCAACAGGAAATGAAGGCATTTTTATTAATTCCATGATCGCCAGCGGAGTAATTAATTCTGGCGGTTCTGTACAACGTTCGATTATTTCCTCTGGTGTACGGATTAATGATGGCGCAACGGTAATGGACAGCATTTTATTTGATGGTGTAGAAGTTGGAGCAGGATGCCAATTAGTACGTTGTATTATTGATAAACAAGTTAAAATCCCGCCACATACGCACATTGGCGTCAACCCTAACGAGGATAAACAACGTTTTACCCTTTCGGATAAAGGCATTGTTATCGTTCCAGAAAATTATCAGTTTTGAGCAATGTTCATGACCAAAAGACCGCATAAAAGCGGTCTTTTTAGTAAGATTGCCTCGCTTAGCGGTTTACGGACAAGTCACTTCAGTCCAAAACCAGTTGCTTTGAGTGGGTGATTCCCATACTCCCGGGTTATTTTGAGCAATGAAACATTTATTGTTATACAGTACCGTCGTGCCATTAGCGACTTGGCTCACTCCCGGCTGCCATTGAATAACCGTACCGGGCTGAGTCTCGCCACCATCAGCTGGGTTATCTTCCCCAGTTCCGGACGAAAGATCGGCAAGAGGAAGATCTGGCTGTTCTGATTTAAAAGCATACTCTACCCCATTAATACGCACGGTATAATTAGCCGGCCCAGAAATCGGTAAATAATAAACCATATCCAATTCATAGCTTGCTCCGGCGGGTAACGCTTTCCATGTCGGTAATGAGAACGCGACTCGGTGCATCGTGCCATCAAGCCCACCAATATTATCAGCACGAGTATGACCAGATGCGATGACAGACAGTCCGCCACCCGATTGATCTTTCGCATTGTCAGGCGCTGAAACTGGAATATCGAACTGGAACTCAGTGCCCCCCGGAAGATCAACCCCCGTCTGGTTAGTAAACGTTAATGTCGGATTGATAGGATAGTTTTGATCGCCCACTTTAAAGCCATCAATCGAAACACCAATATCAACCGCTTCTAACGGTGTGGCTCCAGTCGCTAATTTATTGCCGTAAGGTGAGGCCGACTTAAATTTATCGAACATGGCTTTAGTCATGGTATTCCCCATATGATATTCACCATGACCACTGGCACAAGCTCGCTCTGACAGATCCACTTCGGTACGTTGACCATTTTCATCAAGAATATAGCAGTTATAGTCACCGGCTAGTTCCCAGAACATAATGCCGCCGATCTCTTTATCGATGACATAATCCGCTTTAATATCAATTGACTGCTGATCTTCTGTGGATAGGAATACACGTTTGTCAGCGTTCCATAGCCAAGGCGCAACAGCTACGCTATCAAAATGGCGTTGATATTGACCAACCCAAGGTGCATTGTCTGGATTAAGCCCATAAGCGGCTAGGTACGAACCCCAAATACCTTTTTCAAGGTTTTTCGCATGCCACATGGGGTTAGAACCGGCTCCCATTTCATTGCCATTTACGTCTAAGTCATGCCACATGTTCTCTAAACCGGTGGCACCATATCCGCAATTATTTTTTTCACCTTCCCCAGTTCCGGCTGGGCATTCGCTTTGATTTGGCAATGCCGCCCGTCCCCAAAGCCCATTTTCACCGCCCGTTACTCCTTGCCAGCCACGGGTATAATAAGGCACACCAATATTAATCCGGCCTGCGGGCATGGAACCGCGGAAGTAGTGGAAAGCCCAGTCGGTATTGAGATAACCAATGCCGCCATATTGAGAGGTGGTATAAACGCCCCATTGCGCTAGCTCTGAGTCCTTGCCTGTATCATAAAGTGCAGCGTTATGACCGACATGATCATTCCATGCTCCGTGCAAGTCATAACTCATGATATTGACGTAATCGAGATACTTGGTGACTTCCATGGTTTCCATGCCGCGCAATAGATAAGCTGACGAAGGGGCAGCAATGGTTAACATATAATGAACCCCATCTTGTTCACTAGCGACATCTAACCGCTCACGTAATACACGCATCAGTTCATGATAGGATCGCATTAAATGAGGGCGACGAGACTCCGCAAAATCTTTATCATCTGGATTGCCCGCTCCGGCCATCGATGTGGGATATTCATAATCAATGTCGAGTCCATCAAAACGATACTGACGCATCATTTGAATGGCAGAATCAACAAAGGTTGCTATCGCTTGATGATTAATCGAGCCATCGGCATTGGTTGTCATGGTATAAAAACCACCGTCTGCTACGCGCTGGCCATTGTCATCAAAATGCCCGCCGGTTTCAGCCCAACCGCCGATCGAGATCAACGTCTTCACTCCATAACGTTCTTTATAGGTTGCCAACGCACCAAAATGGCCTTTAAACCCTAATGCAGGATCAACCTCAACGCCATCCCACTCTTTCCCTACCGCAGGATTTTCTGGGTCATTCACATTGCCAATGTTAACTTTACCATCAGAGCCAATACTGACAAAAGCGTAGTTAATATGGGTTAGATGCTGCCAAGGAATGTCTTTAACCAAGTACGAGGTTTGTGGATCATCACCAGAGCGCCAACTGGTAAAGTAACCAATCACACGTCTTGGTTGGCCTCCAGCCATGATTTCACGCCCCTCCTCATCATAAATCGTACAATAAGGAACGTTTACCCCTTCGGTTTGATATAATCCATCCGGTCGACAAGTACTAGCGACTGGCGCACGCTTGACTGTCAACGTCATTGAGGCTGAAGTGCTCACCGCCCCGTGATCATCGGTCGCTTTCGCTAACACGGCTAAAGCACCCGCACGTTCAGCGGTATAATCATACGTATAAGGCGCTTCAGTTAAGCTTGCAACAAGGCTTCCGCCGACAAAAAATTCCACTTTCTCGACTTGTCCATCCGCATCATCTGCATCGGCAGAGAGCGTCACCACTTCACCTTGCTCAATCGTATTGGTAGATAAAGCAATCTCTACTTTTGGTGCTTGATTACCCGGTTGTGATGATGCTTCAACATCAACCGTCACGCTGCTGGCTTCACTAGCAAGATCTTTATTATCATAAGCAATGGCACTAATGGTATGTAAGCCACCAATAGCCAGCCATGTAGCCTGATAAGGCGCTTGTGTCGCGCGCTCTACAACCACGCCGTCGACCAGAAAATCAACTCGTGCAATCTCGCCATCAGTGTCGCTAGCGTCGGCCGCCAGTTTCACCGCTTGGTTTACGACAATCGATAGACTAGCGGAAGGAGAAGTCAAAGAAACGGTTGGAGCAAAATTGCTAACCTCTCCGGTTGCACAAGTATCTAGGATCCGCCACTGAGCATGATCACCCGAAAATTGGTCTGGACTGTTATTTTGCGTCCAATAATTGGCTTGATAAACGATACCTTGGTACTGAACTTGGTCACCACCGTGATACACCGTGCCAGACTGCCAAGGGTTTAAATTTTCGCAATCCATGGCGGCATAGCTGTTAAACGCCATTAAACACGATGCGGTGAGCGTGCTAAGCGTCAATACACTCTTAGGCACGGTTGCTTGCTTTAAGCGCATAATATTTTCCTTAAGTTGTTGTTTCCACGTTATTAAAACCATCAGTCCTTACTCTGACAGTGTTAAATTTTGTGTAATACCACTGTAGAACAGCGCCACAATTTGGCATCTGATAATGTGTAAAACTTAAGAATCACTCGCAAACTACAGCCACGAATCAACAATGATCACAGGTTAATTTGGCAGCAAACACTAACTTATTGATGATAAAGTCAGCAAAAAAATGCCCGTTATAAAAACGAGCAATAAATATAAGCATATATACCCAAATAACTTGACGTTGCAGGTCGGCAAGTCAGTGACAAATTTGTCTGGAACAAATTTGAACAACCGTAGGCTGGCCTTTGGTGAGAGCCACGGATGGCTCTCATACCCCTTGCGCATAGACAGGCTATGGGATTGGGGTAAACGAACGTAGCCAACCCCCCTGCAACTTCAAGTAGGAAGAGTATAAACAATGCCTATAGGGGGAAAGCCATTATCAAATAAGAGTAAGAAAACAAAAAGAGTAAATGTCTTGCTTTCTCTTTCCTCTTTTGCCTCAACAGTTCAGCACGCGCTGTACCATTCATCCTGACGAACGATCAGACATCCTGATGAACGATCAGAATCACACATGAGGTAACGTGCCTCGCGGTGTTTGATTAAAATGACGTTTATACTCACGGCTAAACTGTGACGGACTGGTGTATCCAACCAGCCGAGCGGCATCACTGACTCTTTTTCCCTCCACTTGAATCAGCTCCTTTGCCTTATTCAGACGAACTTTTTTAAGATATTGCAAAGGAGAGGCTAAGGTAACATCACGAAAAGCTTGATGGAAAGCAGAAACACTCATGCTCGCCTCTTCCGCTAAAGTATGTACCGTCAGACGAGTAGCGTAATCTCGATGCACGCGGCTTAATGCTTTGGCAATGCGTGCATAATGTCCTTCTTGGTGAGCCAACTCAAAAAGCACATGCCCCTCCGAACTGGTTAGAGCACGAAAGACCATCTCTTCTAACAAAGAAGCGCCTAATAGTTGAGCTTCTAAACCGTTTAATAAAGCAGCAATCAGCCTTTTACTACTGGCCAGCATCGCGTCATTCATTTTTACGCATTGGAGACCGCATGCGTTATCTCTTGAGTTGGCATTAGGCTCAAAGCCATACTGCTCAAGCGCGGCCACCTGTTTGAGCAACAAGGAATGATCAATATCTATCGTTAGCCCTAATAGTGGCTGATTGTTTTTTGCTATCGCCTCACATTCCAAAGGCATTGGAACCCCTACCACCAAATAATCGTTTGGGCCATACTCCACTGAAGTCGCTCCCAAGTGAACCTGCTTATAACCTTGCCCGAGAATAATAATGCCGGATTGATAAATAAAAGGCTGTCGTTCATTACCTTGACGACTTCGGTAAAACCATACCCCCGGTATCGCAGTTTCAATGCATCCCTCAAGTTGTTCAAGTTGGTATTTTTCCACATATCGTTGCATTAACGATGCAAGATCGTCCATATCAACATCTTGCGTCATTCTCCACCTCCTATTGAGGATATTGTAGGAATAGGCAATAAATTTACAGGAATTGCGCTATAAGTACGACCATTACTCGACTATTATGCATATAACAATCACATCCCCACCATCATTACAATCCGAATTAACGGTCGCTCTCTGGGTGGTTATCCTAACAATAAGAGGTAAAAGGAATGAAATTTACTTATGTTAATCCGACTCGAATTTATTTTGGTCAGCAACAGATTGCAGCAATAGAACATGCCATTGCACAAGATAAAAAAGTACTGGTCATTTATGGTGGCGGGTCGATTAAACGTAACGGTGTGTATGATCAAGTCGTCGATGCACTGAAACATCATACTTGGTTAGAATTTTCTGGCGTGGAAGCAAATCCAACAAAAGAAACTTTGGATAAAGCGATTACTCTCGCTAAACAACAAGATATCGACTTTATCCTTGCGGTTGGTGGTGGTTCGGTCATTGATGGTGCAAAATATGTTGCCGCCGCCGCTAAATATGACGGTGATGGCTGGGATATTATGCTGGGTAAACATACGGTCATCGATGCAACGCCAATCGGCGCAATTTTAACGCTGCCAGCCACAGGCTCAGAGTCCAACTCTGGCGCAGTGATTACCAAAGCAGAAACCGCGGACAAGCTGGCATTTTTATCGCCACATGTGCAACCTCAATTTGCCGTCATGGATCCGGATGTGATGAAAACACTCCCCGAGCGGCAACTGATTAATGGCTTAGTGGATGCTTGGGTTCACACTTGCGAACAATATCTGACGATGCCAACTCAAGCCATGGTTCAAGAGGGCTATGCCGAGGTGTTACTAAAAAATTTATTAATACTGGGTCGCGACTTTTCTAAGCGCGATGATGACGCATGGCGCGCCAATTTAATGTGGACAGCAAACCAAGCATTGAACGGCTTAATTGGTAGTGGCGTACCACAAGATTGGGCAACCCATATGATAGGCCATGAATTAACGGCGTTATGGCATGTTGATCACGCTCGCTCACTTGCCATTATTCAGCCTTCTTTATTACGTAACCAATTAGCGGTAAAAAAAGCCAAATTAGAGCAAATGGGGCAACATGTTTTTAGCCTCACTCCCGGAGAAGATCTCGCCCTTCGTACCATTGATGCCATCGAAGCGTTTTATCATCAGTTAGGCGTCGACACTCAATTCTCTGCACCGAATGTAACCCGTGAACAAGCCGTGGAGATGGTCATTAATCAGTTGCAAGCTCACGGCATGGTTGCCCTTGGCGAGCATCAAGCCATTCAATTACAGCAATCACGAGAGATTCTTTCTCAAGCATTGGTCTAAATTTTCTTCCGAGCGGCGCGAAAGCGCTGCTCTATATCTCGCCCTAAACAGCCCTTCTCTTAATATCATTTAATTTACTCGTTTTAGATCTCAGTTAGAGTTTCCACTCAAAGTGATTGAATAAGCGTATACTTTTCGTTATGAAAGAAAAGTAACTAAATATTAGGAACGATTGTTATGAAGAAAATTACACGCACCATGGCGGCCCAAAAACACGTCGCTTTAGTTGCTCACGATAACTATAAAGGTGAGCTGCTACGTTGGGTGATAGAAAATAAAGAAAAATTACAACATCATCAATTATATGCAACAGGCACAACAGGCCATATGCTAACCAAAGAAACAGGGCTTCCCATCACCAGTATGATCAGCGGCCCAATGGGAGGGGATCAACAACTGGGAGCAAAAATTGCCGAAGGGCTGATTGATGTCTTGATCTTCTTCTGGGATCCGTTGAACTCCGTTCCCCATGATCCTGATGTTAAAGCACTACTTCGTATTGCCAGCGTCTGGAATATTCCGGTTGCCACCAACCGTGCCACCGCAAAGTTCTTATTCAATTCCGTTTTAATGGAACAAGATGTTGATATCGAAATTCCTGACTATCATGCTTATCTTACCGACCGCACTTAATCTCCCCTCCCCAAAGGTATTTTAGCGGCGTGGATATAAGAGGGCAGACAAGCCTCATATTAAAATGGCAGCGATATAACCAAACGTTGCCATTGCTAAATTGAAAGTGCCCCATTCCGTGTTTCGACCGATTTAACGCAGATATCACCAAAGCCTCATTTGACTTATTTTTCGTAATACCTGTGTCTACATATCTCAGGCCTTACCAAACCTTGGATTGCAGTTTATTTTGCAGTTTGGTTTCTGATATTAGTAGCTTTATCTTTAAAAATAGACTCGATTACCCCCATCGAGTGTAATCGCCCTATCAGCCTGTTTGTATAAGGCATCCTGATAGCTTCTGGTATTGCTTTAATACTACTCCAACAAGCCATGTCAGTGACTAGTTGCTTGTGTTGCTCATTGCGAACTTTGATTTCACCATTATGTACAACAACTCCTGTAACTAACTTAGGCTCTTCTTTCTTATATATCTTAGTCTTGTCTGGATGCATTGTATGGTGATGACGTTCTATAACTCTCTTTACTGTTGATTTGAAAAGCTTATTTACGTTATTACCTGAAAAAGTAAGGTCATCAACGTAAACGGTCATAACAATATCGTGCTTTATAGATAAAGCTTCTAGCTCTTCAAACATTCTTGAATTTGCCCAAAACGCAAGAGGCATACTAATTCGACTGCCTGTAGGTAAAAACTTGTGAATTGTACAAATATCCGCTAGGACATCAGCAACGTCTGCACTGCACTTCATTACAGAATAGAAGAAAGAAAAAATCATCTTTCTGGTAGTCGATGGGAAAAATGACTTAATATCTGTAGTCATAGTCGGAACATTATCGAGGTGTTTTTCTACATGAGTTTTTGCATTAGATACATTTGAGTGATTCTTTTTCCCTGAATGTAGATAGCCTGGTGTTTCTATCCTGCATAAAAGACTAGCTATTCGAGTATGAATTCTATCTAAGCCGCTAACTGGTTGTTGTATCTTCCGACTTTTACCACCAGTACTTTTTTCTTGAAACTCGTGATAGTTGCCTTTGTCTATAGAAAAAGCTTTAAGTTCGTTAAGAGTACAACCAATTAGAATTGATAGTCTTTTCTTGGTTTTTATATTGTAGAAAGGGGAATCTTTCAGCGAGTATTCTTTGCCATTGGTCTTGATTTTAAGCTTCGATTTTTTCATTTTTATTCATCGCCCATTCTGCTACATCAAGGATTTTTCCTGCCAAAGAACTTCTAAGCTTCTTCGCCAGTTTTCTCTCATTAGTAATTTGTGCTGAGAACATAACTAGAGAAGAAATAGGAATATCGAATCTGTTTGAATATTTTTCGAGAATATCATTGCCTACAGGTTTTACACCTGATTCTATTCCATCTAAATATTGCTTAGGAATGCTGAGTTCTTCAGCTAGCTTGGTTACAGAAAGATTATGATACTGACGAATCAAACGTAATGCTCTATGAATCATATAAATAGCCTCATATTTCGAAACTAGGGGGAGCAAACATTAGCTATCACCACCATCTAACAGACCTAGAAGAAAATTGAACCAATACCAAAGACGGTATAGCCAACTAAGAGCTTTAAGGAAGCGTTTGAATTGCTTTTGGCGTTTCTCATGCTTTGATGGTTTTGTAATGCTTACTTGCTGATCGCGTTGCGTGTTATTTGACATTTCATGTCCTCCGTAATCCCCAAGCCCCCTCGCCAGTACGAAGTAAAAAGCTTGGTTTCGTCCAATTACAGAGAAGGGATTGATCAGCACATGCCCCCGTCTCGACGAACCTTGATTTCGTCCCAAGGTTCGAATTCCCACATGTTCTGAACGGTGCTCATCATGGTCACTGCTAGGCATGTATGGGTCAAAAAGACAGAAAACTTTCGTTTTCCCACGAGCTAAATAAGCTCAATATGTGACGAGGATATCCCACACCACAACGTATTGAAAAGACTATATCAAGTTGCTTTGGTGTGCAACTTAAGTGCTATAAGTTATATTAAATAATGTGAATATGATGACATTTACCTTCTTTCGTCTCTTCTTCAATCTATCAGTGAGGATAGATTTGTAGTGGAATCGTGAATTTGGTCAGGAAACAGGAGTTTTTCATACTTGTAGTAATCCGTGCTTTGCTAAATTAAGTAGAAATTCCAACAAACTTCTGTCCAAAAACAAGTTAAGTTGACAATAAAGCTCTAATCCCGCTCATACCAATTTAAGTAGGAAAAGAAGCATTTCATTTTTCAAAAAAACGCTTCTTTTTGTGGTTGTCTAATACCCTTTTTGTAAAAAAGAGGATGATACCGTCAACTGACAACCGGCCGCTTGCATGGTGCTCCAAGCCGCTTCAATATCACCGTCATGGAGATTAACCCCTCGGCAAGCATCTTGGATAACCCATGTTTTAAAGCCTAATGAAATCGCATCCAAAACCGTATACTTAACACAGTAATCGGTTGCTAGTCCGACAATATAAAGCTCTGTTACTGCTATTTTATGTAGGTAATCCGCCAGACCTGTCGCTTGATAACGCTGGTTATCAAAAAAACCACTATAGCTATCGATCTCAGGGTGAGTCCCTTTATATATCACCCGTTCAATCGCATCGAGATTGAGCCCAGCTATAAACTCAGCCCCGTGAGTTTCTTGCACGCAATGATCCGGCCAAAGGATCTGCTCAATGCCAGCCAGTATCATCTGCTCTCCCGGTTGTTTTCCCTGCGTTGAGGCAAAACTGGCGTGCCCTTCTGGGTGCCAATCTTTGGTGGCAATCACATGGTCAAAATGGGGCATCAAAAGATTAATCACAGGCACAATCGCGCCACCATCAGGAACAGGTAATGCACCATCGGGCGAAAAATCATTTTGCACATCAACTAAAATTAACGCTTTGCTCATCGGTTCCTTCCTTTATACATCATAAGGTTACTTATATTTGATCACCGGATAGTCATCATCGGCTAATAACTCTTGAACAAAGCAAGAACCATTACCACTGTAGGTTACCCAAACTTTTTCTTTTGCTCTGGTCATTGCAACATAAAATAAGCGTCGTTCCTCTGCATAAGGGTAGGCCTTTTCTGGCTGGTTAAGCGCGCTATCGAGATGAAGGCTTTTCACTCGTGCAGGGAATTGACCTTCATTCACTGCCAGTATAATGACATAATCCGCTTCTTTTCCTTTACTGGCATGACAAGTCATAAACTCCAATTGCAGCGATAAATAGCGCTGCTGCCAATCTGATAAGTGCTCTGGTCGATGATAATGGTTACGACCGAGTAATAAAACACGTTTGGGTGTTTTGGTTTTTCGATTGAGCTGATCCAATACTTTCTCAACCTGAGCACTCTCGCTAAGATACACCGCTGGTTGTTTTTGTTTTTTAAAACTATTGAGCGTTTTCGGTAATTGGTGGGGATTTTTTTGCACAAATCGATTGGCCACAGCACCGATCTGATCATTAAACCGATAGGTTGTGTCTAGATGATGAATCGTTGAATGTGGAAAACGGGCCGAAAATTCCGTCGTTAAATTAACATCGGATCCTGCAAATTGATAAATAGATTGCCAATCATCGCCCACAGCAAATAAGTTCGGGCGAATTGGTTCTTGTTCACACAAAGCTTGGATCAACTCGAGCCGTTGCGGCGAAATATCTTGATATTCATCCACCATGATATATTTCCAAGGTACAGAAAATTTACCTTTACGCACATATTCAGCAGCTCGGCTGATCATGATATTAAAATCGATTTGGTTGCTGTCTTTTAGTGTCTGTTGCCACGCTTGAAAACAGGGCCAACATAATGCTAACTCACTATTTAGACGAGCATAGTCAGGGTGATCAACCAATTGCTGTTGAATGGCTTTTTTGCTAAGAGCTAACTGTGCAAGGAGATCAAGCTGCCTCTCTAACCAAGCGATCAATTTAGGGTCTTCAACATGGCTTCCTAGCTCATCGTCACCAGCAAGATAAGCGATGGGCCATTGGGCTAAATGTTTTTGCCACCGTTTAAAATGAGTCGGTGTCATCCAGTGACGCTTCAGCCAATCGACACACCATGCTTTTTTTAGTTTCTCATTTAGAGCCAGTGGAGAAATCGTCACCTCATGCGTTTCAACTTGGTTGATAATAAATAATCCCAACTGATGAAAAGTATTCACGCGTAGATGATCAGCTACTGATCCTAATGTATTTTTTACCCGCTGTGCCATCTCATTCGCTGCATCTTTACCAAAAGCGATCAGCAGCATCTCTTCGGCTTGAGCAAGCTGACTCTGTAGTAAATAAGCCGTCCGAGCCGTCAGAACACTTGTTTTACCAGACCCCGCGCCTGCTAACACTAAGTTATGATCATCATTCAGCAACACCGCTTGTTGCTGAGAAGTATTCAATGGGGAAGACTCTAATTGGTCAAATAATACGTGCCAACGGTGTCGTTCAGCTTCTAACCACTGCTGATTACGAGCAAGTAGCACTTGGTTGGTTTCTAATAGCCAAGGGGTTAGCGGAGCCATTGCTTCGGGCAAATGATGGCAAGCTTCCGCTAAACTCATTCCCATGTCAGAAAGGTCGGCAAAGACTTGATTGACCCATTGTTCAATGTGAGAGTGGGATAAAAAAGTTGCTGAATCGACTCGTTCATGTAACCTCTGTTGCCAGACGGGTAAGTGGCTCGATAACGCAACACATTGGCGATTAAACCAAGCCTGATAAGCCGTAACAAGCTGATGAGCAAACTGACGCGCCTGAGGCCAAGGTAACCCTTGAACCAACCATGATCGTTGAATTGCTTGTTCTGGATGAGCAAAAAATTGCAGTTCTGCCCATAACAAACCTCGACGAACTTTGACTTGTCCATTCCATACCGTGAAAGGAATACGTTCTTCACTCTGTAATGAGGTTAATACCAGACGTTCGTTTTCTAGGCTAATTTGATGGTATTCATTAGCAATAAAAAACTGTGCAGTTTTGCTTGCACCTAGCTGCATATTGACGGCCCTGTAATTTCATCAGTTAAATATCATAACCTAAACCATCATTGCAATGAAAAATTAATGTCAATAATGAAGTTATATTAAGCGATTTTCTTATTTTTGATCAGACCCTTAGCATTAAATTCTGCTACACTAAGCGTTTTATTTCTTGTATTGATGATTCCCGTGAAAAGACTCCACCGAATCCGGCTTTATTGGGCAAATAAAACCATTAATTATTGCCTACTGATCCTTATCACTTTATTAGGTGTCGTCATTCCTGCATGGCATTACAACCTGAATACTTGGATTACACCACTGATTTTAGGGGTGATTGCCGCCGCGCTCGCTGAACGAGATGACCGTTTCTCAGGGCGCTTAAAATCTATTCTATTAACTTTTATCTGCTTTGCGATCGCGGCTTTTTCGATTGAGATTTTATTTAATACCCCATTACTGTTTGCGATTGGGCTGTTCATTTCAACCTTTGGTTTTATCATGCTCGGGGCCATGGGAGCACGCTATGCGAGTATTGCTTTTGGCTCCCTGTTGATCGCCATCTATACCATGTTAGGTGCTCATCAAAGTACCAATATTTGGTTTCAACCCTTATTACTGCTTAGTGGCAGCGCTTGGTATTATCTCTTATCGATGGTGTGGCATGCCTTTTGGCCGATGCAGCCTGTACAACAAAATTTAGCCACGGTTTTTCTTCAATTAGCCAATTATCTCGATGCTAAATCACAGCTTTTTTATCCCGTGTCTAACTTAGTGCCACAGCCCTATCGAATTGCAGAAGCTAATTTAAATGCCGCAACCGTCAATGCGCTTAATCAATGTAAGGCGACCTTATTAACTCGTTCCAAGCGAGGCCATGTTGATAGTGCCAGTGACCGTTTCTTAAGCCTCTATTTCTTAGCCCAAGATATTCATGAACGAGCCAGTTCAAGCCATTATCGATATCAAGAGTTAGCCGAGCATTTTGGCCGGACCGATGTGCTGTTTCGTTTTAAATATTTGCTGCATACTCAAGCACAGGCCTGTCGTGATATCGCACTTTCGATTCGTTTAGGACAGCCTTATCAACATCGTGATCATTCTATCCTCGCGCTGGATGAAGTGTTTCTATCACTCACCCATTTACAAGAGCAACAACGTCCTGAATGGAAAAGCTTATTAACTCAATTAGGTTATCTTTTCAATAATTTAGCAACGGTAGAAAAACAGCTTAATAATGTCAGTAACCCAGATGTGCATAAATCTGAAGATGATGTGCTCCACGATACCGAAGCCCATTCTCTCAAATCGATGTGGCAACGGCTCACCGCTAATTTCAACTCGGATTCTCTGCTCTTTCGGCATGCGATTCGAATGTCTATCGCGCTCACCACCGGCTATGCCATCTTACAAGGGTTAGGGTTAGAACGGGGATATTGGATTTTATTGACCACGTTGTTCGTTTGTCAGCCAAACTATGCCGCAACACGGCAAAAACTGGTATCACGGATCATCGGTACGTTAGCCGGTCTATTGATCGGGGTTCTTTTACTGACGTTATTCCCATCACAAGAGAGTCAACTGGTCTTTATTGTCATCTCTGGGGTGATGTTTTTTGCTTTTCGCCTTAATAACTACGGCTACGCGACTGGGTTTATCACGCTATTGGTTCTCTTTTGCTTTAACCAATTAGGAGAGGGTTACGCCGTTGTACTCCCTCGCCTTGCTGATACCTTAATTGGTTGTATTTTAGCCGTATTAGCGGTGATTTTTATTTTACCTGACTGGCAATCTAAGCGACTACATAAAGTCATGGCGGAGGCAATTGATGCCAACAAACACTATTTGGCACAAATCATTGGCCAGTACCGTATCGGCAAAAAGGATAATCTAAGTTATCGAATCGCTCGGCGCAATGCACACAATCAAGATGCCGCCTTGTCTGCAGCGGT
Organism: Vibrio sp. 1-1(7); assembly: GCF_013048485.1. Lineage (NCBI taxonomy): Bacteria > Pseudomonadati > Pseudomonadota > Gammaproteobacteria > Vibrionales > Vibrionaceae > Vibrio > Vibrio sp. 1-1(7). Next base: position 451,510 of record NZ_VHSP01000002.1, on the reverse strand, counting down.
GAGTAATATGTTAGCGGAACCAGGGAAATACCGAGCAGCAACTGATGAAAGCTTTCGATTTTTAACGCTCAATCACGCGCTATTAAGTTATGTCTCCGCTTTGGGTGCCCACCGGACAAGGATCGATGATGAACAGATCCATCAATTAGTACTGGATTCTCATCGCGTGATCCACCAACACTTAGACATACTGTACCAGCAATTATTCAATCATTGTGACGAATGTGACACTCGTAATATTGATGAAATGAATCTTGAGACAAGATTGGCTGAATGGCGAGAAGAAGATGATAGCTCGGCACGCATGGTGCTGCAGCAGTTGCATCTTATTTACCGAATGCTACCAGAGCTGCATTCATTAGCCAGTAAGTTTGCGGTTCGAGTCAACTGATGTACATGGATGCCTCTCAATCCTCTCGAAGCATCCACGTTATGACACTAAAGCACTTTTGACGTTCTTTGCTGTGGTTAACCTTGCACATCAAGGAAGATAGACATAAGATTAATTAAACAGTGCGGAGAAAAACGATGTCTATTTCAGCCATTTCTTCTGGATATCCCATCATTCAGCAATCGTCCAAGATGGCTGAAGAAGCCGCACTCGATATTCAAAAAAACCAAGCAGAAAACGCTAAGCCAAGCCCACTCTCTTTTAATCAGGTTGATGATCAACCAATCGAAAAAAAAGCACCAGCTCCGGTTGATAATACTCAAGCCATGGTTAACCTCAATCAGGCTCAGCAATACCATCGTGTCGGAACCAGTGTCATTCAGCGAGAGCAGGCCATGATCGGTAGCCTGCTAGATATTCGTATATAAATCCACCGATTCTTCTTACTGCTGGTAAAAAGTCACATTTATACTATATGAAATCGGTTAACAATGGCTCAAAGTAATATCTCGCTGAGCGACGCTCACCCCCTTGATCTGAGCATAAACCGATGATCCTACGCTAAGTTGTAGATCGTCTAATGCCCACTCCGTAATCGTTGACCATAAAAAACAGTTTTCCGCTAACGCCAATTGCAACGCCACACTTTTTCTATTTTCTCCCTGTTGGAGGTGCTCAATAGCCCTTACCTTCGCAGGTAATATATTGCGAATAGAGGTTTTCTGCGGCTTTTGTAATGTGACGGACACATCCGTGGCTCGTATTTTTAATCGAATGGCGGCATTAAGCTCACCGTCAACCTGTTGTACCCAGATCCCCACGTCATCGGCCAGCATAATACAACTCAAACCATATTCTGTTTGGTGCTGAGCAATATAACCTGAGAGTAAGGTACTTTGTTCACTAAAGGCTTGCCAAGGCCGCATCACAGCAGACGACCAAACCGGTTCAACCGGCCCTGAAATTAATTCTTGTCCGTTGTCTAAAACCACTAAATAATCAGCAAGGCGTAAAACCTCATTCATACTATGGGTAACGTATAAAACAGGAATATTAACCGATAGTGTCAATTGTTCCAGAAAAGGCATCACTTCACGCTTGCGAGGAATATCAAGCGAAGCCAACGGCTCATCCATCAATAACAAATCCGGTTTACTTAGTAAGGCTCGCCCAATAGAAACACGTTGTTTCTCGCCACCAGATAAAGCATGGGGATAACGTTCTAATAATGGTTGTAATGCTAAAAGTTGTACGACTTGGTGGAAATAGGCAGGGTCGTTGTCAGTGACACCATAGAGTAAGTTGCCACGAACGCGGTAGTGAGGAAATAATCGCGCATCTTGAAATACATAACCAATTTTTCTTTTTTCAACTGGCACATTTATTTTTTGCTGAGCATGAAACAAGACCCGATGAGGAAGCTCAATTTTTCCATCATCGGGAGTGGTTAACCCACTAATTAAATTAATTAATGAAGTTTTTCCAGAGCCAGAACGACCAAAAATAGCGGTTATGCCGGTTGCGGGTAAATGTAAATCGACACTCAGTGCCATCGACCCAAGCTGTTTATTCACTTGAATATGCAACGAATTCATGCGCTATGTACTCCTAAACGAGGTTGCATACGTCGGTTTACCCATTCAGATACAAATAATGATAGCAACGCAATGATGATAGAAATCAGACATAGACGAGCCGCTTCCATCTCTGCCCCTGGCGTTTCTAAAAAGTTGTACATCGCTAAAGGTAAAGTTTGTGTTTCACCCGGAATATTAGAGACAAAACTAATGGTTGCACCAAACTCACCTAAACTACGCGCAAATGAAAGCATGGTACCGGTAATAATCCCCGGTAATATCAAGGGAAGCGTAATGGTAACAAACACTTTCGCTTGCGAAGCACCTAAAGTTCGAGCGGCTTGTTCTAGCTTAGGATCTACGTTTTCGATACTTAAACGAATGGCTCGAACCATCAAAGGTAACGCGATAACCACACAAGCTAAAACTGCACCCCGCCAACTAAAACTAAACGACAAACCCAACCAAGCCGCAAACCATTGGCCGATAAAACCTTGGCTCCCCATTGAAATTAACAACAGATAGCCAACCACAATCGGTGGCAAGACCAATGGAAGGTGAATCACACTATCTAGCAAAGACTTACCGATAAAGGTTTTGCGAGCCAGTACCCACGCAAGGAATACACCAATCGGCAGTAACCATAATACGGTATAACCTGCCACTTTTAAGCTCAGTTGTAAGGCCATCCACTCATAGTCACTGAGCAAATTGTTCATGCGCTATATCCGTATTAAAACCATAAGAGGTTAAGATGCCTTTTGCATCAGAAGAAGTTAAAAAGGTCATGAATGAAGCACTGCTTGGTTTATTATTCAATTGAGCCACCGGATAGTGGATTGGAGAATGTAAAGCGCTGTCAAACTCTAGCACAATCGCAACCTTGTTACTCGTCAACGCGTCGGTTTTATATACCATGCCTAGCGGAGCTTCTCCCCGTTCAACTAAAGCTAACGCCAAACGAACATTATTTGTTTGCGCCAACCGTGAGTGCACGGTATCCCAAACACCTAGGGTTGTAAGTACCTGTTTAGAATAAATACCAATCGGAACGGCATCTGTATTACCAACAGCCAAACGTTCCCCAGTTAAACGTTGTGTCCATTGCTGAGAGTCTGCCACATCAAACGCCGTTAAATTTAAATTAGCCGGCTGGATCAAGACCACTTGATTACTGGCTAATAACGCCACCTGCGCTTCCTGCACCTTATTTTTTCCTATAAGGTACGTCATCCAGTCATCATTTGCGGAGAGAAACACGTCAGCTGGCGCGCCATGTTCAATTTGTCGAGCCAAAGATGAAGATCCCCCAAATACCGCAACAACTTTAGTATCATGGTGCGATTGATAAAGACGAATAAGATCATTAACCGCATTGGTCATTGAGGACGCAGCATAAATATGGACGGTTTCTTGTGCCCAAACCATCGGGCTAAGAAGCAAGGCGATGAGCATGTAAATTCGTTTTTTCATTGTTTACTCGTATCGTGCAATTAATATGTATTGGCGTTGTTATAAACAGAACACAACCACCAGTCGTGCCTATTTTAACCCTAATCTCTGTGATAAAATGGAATAATTTACAGAAATGGCCTGAAATTGGCATAACATTGTTGTATCTTTACGCTTTCCTCGTTTTAGGATGAATCTAATATGCTCAAAATAACCTCTTTAGCTGGTGTTTTACTTTTATCGACGCTTCTTCCCACCACCGCTTCAGCGAATAATTTTGACTACAATTTCTTTGAAGTAAGAACCGCCTTAAATCCTGAATCGATGGGGGCAGAATTCAACACCTATTTTACAGAAAACTCGCACGTTATTGCTCGGATTGATTCTCGCTTTGAAGGTGATTGGGATGCCGCTGGCGGTATTGGCTTTAATGGCCCGATCAATCCATTTGCTGATATCTATGGTCAAATGCTAGTCCATAGTGTCCGTAGCAGTAACGATGAAGGCAATAAAAATGATCTGATGATGGAACTCAACATCGGCACTCGAGTTTGGCTCACCAACCAAATTGAAGGCCACCTGCGTATTGGTCGAAATGAAGACAGATCCGTATTTATCGGCGGGCTACGCTTCCATTCAACTCAACAGATGACGATTTCAGCAGAAGCGCGCAATGCTGGATTGTGGGGGCCACAGATCAGCATGGGAGTCCGCTTTCAATTTTAGGTTATGATAAATCAATTAAGGTGATAAACCGATGAGAGTTACTCTCATCACCTTACTGATCCGAAAGTCAATTTGCTTTAGCGTACCCCAAACAACTTGGAATTGCAGGTAGACGGCCAGTGAGTGACACATTTGTCTGGAATAAATTTGAACAGCCGTAGACTGGCCTTTGGTGAGAGCCACGAATGGCTCTCATAATCCCCATGAACATAGACAGACGATGCGATTAGGGTGAACGGCATGTATAGGTAAACGAACGAAGCCAACACCGCTGCAATTTCAAGTAGAAGGAGTATAAGTTAATTGATCCAGAGAGCAAGTTCCGGCAACTAGGCTCTCTTTGTCCTTTTTATTCAAACGCTTAATCTGATATTCCAACTGCAACGCTTGGCTCTTATTGGAGCCAACCTCATACTGCCACACTAAAGTCAGTGGCCCCTTGCCTCTTAATGCTTTAGCGCCTTGTCCTTGCTGATGTTGCTTCAAACGGCGCTCAGTGTCCGTACTAATGCCACAATATAAGGCATTTCCGGAAGTCCGAATCAAATACACCCACCAACACGGGCCAGCAGCCGTCAACGAATTCACCACCTTTTAGTGCTGGCGTTCAATCAGTGCCCGTAGCTCTGCGACTTCTTCACGCAAAGCAGCCACTTCTAATGCTAATGTTTCAACTTGAGAAGAGGCGGGTTCAGCCACAGAGCTTGCTGAAAAACTGGCCAGATCAACCTCACCACAAAACAAGTGATGGTATCGAGACTCTCGTTTGCCAGGCTCACGCGGCAATTTCACCACGAGATCTCGTTCAACTAACTGATCTAAGGTGGCTTCGGTTTGCTTAACATCACTAAAGCTGCATAAACGATTGGTGCGAGTTCTCAATTCACCAGGGGTTTGAGGCCCTCGCAGTAATAAACAGCACACTAATGCAAGTTCTTGTTCATCTAGTTTTAAATCACCAAATTCTGTATTACAAAAGCGGTGCTGGTATTTACGAGTGCGGCTATTAAAACTACTTTCATCACTAACTAAACGACGTGCAATGAGCGCTTCAACCGTATCTTGCACCTCTGCTTCTGACAATGAGAGAACAGGATCACGGTTACTTTTCTGATTACAAGCTGTCGTTAAACTATTAAGCGTTAGCGGGTAGTGATCCGGAGTGGTAATGGCTTTTTCAATCAAGCAGCCAATAACTCTAGCTTCTAAGTGGGAAAGTTCATTCTGCATTTCTGCTTCCTTATTATCTAAGAGCGTCACGGCCCTAAAATTAACTTTTGGGGTCACGACTTTTCATCTTGCTCAGGCATCAGTACTCACTAATGCTTAATGCTCTAGAATGCAGGCTAGACCAATTAACCGGCCATATTGATCGAGCATGACAATACTAGCGCGGTTTAATTCTATTTCGTGTAGGGCAAGGTTTTGCCGTTCATCTAGATAGGCTTGGCAAAATTTCTGTTGTTGCTCAGTCAGGCAAGACTTCGCTTTTGAGCTTGGAACAACAATTTGTGAGCATGACATAATTAAATTAGTTGTTTCATGTTTCATAAAATACATGATATAGCGCCTTCTGATTGATGTACACTAGCACTATATCTAAGGCCCTCAAAAACCACACATTCTGGTGATTTATTCAGCAATATGTCATGAGGTTTGATCTTAGGTCTGTTATGCGTCTTAACGATGTGCTTTAATCTCTGGTAGTGGTATTTATGATAGGAAAAGGGATCTATGAACAGCGTATTTGAAATTGTGAGCTTAGCTCGTCGTAAAAACAAACTGAAACGTGAATTGCTCGATAACGAAAAGAAAGTTCGTGATAACCGTAAACGTGTAGATCTACTAGAAAATTTAGTCGACTACATTAAACCAGACATGACTCAAGAAGAGATCATCGAAATTGTCAAAAAAATGAAGTCAGACTACGAAGATCGTGTCGATGACCACATCATTAAAAGTGCTGAAATTTCTAAAGAGCGTCGTGAAATTAGCCGCCGAATTCGTGAACTCACTGAGCAAGATAAGCTCATGACTCAAGGCGGTAAAAAATAAACTCACCTCTGAGTACTTCTTTGTCGATATAAGTCCGCAATATGCGGACTTTCTTTTTCGAGACAACCTCTCTGAATAGTTCAACAGATAACGTAATAACAAAACTATTATTAGCGTTAATCGTTTGCGTAATCGCTAACCTTCTCCGAAGTTCTTTTTAACGGTTTTACCTCAGATTAACCATTGTTATAGTTTCGATTAGAAAAATTAATTTCGCCCTTTCGGTAAGGCTTTGTCCATTTTCATCATGAAAAACAGCGTGCCACTACTGACCCGGTTTGGGCCAACAGCAAGAGGATAAATAATGGATGTGATTGAAATCATGGGCTACGCTGCCTCAATTATGGTCGCTATCTCCTTAACGATGAAAGACATCGTTAAACTAAGAATATTAAACTTTATCGGTTGTGCTTTATTCGTTGTTTACGGATTAATGATTGATGCTTGGCCTGTCGTGGCAACCAATGCCTTTATCGCTTGTGTTAATGTCTACTTTTTAGTGAAGATGCAACAAGCAAAAAAGGCTGAAGGCGTACAAAGCGCCGCCTAAATACCCCAAGCAAGATAGCAGAGTCGGTGGTAAAGATTCAGTGAACCCGATGCACCATAAAAACGATGCAAGTGGAGCAAACCAATACAGCCAATAGCACTGCTATCTTCAAATAAAAAAACGATAGCCCGACGCTCTGCCGGGCTTAGTCATCATGAGCCATTATTACTCGTCTTCGTAATGTAATTCAGCCCAAGACTGAGCGCATTTCACGGCACGTTTCCAACCGCGATAGCGACGTTGACGCTTCTCTTCATCTTGATGTGGCATAAATGAACGATCAATTTCTGCTTTATTCTGCAGCTCTTCTAACCCATCCCAGAAACCAACGGCAATCCCCGCTAAGTAAGCGGCTCCCAATGCGGTCACCTCTGTAACTTTAGGACGATGAACTTCCGTATCAAGCACATCGGATTGGAACTGCATTAAAAAGTTATTGGCTACCGCCCCTCCGTCGACACGCAGCGCCGCCAATTTAATACCAGAATCCGCCTGCATCGCATCCAACACATCACGCGTTTGGTAAGCAATGCTTTCTAATGTCGCACGGATAATATGGTTAGCATTCACGCCACGTGTTAATCCAACAATGGTACCGCGCGCGTACGCATCCCAGTAAGGCGCACCAAGCCCAGTAAAGGCAGGAACAACGTACACGCCATTCGACGTGTCGACTTTTGTTGAAAAATATTCTGAATCATGAGCATCGGAGATCAATTTCAATTCATCACGCAGCCACTGGATAGAGGCTCCCCCCATAAAGACCGCACCTTCTAATGCATAAGCTGGTTCGCCTTTCGGGCCACAGGCTAATGTGGTGAGCAAGCCATTTTTAGAGATCACTTTTTCTTGCCCAGTATTCATTAACAAGAAACAACCTGTACCATAAGTATTTTTCGCCTGCCCCGCTTGCACACACATTTGACCGTATAAAGCCGCTTGTTGATCACCGGCAATACCCGCAATAGGGATCCGTGTTCCTCCCTTGCCTCCAATGTTAGTTTGGCCATAAATTTCAGAAGAAGATCTCACTTCTGGCATCATATTAAGCGGAATATCAAATTCTTTTAATATTTTCTCATCCCAGTGTAATTTATTGATGTTAAATAACATGGTTCGAGATGCATTGGTATAATCCGTCACATGAACTCGGCCTTGAGTCATCTTCCAGACCAACCAAGTATCCACGGTTCCAAACAATAACTTACCCGCTTCGGCATCTTCGCGTGCCCCTGGCACATTATCCAGAATCCATTTGATTTTGGTGCCTGAGAAATAAGGGTCAAGCAATAGTCCAGTATTTTCTCGAATATAGGCTTCTAGCCCTTCACGCATCTTCAATGTTTCGCAAATTTCGGCCGTACGACGGCATTGCCACACGATGGCGTTGTAAACCGGCTTTCCTGTTTCTTTATTCCAAACAATCGTTGTTTCACGTTGGTTAGTAATCCCGATTGCCGCAACTTCATCGCTACGAATACCAGATTTACCCAACACTTCAACCAAGGTTGACGTTTGAGTTGCGTAAATTTCCATTGGATCGTGTTCAACCCATCCCGCTTGAGGATAAATTTGAGTAAATTCACGCTGAGAAACGCTGACAATATTGGCATCATGATCCAGTACAACGGCTCGAGAACTGGTGGTGCCTTGATCAAGGGCAACGACATATTTTTGCTCAGTCATGGTGTGTTCCTTATTATTTCACGTTCGAATAAATCGACTAAATAGCATAATGTGTGGCATTTATACGTGTGCTTGCTCGCTTTCTTCTGCTTTATCACACTGATTAGGAATCGTACATCCTGTCCCCACTTTCGGAAGATAAACCGCAATAAATTTCGGATACGCCCAACCACCAAAACAGGCACCAGCGATCGGTGCGACAATCGGGACAATAAAGTAAGGAATATCTTTAGCACCGCTCAAGGCATAATCCCAGCCAGCAAAATAAGCAAATAGCTTAGGCCCAAAATCTCGCGCTGGATTCATCGCAAAACCTGTCAATGGGCCAAGCGACCCACCGATAATCGCGATTAACACACCGATCAGAAGTGGATTTAATGCGTTACGGTGCGCACCATTGTTTTCATCTCCTAGAGCCAAGATGCCAAACATCAACACCGCGGTAATGACAAACTCTACCGCCATGGCACCAGAAAAAGAAAGAGACGCATGCGAATAGGTAGAAAAAACCCCCGCAGTAGCAAGTGCTTCTTGGCTATTGCGGGTGAAATTATGAGCGATTTCGTAATCAACAAAAAGGTTACTGTATAGACTGTAGACTAACGCCGCTGCACAAAAAGCGCCGAGTGTTTGTGCAATGATGTAAGGGATTACTTTCGCTTTATCAAAGCCGTGAAATGCGGCCAGGGCTACCGTCACGGCAGGGTTAATATGAGCCCCGGAAACGCCTGCGGTGCAATAAATAGCAATCGCGACTCCGAGCCCCCAAATGATACTGATTTCCCATTGGCCAAACTGAGCATTGGTTAAAACTAATGCCGCAACGCAGCCGACCCCAAAAAAAATGAGCAAACCCGTACCGATAAATTCTGCGATACACTCTCCTAATAGAGTATGTTGTTTTGTTCGCGCCATAGTAAGCATCCTTGTGTTTATTTACAGCTTGAGTGGTTTACACGTTGTTTGTGTGCAGCACAATCTGCCACAGAACCATCAACTCGCAAATAAACAAAGATTACTAATGAGCGTTCGAGCACATAAATGTTAATGTTAAACTCGTTTTTTGTTAAACAACGCAATTTTTTGATCAACCCATTGCATGAATCACTCATAAAAAACAACGCTAAATAAAGTAAAAACACAACCGCATAGAAATCATCTTTTAGTGTTACACCTTTTTAAATCAATCCCATTGTCAAGCGTCAGCAACATTTTGCTAGACAAGACTTTTACCACTTCAAATGTAATCAAAAGGTTACACAGACTACTATCGCCATTCTAAAGTGTTGCTACATTTCACCATCACACGCTAAAAATGAACTTTCCCTTTGGTTGTTTGTTTCGTTCGAGCTTTTGTGAGCAAGGTTACGAACACAAAGTTATAAAAATGACACAATAACTATTAGTACAACGAATAACGATCAGCATAACGGATAAAAATAGGGTAACGGTCATGACGGCAAAGCAACGAATGGAAACTGACGTAGTCATCATCGGAGGTGGCGCAACGGGTACGGGAATTATGCGCGATTGCGCATTACGAGGTATCCCGTGCATTCTTTTGGAAAAAGACGATATTGCTTCTGGTACGACAGGCCGAAATCACGGCTTGCTCCACTCAGGCGCTCGTTATGCAGTCACAGATCCTGAATCAGCTAAAGAGTGTATCCAAGAAAATCAGATTCTCAAAAAAATTGCCAAACACTGTGTAGAAGCAACCGACGGCTTATTTATTACCTTGCCGGAAGATGACTTAGCTTTTCAAGCACGTTTTATCGATGCCTGTACTCAGGCTGGAATCGAAACTTCCCGCTTAACACCCAAGCAAGCATTGGCATTAGAGCCAAATGTCAACCCTGCTTTGGTCGGTGCTATTAAAGTTCCCGATGGAACGATCGATCCTTTTCGTCTCTGTGCATCCAATGTCTTGGATGCCAAAGAGCGGGGAGCACAAATCATTAATCGCACCATCGTCACTGGCCTTATCCGCCAAGGTGACACTATCTTAGGTGTCCACTGCCTACAACTAAGCACTCATCAATCGTTTGATATTTATGCAAAACAAGTCATTAATGCGGCGGGAATCTGGGGACAAAATATCTGCGAATACGCCGATCTGAATATCAAAATGTTTCCAGCAAAAGGATCTTTGCTGATTCTGGATTATCGAATTAACAACCTTGTGATCAATCGCTGCCGAAAACCGTCGGATGCCGATATTTTAGTCCCTGGGGATACCATTTCGTTAATTGGCACCACCTCAGAACACATCGATTATGACCAAATCGATCACTTACACGTCACCGATCATGAAGTGGATGTATTACTCAAAGAAGGAACAAAGTTAGCTCCAATTATGGCAAATACACGCGTTTTACGTGCTTATGCTGGCGTACGACCTTTAGTTTCAGTCGATGATGATGGAAGTGGACGCAATATCAGCCGAGGAATTGTACTGTTAGATCATCAAGAACGAGATGGTTTGAATGGGTTAACGACCATTACCGGCGGCAAATTAATGACCTACCGATTAATGGCTGAATGGGCAACTGATCTCATCGCAAAAAAACTGGGGAATCAGCAACCTTGTACGACGCATCTACAGCCACTTCCTGGTTCAAATGAAACCCCAAAAGAGGTCAAAAAAACCGCCAGTATCGCCAAACCCGTTTATGAGTCGGCCATTTATCGTCATGGGGAAAGAGCAAAAGCCTTCTTAACCGATGAGATGAAAAACCAAGCCATTATTTGCGAATGTGAAATGGTCACTGCCGGAGAGATTGAATACGCGATTACCCAGCTCGATGTGAATAACTTGGTCGACTTACGCCGTCGAACTCGTCTTGGAATGGGGCCTTGTCAGGGAGAGTTGTGCAGCTACCGAGCTGCGACCCTCTTTTCAGAATATGGCCACTGTACAGGTCAGCAGTCTAGCCAATTACTTACCGAATTTCTTGAAGAGCGCTGGAAAGGAATTAAACCCATTTTTTGGGGAGATGCTCTACGAGAAGCCGAATTTAGTTACTGGATTTATGATGGGCTACTCGGCGCAGGAGAGCTGAATCAAGCCAATAATCATAAGGAGAATAACCAATGATGCACTATGATATTGTGGTGATCGGCGGCGGAATTGCAGGATATACGGCGGCAATTCGTAGCTTACAAGCAGGAAAGAAAACCTTATTGATCAACCAAGGGCAAAGTGCGTTACATTTTTCTTCCGGCTCAATTGATGTACTCGCCAAACTCCCGGATGGTAGCCCTGTGACTCATCCTTTTGAGGCACTCAACCAACTGAAACAGCAAAATGACCAACATCCTTACCACCTTGTAGGACAACCATTATTAATGGAGGGGCTGGACTGGTTCAAACGTACCATTACGGATGCTGGGCTCCCAATGCTCCATCACCCACAAGGAGCGAATCATCAACGCATCACTCCGTTAGGTACATTGAAAGCCACTTGGCTTTCCCAGCCGTTCGTTTATCAACACCATGATGCCCTCCCTTTTAAACGTATTGTGGTTATCGCTATCGACGGTTACCGAGATTTCCATCCACAAATGTTGCAGGATAATCTTCGCCAACACGTTGATTTTGCCAATACACACATTGAACATAAAACCATTACCTTACCCGGCTTTGATGCGTATCGGCGTAATCCAAATGAGCTTCGGTCGATTGATATAGCGCGTTTTCTCAAACAACAAAGTGCATGGGATCACCTGTGTCACGCATTAACTGCGCTCGCAACACCTGATGATTTGGTGATCCTACCAGCCATTATGGGCAACGGTGATGGGCTAATCTTGATGAATAAGCTACGTGAGGCAACACAATTACATTTTCATGAAGTACCCACGATGCCGCCCTCTCTGCTTGGTATTCGGATTGAAGAAACGCTTAACCGTATCTTTATTCAACTGGGAGGCACTCAGTTGAAAGGAGATAAAGTCGTTCGCGGCACATTTACTAACGGTCAGTTAAACGAAATTTATACCCAAAATCTACGAGATATCCCAGTACAAGCACCATACTTTATCATGGCGACAGGAAGTTATTTCAGCCAAGGATTGGCAGCCACGCAAGATCAGATCTCTGAACCAATCTTTGGGCTGAAGGTCAGCTATCCTCAACAGCGGACGTTATGGCGAAATGGGAACTTTTTTGCACCTAAGGCTCATCCATTTATGACCTTTGGCGTACAAACCAATGCACAGCTGAATCCTTATCAACAAGACATCGCGATCAAAAATCTATATTGCTGTGGTTCGATGCTATCTGGCTACGATCCGGTATTTGAAGGTAGCGGTGGCGGAGTAGCGATTGCAACAGCTTACTATGCCATTAAACAAGCGCTACAAATTGATTCTACTATTTATTCGACTCTGGAGGCGCGAGTATGAACACCCCCTTCTCTCAAGCAGCTCCTCAAAACACCAGTTTTGATCAATGTATTAAGTGCACCGTGTGTACCGTTTATTGCCCTGTAGCAAAAGCTAACCCCGATTATCCGGGCCCCAAACAATGTGGCCCAGATGGTGAACGTTTACGTATTAAAAGCCCTGAATACTATGATGAAGCCTTAAAATATTGTACCAACTGCAAACGCTGTGAAACGGCGTGTCCTTCTGGAGTCAAGATCGGTGATTTGATTGCTGTCGCTCGCGGTAAATATGGTAAAAAACCGCTAAATCCCAAACTTGTCCGGGACTATGTATTGAGTCACACCGATTTATTTGGCTCTCTTGCCACACCGTTTGCTCCTGTGGTCAATTTCGCAACAGCTTTACCCGTGGTAAAAAAGATCATGCACAAAACCATTGGCGTACATGATCATAAAGCACTCCCTAAATATTCACAGGGTACTTTTCGTCGCTGGTTTAAACAAAACTGTACCCGTCAACCACTGTATCAACGGCAAGTAACTTACTTCCACGGCTGTTATGTGAATTATAACCACCCCCAATTAGGCAAAGATTTAGTACGCGTTCTCAATGCTATGAATATTGGGGTGCGCTTACTCGAAAATGAAAAATGTTGTGGTGTACCTTTAATCGCCAACGGCTTTCACGACAAAGCTCGAAAAAATGCTTTGCTCAATATCAAACATATTGAATCCGCAGTTGAAGATTACCAAACCAAAATCATCTCTACATCATCGACTTGTTCTTTCACCCTTCAGCAAGAATATCCTCATGTACTCGGAGTGGATAACAGTAAAGTGGTCAATGAGATTGAATATGTCACTCGCTTTTTACTCAAAGAATTTATGAGTGGGAATGCTCCAGCAATGAAACCGCTTCATTTAAAAGTGGTCTATCACACCCCTTGTCATTTAGAACGAAGCGGTAATGTAATGTTTACTATCGAGTTGCTGCGTATGATCCCTGGGCTGGAGTTGATCGTGTTAGAGAGTGAATGTTGTGGATTAGCCGGTACGTATGGGTTTAAAGAAGAAAACTACGACGTATCGATGAAAATTGGCAACCATTTATTTAGCGCCATTAATCATTCCGAGGCAGATTTTGCAGTCACGGATTGTGAAACATGTAAATGGCAAATAGAGGAAAACACCCAACAAGAGTGCCTACATCCCATTAGCTTGCTTGCCATGGCGCTTGCTTAACCCATTAGCCTATTTCAAGCAAGCCGACTTTTCGAGCTGGTTTTTGTCGCTGTTTGAGGCTTCTTTCTACACGGCTGAGGCTTTGAAATATAGTGGCTCTATATGATAAGTCGATAACGCCGTAGAAAGAAGCCATCTCGGCTCCTTACCATCATTTATTCTATTGATGTGATAGGGGCCGTTTTTGACAATGTTCAATGGCTTGTTGCAATAAAGCTAACGCTGTTTGTTCACAAGGAGGTAATTGTGCATCACTCTTGGCCAGTGGGGTTACACGTTCACCCCATTTTATATGGCCTGCTCCCCAAGTGAGTCCAGCGCCAAAGGCGGCAACTAGCAGATCATCGCCAGCCGCCACTCGTCCTTGTTCGAGTGCTTCACATAACGCAATAGGAACGGTCGCTGCTGAGGTATTGCCATAGTGTTGAATATTCACAAATGCTTTGCTTTGATCAATGCCTGCTAGATCACACAAGGTGTGAATAATACGGATATTAGCTTGATGTGGAACCATCACATCAATATCTTGCTGAGCCAGCCCACTACGAGCTAAGACTTGCTGTACTGCTGCCCCCATACCTTTAACCGCCCGCTTAAAGATCTCTTTACCAACAAAATCAAATGCCCAATAACCATTATCAGCAGCGAAGCGATCCATCGAACTGCCAAACTTAGGTACCGCAAGAATATCTCGCCCTTGAGCATCGCAGCCAATTTGAGTGTGTTGTAGCCCTAACGGTTGCTCCGTTTTACTCAATACCACCGCACCAGCACCATCACCAAATAAAACGGCGGTATCTCGCTTAGTCCAATCAATGTAAAAAGAGAGGTGCTCGGCACCAATCACCAATGCATGGCGATAGTAACTGGCTTGCATCAAACGAGTCGCCGTTTCAAGCCCGTAAATAAACCCAGTGCAAGCGGCATTCAAATCAAAAGCAGCAGCGTTATCAATCATCAAGTTTTGTTGAATTTTGGACGCAATATTAGGAATTAATGAATCTGGAGAACAGGTCGCAACAATAATTAAATCGATATCTTGTGCATTAATACCAGCACAAGCGATGGCGTGTTGGGCCGCAACGGTTGCTAAATCAGAGGTATCCACATGACTGATACGGCGCGCTTCAATCCCCGTTCGAGTCCGGATCCACTCGTCACTGGTGTCAAGGAACGTACTTAAATCTTCATTAGAGAGCGAGGCGGGAGGTAAACATTTACCCCAACCAGTAATTTCAGCATAATATTGAGTCATTATCGTCCTGCTTTGTTGTTGTCATTTTTCAGGGGGAGTCAACTGATGTCGTCATCTACGCCATTCATACCCCGCCCTTGATACAGAAAATAGCGATTTTTTGTTAAAATCGTGCATAAAGTTCTCAGTATACGCCGATTTAACCGCTCAAGTTAAGTCTGAGTCACTCACAATGATGATAAAGAGGAAGTTATGTCAACATTCACCACTCGTTGCTCTGCCTGCCATGGGCTAAATAGAATCCCATCGGATCGCGTTTCCGAAAGCCCTCGATGTGGCAAATGCCAAACCCCATTATTAGATGGTGCCCCGATTGAAGGAACCTTAGCCAATTTCGATACGCTTCTAAAAAGTGCTCAACCCGTCGTCGTCGATTTTTGGGCCCCTTGGTGCCACCCTTGTGTTGGATTTGCCCCCATTTTTGCAGAAGAAGCCAAAAAGCAACAAGGCCGCCTCCGGTTTATTAAAATCGATACCGAAGCACAGCCCGAATTGGCGAAAAGATATCAAATTCGCAGCATTCCAACCATTATGGTGTTTAAACATGGCCAAAAAATAAATATGATCAATGGTGCACTAGCAAAAGGACAATTTAATCAATGGATAAATCAAACTACTGAACAATAATTCATTCAATAAAACGAGCGGTAAAGTTGGTCTATCCCCTGCAATTAGTCCAACTTTATCGTTGTTTATTCACAAGGAATGATTGATAGATTTATTTTATCGTCAAGAGCATTATTTTTCATTTTACCTTTCTAGCTTAAAGTCTCATATTCGCCGCGAATCTCTTCCATCATCCACATCTTGTGAGGCGAAAACTATGAACATGCATCCAACTTCCGTTCATCGTATTTCTGTACCGGTTATTGCGTTAACTCTTTATGCGGTCGCCTCCGGATATTTGATGAGCGTCATTCCGCTCATGCTTTCCCACTATGGGTTAGAATCCTCGCTCGCCAGTTGGTTAGCCAGTGTTTTCTATGCGGGTCTATTGCTGGGGGCGCTATTTATGGAACCGCTGGTGAATCGCTTTGGTCACCGCAATGCTTTTATTGGCTGCTTGCTTCTTTTGCTCGCTTCTATTGTGATTTTGCCAATCAATCACCACAGCCTAGTTTGGCTAACTGCACGCTTTATTGCGGGAATTGCTGTGGCGGGCGTATTTGTGGTGGTGGAATCTTGGCTACTACATGGTAACGAGTCAGGCCGAGCAAAAAGACTCGGTATTTATATGGCATCACTTTATGGCGGAACGGCCATTGGACAATTGGGCATTGGTTTTCTCGGTGTCGCGGGCTCAATGCCTTTTATCGCAATTTGTTCACTCTTGATACTCGCAACCGTGGTATTGATTTATGGTAAGTCAGATCAACCCTCAACAGAAGCCGGGCAAAGCCTGTCATGGAAACAAATAACCAAACTCAGTCACGCCGCAGTGATAGGTTGCTTAGTTTCTGGTTTAGTGTTGGGAGCGATTTATGGCTTGATGCCCGTCGAGCTAGCCGAACGTGGGATCAGTCACACAGAGGTTGGTCGCTTAATGGCTTTAGTCATTCTTGGCGCAATGGCGGTACAACCTCTGGTTCCTTGGTTATCAAAACACCTCGGACGAACTCTGCTTATGGCACTGTTTTGCTTGTTAGGTGCAACGTCAGCGGTACTGCCATTATTGGATAACCAAATGGGCACACTGGCCGTTAGCTTGTTTATGCTTGGCATGGCGACTTTTGCACTCTATCCGATTGCGATTAACCTAGGCTGTGACAAGCTCGATGCTCACTATATTGTGTCTGCGACTCAAGTGATGCTATTTAGCTATAGCATTGGATCCGTCGCTGGCCCAGTTCTGGCTGATTGGTTTCTTCAAACCAACCAAAGCTTACTGGGTTATCTATTTGTCACCTTGCTAGCAACCTGCTTGTACATGCTCGCTGCCAGCCTAAAAACCAAACGCCAATGGGTGGCCGGAGAGTAACACTTAAAAAGGGTAACTGAGGTTACCCTTTTTTGTTATTCACTTTCAATCGCTCTGCTGACGACAAGCTGTATTGACCATACTGCGACTATTTTATCGTCGGTTAATCCCTTGTCGCTAAGTATTTTTCATCCATCCTTACGAATAGATTGAGTTGAACGATAAAAACTCGTAAGCTCACCATCCACGACTTAAGCGGCTAGTCACTCACATGAACCGTAAAAAACGAATTAATCAAATTTTAAAATCTAAGCAGAAGAAGCAAAATGCCAAGCTACATAAAAGTGGCAAGCCTCGTTATATTGCTAAGGCTGAGCGAGAACAAACCGCACTATCACCATCCGATGAAATAGAAGGCCAAGAAACTTCCCTTACCGATTTAGAGCGGTCATAAAACCGCCGAAATGCGTTCCCCCACCGCCAACACCAACGAATGGTAAACACTAGAGCAATAGAGGCAGCTCGATTGCTTGATACTCATCTGCCACCTCGATTAAGTTTTTAGCGGTTAACCCCGGCACACCATACACGATCACCCGAGTGCCAAAGCGACGTTGAATTCGTTCAACCAACAACTCAAAATCACCATCACCTGAGACTAAAATCAAGGTATCCACTTGTGAAGCTAGCTCATAAGCATCCAGCGCAATGCCAACATCCCAATCACCTTTAGTACTGCCATCTCCACGTTGAATAAACGGTTTTAATACCACTTCAAAACCAATTCCGCGCAGAATATGGTGAAACTGTCGTTGACGAGTATCGTACGTAGCAATCGCATAGGCATTGGCTTTTACTACCTGTCGCGTTGCTGTCGCCATTGACCAAAATTGATTGTAGTTAAAGTGCCGCCCGTAACGTTCGCGGCAGGTGTAATAAACGTTTTGTACATCGACCAATATGGCGATCTTTTCCATCAGTATCTTCTATTCAATTGAAATTAACTCATGCCTTCGGATTCAATCACCCAATGAGTAAAGAGAAAGATACTTTAACACACTCTAGTTCTGACCCACTATCCTTTGCTGAATTCTCTTACTCATAGTCGCACCTCATTGAGCGAAATCGTGTTACCACTTAAGCAAAAAACCAAGCAAAAACCTTTCGTACACATACCTTTAATTATAAGAAAAAACAAACAAAAAAAGTAAAACACTTACCGAGTATGACAAAAATTAAAAAAAGCGGTATGATTAGCCCGTAAAAATAATTTGCACTCTAATTATTTAATTCACTTTTAACGCATTCATCACTTCTCTAACTGTAGAAAAGTGACGAATGCGATACTGATCGAGTCATACGATGGAAGACGCATTAAAAAAATACAGTATAGAAACCACCGACTACCGAGTGGGACAAGATAACGTTCAGAAATGGGGGTTTGATGTTCATAACCCTGTTTTTGGCATCAGTGCCGGATTAATCATTTTCTTTTTAATTTCAATTATCTGGGTTGGCCCAACGACAGCGAAAGAGGTGCTCGACACCCTAAAGAACAGCATTATTCAAGAATTTGATGTTTTCTTTATGTGGATAACGAACTTCTTTTTATGCTTTGCTTTAATCTTGATGATCTCTCCACTGGGTAAAATTCGCCTAGGTGGAAAAGATGCCACCCCGGATCACTCTCGTCCCTCATGGCTCTCGATGCTTTTTGCCGCAGGAATGGGCATCGGCTTACTATTCTGGAGTGTGGCTGAACCGACCGCTTACTATACCAATTGGTGGGGAACTCCTTTTAATGTCGCAGCCAATACTCCTGAAGCGAAATCATTAGCCATGGGCGCGACCCTCTTCCATTGGGGAATTCATGGCTGGTCCATTTATGCCATCGTCGCTTTATCGCTCGGATTTTTTACCTTCAATAAAGGTCTCCCTTTATCCATTCGTTCCGTGTTCTATCCCATTTTTGGTGATCGCGCTTGGGGATGGCTAGGCCATGTTATTGATATTATGGCTGTATTAGCAACCTTATTCGGGCTGGCGACTTCATTAGGTTTAGGCGCTCAGCAAGCCACAAGTGGCATTAACTATATCTTTGGAACGAATGGCGGCATCGGTATGCAATTTACCGTTATCATTTTTGTTACGCTTATTGCCATCATCTCCGTATTTCGAGGGATCAATGGTGGTGTCAAAGTGCTTAGTAATATTAATATGCTGTTTGCTTTTGCACTGTTGATTTTTATGATCATCGTCAGCTTTACTATCACTTTACAGTCGATCCCTGATACCTTCATGGCGTATGTTGAAAATATTCTTCCGCTAAGTAATCCCCATGGGCGGGAAGATGAAATCTGGATGCATGGTTGGACTGTATTCTATTGGGCATGGTGGATTTCATGGTCACCTTTTGTCGGCATGTTTATCGCACGGGTGTCAAGAGGGCGAACGGTTCGTGAGTTTATCCTTGCGGTGGTCTTTATTCCTACGTTATTAATTTTAATTTGGATGTCTGTTTTTGGTGGTGTTGCGCTCGATCAAGTTGCCAATCACATCGGTGAACTAGGAGCCAATGGACTGACGGATATTTCATTAACATTGTTCCATGTTTATGAGCAATTACCGTTTGGCAGCGTTATTTCTCTCATTTCTATTGGATTGATTTTAATTTTCTTTATTACCTCAGCCGACTCAGGATCACTTGTTATTGATAGTATTACCGCTGGTGGTAAAGTCGATGCGCCCGTTCTACAACGTATTTTTTGGGCTATTATTGGTGGGGCGATTGCTGCGGTCATGCTTTGGGTTGGCGGCCCAGAGGCACTACAGGCCCTGCAATCTGGAGTGGTCGCTACAGCGTTGCCATTCAGCTTTGTGCTACTCTTAATGTGTTTCAGTTTGATCCAAGGGTTAAGAACTGAACAAACCTTATATCGTTAATACATGCATAATTAATACAAGGCCAGCGATTGTTGGCCTTTTTTGATTATCCCCTTGCTACTTGAAGCTGCAAGAGCGTTGGTGACGTTCGTTCACCCCAATCACATCACCTATCAATGCCGTAATTCTGAATGCTCACCATTAACCGCCATCATTGATACGATAACAAAGTAATGGTAAAGGTGACCTTCGGATAGAAAAAACAACGTTGCTGCTTACGAAAGATTCTAGCAGTGAAAGTGAAGCTAGGTTGAATAGAGGGCGAATTTATTCACATAAGTGAAATAAATCAACGGATACACCGGCAACCGCCTTGCCAATTAGATTAAGAGAAAGGCTAAAACAAAAAAAACAGCTCAATGCTGGTTACGATTAATAACAGAGATTTATAACAGAGATTTATAGTAATGGAGGCGCGTCCCGGAGTCGAACCGAGGTCCACGGATTTGCAATCCGCTGCATGGCCACTCTGCCAACGCGCCTTTACTGTCTTTCGATAGATGGTGCCCCGGGCCGGACTTGAACCGGCACGACTCGAAAGTCGAGGGATTTTAAATCCCTTGTGTCTACCAATTTCACCACCAGGGCAACGCGCATTACGCTAGGCTCACACTATCTATTCCCGTTTCGCCTTGGGAACGAGACGTACTTTAACGTATTCAGCCATAAGGTCAATAAAAAAATTACTAAAATCAATCAAATGGTTAATAAACACCCCAAGCAGTATAGATAGGCATCAAATAGGATAATTCTCAAACAGCTTTGTGCAATAACGTTATCTGCTCACACAAATTAAACTCAGGATGTATGACGAAGAACTCACCATCATTTATTAATACCTCCGCTTGATCCTTAAGTCAAAACGACATTAAAACCAACCAGCAAAGAAGCGCTTAATGCTATCGAACAGACGTTTAAACCAGTTCCCTTCTTCCACTGTTTCCAAAGCCACTAGCGCGGCTTCTCCAACTTGATGTCCATCAACTTGATAAATCACTTTGCCAATCACCTCGCCCTGTTTCAGTGGCGCTTCCAGCTCCTTATCTAATTCAATAACACCGCTGAGTTTTGCTAATTCACCTTTAATAAGCGTTAAATAAGTCGTGTGTGCAACCCCGACCGCAACTTGATCTTGCTTCCCGCTCCAAATTCTGACGCTCTCTAGCACTTCATTGTTTTGATGGGGTGAGATGGTTTCAAAAAACCTAAAGCCATAGCTGAGTAATTGTTTACTTTCTGATTCTCGTGATTTTTGGCTATTTGCTCCCATGACAACCGAAATTAAACGCATATCACCATCGGTTGCTGAGGTTGCTAAGCTGTAACCAGCTCCGCTGGTAAAGCCGGTTTTCATTCCATCGACATTCAAACTGCGATCACGTAACAGTCCATTACGGTTGTATTGAGTAATGCCGTTATACGAGAATGACGTTTCGCTATAAAGCGGGTAGATTTCCGGTAAATCACGAATAATCGCTTGGGCGAGTTTGGCTATATCATAAGGCGTGCTGTATAGCCCCTCACTATCGAGACCATGAGGATTGGTAAATGAGGTGTTTTCTAACCCCAGTTTTTGGGCCCATAAATTCATTAGATCCACAAAAGCACTTTCTGAACCTGCAACATGCTCAGCAATGGCAACGCTAGCATCATTGCCAGACTGCACAATAAGCCCTCGATATAAGTCCATCATGTTGACTTGCTTTCCAACCTCGATAAACATCTTTGAAGAATCTGGAAAGTTTTTAGCCCAAGCTTTATGGCTAATGGTCACTTGATCAGCTGCGCTAATTTTACCTTGCTTAAGACCTTGTCCCGCCACATAGGAGGTCATCAATTTTGTTAAGCTAGCAGGGTTTAGCCGCTCATGAGCATGATGTTGAACCAATACCCTTCCCGTGTGGTAATCCATCAACACATACCCTTTCGCCGAAAGTTGAGGCGGATTCGGCACGACAATGGGTGTAGAATGACCCAGACTTGGCAAAAGAGACAATCCGATCGTAGACAACACGATTGACTTGATATTTTTCATAATCTATATCCCAAAAAATCATGCAAAAATAAATCACTGGCTTTAGATTACCTTGTTTCGAGATCGGTATTAAGACCGTTATGTAAACGAACGTAACAAACCGATTCATTTCCTACGCTTGATTAAAAGTTAGGTAATTTTGGACATTAAAAACTGATAAAAAAACCGAGCGTACACAAGCTCGGTTTCCATCAGCAGCTAACGTCTAGTTATTCTATCTCTTGACGAGATGCCCACACATAAAGCAGCTCCAAGGCAATCGTTGCTCCCGCTAAAGCGGTCACATCACTCTGATCATAAGGAGGAGACACCTCTACGACATCCATCCCAACCAAATTGATGCCTTTGAGTGCCCGAATAATTTTTAAAATTTTATCGGAATTTAAACCACCACACACCGGGGTACCGGTACCGGGAGCAAACGCAGGATCTAAACAATCGATGTCAAACGTCAAATAGACCGGCTTATCGGCAACAATCTGACGAATTCGCTCAACAATCTCCTCAACTGGCATGTCATTGGCTTGCATCGCATTAATCACATTAAAACCGTGTCCTTGCTGTTTATACTCGGTTCGAATACCAATTTGGACCGAATGTTTCGGTGAAATCAATCCTTCTTTGGGAGCATGATAAAACATCGTCCCATGATCATAAGCACTGCCATTAGCATAAGTATCAGTATGCGCATCAAAATGAATCAATGCCATTTCACCGACATGCTTGGCATAAGCACGTAAGATCGGCAAAGTAATAAAATGATCGCCCCCTAATGCAAGTAACGTTTTACCACTTTTGACGATTTCATTTGCGGCCGCCTCTAGACGATAAGTAAAATCTTCCGCATCACCGCAATCAAACACTAGATCACCGGCGTCAATCACCTTGGTTTGCTCAAATAAATTGAACTCCCAAGGAAATTTTTTGCCTTCCCACGCTAAATTCACCGATGCACGACGAATCGCATCCGGCCCCATTCTAGCTCCCGGGCGACCCGATGTAGCCATATCAAGCGGAACCCCAAGTACAACGACATCGGCTTCAGTATCGACTGGGTTTCTCACATACGGGCGACGGACAAAAGTCATCGCATTGGAGTAGAGTGAATAATCAGTTTTCGTAAACAAATCATTCATTTAAAAATCCTCTAAATAAGTATAACCACTCAGGCCTTGTTCTAACTCTTCCAGCACGGTTGCCTGCTCTTGCTCTGCCACTCGTTGACTGACTAGCTGACGATAATTGGCACGAATTGCATCGACATCAATATGAACATAACGCATCATATCCTCAACCGTATCGCCTTCATTGATAAAGGTAATTTCTGACTCACCTTGATCATTGATATGCACAACCACGCTATGAGTATCGCCAAACAAGTTATGCATATCACCTAAAATTTCCTGATAGGCTCCAACTAGGAAAAATCCCATCAGATAGGGCGTATCTTTCGACCAAGCAGGAACGGGTAAGGTGGTTTCAATACCCTGTCCTTCGACATATTGCTCTATTGCGCCATCTGAGTCGCATGTAATATCCAACATCACCGCTCGCCGATCGTCGACATGCTCTAACCCCGACAAGGGCAATACGGGAAATACTTGATCAATTCCCCATGCATCTGGTAAGGATTGAAAAAGTGAAAAGTTGACAAAAAATTTATCAGCCAACCGTTCTTGTAACTCATCTAAAATGGGGCGATGGAAACGGTTTTTCGTACTCATTTTTAAACGTAGTTCATGATAAATACGTAACGAAAGTTGTTCGATCCATGCGCGATGGGGTAAGTTAATCACCCCGGACGCAAAGAGCGTGTGCGCCTCGGATAAATCACTCTGGGTATCATTGTAAATCTCAATTAACGCTCGAGCATCGGTTCCTTCTCGTAATGTTTCCCAACTACGCCACATATTTTGCATCAATAACGGAGCATCGGCATCCGGCTCACTGATCGTTTCAGGGCTATAAATCTCTGTTCCAATCACATTGGTAATTAATACCGCATGATGAGCAGTAATTGAACGGCCCGATTCAGAAATAATGATCGGTTTCGGTTGTTGATAAAGAGTGCACATATCCGCAACAACACTGACAATATTGCGTGCATACTCTTGCAGACCATAGTTCATAGAATTGGAAGACTGGCTGCGCGTGCCATCATAATCGACCGCCAAACCTCCGCCTACATCAAAATAGTCAATTTGTGCCCCCAGCTCTCTTAGTTCACAATAAAAACGAGCGGCTTCATTGACGCCATTTCTGACGTCACGGATATTGGCCATTTGTGAACCAAGATGAAAATGCACCAGTTGTAACGTATCTAACTGTTGCTCTACTTTTAAACGCTCAATCACTGTTAATACTTGTGCCGCCGCTAAACCAAATTTTGATTTTTCGCCACCACTCGACTGCCACTTTCCTGCTCCCTGCGAAGCTAAACGGATGCGCAAACCCAAGCGCGGTTGTACGCCAAGGCTCTTGGCTTCTTTGAGCACAAGCTCCAACTCTGACAGTTTTTCTAATACAATAAAAACTTTATGCCCAAGCTTTTCACCAATTAGTGCTAACCGAATGTATTCTCTATCTTTATAACCATTACATACAATCACCGAACTGGCTTGCTGAGCCATAGCAAGAACGGCCAAAAGTTCAGGTTTACTTCCGGCCTCAAGCCCTAGCTGCTTTGTTTCTAACTTAGCTTGGCTAGCCAGTATTTCATCTACCACTTCTTTTTGTTGATTCACTTTTATCGGATACACCAACAAATATTGGTTGGGATAATCACATTCTTCTATTGCTTGGTTAAAAGCATCACAAATATTATGAACTCGTTGGTGCAAAATTTGTGGGAAACGCACAAGGACGGGTAAATTGAGATTACGAGCCTCCAACTGTTGAACAATCGAACTCAAGGCCGTTGAATAGGCTCGATCTTTACGAGGAGAAACATACACTTCACCTTGATCATTAATGCCATAAAACCCTTGGCTCCAGTAATGAACGTTATAATCCGCACGAACGCGATCCAATTTGGATGATTTTTCCACTTGATATCTCACAAAAACAAAGAGAATGTAGTGGCGACTCAATACAAGTCGCCCTCCCCGACACCCTGAGGGTCTCGCGCTTTATCCGCGAAAAACCAAGGTGTGTCTAATGATAATAATTTGTCGTTAAGACAACACTTCGTTATGCGTTAAACAGCTCGGCCTATCCCCAAATAACTTGGCGTTGCAGGTCGGCGGCAAGTGAGTGACAAATTTGTCTGGAACAATTTGAACAGCCGTAGGCTGGCCTTTGAATGAACGTAGCCAACACCCCTGCAGATTCAAGTAACAAGGGGATATACCATAATCATAAAAAATTAACTGATATTACCGCTAATTAACGCATCAAAACGTTTATTGCCATATAAAGATTCAAAGTCAGGCTCATCAGCAATCAATTCTCGCAACGAAGGGCTGATATCCGTAGCTCGCTGAATATCTTCCAACGCCTGTTCTTCAGCCCCTAAACGAGCATAAGCACAAGCTCGCTGATACAGTGCAGGGCCATTACTTTCATCCAACTCGAGCACTCGATTACATAAGCTCATTGCCCAATGGTACTCCTGCATCTCCATGACCGCATCAGCTTTATAAGTTAATGCTTCTAGATCGCCTGGGCGAATCTTAAGAATTTCATCATACACTTCGATTCGTTGCTCGGCTGTTTGTACATTCTGCGAACGCAACCACAAATTATGAATCTCATTGATAATTTCAATTTCTCGGTTATTTTCACTGATGATGCTACTTTTACGTTTAAGATCACGCTCTAACGCGACAAATTTCCGCTCATATTCTTGAGCTATTTTATTAAGTTTTTTATCGGCCATTTCTCGAGTGTTATGCTTTACCTCTCTTAATGATTGCCAACCAATTAAGGCGACCAGTGAAGCGACCCCCGCAATTACATAGAAAAAATAGGTCACGGTGACATTAGAATAATTGAGAGATTTATCAGCAACAGCCAACTCTCGATCCGTGATCTGAATCGTCAAACGCCGTTCTAGATCCTGTTGATCCTGACGTAACGCTTTTAACTCATCTAAAATATACCGTTCCACTAAGGGCCTATCTAATATCGGTGATTCCGAGTAAGGCACGGCTTGTTGCTCTTGAGCAAAAAGGTTTGTCGTACTGCCCAACAGCAAAACCACTCCATATAGCACCATCCAAAATTGTCGCACGCGTTACGCTCCTCAATTACATCAATTTCACCGTCACATCATACCGCTAAATCAGTTTATATGCAGGCGCAGTGAGAAAAAACCACCCCATCCAAAACATTCTACCTCAAATTAAAACACTTTTTTTTGTATTTTTTATTTTCTTTAAAAAACAACATTTTAACTAAAATTACACACTAGCAGCACCAATAAAAACTTGAAAAGTCATAAAACAATGTTTAGTGTTCTATGCATATTTTCTATTTTCATTGTGTCATATTGACAAAGATAAAGGATATAAAGATGTCAACTATGCTGGAAGTGAAGAACCTTTATAAGGTGTTTGGAGAGACACCAGATGAAGCGTTCCCTCTCATCGAAAAAGGCCTGAATAAAGATCAAATCTTTGAAAAAACAGGCCTGACCGTTGGGGTTAAAGATGTGTCATTATCGATTAATGAAGGGGAGATTTTTGTGATCATGGGGCTTTCAGGCTCCGGAAAATCGACCCTTGTTCGATTATTAAACCGTTTGATTGAACCGACCCGAGGGAGCGTTTTACTCAAAGGAAACGACATTGCCACAATTTCTGACCAAGCGTTAAGAACCGTTCGTCGTCAAAGTATCTCCATGGTGTTTCAAAACTTTGCCCTCATGCCACACATGACCGTGATAGAGAACACGGCTTTTGGCCTTGAATTAGCAGGTGTTGATGAGAAAGAGCGCCACCAAATCGCCCGTCAAGCGCTTGAGCGAGTCGGGTTAGAAGCTTACTGTGATTCCTACCCTGATGAACTTTCTGGTGGTATGAAACAACGCGTTGGGCTCGCCAGAGCGCTCAGCAATGATCCCGATATTTTATTAATGGATGAGGCTTTCTCCGCCCTTGACCCTTTGATTCGTAGTGAAATGCAAGACGAACTGATTCGTCTACAAAATGATGACAAGCGCACTATTGTTTTTATTTCTCATGATTTAGATGAAGCGATGCGCATCGGGGATCGCATCGCTATTATGCAGGATGGTGTGGTGGTACAAGTCGGCACTCCGGATGAAATACTGCATCAACCAGCAAATGATTATGTCAGTTCCTTTTTCCGCGGCGTCAATATCGCTAGCGTGTTCAGTGCAAAAGATATCGCGCGTAAAAAACCTGCGGCGGTCTTTAAAAAACATGATAACGATGGCCCAGCAACCGCCCTGCAATTGCTACTAGATAATGAGCGAGAATTTGGCATTGTGGTTGATCGCACCAATAAATACACCGGCATTGTTTCACTTGACTCGCTAAAAGCCGCCAAAAAAGAGCAACGCTCTCTTAACAGCGCTTTATTATCAGACACGGTGACCATTCACCCTGATGTTTCCGTCGGCGACTTAATTAGCCAAGTGGCCAGTGTGCCTTATGCTGTTCCTGTTGTGGATGAACAAGGGAAATATTTTGGCGTCATCACAAAATCACGATTACTGCAAACTTTAGATAGAGAATAATTATGACCATGGAAACAAGTCATGCCGCGGCAAACGCCGCAGATCCTTGGGGAGCAGCGACTCAAACGGTCAGCAGCGACCCATGGTCAACCACCTCAAGTGCCACCGCCGCTAATGATTGGCTCAATGCCGCACCAGTCACCACCGAACCGTTTGATTGGTTACACCCATTTAAAGAGGCCCATATCCCTTTTGATCACTGGGTAGAAACCGCCATTAATGGACTGGTTCAGCATGGTCGGCCATTATTTCAAGCCATTCGTGTGCCTATTGATTTCATACTCAGTTCATTCCAAACCACACTGATTTCAACACCAGCTCCACTTATGCTGTTGATTGTATTACTGATTACTTGGCAGCTTGCTGGGCGACGTTTGGGTATCGCCTCTTTCGTCTCATTGCTTGTCATTGGTCTTATTGGTGCTTGGGATGAGGCAATGGTCACTCTAGCCTTAGTCATGACCTCAGTTTTTTTCTGCCTTCTTATTGGCCTTCCCACGGGGATATGGCTCGCTCGTAGTGAAACTTCAGCTAAGATCATTCGGCCCATGCTAGATGCCATGCAGACAACGCCTGCCTTTGTCTACTTAGTTCCGATTGTCATGCTGTTTGGTATTGGGAATGTTCCGGGTGTCGTCGTCACCATTATCTTTGCACTGCCTCCGATTGTTCGTTTAACCATCTTAGGTATTCAACAAGTTCCTGAAGAGCTGATTGAAGCTGGGCACGCTTTTGGGGCTAGCCCAAAACAAATGCTCTACCGAATTCAACTACCACTGGCTATGCCAACGATAATGGCGGGGGTCAACCAAACCTTGATGCTTTCACTCTCTATGGTCGTGATTGCCTCAATGATAGCGGTCGGCGGTTTAGGACAAATGGTGTTACGCGGCATTGGTCGTCTCGATATGGGTCTCGCGGCTGTCGGTGGCTTAGGCATTGTTATCCTCGCCATTTTACTCGACAGACTTACTCAGACGATTGGCATCAACAGTCGAGATAAGAAAATACGTTGGTACGAAAAAGGCCCGGCCTTACTCGTGTACCGACTTAAGCCAAAAAAATAACTTGATATAAATCAATTACTAGGAGAATAGAAATGAATAACGCATGGAAGACGCTGCTCACGACTGGGCTCACCGTCAGCGCAACCTTATCTGGCTCTGCTTGGGCTAAACTTCCCGGCGAAGGGATTACTGTACAGCCAATACAATCCACCGTTGCAGAAGAAACCTTCCAAACTTTAATTGTCAATAAAGCCATGGAAGCTTTGGGTTATCACGTACTGCCTACCAAAGAAGTTGACTACAACGTAGGCTATACCTCAATTGCAGAAGGTGATGCGACCTACTTGGCGGTGAATTGGCAGCCATTGCATGATGATAAATACCTCGCCTCTGGTGGTGATGACAAATTCTATCGTCAAGGCACATATATCTCCGGAGCCGCTCAAGGTTACTTGATTGATAAAAAAACCGCTGAGAAATATCACATTACCAACATCGGTCAGCTCAAAGATCCCAAAATTGCAAAACTCTTTGATGCCAATGGTAACGGAAAAGCCGACTTAACCGGTTGTAATCCAGGCTGGGGATGTGAAAGTGTGGTTGAATACCAACTCGATACTTTTGGCCTACGTGATACGGTAACCCACAATCAAGGCAACTACGCAGCTATTATTGCTGATACCATCTCTCGCTATAAAAAAGGCGATCCGATTATTTACTACACATGGACACCTTACTGGGTGAGTGGTGTTTTAGTTCCAGGAAAAGATGTGGTGTGGCTAGAAGTGCCATTTTCAGCGCTACCAGGGAATCAAAAGGGAATTGATACGACGCTACCAAATGGTAAAAACTACGGTTTCCCAATTAACTCGATGAATATTATCGCCAATAAACAATTTGCTATGGAAAACCCAGCAGCAGCGAAATTGTTTGAAATCATGAAATTAAGCATCAACGATATCAGTGCACAAAATATGCTGATGAGTCAGGGTAAAAATTCAGCACGAGATATTGAATCTCATGCCAATGGTTGGATCAAAGCTAACCAAGCATTGTTTAACTCATGGATAGCAGCTGCCACACAAGCAGCGCAATAACTCGGTGATCGTTAATAGAGGCTGCTTGAGCAGCCTCTTCCTTATGGAGGAAAAATTGGATATTCACGAAGAAGTACTCGTATCAGTGCGACAAATTATTCGCGCGATTGATCTACATTCAAAACAGTTGAATAAAACGTTTGGCCTAACGAGCCCACAACTGTTATTGATGCGAGCCATTAATAACTCGCCTAATATGACCATTCGCCAACTGTCAATAGCAACCAATATGAGCCAAGCAACGGCGACCAGTATTTTAGACCGCTTAGAGAAACGGCAGCTTGTCCTGCGTACACGAGATACTGATGATAAAAGAAAGGTACATGCGATGCTCACGACCACTGGACAAACCTTGCTACAAACTGCACCACAGCTTATGCAACAAGACTTTATTCAACGATTTCAATCATTAGCTGGTTGGGAACAAACTCTACTGCTCTCTTCACTACAACGCCTCTCTAAAATGATGAATACCTCTGATTTAACTGATGATCCATCGCAACGGACATTAAATAAACCCGCTTTGCCGCCGCCTAATCACGGTTAGCATCATGGTTTTTTTAAGTAACCCCAGCCAACAAACTTTCTTGATCGTTTCAATGATCAAGAGAGCAAGCTTCATTTATGCGGTGACAAAGTGATGAACCTTATCTCGCAGCTCACCAGAGGCTTGGCTCAACATTTCGCTCACTTCTCGAGCCTGCTTTGCCTGCTGCTCTAAATCCTGTGTATCGCCACTTAAGCTATGGATACTTTGCTTCGTTTGCTGAGCAACCAAAGCCTGCTGCTCACTGGCCGTGGTGATCGAACGATTCACTTGTGCTACATCTTCAAATGCTTGCCGAATATGATTTAAAACTTGTTCCGATTGATTAGAAAAATCGACACTTTCTAGTGCTTGTTGATTCGCAGACTGCATGGCGTTCACCGCATTATCCGCGCCTTGTTGTAAACGCGACAAAACATCACTAATCGAGCGAGTCGCTTTTTCTGTGTTACCCGACAAATTACGCACTTCATCAGCGACAACCGCAAATCCTCGTCCGGCCTCGCCAGCACGTGCGGCTTCTATCGCAGCATTAAGCGCTAATAAGTTGGTTTGTTCAGCAATATTTTGTATCACACCCAACACTTGGGTAATTTCTGTCGACTCTTGATGTAAGTGCCGAATAATTTGAGCAGAATGATCTATTGCATTGGCTAAGTTTTTTATCCGCATACTGGCTTGTTGAACGGTATTTGCACCTTGTAAACTAAGCTCATCAGCTTGTGTTACCACCGTTTGTGCATATTGAGTATGTTGACTTACCGCACTAATCGCTTGGCCCATTTCTTCCATAGCTTGGGTCACGGACTCGGTTTGTAAAGATTGGTTATTCGATTTTTCTTCTACGGTTTCGCTAACCAACAACATACGCTTGGCATTTTTTCTTAGTTCAACACTCTTATTCTCTATCTCAATAATCAAGTGACAAAAGTGATTTACCATCCTATTTAATGCTTGTGCCGTTTGAGCGATTTCATCTCGACCTTGTACAACGACTTGCGTGGTCAGATCAGAAGAGTTGGCTAATCGTTGTATGCCTGCACGTAACTGATGCAGTGGCCGTTGAATAGAATGCTGAATTAACCAACCGAGTAACATTAATAAGCTAATCCAAATCGCTCCACCAAACAGATAAAATTGGACCATGGTATGAGTAAGGCTAGCCGCCTCGGTCTGTACTTCCCCAGCCATACCAATCTGCTGTGCGACCAGTTGATTTAACGTCTCACCCAGTGGAACAAGGGTATGATTAATCTCGTTATTAAAAGTCGATTCATTCAGGATTCGCACAGTAATTGCATCACTCCCTGCGCGAGATATCCATTGCTGATAGAGTTGAATGGCGCTCTCTAATTGTTGATCAGCCAATTGGTTGAGCGGATCAACAGCCTCTCCCCTTTGTTGTTGATAAGCTCTCCAGTGTTCTCCAACTTGAGCTAATAAGCTTTCAATCTTATCTATCGTTTCATTTTGGCCAGCCCACCCGGTTCGATAACGCCTTAAATCATCAAGGCCAGTTTGTCTGAGCAATGAATGAGTCGCAAGGATTTCACTTAGAGGCAGTAGGTGTTGCTGGTAAAGACGATCAAATAAACGATCTTTTTGTTGTGTCACTTGAAAAGAGAGGAAAAGTGCCACCAGTAAACTGATGATAGGGAGCGCGCTTAAGCAAAATAAGCGCGTACTGATTTTGACTTGGTTGAATCTGAACATGCCGATAATCGCTCTGAAAAACAGAAAAGTCGGCGATATATACCAAACAATATGAAATGGCCGTATCAAGTAACTCACCGCCGAACCATACCCAAAGACGGAACCGGAACCCAATCACTCAGCCAACGTCATACAGAAGAAGTATTTCAGATCGCTCGCTATAAGCCACGCAAGCAATCCATACCGCCTTAGTGTGATGGTATGGATTATTCCTAAAGACTATGACAAGAGCGTTACAATGTATTCAACACTCTCGATTTACTAAAATGGGGCTTTATTTTTTTATCCATTGACCTGGAGAGCATGCTAAGTATTGTTTAAACACAGCAATAAAAACACTTGCATTACAATATCCGCAGGACTGAGCTACCCATTCGACCGACTTTCCCATTTGTAACCATTCCATAGCTTTCATTAATCTAGCAAGTATTCTCCAACGAACTAATGGCATCCCAGTCTCCTGTGCAAACTTTCGACTGAGAGTACGAGTACCCATCCCAATCACCTGCGCCAAATCAGCAACTGAATCACCACAACTGACGTCACTGAGAATAAGCATTGTTAATTTCTGTAACCGACGATCTCGAGGAACTGGTAATTGCCAAGTCTCTCTCTCTGATGTGCTTAATTCATGTATAAGCACCGCGATCAAATGTGAATGAATGGGGCTAGACTCTTCCTCGTTTAATAACCGAGTAAAAACAACATCGGCAAGCTCTGTTGGCTTCAACACCGTGGGCTCCGCTGGCATTCGCTGGCAGTATTGGGGAGATAAATACGTTGAATGGCCTGATATTTCCGTATGAGAGTATGACATGTGCCGTTGCTTTGGAGGTATCCAACCAATACGTCCGTGAGGCACCAGCCACTTACCATAGGCAGTATCCACAATTAGCACACCTACATCTATTTTAGTTATTTGCCCATATTCATGACTATGCCATTCTGTTTGATATTGAGGTGGATGGGACACTTGATCTGTTCGTGAAAACATAATGTCGGACATAGATTGGCTTAAAAACATTATTATTAGTCCAAATATATAAACATGAACTGCTTCAGTCAAGGCAAGATAGTCGCGAACATTACAACGAGGAAAACATCATGAGCTTATCTATTCAACACCAATTATCAGATAAAAATGAAAGTGAACAGTGTGCCATTTTAAGCGATATCCTTAACCGATTATTTATCGGTGATATTGCAGTCGAAACACTGTTCAGAGCTGATTATCAACAAAACACCGATGG
Organism: Vibrio sp. 1-1(7); assembly: GCF_013048485.1. Taxonomy (NCBI): domain Bacteria; kingdom Pseudomonadati; phylum Pseudomonadota; class Gammaproteobacteria; order Vibrionales; family Vibrionaceae; genus Vibrio; species Vibrio sp. 1-1(7). The sequence continues at coordinate 417,977 of NZ_VHSP01000002.1, read as the reverse complement.
AAAAACGTTAGACTTGGTCGATTTTAAGCAGCATGTATCCTTCCTTCGTCAGCATGTCAGTAAAATTCAATTTAATGTCGTGGATGTATGTTTACATGAAAATAGGCTGGGCGAACGTCATTTCGTCACCATCACACACCTAGACCAAACGGAATCTCAGCTAGAGGTATATATGTTTATCCGCTTTAGAGATCAAAAAATAGAATCAACGCATGAAGTCACGCGGCTCATCTCTGGGAATATAATTGACAGAGAGCTAGCGAGCGCAGTAGCTTAGAATCTTAAAACGACAAATTAAACGATTAAGTTGGTCGCTGCCAGAATGTCTTACCATTTTAAGCCGCCATTCGCGTGACTAGCGACGATCTATCCAAAAAAGGAACAAAAAAAAGCGAGCACTAAGCTCGCCTTTAACTACCTGTGTTTAATTTAAATTACAATAACTCAACCGATTGTTTGGCGATCACGAATTCTTCGTTGGTTGGGATCACTAATGCCAATTTTGAATCTGAGCAAGTGATGCTACCCGACTGACCAAAACGCGCCTCTGCATTACCTTTCGGATCTTCTTTATAGCCAAAAACAGAGAGGTAACTTAAAATCTCACTGCGAATCGGTAGTGAATTTTCACCAATACCTCCAGTAAAGACAATCGCATCAACGGCTTCACCAATTGCGACCATATAAGAGCCAATGTATTTGGCAACGCGATACGTAAAAATATCAAAGGCAAGTTTGGCTCGAGGGTTGCCATTGTCCATCGCTTCTAATACACCGCGAGCATCACTGGTGACTCCAGATACCCCTAAGAACCCTGATTTTTTATTCAGCATTTCAAAGAGTTCTTCTTGTTTCCAACCTTTACGGAATAAAAACTCAATCACACTCGGATCGAGATCGCCACAACGCGTCCCCATCATCAAACCGGCAAGCGGTGTTAAGCCCATGCTGGTATCCACACATTCGCCATGTTTTACTGCAGTGACAGAGGCTCCATTACCTAAATGTACGGTAATAAAGTTACTTTGTTCAATGGGCTTATTGATCATTTTTGCGGCTTCACGACTCACATAATAGTGACTAGTCCCGTGAGCACCATAACGACGCACTTTATGTTTTTCATACAACTCGTAAGGCAGTGCAAACGTAAACGCTTTCGCCGGCATCGTTTGGTGGAACGCAGTGTCAAAAACCGCAAATTGAGGTAACTCAGGGAAGGCTTCCATCGCAGCTCGCATTCCAACGGCGTTCGCTTTGTTATGCAATGGAGCAAGTTCGGCTAAACGTTCCACTTCGTTTATGACCTCATCAGTGACTCTTACGGTTCCTTTAAACGTTTCTCCTCCAGCGACAATACGATGCCCAACGGCAACAAATTGAGCACTTAGCCCCAAGGTTTCTAAGAGCTTCACAACTCGGTTTACGGCATATTGATGATGATCCTCTGCCGTGTTAATCACTTCCTCTGTTTTTTCTCCTTGATATTTCCAGCTGATTGAGGCTTCGGGCAGGCCAAAACACTCACCAAGACCAGTAACCAATGCTTCGCCAGTGACTGAGTCAATCACGGCAAATTTAAGCGAAGAGCTTCCTGAGTTGATAACCAACACATACGAGTTCGACATGGGGCAGTATCCTGTTTCCGACTAAGAGTTCGAAGCTTGTGCTTCTCCATTTCATGTTGACCATTATTCAATAATTTTTGAATCTTTCAACTTTTGTTTTGTTCTTTGTGACTGGAAAGGTTTATTTGTTGATCTTTAGCAAGGAATGATTTCTTTTAAGTAGAGAAATATATGACCATATTCCTTACAAGGATTAAATGATGGCTTAAGATAACATAACAAAAAATGGCCGCCATGCCCAATAGCCGCATTGCTCAATAATGACGCTCACAGCACTCGCCATAACCCGTCGAGATGAACTCACTAGAGACGGAATCAATGGCTAACAAAACACACCTAAGCGGTGTGATATAAGCACATCCGTTTTCCTTCTAGCTCAAGGACTCGAAAGGGAGTTTCATAAATTTCACCGAGTACGCCTTCTTGGATCACCTCATTGACTGAGCCTTGCGCAACCACTTGCCCTTTTTTTAAAGCAATGATGGCGTCTGAATAACAAGATGCAAAATTAATATCATGAATCACGACCACAACCGCCTTATTTAACTCGTGAGCGAGTCGCTGGATAGTCGTCATAATCTGTAATGAATGCTTGATGTCTAAATTATTGAGCGGCTCATCTAAGAAAATGTAGTCGGTATCTTGTGCCATCACCATAGCAATAAAAGCAAGTTGGCGCTGTCCCCCACTTAACTCATCTAAATAATGATGTTCTAAACTTTTTATATCCAGATAATGAATCGCTTGATCAATCATCGCCTGATCTTCAGCGGTTAGCTTACCTTGTGAGTGCGGGAAACGGCCAAACGCCACTAACTCTCGTACCGTAAAGCGCATCGTTAAATTATTGGCTTGACGCAGTACCGATAGACGCTTGGCCAGTGCTTTGGTATCCCAATCAACCAGCTCGCGACTATCAATCCAAACCTTGCCTTGATCTCGTGAAATTAATCGGCTCGCCATCGACAATAAGGTACTTTTACCTGCACCATTGGGCCCAATAATCGAGGTCACCTTACCTTTAGCAAATTCGGCACTGGCTTCGTACACGACCGCTTGTGAGCCAAAATATTTAGTCAATTTATCTAATTGAATCATAACGGGCCTATACCACTTTATTGCGCAAAAGAAGAGAGAGGAAATAAATACCACCAATAAAATTGATGATAACGCTCAAGGTTGTACCAAATGAAAATAGGTTTTCCACCACCCATTGACCCGCTAATAAAGCGGCAACGGACATCGCAGAACAAGCCAATAATAGCGTTCGATGCTGGTAGGTGTGCAACCATTCTCGAGTTAAGTTAGTGACCAATAACCCAAAAAACATCACAGGCCCAACAAGCGCAGTTGAAATAGAGACTAACACCGCACTCAATAGCATTACTGAACGTGTTGTCCGTTTTACATCAACCCCAAGGCTAATGGCATTGTCTGCATCTAACCAAAATACATCTAAAATCCGGTGTAAACGGAACAAGGCATAGCTAACCACCAATAGTAGCGGTGAAACCGCATAGACTAAATGCACATTAACATTATTAAAGCTAGCGAACATTTTGGCTTGCACAGCAGCAAAATCATTCGGGTCCATCAACATAATAAAAAAGGAAGAGAAATTAGAGAAAAGTTGACCGAGAATGACACCCAGTAGTAATAACACAATGATGTTGCTACGTTGACGACGAAAGTAAAAGGTGAACAGTAGACTAGAGAATAGCAGCATCACTATAACGGATACTGAGAAGTTCCAATAAGTGTTCAACATGATATGGCTTAAACTACCCAATAACGCAACCACTAACACTTGCACAAGTAAATAAAGCGAATCAAACCCCATAATACTTGGGGTAAGTATGCGATTGTGAGTAATGGTTTGAAACGCCAACGAAGATTGCGCAATAGCGATACCTGCCACAATCATGGCCAATACTTTAGGGATACGGCGAGATAAAAAGTATTGATAATTATCAGCCGTTAGTCCAAGACCAATAAAAAGCCCAGCAAACACAAGCGCTACGCATAGCATGGCCAGCGTTTTACGATTATCTTGCATGTTTTGGCCCTCTTAAAATCAGCAAGATAAACGCAATGCCGCCAAGAATACTGATGATCATGGAAATAGGAATTTCATAAGGAAAGATAATCACTCGGCTGATGATGTCACATAACAGCACGAGTGAAGCACCAAAGAGTGCCGTTCGTGGAATGTTTTTGCGCAAGTTATCGCCATAAAAATAACTGACCAAATTGGGCACAATTAGGCCGAGAAAGGGTAATTGTCCGACAATCATGACCACAGAAGCCGCCATAATTGATACTAAACAGACGCCTAATGTCAAAACTTGTTGGTAATTTAAGCCCAAATTGACCGCAAAATCTTTCCCCATGCCGACAGCAGAAATGCGTGCCGCATAAAGGTAGCTCAGTAAAGCAACCGGAATGGCAATGTACAGTAGCTCAAAATCACCACTTAATAAATTTGCGAAATTCGCAACGGCCCAACCAGAGAGGTTTTGCAAAGCATCATAACGATAAGCAATAAAGGTAGCGGCTGACTGCACAACATTGCCAAAGATAATTCCCACGAGGGGAACAAAGACAACATTCTTAAACTGAATACGTTGAATAAACTGAACAAAAATCAAAGTGCCTATCATCGCAGTGGCAAAAATAAGCAGTAAACTTTCACCATGACCAAAAAGGACAAGGCTAAGCACATACCCCAGCATCGCGCATTCAATCGTGCCAGAAGTAGACGGAGCCGCAAATCGGTTTTGACTAATTTGCTGCATGATAAGCCCGGCGATACTTAACCCACCGCCCGCAAGTAGCACAGCAAGCACGCGAGGTAACCGGCTGGTCCATAATAGCTGCCAAGCTATACTATCCCCCTGCATTAAAGCCATCAGAGAAAGCTGTCCGACCCCAACAAATAATGAAATCAGACTTAAAATAAACAAAACGAGTAATAACTTTTTCAAAGTTAACCCCAAACAACACAAATCGATACAGTGATCGCGACACTAACGATAAAAGTCAGACCACGAAAATAGAGACCAAATCTAAGCAAACGTTGACTTTATAGGTTCAACCAATCAGGCCTAATTCTACGATGACAATCAAAAGTACAAACATTGAACAATAGCGGCCGAGATGACTTAGCATCAACCAAGTCATCCACCAACTTACAAGGCAACACAGGCGTTATTCTTGATGCAGTTTCACTTGCATATCATTCAACATTTGCTCCGTCGCTGTAACACCAGCAATCGCTAGGTACCAAGCATTGAGATCGAGAAACACCATCCGGTTATGTTGATAAGCCTCTGTGGCTTTGATCAAATCATTTTCAAACTCTTCACGAGTGTGACTTTGCCCTTTATTCACCAACCTGTCTCGATCGATAATAAACAGCGTTTGCGGGTTATTTTGTCGAATATATTCGTATGAAATTAAATTACCGTGATTAGCCGTTTGCTTCACCGTGGCCGCTTCAGCGAAGCCAAAATCTTTATAGACCGCTGCAAAACGCGAGTTTGCCCCAAAAGTGGTTATATTTCCTCCCGAACTCATCACCGTCATCGCTTGTGCTTGATGCTTTTGGTTATAGTCATGAACTTGAGTAAAGCGTTTGTCTAACTCGGCAATTTTTGCTTCGACTTTATCTTCAATGGCAAACAGTTTGCCGAGATTACGCCATTGAGCTTGCGTACTCTCCCAATACGGTTTTTTGTCATCAATCGCAAACACGACCGTTGGGGCAATTTTACTTAACTCATCATAGGCAGTACGTGCCGCTCGTGGCCCGGTAATAATAACATCAGGCTTTTGCATATAAATACGCTCAAAATCGGGTTCAAATAATGAACCCGCTGGAGCATATTGCGCCTCTTTATACTGAGCTAAATAGTCGGGTAACTCTGCCACTTTGGAAACCGCCACTGGATTAATACCAAAGTAGTGAACGGCATCTAACGGGCCAATACCTATCACCACCACGCGCTGAGGATTTTGCTCTAACGTTGTTTGTCCCATTTGATGCTCGATTGTGACATTGGCAGCCTGTACAGAAAGTGAGGCAAATAATCCCAATGCGGCCAAACTCATTACTGATTTCATACGATTCCTTATTGCTAGCTAAATATTGCGATGTATTTTGATAAGCATTCTCATTATTGGGTGAGAACTATAACCAGTAATGTTTTACGCCGCAATAGTATTGCAATGATTTGATAAACTTATCCCTCAGCGAGTTGTATACCCAACCAACTTGACGTTGCAGGTAAGCGGCCAGTGAGTGACTAATTTGTCTGGAAGAATTTGAACAGCCGTAGGCTGGCCTTTGGTGAGAGCCACGGATGGCTCTCACCATCCCCATAAACATAGGCAAACGATGTGATTGGGGTGAACGAATGCAGCCAACACAGCTGCAGCTTCAAGCAGGAGGAGTGTGGACAAAAATTAACCACAAATTGAGCAAACAAGGTCCGAGCACACAAAACATAAAAGAAATTTTCGTCCATGGCTGTGCTTTCCAGTGACTGAGAACTGGCGCAGCAATAAATAAACAAATCAGGACGAAAACCATGTGGAACCCTGCTTGTAAAGACAGTCCCACCAGTAATAAAGCGAGCAGTAATAATCGAGCAATAGGGATGGCAAGTTTGCTGCCCAATCCAAATAACAAGATTAGTGTAAAAACGAGGGTTATCATACGCCTCCTTTATGATATTGATTATTATTTAGATATAGAATACCACTGACTCGCGTAAAGGCAATCCGTTCACGCTAAAACCTTACTTTTTCTATTTCTTAGTCCTTATTACGCATTACAAGCGTATACTGGATCTAAATATTGATTAGTTTTTCTAATTCAAACTATAGATTTTTATCGTGCGATACTCGATAGATTAAGATTGCTTAAGTTAATTTATCTAACTAATATCTCGCGCTGAGAATATAGCCACACTCTGATTTGTCATTAGTAAAACTTTCCCTTTTTATTTTTAATGTTGTTAGGTGGAGAAAAAGATGTCTGCAACATTTCCATTAGCTAAACTAACTTTCCTGATCGCCATATTGACTGCAGTCGGTCAAATGACGCAAACCATGTACGTTCCTTCCGTTGGCTACATGGCTAATGAGTTTCTGGTCACGCCTGCGGCTTTACAAGCAGTGATGGCTTGCTACTTAATTCCTTATGGTTTTTCACAGTTTATCTATGGAACCTTATCTGATCGTCTTGGCCGTAAACCCATCATTATTGCTGGGTTAGCTATTTATATTGTGGGAAGTTTAGTGGCGCTATTTGCTCACCAGTACTCCCTATTTTTAGCGGGCAGCTTTATTCAGGGATTAGGAATTGGCTGTGGTGGAGCCATGAGTCGCACCTTAACCCGAGACTGTTTCAGTGGTGCAAAATTGCATCAAGCAAATAGTTTGATCAGTATGTGTTTGATCTTTTCGCCATTAATTGCACCGGTGCTCGGCGGTTATTTAACCGAAACGTTTGGTTGGCGATCCAGCTATCTGTTTTTATCTTTATTTGCTATCGCCGTCATTATCGTCATGATGACAACGATGATTGAAACACTACCGAAAGAAGCGCGGAAAAAAGAATCGGTACTGAAAAGCTACCAATTTGTTCTTTCAGATCACCGATTTCAAGGATATTTACTGTGCTTAGTCGCCACCTTTGCTGGTGTCGCTGTTTTTGAAGGGGCGGCAGGGGTTCTTTTAGGCGGAGTGCTCGCATTACCAGCCACCACAGTAAGTTTACTATTTGTTACTCCTATTCCCGGTTATCTTACTGGCGCATGGCTATCAAATACCATTGCCCAACGTAGTGGTGAAAAACAGGCGTTACATGTCGGATTAATGGCGATTATTTGTGGCTCAATGATCGTACTCATTCCGGGTCTATTTGATAAAACCACAGCGCTCACCTTAGTCGGAGGTGCAACCTTGTATTTTTTAGGCGCGGGTATATTGTTCCCGGCTGCAACAACCGGAGCGTTGGAGCCATTGCCTTATCATGCCGGAACAGGAGGCGCTATTCTTGGCGGTATGCAAAACTTGGGGGCTGGTATTGCAACGTTAGTCGCTTCACTTTTCCCGGCTACGAATCAATTACCACTCGGCACGATTATGCTGGTGATGTCTATTTTTGCTCTGCTCGGATTACGGCGAGTCTATAAACATCAAGATCCTTCACAGCATATGCCTTTAGCCGTATAACACTGAGGCAGCAAGCGCTATTTTTCAGGCCCGTCACCAAATAACCGACATCCAGCCATCGCCGATCACACCGGCGATGACAACATTTTCCAACTAAATGCATCACGTGATCTGCTTCAGGTGCTTCAAACTCGGTTGTATTACCCAATGCAGGCTCTTATGATGCGATCCGATAACAGTTAAGCTGTGTAATCAACGCTGCAACCCTCGGTGTGGTTAACTCGCTGATATCTTTCTTTTCTTGCACGGCATACCGAATATCAGTGCTTCTTACCTTGATTTTTTCTGGGCAGGCCATCACCGACCAGCGTTGAAGAATATCCTGGGCACGATAAAATTGACTAAATTGAAATAGGTTATCGGGGCCAATGACAAAAGTCAGTTCCGCCTCGGGCCATTGCGCTTGTAAAAAAGAAAGCACAGCATAAGTCGTTACGCTTTGACCCGGCTGTAAAAGCTCTTTTTCAACCGTGGCTAATTGAGCTTGAGGTAAACTTAAATCGGCAATAAATGCTTCGATTAACCGACAACGGACTTCATAATCCACCATCTCTTTCCCCCATGCATGCGCAATACTGGGGACAAGTACAATGCGATCAAAATGAGTTAACGACTCGATCACACTCTGATGCCCAATCGTTGGCGGATTAAAAGCGCTACCAAATACGGCTATTTTTTCCATCGATTTCTCTCTTTATTTTCGAGATCGTATTCACGGTTTTCTAATTTATCGTTTTCGGTATGATATAACTAATTTACATCAAGATGCGAGGATCCAAACATGGTTTCGCTTACTGGGAAAGGAAAAATTATGGAACAAATGATTCGAAAAGAGATGCGGGTACAACCAAACATTGATCCTCAGTTTGAAATTGAACGTCGAGTCGCATTCATTCAGCGTAAGCTAGTAGACTCTGGCTGCCATGCCCTTGTACTGGGGATCAGTGGCGGGGTTGACTCAACCACCTGTGGTCGTTTAGCTCAATTGGCGATCGAAGCATTAAATCAACAACACAATACGGATCGATACCAATTTATTGCGGTGCGTTTGCCTTATGGTGAACAAAAAGATGAGCAGGAGGCGCAACTCGCCCTCTCTTTCATTCAACCGACTCATTGTGTTTCCGTCAATATTAAATCCGGAGTCGATGGCTTACATTCGGCCTCGCATCAAGCGCTCTCGGGGACGGGATTATTGCCCACCGATAAGGCAAAAATTGATTTTGTAAAAGGCAATGTCAAAGCTCGAGCGAGAATGGTTGCTCAATATGAAATTGCAGGGTATGTGGGAGGCTTGGTATTAGGAACTGATCACTCAGCCGAAAATATCACAGGGTTTTATACAAAATATGGGGATGGCGCTTGCGATTTAGCACCACTCTTTGGCCTCAATAAGCGTCAAGTTCGTCTGGTGGCAGCTCAACTCGGAGCCCCCGAAGTATTAGTGAATAAAATACCCACCGCCGATTTAGAAGAACTGACGCCACAAAAGGCGGATGAAGAAGCGCTCAATCTAACCTATGAACAAATTGATGATTTTCTCGAAGGTAAACCCATTCCTTCTTCAATCACAGAACGTCTGATTCATATTTATCAGACGACACAACATAAGCGTCAACCTATCCCAACCATTTATGATGATATCGAAACCGAATAAATATTCGGTTATCCCTTTCCTACTTGAAGCTGCTGGGGTGTTGGCTACGTTCGTTCACCCCAATCACATCGCCTATTTATGCTCATGGGGATTAGGAGAGCCAGACTAATTCGTTTGGCTTTTTTTTTACATTCCACCACGAGTAACACAACATTTTTCCTACAGCCATCCTCCTAAATTTTTTACCTTTACTTAAAATAAAGTGACCCAAATCACACCAACAACTTTCCATTTTTAGAATGTAAGTTTATGTGACAAATGCTTCATATTTTTTATCTATAGCACGGGAAAATAGTCGCCATTTATCTTAAATAACAAGGTCTATATCTATGCTCTATTTGGAATTTTTATTCCTCTTGCTGATCCTTTATACCGGCTCACGTTACGGCGGTATCGGGTTAGGGGTTGTCTCAGGCATTGGCTTGGTCATCGAGGTGTTCATCTTCAAAATGCCACCAACGTCACCCCCGATTACCGTCATGCTGATCATTTTGGCAGTGGTAACTTGTGCTTCTATTCTGGAAGCTGCCGGTGGTCTGAAATACATGCTGCAAGTCGCAGAAAAGTTGTTACGCCGTAACCCAAAGCGCGTCACTATTATTGCTCCTTTAGTGACCTATTCAATGACTTTTTTGCTCGGTACCGGCCATGCCGTTTATTCCATCATGCCGATTATCGGTGATGTCGCGCTAAAAAATGGTATTCGACCTGAACGCCCAATGGCGGCAGCTTCTGTGGCATCACAAATTGCCATTACCGCCTCTCCTATCTCTGCCGCTGTGGTGTATTACTTAGCTGAATTATCGAATATTAATCACAGCATAACCTTGCTCTCAATTTTAATGGTATCCGTTCCCGCTACATTATTTGGTACCGTATTGATGTCACTCTACAGTATGCGTAGAGGCAAGGAACTGGATCAAGATAAAGATTATCAATCAAGACTACAAGATCCTGTTTTTAAAGAAAAAATATTAAGCACAACCGCCACATCTTTAGATGAAAAACTGCCAACCGCTGCGAGAAATTCGGTATTACTGTTTATTTTATCAATTTTGGTTATTGTTTTTGTCGCCATGTTCCCTGAAGTCCGTATGGTTGGCGGTGATAAACCGGTGAATATGGCCACCGTCATTCAGATGATGATGCTCTGCTTTGGTGGGATTATTTTACTGGTCGCCAAGGTAAACCCTAAAGTGGTTCCAGAAGGCGTTGTTTTTAAATCAGGTATGGTGGCTGCGATTGCCATTTTTGGTATTGCTTGGATGTCGGATACTTATTTCCAATATGCCATGCCACAGTTTCGTTCCGGCATTATTGACATGGTCAACGCTTACCCTTGGACTTTTGCTCTGGCTCTATTTATCGTTTCTGTCGTGGTAAATTCACAAGCCGTTGTAGCAAAAATGATGTTACCCGTTGGTTTAGCACTCGGTTTAGAGCCTGCTTTATTAATTGGCCTTATGCCAGCACTATATGGTTACTTCTTTATTCCGAACTACCCATCGGATATTGCAACAGTCAACTTTGATATGACCGGCACGACCAAAATTGGCAAGTGGTACTTTAACCACTCTTTTATGGCTCCGGGTTTAGTTGGTGTGATCAGCGCATGCTGCTTAGGCTACGTACTGGGGCAAATTGTGATTGGTTAATTACCTTTCGCCATCGAATGAGAAAGCCGCGGCACGATATGATGCCGCGGCTTTTTTACATGAAAAAATTTACATAACAACACAATTTAAGGCACGTTATGTCCTTTCGCGGCCACCCAAACTCGATACCATTGCTCACGAGTTAACGTAAGTTCTAGTGCTGCAACAGCCGATTTTACGCGTTCTATATTTCCAGATCCAATTATCGGTAGCGGCCTAGAAGGTAACTGACGCACCCAAGCGTATACCACTTGAGCGATAGTCTGTGCGCCTGTCTCTTCTTTTAGTTGTTCAAGTACAGCTCGCACACGTTGACTCAACTCTTCTTGTCCATTCAAGATCGCGCCACCGGCTAAACAAGACCAAGCCATGGGGCGAACACGCAACATTTGTAGTTGATCTAATGTGCCGTCATGAGCGACCTGAAAATTCAATGGATTGATTTCCACCTGATTAGTGATTAAAGGCTTACTAAGACGAGATTGCAATAATTCAAACTGAGCAGGCGTAAAATTTGACACGCCAAAGTGTTTCACTTTACCAACTTTGTGCAATTCGGCGAACGATTCTGCCACTTCATCAGCATCCATCAGCAGATCTGGACGATGCAATAACAGCACATCTAATTCATTGACACCTAAACGTTGCAAAGAATTATTTACAGACTGATAAATATGTGTCGAACTGGTGTCATAATGATTAATCTGACGATTCGGGAATTGATCGCTGCATAATTTAATATCGCATTTGGTCACAATTTGCAGTCGTTCTCGTAGTGAAGGCTCCAGCGCAAGCGCTTCACCAAATAAACGTTCACACTGGTAATTGCCATAAATATCCGCGTGATCGACCGTGGTAATACCAAGCTCAATATGTTGCTTAAGGAACGTTAAACGCGCTTGGGGGGTCATATTCCACTCCCCTAAACGCCAATAACCTTGCACCAATTCAGAGAACTCAGGCCCTTTCGATGCCATCGTTACTTTTTCAACCATGGGTAACACTCCTCTACGTTCAGTATGTTATGAACGGTTATTAATATAAATCCATTGCAATTCGATGATGATTCCATCCGTTTTTAACTGCACTTGCCTTTGCTGAGCAAGCCAACGTTGTGTTTTGGGAAACTCGTTCACATTACGGTTTAAGAATACAATCAACGCTCGATCAAGCTCTTGCCAAGACTCATCCTCTCGCCGCTCGATCACATCAAACTCATTATCGCCCAGCTTCACCCAACCCAATGAAAAACCATCTCGTCTTAAGCCAAGCTGAAGTTGACTCCAAATTGAAGAGGAATAATCGCTGTACATCGTCATCACTGCCGGTTGATCGGCATCTTGCCCAATACTGGCCCAAACAGAAACTGAATAATAATAAAATGGATCACTACACCAGCGCTTGTCAGTGGCTCGCTCACCACACGCAAACCAGTATGGGCTCTGTTCAATCGTTTCAAAACTAGGAAATGGTACATTTCTTTGTAAAAAGGGCGCGATAAATGTAGGGTGAGCGGCTTGAGCACTAGCAGCCCACAGCCACGCGACTATCCACAACCAATGCAACATATTGGACGGCCCTATAAAGTTGGTAAGTTAGAATAAAGAGGCATATTACTATTGTTATGTGGTGTAAGCGCGTTTCTATTCATAGGATACATATTGGCACAGCAGAGATGATAACATTCAAACCATGAACAAAATGAAGGGATGGTAAAAATCTATAGTGCCTTGGCATTACATTCGGAACAAGTCTTTTTCGCCTCGGCATATCACAAAATACCGACAGAGACTTGCTAAACAGAAGAGATAAAAAGAGGTGCTAGAGTGCACCTCTTAGATTAAATTGAATTTTATTACACACTAAGCGGAGTTGAGATTTCGCAGTTAAAACTTATACCCACCCGCTATCATCAACACCCAAGGATTAATTTTTACATCCGTTGACTGAGCAGCACCACCAAATTTATACTTGGCGGTTGTTTCAATATTAGCGTACCACGCTGACGCATTGAAAAACCAATTATCGTCAAGCATATAATCAATACCAATATTGGCCGCCAATCCCCATGAGTCATCCAATTTCAGATCACTTAACCCAGCAGTTTTACCGGTGTTATTAAATTTCTCATCAAAAAAAGTGGTGTAGTTAATGCCTGCTCCGACATAAGGACGAAACGCAGAATTCGCCTCACCAAAATAGTACTGAACCATTACGGTTGGGGGTAAATGTTTCGTTTTACCAATATCGCCTAATCCAAGTAGATCAGTAGAAATATCATGGGAAAATGGGGTCGCTGCCAACAGCTCAACACTGAAATTATCCGTCAACATATACCCTAAGGTGAGTCCCAATTGAGTATTGGTATTAACTTTCAACTCGTCAGAGCTTCCTAGAATTTTATCACTGCTATCATTAGGCACAACAGCAGCTAGGCCTGCCCGGACTAAAATATCCCCTTGCTGGTGGGCTAATACATGAGTTGAGACAAGCGCGGCTAATACAGCCAATCCACAGACTGTTTTTTTCATTATGATTTTCCTTTTGTTGGGGCTAATAATTATTATGCCCGCAACATAACACAGAAAAACCATACAAATTTGATGGAAATCAATTTGTAAAATTTATTGTAAAAAAGTATGAGAATATGCAACCTTCGTCACTTTTTATTGCCAATAACACACAATTATCTAATGCAACTTTAACGTGTATCACACCATGGTATCTGGCTTTGTGTTGACACGAATCAATTAAAACTGCAGTAATAAAGCAATTACTGAGACTCAGTTGACATATTAATCAAAATCCAGCCACTTACGGTCTGTTGACCTTAGGTACGATACAGCACCTTAACAATATGCCAACCAAATTTGGTTTTGACTAACTGAGGTGTCAAAAGTTCAGCCTGAAAACACACCTTATCAAACGCAGGTACCATTTGTCCCTGACGAAACTCTCCCAAATCACCGCCTCGTTTTCCTGATGGACATAAGGAGTGTTTTCTTGCCAAATTTTGAAATTTTGCTCCTTTTTTTAGCTGCTGAAGTAATGCTTCGGCCTGTTCTTTATGCTTGACTAAAATATGCAATGCCGCTGCTGTTTTTGCCATGGTTTTCTCTCACAATAAAAGTGGCTCAGTCTAACGAAAGGTTAAAGAGAATGCACCTCCTCACTGCCCATCGATTTTTTCTGGTTTGCTGACGCTAAAAATGGCTTGATCACGTTACGACTTGACCTTTTTCAGTTACTATAGACACATAGAAAGCATTTATTTTGAGTAATATTATGGCTAAAACCATCAGTAAAGCGAATCAGTCACAAGGGATGTTGATGTTCACCTTGAACTCACAGCGGCAACTGTTTGCGATAGGAACATTAAAAGTACGAGAAATTGTTCCTTTTTTACCGATGACTCAAATCCCTTATTCTCATCATCATGTGGTTGGTACTGTCACGATTCGAGACCTCACTGTGCCAGTAATCGATATGGCTGCGGCTATTGGTTTTCGGCGGATAACTGAACAAGAATATAAAAACTGTTATTTAATTGTTACCGACTGTCTGCGAACTGTGGTGGCTTTTATGGTTCGTAGTATTGAAAAAATTATTGAATGTGATTGGCGCACCATCGAGAGTGCTCCTAGCTCTGCAGGTCAAAATGTTTTTGTGACGGGAATTACTCGCTATCAAGATCGTATCGTACAATTGTTAGACGTTGAACTATTGCTCTCAAAAATCTATCCGCAGTATGAGTCAGCGAAAGTTCCAATGCTGACAGATATAGAACGTGAACGCCTAAAACCCCTTCATATTTTGTTAGTGGATGACTCTTCTATCGCTCGTAAACAACTCGCTGATGCTTTAGACAGTATTAATATTCCATACCAAATTTGTAAAAATGGACTTGATGCCATTGAACTGATGCGTCGAGCCGCGGATGAACATAAAGCGATTGATATTCTAGTCAGTGATATTGAAATGCCCGGTTTAGATGGCTATGAACTTGCTTTTGAAGTGCAAAATGATAGCAAACTCAGCCATGCATATTGTATTTTACATACCTCATTATCGAGTGAAATATGCGTCGATAGAGCGCGTCAAGTGGGGGCACATGAAGCATTGGAAAAATTTAATGCGACAGAACTGATTGAAGCGATGTTACGAGGAGCAAAAACTATCGACACTCAACGTAATGGCACCTTAGCTCGTTAGGTTCCCAGTTCAGAGGGCGTGTGCCCGCCCTTCTTTTTAACCTGCTATACCCAAACAACTTGGAGTTGCAGGTAGGCGACAAGTAAGTGACAAATTTGTCTGGAACAAATTTGAACAGCCGTAGGCTGGCCTTTGGTGAGGGCCACGGATGGCTCTCATCATCCCCATGAGCATAGACAGGCTATGTGATTGGGGTGAAAGAACGTAGCCAACACCCCTGCAGCTTCAAGTAGGAAGGGGATAACTCGCTTTATCTAGCCATCAATGCCTTATCGAGCTTCATTGTGTAGCCGATTATTTTGCAGCAATATAAAATAAAATCCGCTATGCTAAATATACTAGTTCATAGGGTAGTATTGTGAATAAGACAATGACTGACGACACGTTTAAAAAAGCAACCGAGAACCTAAAAAAAGCGGTGCCTTTAATGATGAAGCATCATGTTGCTGCCAGCCCAACTAACTATGCACTTTGGTACACCTATGTTGATAATACGATGCCACAACTCAACCAAGAGCTTGATGACGTATTAAGCAACTTGGGGATTTGCCCGCCAGCTTCTGGGGATTACCTCTACCAGCAATTTATTGCTTCTAAAGTCGAAACCACGGTTAGTGAACTACGCTCCAATATCGAACTATTAGCCACTGAAGTCGCCAGTTCAATGTCAGACACAATGACAGATACTCATGCTTTTGAAACGATCATTGATAAAAGCTTTAATCATTTAGAACGCGTGGAAAAAGAAGATCTTTCCATCGATGAAGTCATGAGCTTAATTAGGCAGTTGGTCAGTGAATCACAAGATATTCGCCATTCAACTCGCTTTCTAGGCGCTCAATTGAAAAATGCCTGCGAAGAAATTTCTCGCTTGCGTCATCAATTATCCGATGTGCAAAAAGACGCTTTATTTGATTCACTATCCGGGCTTTATAATCGTCGTTCATTTAACGCTGATTTGCTCAGTTTTGTGCATGCTCAACAAGCCATGAGTCTTATTTTATTGGATATCGATCATTTTAAATCGTATAACGATGACTTTGGCCATCTATTCGGTGACTCGGTTCTGCGTACACTGGCAAAACGTATTCAAGCCAGTTGTAGAGAAGGCATTACAGCCTATCGATTTGGTGGTGAAGAATTTGCCTTGATTCTACCACATAAACCATTGCGTAGTGCTCGCCAATTTGCCGATTCTCTCCGCCGCTCAATTGAAAGGTTATACGTTCGCGATCGTCGAACAGGGCAGCAAGTTGGCAATATTACCGCCTCTTTTGGTGTGGTGGAGTATCAACCAATGGAAACAGTAGACAATCTGATTGATCGGGCAGACAAACTGCTTTATGAAGCAAAAAAATTAGGTCGTAACCGAGTTATGCCCTTATAAAACAGAACCTTGAGCATTAAACCATCAAGCTCAAGGTTTTATACCCAAACAACTTGGAATTGCAGGTAGGCGGCAAGTAAGTAACAAATTTGTCTGGAACAAATTTGAACAGCCGTAGGCACTGACCTTTGGTGAGAGCCACGGATGGCTCTCATCATCCCCATGAACATAAACAGGCGATGTAATTGGGGTGAACCAACGTAGCCAACACCCCTGCAGATTCAAGTAGGAAGGGGATATCGTTTTTATTTGGTCATAAATTAAAACAATAACTAAGACAGTAATCCCCTCCACTCTTAGCTCTAAATTCTTTATCTTCACTGCTGGCCTGAGGCTTACCCCGCTCATCTCCCTTAATTAAGCTAATCCAATGGCGCAAAACAGCGTTTGGCATATGATCGTTCACCTCTTGGCTAAGGACAGTACAGGTTTCTAACTGAATGTCATCGATGTCGATCAGTTCAATATAACCGGTTCCTCGTTGACAACCGAGTAAGACTTCAACATGGCTCCCATGCCCATCTCGAAAAAGAATTGAACAAGGTTGTTCTTTCCCCCCCGTGTAAGCAATAAACTGTTTAGGATACTTCAGCCCACTATGCTGACCATTTTTAAAATATGCCAGTACATGATGATAATCGATCACATAACTTGTCACTTCTTGGTGAGAACCATTTTCTAACGGGAATAAACGATCAAGCAATTGCTTGGCTCTAAGTTGTTTTTCTCGTTGTAAATTCGCGCTGATTGTCTCGACGGCGAAGACAGCTTCAGCGATAAAGGGTTTATTGTGTTGTTGCATGTTAGTCTTATCGAATGTCAGCATATTCATCGTCTTTCCCTCATGGATAACTTTCAATTATGTCCTAGCGCAATCTTTTTCAAACTTGTGGTTAAATTTCACTCAAGTTTGTGACTTGCTTACTTGGTAGATTACCGTATTTTTAACTACAATTTCACAACAAAAATTTTACAATGTGAATTTTACAAAATGGCCATCTCCAAAAGCTTAGTTAGACAGTCCCATTTTTTGGGTACAAAAGTGCGAAATTTAAGAAAACGTAACCATTTAACGATGGAAGATCTCTCTGCGCGCTGTATTCGTATTAATCCAGAGTATGCGCCATCGGTCTCTTATCTTTCGATGATTGAACGAGGGAAACGGGTACCTAGCATAGAAATGCTGGAAGTGATTGCAGAGGTTTTTCAAAAAGATCCACGTTGGTTTTTAGACGATGAACCCGAGCAAGCGGATATTACACCAGATAAAGGGAAACGAGGAGGCATCAGTGGTATGGCTCTTGAGCCGAGTTTTCTTTTTTCCCATGATATTTTACAAATAGCTATCCCGGAAATGCTCTCACAAGCAGGCATCACAGGACGACAATTTGCTCATCTTTTGATTCGAGCCCATCAAGAAAGCTTGCAAAATCATTTTCCTGATTTAGAACGAGCCGCTGAGGAAGTTGGATTAAAACGCCTTAACTTAGCAGTAGAAGACTTAATCGATATGGCGAAAAGTTTAGGCTTAACCGTACGCTGGGTGACTCGCACACCACATGATGTGGTCGATGAATTAGGGACTAGCGCCAAACAGTTGGTCACCTCTTTCTTCGAACCGCCAGGCCATATCTACTTAAATGAAATCCTACGCAGCTATCCGACTCGGCTCAAATATGATTTAGCCGTCTATATTGGCCATAATATACTCCACAGTAAGGACGGGTTAAAAAGCGTTCTTTCGGTTGGACATACACACAGTTGGGAAGAGTTGGCTGAAACCCCACAGGGTTCTGAACTGAATTCACAAGATATTTTACAAGCTTGGCGTGATTTTGAATCAAGCTTTTTTGCCGGAGCATTACTCTGTCCTAAAGTTCCATTTCGCCAGTTACTGGATAGAAATGGCTATGAGATAGCGGTACATCAAAAGGCCGGTGTTTCTCCCTCTGTGGCGATGAGAAGAATGACCGTCGTCTCTCCCTACCCACATTGGCATTATTTTGATGCTTATGGTGAAGGGAAGCTAAAAGCGGTTTATCGTGGAAATGGTATTCCTCTTCCTTGGGGAAATATGCGTAAAGTGAATGACCCATGTCAACATTGGGCAGTATTTCGTCGCTTAGCGGAGCCTCAGCCTGGCAGTTCGGCACAAATTTCCATTTTAAATGTGGGTGATGAACCACGGATCTACTGCTGTGAATCGATGAATATGACCGATCCTGCAGGAAACAACCGAGTCCTTTGTGCCGGTATCGATCTTAACCCAGCCATTAATGCACAGGGGGGAGATGCCCGAAGCATTGCTGAAGAGCTAAAAGCCTCTTGCGTCACACAAGGAGGAACCACATCCATTCCTCGCCATATTAAAAAGGACTTATTGACGATTGCTAAGATTCTCAACATTAACTGGGTTGAGCGTGGTATAGAGAACCAAGCACGCTTAATCTGCTCTCGAGGTGCCGTTTGTCCTCGTATCCCAAGCTGTTATCAAAAATGTGGGGAATAACAAATAAAAAAATAGCCAATCGCAAGAAGCGCGATTGGCTGTATATAGATGTGAACAAAAGGGTTCACTAACAACGTCAGTTGGCTAGGTGACCCTCGGCTTAAAAGGGTCAATTTATATAAAGCACATTGTGTGCCAACTTTTAACCCTATGAAAAGTGCGATTTTGGGCAAAAAACCACCAGTTTCATTACAACTAATCTCATAATAAAATTGCATAATGCAAAATATTTGCTATTTGCAAAAAACAGCTATCTCTGTCTCATTTCATTATCTGTACAAGTATTGATTATGAAAAATTAATTGCTCATCCACATAGATAACGGCCAATTCCAGTGAAGTAAGTATGCACTAACTCAACAGCATCAATAAGGGGAGATTGATGGATTGCCGTATTTGGCCGCCGCTAAACATATCGAGCGCTTTCCTATGGTTGTGGATTAGTGCCCCTTGATGTTACCAAGCCGAAAACTCAGCAGCAGTGATCGGTTCCAATCGTTTAACCGGACATATACATCCACCACAACCCGATCGCTGCAAACACAACTAACCAAACGATATAGCGAAGCGTATTCGGTTTATCTGATTTAGTTACCACGACGGGCTTCATCGCCTGACGTCGAGCACGACGTGCCGCTGCCATCATAAACGATGGTTTCTCTGGTGGTTTTTCTTCTGCTGATTGTTCTTCGCGCTTTTTTTGAGCACTATTCGCCGTTTGTGTAAAACGGTGTAATTGGTCTGTAGTTAGGTCTCGCTCAGGATCATAACGTGAATAAGGATCAGTATGTTTGGGAACGATCGCCATCTATTCTCCTCACTCGCCCAGCTTTGATTAAATTATAGCCAATACTATCAACCCATGCTTAAACATGCTTCATGAGCTATATATTTTCCCGTTCTCTCATCTCTGATCAGCTCAGCTATGTGCTACAACGCCTTGAGAGAATAAAAATAACCGCTACCTACTTGCCGTATTGAATAAATATTGAAGCTAGATCATACTTTCGATCATCGTTGTTGCGCTTAATAAATCACTGCTTCACTCTAAATTAATCGATACACTCAAACCACTGTGGGTATAACACAAACCTATACGTCGAAGTGGTTTCTAAGTGTACCTGTTTGATCACTGAGTATGCTGAAAAATAGAAGAGATCATGAATAAACCACGCTATCGCCATTATCCATCGACCTCCAAGCAGATTCTGTTACAAACTGTTTTCTGGCTAGTGCTGGCTTTTTTGGCATTGATATTTTCCATGCTCATCTATTTTAGTTATCAAGATTATACCCACCCCAAACATGTCTATGGCTCATGGATAGAAATAGGCACTCCCCCCCATTTGACGGAAGTTCTTACCTTTAATGAACAAGGTGTCTTTCGGAATGAACGGCTGATCAGTACTCAATTTGGGTTTGATGGAAGAAGTATTGAGGTCACCACTGGCAGTGGGATAACCATTTATCAATTATCCGGGACTCAGAAATCCCCCCAGTTGCGGCGAATTGAGCCATTAATTCCTCATCAACGCTTTATTCGAGAAGGCTACGAACATACCATATCAACCGATCCAACGCCGACTCGTCGATCTGCCGTTTCGGAACACTTTAGAGAGCAATAAGGCTTCGGCAAAGAAGCCTTATCAGCGTAGTTTATTTACGCAAAGCGTTGAGTTTTGCCTGTGCTAAGCCAAAGATACTATCTACTGGATAGCTGCCATCTTCTGTTGCAATTCCAGCAGGTTTACCGGTAAATAGTTCAATGGCTTCGGTAACATGCTCAATTGCCCAAATATGAAATTCACCTTTTTCTACCGCTTTGACAATATCATTACGTAACATCAGGTTATGCATATTTGCCCGCGGAATAATCACGCCCTGATGATCATGCCGCCCTTTAATATTACAGACATCAAAGAAGCCTTCGATTTTCTCATTCACGCCACCAATTGGCTGCGCTTGACCAAACTGATTCATGGAGCCCGTAATCGCAATATCTTGTCGGTTCGGGTACTTAGAAAATGCCGACACAATCGCGCAAAATTCAGCCATACTCGCACTATCGCCATCTACCCCACCATACGATTGTTCAAAAGTAATAGTAGTGGTTAATGGTACCCGAGCGGTACGGCCAAAGACTGACGTTAAGTAAGCAGATAAGATCATCACTCCTTTTGAATGAATACTGCCGCCTAAATCAACACTGCGTTCAATATCAATGATCTCGCCGTCACCATAAGAAGTGGTGGCCGTAATTCGATTCGGTGCCCCAAAAGCATGGTCACTGGTTGCCAGCACTGAAAGTGCATTGACTTGACCGATTGCTGTGCTCTCTGTTTGAATTAAAGTTGTGCCATTGAGAAAGGTTTCCATAACCCCTTCTTGCAAACGGTTAACACGCATTTGTTGGTTATTCAACGCCTCTTCGACATGATTTTGTCGAATCATATTTGAATTAGCTTGTCTGGCAACGTAGTTTGATTCACGTAATAAATTAGCAATATGCGCTGAGTGTAACGACAGTTTATGCTGATCACCTGTCATTCTAGAACTGTGTTCGATAATTCGTGCAATCGCTTTTCGGTCACAATGCAGCAAATTATTGTCATGAATGATACTAGAAATAAACCGAGCGTAATGCAGCTCACTCTCTACGGTACGCTTCATTTCATCTTCAAAATCGGCAGTGACACGGAACAACTCACTAAACTCAGGATCGTAATGAGTCAGCAATTCATAGGTGCGATAATCACCAAATAAGATAATTTTCACATCTAAAGGAATCGGTTCTGGATCCAATGAGACTGTGCCCGTCAAAGTGACCTCTTTTTCTAATGAGGTAAAGCTTAACTGACGTGAACGGAGTGCTCGTTTCAGGCCGTCCCAAACATAAGGTTGCTCTAATACTTTGACGGCATCCATCAACAGCACGCCACCATTGGCTTTATGTAAACTACCCGCACGGATCAAAGAAAAATCAGTGAATACGGTGCCTTTATACGTCGCAGTTTCAATATAGCCAAACAGTGAATGATAATTCGGATTTTCCTCAACGACGACAGGGAACTGTTGCGATGATCGACAAACCAGGACATTCACTTTATAACGACGGGGCAGTTTTTTATCGAGGGCAGCAGTGGCTAATTCACCTTGCTCGCCGGTATCATCGAGGAAAATATCCACATTCTCAACAATATCTTTTTGTAACTCGGTCAGATAAGCTTTGATTTCTGGGTATTTAGAATAATCTTGTTTGAGCTGCTTAATAAAATGACTGATGACATCTAGCGTCACATCATCATTCAATTTTTTAATTTTTTCACTGTACGCTTCTTCCCATTCAGTTAGCTGTCGAACCATATTTCTGAGACTAACTTCAAGTTCATCAATCGTTTGAGAAAAATATTCTTGTTCTTTTTTACTTAACGCATCGAAACTTTCTTCGGTATGCATCTCCTCGCCATTCATGGCTACGAATTGATAATCACCTTGCGTCGTGATGGTTAAGCTAATATCACGCTCTTTCGCTCGGCGAGTAATTTCTTCCAACTCGTGTCGCTGCTTCTGTGCTAATTGATTTTTTAACCGATCGGCACGGCTAAAATAGAGTTCATTATCAAAAGCTAATGGAATGGCATTCATTAATTTTGCCATCAATTTTTCAATATCTTGGCGAAATTTTTGTCCCACGCCAGATGGAAGCTTTAACACCCGAGGAGTACGAATATCATCAAAATTGGCCACATAACACCAATCAAATAACTCGGTATTTTCATGCTGATGGCGATTAAGATAACGGAGAATCATCGTCCGTTTACCCAGCCCATTACGCCCAATAGCATAAATGTTGTAACCTTTCTCTTTGATAGACATGGCAAATTCAACCGCTTTTTGCGCACGCTCTTGACCGACGATCTCATCAATAGGAGCCAATTCTTTGGTTGATTTACATGGCAGTTTTTCTAATGTTGCAACATGATAGAGCTGCTCAGCACTTAAATGTTGAATTGCCATACTCCCTCCTTATTTTTTTATGATTGTTATGCATCCTGATACTCCAAGGAGATAATTACGTCTATGTGGATGGATACTGAATAATGTTTGACTACAACACGTCTTTAATACTTCACCGTTATTTGGTTCTTTGTTTACCGTATCGGTTAGCCTTACGCTCCTTTGTAGCTCAAGTGTAGAAGAAAATCACAACCTTTTTAGTGACTTAATACCAATTCACAACCAAGCGGATAAATAATCAACAACCGAGCCTAAAAAATTAAATGATAATTAGTTGCATTTAGTGAGTTGTTGCATTTAAATATATCTAAATAACTTGGATCTGCAGATAGGCGGCTAAAGTGTAAAGCCTCATGATCATACGTGCTCAATGTTATTGAGGGCAATCAATTCGCCAACACCGCCTCCCCTGCAACTAGGTTCGAAAAAAGTTACTCTCTATCGGAGTTAATATGGAACTAAAACCATGCTGGAGCCATTACCTTAAAGCGAAACAATTAATGGCTCAACACCATTGGCCTGAAGCTCATTGTCTTTTGATTGATGTCCTACACCATCTTCCCAAACATCTGTGTGATGCGGCACAAAACGCACAAACGAAACCTTGCCAGTTTATTTGCCTCATGACAGGGTTAAAAGAAAGCGCTATTTATCAGTCAGACATTCTTTCTAAAATGGGGCAAGATCAATATGCTTATCAGGCCATTAATCAGACTTATGCTCTATTGCAATTTCTTTCCATAGAGACAAGTCCTCTCATTCGCTCGGTAGCTAATGTAATCAATACACTCTGTAACGAGTTACTTGAGCATATCCACCGGTTTTGTCATAACCAGAGAAGTGCTTCGTGGCGAATCGAATATCAGGATGTTGAAAAAACACATCGTTATTTTACTCAGCTAAAATACCACCAAGGGCAGCCTTGTGATATCCCGATGTTAAATTAAATCAATCGAATCAAATATAGTGCACTATGGTTAAATAGCGTGAACGAGTATGCTCTATGAATAAACGAACTTTATTAGGGAGGCTGATGTGTAAATGGATAAACGAAGTTGCGAGATGCGTGGGCAATATCATGTCAGCCTAATCAAGTATTAGGCGCTTGCTGACTTAAACAACTCGCGCATCAATGATGTCAATGAAATGAAGGGATAACCTCTGTTTAGTTGGCGGCTAATCCTCTCAGAGGCTAGTGGCCTTTAGCCAAAGTTAATTTATCGCTTTTGAATAGAAACGAATTTGAAACCATTGCTCCAGAGGCACTCAATAACGTATTGAACCATTAATTTAATCCTTTTGGCTTTGCTTTTTGGCACATAGAAATCGACCTTTGGCACTCACTCTACGCTCTCCATTCACCAATAATTGAGCAGATAAAAAATAAATACCTCGTCGCTCATCATGACATTGTCCGATCACCGTGAGCCTATCTCCCACCTTAATCGGATGATGAAAGCGAACATCTAACTGCGCCGTTAACGCTGGGATCTCTTGCAGCAACAGACAATGCGTCATAGCTGCATCTAATAACGAACTGGCAATACCGCCATGCAATAATCCTAAGTATCCTTGGTGTCTAGGCTCAACAATAAAGTGCCCTTCTGTTTTTCCAGCAGCAACCGCTGTAAAGTTAACCCCTAAGGAATAAAAGTTTTTTTCTGGTGTTGAACACACCGCACACATTACGTGAGAATCCACCGCTGACATTGATCACTCTCCATTACTCAATGTTAATAGCATATGCTAATTATGGGTAACGTAAAGGAATGGAAACATTGTTTGCAGCACATATTTATATTTACTATAACCAAACAACTGAGAGTTGCAGGTTGGCGGCAAGTGAGTGACAAATTTGTCTGGAACAAATTTGAACAGCCGTAGGCTGGCCTTTGGTTAGAGCCACGGATGGCTCTCATTATCTCCATGAGCATAGACAGACGATACGATTAGGGTAAAAGAACATAAACACCCCATGCAGCTTCAAGTAGGAAGGGCATAGCCCTTCGGTTTATCATTATCCCCCTTATTCCCATTTTGCTGAAGTTGATTCAGCCATCAAAAATCACCCCTATTTTTCTATTCCATCCTATAAAGATCACATTACGCCAAGTTATATATTGAGCACCAGTTGTTCAGGTGTACTCTTTTTGCTGAATCGATTCAGTTATTTAAAATTCGACAATAACATAAGGAAAGACAATGAAAATCACACCGACATTTGCTGCCGTGTTACTGGGTTTAACTGCAATGAATAGCTACGCAGTGGAATTTGTCCTTACAGATTCCATGCTTGCAAAAGAGGTAGGCAATTGGCAAGTCACCCACGACTCACTGGATTTTACCGATAGTCACCCCTTTTCTATTGAAAAACGACAACTACATGGAGGAAAACAAACTGGGGTCGATGTTCTTATTATTGATAATGGAATTCTCTCCATCACCTTAGTTCCCACTCGTGGTATGGGGATTTATGATGTCAAAATGGATGGTCAACGAATTTTAGGTTGGAACTCTCCTGTCAAAGAAATTGTGAATCCGGCATTTATTGATCTTGAAAGTCGTAATGGATTGGGCTGGTTAGATGGCTTTAACGAAATGTTAGTACGCTGTGGTTATGAATGGACAGGTCACCCGGGCATTGATGATAATGGGCAGTTACTCAGTTTACATGGCCGAGTGCAAAATACCCCCGCCTCGACAGTAAAAGTGATTATTGATGATACGCCACCACACAAGATTACGGTTGAAGGTAAAGTGGCTGAACGTACCTTTAAAAAAGCAGAATTAGTGACGCTCACACGGCTAGAAGTCACCCCTGGCAATAATACCTTTGCAATACATGATACGCTCACCAATAAAGCCGATTATGATGATGAATATCAAATTATTTATCACTCCAATTTTGGCCGTCCCATACTAGAAGAAGGGGCCAAAGTAACCGCGGCCGCCAGTGAGATCTCTCCTTTTAATGACTATGCTCAAGCCGGATTAAAAAGTTGGCAAACCTACCTTGGTCCAACAAAAGGATTTGACGAAATGGTCTTTAACTTAAAACCCATCGGCGATGAAAATGGCCATTCTCTGGCGGTATTGCATAACAAGGCAGCAAATAAAGGGGTAGCCGTCGGCTACAACGTGCAGCAACTGCCTGTTCTTACCCTATGGAAAAATACCGATACTGAGCAACAAGGTTACGTAACGGGTATCGAACCAGGAACCAGTTATGCGTACAATACCAAGTATCAGCGTCCTCTAGGTTTAGTGCCAACCATTAAGGCTGGAGAAAGCAAAGACTTTAATGTGACCTATACCGTATTACGGGACCATAAAGAAGTCCAAAAAGCATTGCAAGCTGTCCAAAAAATCCAAAAGAATGTGCCGCTAAAAACCAGTAACACACTGATTGTAGACTTAAATAAGGTTCAGTAACCCACGACCATAGCTTCCTCCATCATGAATAAGGCTGGAGTTCTCACTGGGTTTATCTATTGTCATTCAACCGCTCAAAATGAGTAGAGAACATTCAGAGTGATATAGATATAACACTGGCGCTTACAGTAAGCGCCAGTGTTTTTATGTTTTTAGCGGAGTAAAAATCACCATTTAACCCGCTCGGCGTATTTCTACCGCTTTCGCCAGCTCACGCAACACAGTCTCTGTATCATTCCAACCAATGCACGCATCGGTGATCGATTGTCCATAAACGGGCGCTTGACCATCCACCAGATCTTGGCGACCTTCGACCAAATGTGACTCGATCATCACGCCAAAAATAGCATGCTCACCTGAACGAATTTGCTGGCAAATATCCTCTGCGACCACCATTTGACGCTGGTACTGTTTTGAACTGTTGGCATGGCTAAAATCGATCATTACTTTTTGTTTTAAACCTGATGTTTCCAATTCTTGTTTGATCGCTGCAACATGCTCTGCACTGTAGTTTGGCTCCTTGCCACCACGCAAAATGATATGACAATCTGGATTACCTGCCGTTTCTACAATTGCCGAATGTCCAAATTTAGTGACCGATAAAAAATGGTGTGATGCACTCGCAGAGCGAATGGCGTCAGAGGCTATTTTAATATTGCCATCGGTACCGTTTTTAAAGCCAACAGGGCAAGAAAGGCCAGAAGACAGCTCTCGGTGAACCTGCGATTCCGTCGTGCGTGCACCTATCGCTCCCCAACTGATCAAGTCTGCAACATATTGTGGTGTAATCATATCTAAAAACTCACTGGCGGTAGGAATACCCATGTCCGTCAGATCCAATAATAACTTACGTCCAATGCGTAAACCGTCATTAATTTTATAAGAATCATCTAGATAAGGGTCATTAATTAAACCTTTCCACCCTACTGTCGTCCGGGGTTTTTCAAAATAAACCCGCATCACGATTTCTAAATGGCCACTTAACTCCTCTCGCAATGTTTTAAGACGCTGGCCATACTCCATCGCCGCTTTCGTGTCATGGATGGAGCAAGGCCCTACCACGACTAATAACCGATCATCTTTATCGTGTAAAATATTATGTATTGCCTCACGCGCTTGGAATGTCGTTGAAGAAGCGATACGACTAGCAGGGAATTTTTCTAAAACCGCCACAGGGGGTAATAATTGCTTAATTCGTTTAATATTAACATCATCAGTTTGGTACATCGCTTACTTCTTCCTATTACTTACATTCAACCGTTGCCGGTTATCCCGTCACAGATTACTTATCCTCTTTAAGTAACTTAAAGGCTTCCTCAACCAAGAGCAAGCACTATTTTATAAAAAATGCAACAAAACAACTTAACTTACAACTAAGTAGATTCGTAATATTTTCTTTACACCCAATAATAAAGAAAACCATCAGCTTAAAATCACTGAGTTATAATGAGCAAAGAGAAGTTTAGCGATTGCGTGCCCATTATTGATAATGAATATCAATTACAATATATCCTCAAATAACTTCGAGTTGCAGGTAGCCGGCAAGTGAGTGATAAATTTGGACAGCCTCAAGCTGTCTTTTACTGAAAGCTAAGGATGGCACTCATCATCACCATAAACATAGACAGGCGAGGAGGTTGAGGTGAACGAACATAGCCAACACCACTGCAACTTGAAATAGGAAAGGTATACCATCCTCTCGGAATAATCATCGCTCAACAATAATAAGGTGACCACAATGATGAATAAAGTCCTAGCTTGGCTAGAAAAAGATCCTGATCTTAAAACTCGTCAAGAGCTACAATCGCTGATTGATAAGCACCAAATGGATCAAGTTGAAGAACGGTTTAAATCCCGATTAGAGTTTGGTACCGCAGGGTTGCGAGGGAAAGTCGGTTGTGGCCCCAACCGAATGAACCGATTGGTAATTCAAGAAACTGCCGCAGGGCTAGGTGCCTATTTAATAAAGCAGGTTGAAAATGCTCAGCAACGTGGTGTGGTCATTGGCTATGATGGCCGCCCGGACTCTCAACAATTTGCTCACGATACTGCCTCAGTGCTCACCGCTTTAGGCATCAAAGTGTACCTCACCTACCAAGTCGCTCCAACGCCAGTGGTGGCTTTTGGTGTCAACCATTTTAACGCCGCCGCTGCGGTTGTCGTGACTGCCAGCCATAACCCTCCCGAGTATAATGGTTTTAAAGTTTATTGGGGAAATGGCGCACAAATCATTCCGCCTCATGATGCAGGCATTGCGGCAGAGATCGAACTGGCGGCAGTGCAAGAAATTCTAACGCTAGATTTGAAGACAGCAGAGCAACAAGGTCTACTGGTTTGGCTGGAAGAAAATTATTACCAGACTTACCGCCAAACCATTAATGCCAGCCCACTTCTTCAAAATCACACTCACCCAGAAAATATCACATTGGCCTATACGGCGATGCATGGTGTTGGCGCTGAAATGGCGGAAACGTTACTAGCGGATGCGGGTTTTACTCAGGTGTACAGCGTGCAAGAACAGCGCGAACCCGATGGTACTTTTCCTACCGTACATTTCCCAAATCCAGAAGAAGCGGGCGCGATGGATCGAGTCATTGCATTAGCCAGTTCGGTTAATGCTCAACTAGCTTGTGCCAATGATCCCGACGCTGATCGGTTTGCGGTCGCTATCCGTAAATTGAACGGGGAATACCAAATGTTAACGGGCGATCAAGTCGGGGCGTTACTAGGCCACTACTTGCTCAATCAGACTCATCAACAACAGCCTCTGGTTGGAAATACCATCGTATCGTCTAGCCTATTACATAAAATAGCCCACGCTCATGGTGCGAAATATTATCAAACCTTGACCGGGTTCAAATGGTTAACCAATATTGCCATGCAGCAACAAAGCGAGCAGCATCCTTTCTTATTTGCCTACGAAGAAGCCTTGGGTTACACCGTTGGCAATACCGTTTGGGATAAAGATGGCTTATCTGCCATGGTTGCCTTTGCGCAACTTGCCGCAGAGTTATATAGCCAAGGAAAAACAATTTGGGATCAGCTTGAATCTCTTTACCGTCAGCATGGTTTATATGTCACCGCTCAGCGTAGTATTGCGCTGGATCCGGATACCCCCCCCATTGGCGATCAACTACGTGCAGCGCCACCTCAATCGATTGCAGGTCAAGCTATCTTAAGCTGGGACGATCTCAAACATGCGCTTCGTCACCATCAAGATGGCTCAAGTGAAACACTGACGTTACCCAGCAGTGATGTACTCATTTACCACTTGGCCAACGGCGCTCGGGTGATTGTACGACCTTCAGGTACTGAACCAAAGCTCAAATGTTACTATGAGGTGATCGGCAGTTTTGATGATCATGAAAGCTTCAGTGATGCTCAGCAACGAGCAGAAGAACAGATGGCGCTATTGATTAGTGAGCATCAAAAAAGCCTATAATCTAAGCGCAGAAGCTCAACCTCATCACAGAGGTTGGGCTCTTTAACTATTCAAGAAAGGGATGACAATCCCACTAACCATCCAGAGTGCCAAGAGCAAAAAAATCGTCCCCATCAATTTATGTTGATAACATCGAAATTTATCATTTTCTAACAATGTGTTACCGCATAAACCCACCAAGGCAACTAATGATAAATTAAATAATAACCCACAAATATTGAGTAAAATACCCAACGCGAGCATTTGCTCACCTGAGCTGGCGGCTATCTTATGAGAAACAAACTGAGGCAAAAACATAACAAAGAAAACCAATGCCTTAGGATTAAGTAAATTACTCAATAAGGCTCGTTGATAAAACGTTTTTGCCAATTTTGATTCAATCGCCACCGTCGCCGCTGAATGCTCAGTCGCCCGCAGACAATCGATGCCCATTTTCAATAAATACGCCCCACCTAATAACTGTAGAATTGTCAATGCCATCGGATTCATAGCAACCATGGTGGAGACGCCTAGTGCTGCCAGTAAAGTTAAAATCACACCAGAGGTGGCATTGCCTAAGCTAGCAAAAACTCCGACTCTACGTCCATAACTCAAACTAGAGCTGGCAATCAATAACATATCTGGGCCAGGTAATAACAGCAAGGCAATCACCGCCGTGAGATACACAGGAAGAATCGATAAATCAATCATTACTATCTTTCATATAATAAATAAAACCAGAAATTTTATATCAATAAATAAGAAAAACATAATTATATAAGTAATATATTGACAAAGTATCCAGTCAATTACTTCAATAAAAAAATCAGGCGAAATTTTGTACAAGTATTTGTTGTTCAATGGTGGTTAGATAAGGTTTTTCACACTGTATTTTGTCAAGGCAACAAGATACAGTCAGCCTATTGATTAGGATGATTTATGAGTAACCACATTTTGTCACAACACACTGAAATAGAGTCTCAGTCACGCTTATTCTGGCAAGGCTGTCTTGCCATGTTACCACTCAGTATCGCCGTTTTACCTTGGGGATTATTAGCAGGTTCCTTTGCGATTGATGCCGGTTTAACCTTATTAGAAGGTCAGGCTCTTTCGGCGATTCTCTTTGCCGGCTCCGCACAGTTGGTTGCTATCGGAATGATGAAAACGGGCGCGGGATTAATGACCCTGCTGATGACCACCTTTTTTATTACTTCTCGCCATTTCCTCTACAGCGTCTCCATGCGTAAGAAAATAAGCCCGCTGCCTCTTCGTTGGCGTTTAACGCTTGGCTTTCTTCTCACCGATGAATTATTTGCTATTTGTGGGCAACAAAGTGATCAGCAATTTCAACGCTGGTATGCATTAGGGGCAGGGCTGAGTTTTTATTTATGCTGGAACCTCGCCACTTTGGTGGGCATTATTGCAGGGCAATACTTACCCGCTTTAAATGAATTAGGCTTGGATTTTGCTGTAGCAGCAACCTTTATCGCGATTGTCATTCCCACGGTGAAAAATCGAGCCGTTTTAGTTTCCATACTCGTCGCACTGATACTTTCAGTCGGGTTAACCGTCTTTCATGTACAAGGAAGTTTAATGATCGCCAGCATTGGCGCTATGTTAGCGGGATTTTTCACCGAACAAATGACCGGAGGAAAAGTATGATTATCCTGTTTATTTTTGCAATGGCAGCGTTGGTGTTCTTAAGCCGGTATCTATTTTTAGAGCCTCGTCTTCCTCTTCGACTCAACCCAACATTGCACCGCTTACTAAGCTACTCAGGGCCTGCGGTCTTAACCGCCATTTGGGCCCCTATAGTCTTTACGGATCAGGGGACTCTTTGGGTCAGCCATCACAACCCTTATTTATGGGCTGCGCTACTGGCGGTAATATTGGCGTGGAAAAGCAGCAATGTACTACTCACCACTCTTATTAGCATGGCAATGTTTTTATTGCTCAATATCGTACTCCTGTCTTGAAACGAAATGTTGCTTCGTCAACCACACCAATTTAGGAGTGGATTCTTCAACTCACTCGGCTGGCTACTCTGCCAGCCATTCAACTTCTATCAAGACTTGATCAGCACATTTTAAACGCCCTAAAAATCGATCCCCCTGATGCACTTCGCCAACGCCTTGGGGCGTACCAGTCATCACAATGTCGTTATCGCACACGGAGGTATATGTTTTTAACTCAGCCAAAATTGCATCTGGTTTATAAATCATCTGTGCCACACCGCCACCTTGTACTCGGACGCTATTAATAAATAGTTCCAGTTGTAAATCAGAGATATTTACGCCTGGCAATGGAATAAATCGACTTAACACCGCTGAACCATCAAAGGCTTTGGCTCGCTCCCACGGTAACTGTTTCTGTTTCAACTGTGATTGTAAAGTCCGTTTCGTTAAGTCTAATCCCAAGCCTACCGCAGTATAAAGACCATTTTCCACCAAAAAGCAGATTTCAGTTTCGTAATGTAAAGCTTCTTGATGGAAAGCCCGTAAGGTGGAAGTAATACTGCTGTTCGGTTTATTAAACACCACCATCTGTTCTGGGAAGGGATTATTCAGCTCTTTGATATGGTCAGCATAATTGCGCCCGACACACAGTACCTTTGATGGATAGACTAACTGTCCTGCATAACGTACGGCGTTCATTTCTCGTCCTTGAATGATGAGTAAAAACAAAGTGTAACCGATCTTTTTTAATCACCAACCTTCACGCTAAAAATCCTAATAGAAATAAGATCCCTGACTCAATATGCGGCAATAGTCCGCGCTTCATCACCAAACATATTCATTTTTATTCAATAAAAACAAAACCTAATCGTCACAATTAAGCAATCAAATCGTCATTTTAAAATCTTAACTTATTCTCAACCAAAACATAGGGCATGAAGCTCAATTCACTATCAATAAGGTAATAACAATGAAACAAGCAGTAGTAGCAACCGCAATCTTCGCCGCTCTCGCTTCTGGTTCCGCGATGGCAGCCACTGTGTATAAAGCAGAGGGTACAGAACTCAAAGTGGGCGGTCGTGCAGAAGCACGCTTCAATATATCTGATAATAACGAGTCGGATAGCTCGACTAAATTTAAAGATAAATCACGTGCTCGGTTCAATTTAGTGGGTAAAACCACCATTGCTGACGATCTGTACGGTTTTGGTAAATACGAAGCGGAATTAGATGGCAGTGACAATTTAACTAATCGCTACTTCTTTGCTGGGCTTGGTACTTCTCTCGGAGCATTCTCATATGGCAAACAAGATTCTGCACAAGTAATGCTCACAAACTTCACCGATATCATGGCAACCTTTGGTGCCGATGCCGCTGACATTGTTGACGGCAATAAAGATAAACGCACCAATAACTTCCTTTATAGCGCTAAATTTGATGCATTATCAGTCCAAGCTAACTATCTTGCTGGAGAGAAAAAACAGGCCAATGGCGATGATGACAGCAGTTTCGGTATTGCTCTTAAATACGACTTCAACATGTTTACACTCGGCTTAGGCTATGTCGGACAAGACAATGATGACAAACAGTTCAACCTTGCTGCTTCCATAACACCAACAGACTCTCTCAGCCTAGCGGCGCTCTTTGTCAAAGGAGAAAAATCGTCTGAAGATATTATCGGTTATGAACTTGCCGCTAAATTTAAAGCCAATAAACAGCTTGATTTAGTCGGTGTGTATAACTTCCAAGAAAATGATGATACCAATACCGATCTAGCGAAAAACTTTGCTATCGAAGCGGTCTATAAATTTAACGGCAATATTCGAACGTATGCTGGTTACAAATTTGAGCAGCTGAACAATAAAGATGATCAACTCCAAGCAGGCATCCGTTACGATTTCTAGTTTCTCGTCTACTCCATAAATACTGTCCTTTTGCTTAGCCTCTCTCACCGGGAGGCTTTTTTCACTGCAATGAACAGTGATCTCAGCTATCTTGATTATATTCAGATACATTAGATGTGCTGCTCAATCGAGCTTATCTACTTAAATACTCATTTATCGAGATCACCAACATGGCAACTCCTATCAATATCACTTTATACCGTTGGGCTGGTCAATTTGGACCATTTAAAGTCAAAATACCTTGTGGTGAGTGCACCTTAACGCTCGATATTCTCAAAGACACCTTCAACCATGAACTGTCCGACGTGGAGATCAATCTACAAACAAAAGAGTGGCTTAGCCATTGGTGGGAACCATTGAAATTCGGCGCTTGGCATGCACCAATTGTGGTTGTTGAAGGTAAATTGATCAGTCAAGGTGAGGCGATGAATCGTGGTGTGCTTATACAAGCTGTCATAAACGAGTGGCGCAAACGTCAATCTCTGCAAGGGAATATTATATTTGGTAAAGCGGGCTGTCCTTATTGCCAAAAAGCCCAGCAAGCACTTCACGAGGCAAGTATTTCTTTTCAATATTTTGATGTGATAAAAGACAGTGCGGCGCTCTACCGGATGATTCCCGAAGTAAAAGCAATGATTGGCCCGAAAACCCCTGTCACAGTGCCACAAATCTGGCTTGATAGCCAATACATCGGGGGCTACGATGCGTTGACTCAATGGCTAGCCGACTCCTCTACGAGTCAATCATCCCGAGTATAACGTCACGCAAAAACCCCGAGCATTCACTCGGGGCTTTTCATATTCTGTTTAGGCAAAGTTATTTGCTCATTTTCTTCCACACGTTTTTGATGAAAGATTTTTTCTTTGGTTTAGCTTTGCCATAGAGGGCTTCATGCATCATTTGTTTCGCGATGATTTGGCCCATATAGACGGTACCTAAATCGTTACCCATGACAATCTCCTACAATAATTACGTAAATTAATTACCAAACAAAGTAAATATATCACATAATAAGGCAAAAAAAAGCCATGGATCACATAAATTTAGTTATTTTATTACAAGCTAATTTCGTTTTGGTTGCTGGTAAGTTTTTCCCGCAGCTTTATAAGTCTCTTTAGCCTTAATCGAAAATTGTGAATCAAAAAACCAAGCGATAAACCTAATTACATCGTCCCCTTCGTTCATCACATGCTCAATAAACTCTTGCTCTTCACCTTGCTCATTTTCCTCTTGTGTCACATGATAGATACGCTTTTCTCCATCAACGGTAGCCAAAGCAAACTGTCCGGTTAACGCTTGCGCGGCTTCGGCAATATCAGACTCGTCATGCGTTTTTAATACTTCCAGAGCCTGTGGCAAATTTGGCTGTTGACAAAGGTTTTTCACCAGAGCCTCAAATTGTTTTTGCTGCATTATTATCCCCCAAAATTATTTGAGGGGAGATTATATACTGAACGCCGACAAGGTACAGAATTCAAATACTTCCCGACGTCTCCTCCATGTCTGGCTATCATTACCACCCAATCGCTCCGAAAGTCGTAGAGCCATAAAGTGGCAAATCCATGCATCTTCATCCATAGTTTCTCTATGCATATGATCAATGATTAGCACCATCAAATTATATTAAGACTAGGTAGTTTCCTTTAAACCGTACAGTGAGCAAGCTATGATAACCACCAGCACCTTGGCTAGAGATGCTGTCAGTTTAGAGACAGTGAATAAATTGCTGTTGCTTGACGGTAAGTCTCTCTATGAACAATCCGTATTGAGTTTACATACTCACTTTCAGACCGAGACAACCCAG
Source organism: Vibrio sp. 1-1(7) (assembly GCF_013048485.1). NCBI lineage: Bacteria > Pseudomonadati > Pseudomonadota > Gammaproteobacteria > Vibrionales > Vibrionaceae > Vibrio > Vibrio sp. 1-1(7). The sequence goes on along the minus strand of NZ_VHSP01000002.1, from coordinate 382,161 downwards.
CTATTGGAGATCGATAAATTAAACTATAAAGCGGTGATGCTTGCTTACGCAGGAAATAACCCAGCATCTACCCATTGCTATATGATAAAAGGAAGTCTCTTCGAGCACATTGCACATTCTAAGCAAGAATTTTCGCTCATCACTGAGCACTCTCTCTCGACTTTTGCCCATGCCCCCGGTTTCCTTAACCAAGGCACACAAGCATATTTAGGCCTCCCCATAAAAGCAGAAACCGGTGAAGTGCTTGGATTACTTTTTTCAACGTTCACTCAGCCAATAGAGCATCACCATCCTGCGCTTGAATATCATCGAATAATCGCGCGGCTATTAACTCACAGTTTACGCAATAAGTGGCTATATGACCGTTCTGAAAGTTTAATTCAGCAGCTCAGCTATGAGATATCACACGATAATCTGACCCACCTTCTTAATCGCGATTGTTTATCCGATAAATTGGATTATTTGCTAGAGAATAACCATCAATCTTTTACTCTCGCCTACCTCGATATCGATAACTTTAAAGCCATTAACGATCTCTTTGGCCACTATATTGGTGATCAAGTCATTAAATACGTCGCGAATACTATTTTTCAATGCGTATACAATGAAAACCTAATCTTTCGCATTGCTGGCGATGAATTTGCGTTCATTACCTTTTCCAGTGACCCACTAAAAATCTGTCAAATGATCATAGAAAGGTTACAGCGAGGCTATCGTGATTCTAATCATCACATTAAAGTCCGTTTAAGTATTGGGCTCGCCAAAAAAGATGCCACAATCAAAAGTTCGGATCAGCTCATTCTGAATGCCAGCTTGGCACTAAAAGAATGTAAGTCCATACATAATCAACCTATTTGTTGTTATGATACGCACCTAAGCCATGACTATCATCGGCGTACACAAATTATTAATGCGTTACGTATAGAGTTGGATAAATCACTAGAAAATGCGCAGGAACTTTATGTCAACGTCCAGCCGATAGTGCAACGTAGCAACCCAGAATGGCACTATTTTGAGGTGTTAGCACGTTGGGAAAACCCACAACTGGGTACGATTTCTCCAGTCGAGTTTATTGATGCTGCAGAACAATCAGGCTTGATTGTCGATCTAGGGGAAAGAATTGTAGAACTCGCCTGTCAAGCCAAAAAGGAATTAGAACGCTCTTTTAAGCGCAAAATAAAACTTGCCATTAACTGTTCCGTACATGAAATCGCTCACTCCTCACGTTACTTAAAACAGTTAATGGCAATCATTGGACGCTACCAATTTCATCCCGATGAATTTACCATCGAACTCACAGAAACCGTACTATTATCGAAAACCGCTGAAGTCTCGCAGATGCTCGGCCAGCTACGTAAGTTAGGGTTTAAAGTCGCGTTAGATGATTTTGGCACAGGCTATTCCAGCCTCAATTATATTCACAGCTATCCAATTGATTGTATAAAAATTGATGCGACCTTCATCCGTAACATGCTTTGCAGTGAGACATCTGAACGGGTGGTATGGTTAATCATTCAACTAGCCAAGCAGCTGAAGGTCGATTTAATTGCTGAAGGAGTAGAAAATCAGCAAGCATTGGACAAATTGTATGCGATGGGATGTGAACAAATACAAGGCTATTATTTTTCAAAACCGGCCCTACCATCACAAATATTGCAGCGGTGGCACACTTGGCAAGCACAACATCCTTAAACTATAAGCCCGATGTTGTACTTGCCTCAGACTCAAAAACCGTTAACGCTCTGAATCTGGGGGGGTTGAGTGAACGGCCAGCAAACCATCTTGCTTGGCAAGCAGTTGGTCTAACTCGTTACGTCGTGCTATAAATGTCGCCATTTCTTGTTTAGGCACTGAATTGGCCATTGGGATATTCGCTGTCATCGGATTAACAGGACGGCCTCGAACAATGAGTTCATAGTGTATATGGGGGCCTGTCACTCTTCCCGTTGCTCCCGATAAGCCAATTCGCTGGCCACGCGTTACCTTCTGCCCCTTACGTACCAAGATTTTATCAAGATGCAGGTAACGGGTCATGTATGTACTACCATGCTGGATAGCAACATAATTACCAGCATAAGGATGATTTCGCGTCATTACGACAACGCCATCGCCGGTCGAAACCACTGGCGTTCCGATTGGCGCAGCAAAATCAGTTCCATTATGAGGGGAAACTCGTCCGGTAACCGGGTGGCGACGATGAGGATCAAACCCTGAAGACATACGCCATCGACTGGTGGTCGGATAACGTTGGAAAGCGCGTTGTAAACTTTCGCCGTTTTTATCGTAATACTGGCCATCTTTATATAGATAAGCCGAAATTTCATTCCCTCGGTTATAAATTTTAACCGCTTGAATTTCTTTATTACCTGTAAACTGATCGGCAACAAATTGGCGAGATAATACCACTTCGAAACGATCCCCTGCACGAAGATCACGTCCAAAGTTAATTTTATCTTTTAGCACACTCACAATTTGATCAATATCGGCACTCCCTAGGCCTAATTGGTGAGCAGATTGTGAAAAGCTGCCTTGTATTTCACCAATAACTGGCAGCTCTTGCCAACGGCCAGGTAAGCTAATTTCTTCAAACTCGTAGCTACCATCATCTAAACGAGAATACACCGCCCCTTGCACTAAGCTAAATTTCAACTCCATTTTCGCTAGCGTTTGTCCATCAATCGATTTCCAAAATCGTAGCGTATTGCCTGGTTTCAACGTATCTAGCGCCAGATAATTTAAATCCGTTTCCATAATTTTCATCAATTCTTGGTAACTAAAACCAAGGTGATTAAAAATAGAACTTAAGTTATCCCCTGCTTTGATCTCATATTCATAATCAGGGTAAGAGACTTTTTTGGTTTCTTCAGTATCCGATAAAATCGACTGCACGATCTGAGACTCAGTAATCGTCAAATCGATTTTTCTGGGATAAGACGGATGGCTAAAAGAGGCATAAACCGCAGCAATAGCCAGTAGAGGCAAGCCTACAACGGAAGCTTTTCTCCCTTTAGAAAGCTCCGAAAATCGAAAAAAAAGAGACTTTGGTGACACAATTAACCCGTACAGACTGTTCAAAGAAGCAAAAGGGTAAAACTTTCTCGCCTAAAAGTCACCTTCTGAGTAAAAAACAGCCCATTTTTTGACAAACTTGTCAAATTTATTACTGGGCAGTGCAGAGTACGCAGTTATGGTCGCCAAACTCATTTACAACATAATCATCCGCTTGGGAATCATTCATCCACTCTTGTTCGTTCAGTAAATAGCGATATTGGAACTTACCATTTTTAGGTAAACGAGTTTTAAACTTATAAATACTCGATTTAGCCACTTTTTTCATTGGCTGAGGTTGCCAGTCTGAAAAGTCAGCGACAAGAGATACTCTGGTGGTTTCTGCGGGTACTTCTAGCTCAAAAGTAACTTCAACTTCATTTTTTGTCTTAAAAAAACGTTTGCTAATCATAACCAATTCCCTTTATGTATCAATTTTGCTCAACCTGAACGATTATAAGCATACTTACGCACATGCTCAACATGAAATCTATTTTATTACCACTGAAAAGCCGTAAAGCTTCTCTCTGTCTATTTCTGAACTCATCATGTATATACCCAAACAACGTGGAGTTGCAGGTAGGCGGTAAGTGAGTGGCAATCACACTTCCTGCCATGGCCGCTCCCTTTACAGCAATCAAAATAAGCGTAGAATCCCCAGCGTCCTTATCCCCCTATATTTATTAAGGTGATCATTCATGTTTGCCGTTTATGAGTCTTATAAAGCAGGTTTACTCAAACCCAATCAATGGATAAAAAATATTACCGCCGGTATTATTGTTGGCGTAGTTGCTTTACCTCTAGCCATGGCTTTTGCGATCGCTTCAGGCGTTAAACCCGAGCAAGGAATTTATACTGCCATTATTGCAGGTATTATCGTTTCACTGTTTGGTGGATCTCGCGTCCAGATAGCAGGCCCAACTGGAGCATTTATCGTTATTTTAGCGGGTATTGTCGCTGAGTTCGGTGTTGCTGGATTACAAATCGCCACCATGATGGCTGGCGTGATTTTACTCATTCTTGGTATTGCTAAACTTGGCAGTATCATTCGTTATATCCCAAGCCCTGTCATTGTGGGTTTTACTAGTGGTATTGGTGTCATCATCTGGATTGGCCAATGGCAAGAATTTTTTGGATTACCAGCAATCACCGGAGATCACTTTCATCAGAAATTGATCGCGATTTTTTATGCCTTTCCTCGCCTTGATCTGACCACGACCTTACTTGGTTTGTTTTCACTTGCGCTTGTTATTTTTGGCCCAAAACTTCCGAAGTTGACTAAAGTTCCCGGGCCATTATTAGCATTACTGGTCGTCACTAGCCTACAGTACACGGTTGGTTTCGATGGCGTTCGCACAATTGGCTCAGCCTTCGGTGGAATTCCACAAGGGTTACCTGAGCTCGCGATACCTCAGGTGAGTTTTTCACAAATTTTACAACTAATAGGCCCTGCCTTTGCGATTGCAATGTTGGGAGCCATTGAATCTTTACTGTCTGCGGTTGTCGCCGATGGTATGGCGGGTACTAAGCATAATTCGAATCAAGAACTTGTCGGACAAGGGCTCGCAAATATTGTTGCACCATTATTTGGTGGTATCGCAGCAACGGGCGCGATTGCTCGTACCGCGACAAATATTCGTAACGGGGGTAATAGCCCTATTTCCGGTATTATTCACGCCCTAACATTAGTTATCATTCTACTGGCGTTAGCTCCTCTTGCGGTCAATATTCCATTAGCAACTCTCAGTGCGATTTTATTTGTGGTTGCTTGGAATATGAGTGAAGCACCACACTTTATTAAACTGATCAAACGAGCCCCCAAAGCTGATGTTGCTATCTTATTGATCACATTTGGCTTAACTGTTTTTGCCGATCTCGTTGTGGCCGTTAATATCGGGGTGATCATCGCCACCTTACATTTTGTAAAACGTATGGCGGCAAGTGTTGAAGTCAAAGCAAGCACGCCACGCGAGCTAAATTATGAACTTCAGCAACACGGTATGACTGAACTCCCAAGAGAGATTGCGGTTTATGCGTTAGAAGGACCATTCTTTTTTGCGGCAGCCGAAAACTTTGAACAAGTGATGAGTAGTATTCAAGAGACGCCAGAGATTTTAATTATTCGTTTAAAATGGGTGCCGTTTATGGATATTACGGCACTGCAAACGCTAGAAGGCATGATTAACCACTTTCATCGTAAACAGGTCAAAGTGCTCATCTCTGGCGCAAACGCCAGAGTTACCCTTAAGCTGCGCCGGGCTGGTCTTATTGATTTAGTTGGTGAAAAAAACGTCTTCACTGAGTTTGATGCAGCACTGAGTGCGAGTTTGGCGGATATTCAAGCGAAATAGCGGTCAATCATCATTTTTTATTCATTTAAAGTGCATCGCCCTTTACCCGATAGGTAAGGGGCTTTTTTTATGTCACCGACAATTAAACAAAATAATAACAAATCAAACACTAACAAAACAAAGGACCATTTGGATTAAATATAACAGTAGAAATAAATGAATATTTAAACCATTTAAATGAATAGTATTGCAAAGTAATACGAATATAGATATTCTGAGCGACAAGGTTAAAGTCATCGTATTGAATAAATATCAGATAGAAACCTTTCATTTATTAGCTACGTATGGGAAAAAAGATGCAAGATAATAGTCAACCCTTCACATCCAGTGCCAATAAGCACTCTGCCAGCAGCTTTTGGATGTTTTTCCTGCCATCATTAATGGGCATTTTTCTATTTATGGCCCCCATTTATTATAATGATGGCCTAACCATTCCTGTCGCTGTTTTAGCTAAATCAGTCCAAGCGATCTTTGGTGATTATCTCGTAGGCACCATTACGATCATTGTTACTTTTATGGCGATCGCTTCCGTTATCACTAAGCTATTCAAACCTGCGGTGATTATTCGCCACACTTTTCTTAATAACCTTTTTAATCCAAGCTGGGTTTGGCTAATTGTTCGAGTTATTGGTGGGTTAGCAATCATCATGACTTTCTTCCAAATTGGTCCTAAAGCCATCTGGGAGGAAAATACTGGTGGTTTAGTACTTGATGGATTACTTCCAACGTTATTCTCGGTATTTATTTTCGCAGGGCTACTGTTACCCCTCCTGTTAAACTTTGGTCTACTTGAATTGATGGGCAGTTTGCTCAGTAAAATAATGCGTCCTCTGTTTAACTTACCAGGGCGTAGTGCAATTGACTGTACAGCTTCTTGGCTTGGTGATGGTAGCGTGGGCATCCTGCTAACCAGCAAACAATATGAAGATAAGTTTTATACTCAGCGTGAAGCGGCTGTTGTCGGTACCACCTTCTCTGCCGTGTCGATTACGTTCAGTTTGGTTGTTCTCGCTCAAGTACAATTAGAACACCTATTCTTACCATTTTATGCCGCCATTTGCCTTGCGGGTATTGTTGCCGCAGTTATCATTCCTCGTTTACCGCCTTTAAGCTTAAAAAAAGACGTATTTATTGACGGTTCAACACCAGAAAAAGACGCCGATGCCATTCCACAAGGACACAGCACTTTTTCTTGGGGGCTCTCACTGGCACTAACGAGAGCAGGACAAGTTAAATCTGCCAAGGCGATTTTTGGTGAAGGCATTCGTAATGCGATCGATATGGTATTTGGCGTACTGCCTGTTGTGATGGGTCTCGGTACAATCGCTCTCGTCATTGCCGAATACACTTCTGTTTTTGCGATGCTTGGTCAGCCATTTATCCCCTATTTAGAAATGCTCGGCGTTCCTGAAGCGGTACAAGCATCACAAACTATGGTTGTGGGTTTTGCCGATATGTTTATTCCGGCGATTCTCGCCGCGTCTATCGATAATGAAATGACTCGATTTGTAATTGCAGCCATGTCCGTCACTCAACTTATCTATATGTCCGAAGTTGGAGCCCTGTTACTGGGCAGCCGCATTCCCGTCAACATCTTGGAATTATTTATTATCTTTATTCTACGAACCCTGATTACATTACCGGTCATTGTTGGGGTTGCCCATCTCATTTTCTAATGATGCCATTATCTAGATAACCATTTAAGCTCCGTTAATTCGGAGCTTTTTTTATCGTCGGCGATACCTAAACCGCTTGGAATGGCTGTTAGGTGGCAAGTAAATCTCCCCCGTGAGCATAGGCAGGTTATGTGCTCGGGGGAAACGAACGTAGCCAACACCGATGCAGATTCAACTAGGAAGGATCTAGAAGAATATATACGCAAAAGCCGCCATATTGGCGGCTTTGGAATGACGGGTATCCTTAACGATCTATTCTCCATCATCCGTTTTAGGCGGTGTTTTCTTTTTGGGAATAAAAATAGAGTCACCAACGGCCACATTCTGATAATAGCTTTTATCTCGCTTCACCGGTTTCTTAGCCATTTTCTTTTGTTGAGGCTTTTTGTTGTTAACGCTAACCGTGGATTTTTTTGTCGCTTGGCGAACTTTGAGCCCTTTAAACTTGCCTTGTAAACCTTCTAAAACATCAAACTGAATATCTTGCTGTAAAAAGGCTTCTACACGTTTAAAACTATCCCAATCTTTCGGACCAACAAGAGAAATGGCATCACCTTTATTACCAGCTCGTCCAGTACGCCCTACACGATGAACATACTCTTCGGTGTGTTTAGGCATATCAAAGTTAATCACATGCGTGACCGTAGCAATATCCAAACCGCGAGACGCAACGTCAGTGGTCACTAAAATTTTAAAAACAGCACGTTCGAATTGGCTCATAATGGTATTACGTTGAGCTTGATTCAGATTCCCACTCAACGCGACCGCTTTTAACTGCTGTTGGTTTAACTTCTCTGTTAAACGTTCCGTATCAAGACGTGTTGCGGTAAAAATAATCACTTGACGATAATCCGCTTCTTGCAAAATACGTTCGAGCAATGCTTCTTTATGATCGAGATGATCACACAAATAAAAACGTTGTTGAATATCTTTATGTTGCTCATTGGATAATCCAATGGCAATGCGTTTGGGATCGTTAAGCATTTCATAAGCAATGTCATTCATTTCTGCGTGATCTAACGTTGCAGAAAACATCAGCGTTTGTCGCCGACGATGCTTCGCTGCCTTATGGATATGTCTAAGTTGTGGCGCAAAGCCGAGATCAAGCATGCGATCCGCTTCATCTAAAATAAGTGTCTCTAGCCCATCTAAAAAAAGTGAACGATGCTCAAGATGATCCGCTAAACGGCCCGGAGTTGCGACAATAAATCTCGGCCCTCGACGCAACGCTTTCACCTGATCATTAAAGTTTTCTCCACCAGTAATCAGTGTGGCAGTATAACTTAACCCAGCCAACACTGAACGAAGCTCACCGTAAACCTGCTTCGCTAATTCACGGGTTGGAACTAAAATAATCCCTCTTGGATCCTTAGCTGATAATGCTTTAGTTTTTAATGCCTTATGCAGCATTGGCAGCAAAAAGGCTAACGTTTTTCCCGATCCCGTTTTTGAAGAGGCCAGCAAATCTTTTCCCGCCATGGCGACTGGAATGGCTTGTCGTTGGATATCGGTCGCTTGTTTGAAATTATAATGCGCTAAGGTTTTCAATAAGCGATTGTCTAGGCCTAATTCTTTAAACTGCAAAGGATTCTCCAATAAAAAATAACAACGGCTAACGCTATAAAATAAGATGCTTGCTGATACAGATAAACAACAAGCATTCACCTCGCACAATCACGAAGAAGATAAACGCCGCCAGATCGCTGCGACTTCAAGTAGAAGCTAAGCAGCACACCAAAAATTTAACGCGATATGATAGCGCGAATAGCTACCGCATAGATAGCCATCATGGACAATTATTCTAGCTCAAACCACTTGCATTGCAGGCCATCGACATGTACCTCGCTTCATTCACGAGCTGAACGGTGGAACACAGGCCTAAATTATTTATTATTTTATAATATTTTGGATTATTTTGACGGTTCTTCTATAGGCGTAAGGTAGAATAGTGGCTACACTTTAACCCGTCACTATATAATATGGTATAAAAATAATGTATAGGGCGTATTTGGTAAATATCAACAAGGAGTTCGATATGAATAAACTATTACTTGCCGCTGCAGCATCGTCAGTACTTCTATTGGCGGGTTGTGCATCAGGCCCTGATGAAGCAACAACCACAAAACTGGATGAATTAAGTAACCAAGTCGGTCAACTGAGCGAACAGGTTTCTGCACTCAGAAGTGAAACCGCTTCATTAACCTCGAAAACGAATACAGCAGCCGATGCAGCCATGGCAGCACAAGAAGAAGCAGCTCGTGCCAATGAACGTATCGATAATATTGCACAGTCATATACGAAATAATTGACTAGCTTGGCACTACTGAAAGAAAAAGGGCAATCATTGCCCTTTTTACATGTTCTGACCTCGTACTACTTAATTTATTTTACCCGCTTTTTGTAGACTATAAGCGGTTAATGGATCAATTTTTTTGACCAACTTTTCCACTTGAGTAATTGCCTCAATTGATGAGCTGTTTTTTCTATAACTCAAATAAATAGGCCAATACCAATCTTCTACCGCTGCGACACGATACAACTGACCTGACTGCAAAAACGGCTCAACAACGGATGCCGGTAAATAAGCACTACCACCTTTCTCTAGAATAAAATCAAGCGCAATACGAGCTGTTGACGTTCTGAGAAATGGCGCAGGAGAGCGAGGGTGGCGATCGGCATGCTCAGAAGCAAATCGTCCTCCCCAATCAACATATACGTACTTGTTATCAAACACAGTGTCTGCTGTATCGGGTCGTGTTGAGACAAATACTAACACTAAGTCTGCCACTTTTTTACATTGCAGCTCTTCTGCTTTGATTTGATCAAAAGAGAAAGCCATGTCTAATGTTCGCTCAAGAAGATGGCGATTAAGCTGTTCTCGCCCCATAACCTCAGCTTTAAACCCATAGCCACTAAATTCATCAGTCACTGCGCTAAGACAATTTTGTAAATAAGCATCCCATATGTTAGGAGTGCCTCCTAATGTAAGTTGTAGTGCTTTACCGCTCTCTAATGAAAGTTCTAGCTTAGCTTGCTGTAGAGTCGTGACCATCACTTCAGCATAACCGACCAGTCGTTCCCCAGCAGATGTTAACTTGATGTTATTACGATCACGGGTAAACAGTTGGGCATCAAAGTAATTTTCCAACTGTTTGATTCTTGCGCTTACCGCTGCTTGAGTGAGATACAAGTTCTCCGCGGCCCGCCCGAAGTGACGAACTTTAGCCAACTCAAGAAAGGTACGAAAGACTTTTACATCCATTATTCAATCCTCTGCAATGACAGATGAAGATTAACAAGTAACTACAATTATGACGATAAAAAATTTTTGTTTTTCTTTTCCGGAGTTTGCGCCTAACTTTCGCCGTAATCTACCGTTAAGTAATGCTTCTCCTAAATATCGTCAAAATGTGAGCATTATCACTGACATCCGAGCATCTTAGCGGAATTTAGGGAACACCCGCATATTCATACGAGGTTGATATGTCTGAAACACTCTTTCGTCACGGTAAAAAACGTTTTTACGATACAAAAAAATTTCCGCGCGGCTTCGCCAAATCCGGTGACTTTACTCTTGGTGAAGAAGAACTACTAACCCTTTACGGAGAAACTCTGCTGGGGTTAGAGTCTGGTGAATTACACCCTGCTAATGAGGAAGAACAACACTTTGTTGCTGTACTCGCTAACCCAGAATTAGCCGAAACTAAAATTGAGCGAGTGTGGATGAAATACGTTCGTTTGGCTCGTGGACGTAAGCGCTTCCATACGTTAAATGGTCGCAATAAACCGGATGCGGCAGATGACTATGTGGATGATGAACCCAGCTTAGTCGAAGAAGACTAATCAAATCGTTATTATTAGACTTTGATTGTTTAGCCAATTGACCCTGATGAATAAAGAGCGCGCTCTACCACAGTGCCACTCAAATATCGTTAGTTTAACGTTATAAACCAATCTTTCTCCCAAGGCCCCTGAGCGATATCCGCATGGGGCCTTGTCTTTCTATCGTACGACCTTTACTTTACCAACGAGGCAATTTTTTTTAAAAAACTATCTCGTAGATGTTCTTGGTCATAGTCTAAGTGATAGGTGTTATGAAACCCGACTTTCAACTCCACCCCATTTCCGCGCATATAGACGGTATAGCCATCATAGTCAGAAAACGCTTCTACTCCTTGATATATTTTTCCATATTCGGTTGGCGTGCCATGCGTCATAATGCTTTCATAAGCTTGTAATATTTTGCTGGGTTCAAGTTCATTTTTCATGGTCATCACTCCCTAGGGTCGCTCTTCAAGTATGGATAAGGAAAATGATTTTTACCAACATACACAGTATAGAGCAGCAAATGACTTATTTTTATTATTGAATTTTCCTCTTATCTCGGCCCAGCACACATTACCCATTAGTATAACGAGTACTTATCATGCGATAAAAACGACATAAAAATGTAATATAGAAGAGGAAAAATCACTAAATGTGAAAAATTTGACCCAAAGCATAGCGGTTATAAATAACTTTTTTTATAATGCAAATTAATGAACAATCACATGATATGAATACGATTAGGGGCAAAGAATGAGACTGATTCCATTACACCATGCAGCACAAGTCGGTAAGTGGGCGGCAGCACATATTGCAAAACGCATCAACGAGTTCAACCCAACAGCTGAACGTCCTTTTGTATTAGGGTTACCAACTGGGGGCACACCATTAGCAACGTATCAGGCATTAATTGATCTACACAAAGCGGGTGAAGTTAGTTTTAAACATGTCGTAACATTCAATATGGATGAGTATATTGGTATTGCACCAGACCACCCTGAATCTTACCGCTCTTTTATGTACAATAACTTCTTCAATCATATTGATATTCAAGAAGAAAATATTAATCTTTTAAATGGTAATACTGACGATCACGAAGCAGAATGTAAACGCTACGAAGATAAGATCAAATCTTATGGCAAAATTAACCTCTTTATGGGAGGGGTCGGTAATGATGGGCATATTGCCTTCAATGAACCTGCTTCATCTCTTTCTTCTCGTACTCGAATCAAAACATTAACTGAAGAAACACGTATCGCTAACTCACGTTTCTTTGATGGTGATATCAGTCAAGTTCCAAAATATGCACTGACCATTGGTGTGGGTACTTTGCTTGATGCCGAGGAGGTGATGATTCTTGTGACTGGACATAACAAAGCCTTGGCACTACAAGCTGCTGTTGAAGGGTGCGTTAACCATATGTGGACCGTCTCTGCGCTTCAATTGCATCCTAAAGCAGTCATCGTTTGTGATGCGCCATCAACCCAAGAACTCAAAGTAAAAACGGTGAAATATTTTTCTGAACTTGAAGCGGAAAATATCAAAGGCTTTTAATGCAATCACAATGGCTATTTAACAAAAAGTCAGGTCATTAAACCTGACTTTTTTGTGTCACCAAGATTAAGCGACTTCAGGAATAGATGTAGTACTGATATCAGATTCTGGCTCTTTTTGTACAGGCGGTACTTGGCCTTCTTCTCGTGCATTTTGATAGCAACCACTGAGCTTGACGGCAAGATACATGTCTGCACGTAACACTAAACCACCATCACCAACAGGAACTCCCGTTAGCTCACACCACTGGCGTAAACTTCGTTTTCTTCCGGCTAGAATCAAGCGAACCCCTCGTTTTTTAAGCAATGTCTGCGTTTCTGCAAGCATTGCCATGACGCTAAGATCTAAATGGGTAAAACAGGCCACCGCATCAATCACTACACAACTCACTGCTGGTTCACTCTGCTCGACTTGATCTAATAATCGCCGTTTAAAATAGGGGGCATTAAAATAGGTTAATGGGGAATTAAAACGATAAAGCAATAATCCCGGAATTTGTAAAGCTTTCCCTGAGGCATCCATAGTACGAATCGTGCCATCTTGATCCAGTCCAAGTCGCTGATCACTAGGACGCATCACGACACGTAAAAATTGAAATAACCCAAGTAATACTGCAAGGGTAATGCCAGGTATCACACCAATAATCAATACCGAAATAAAGGTAATTGTTGATAAATAGAAAGCATCTCTATCTCTTTTTTTAAGCCCCCAGATCCCTTTTAGATCCAATAATGACGTTGAAGCAATGATTAATACAACCCCTAAAGCAGCGGTAGGAATGTATTGTAACGGCTGATAAAGAAAAACTGCGACAAAACCTATCACCAATGCAGCAATAATAGACACCAGTTGTGATTTACCACCATTAGCATCATTCACAGCGGTACGAGAATCGGCTCCACTAATGGCAAAACCTTGCGAGAAAGCAGACGCAAGGTTGGCCAAGCCCAAGGCTCGAAATTCTTTATCTGCATCAATATCGTAGCCATTTTTCGCTGCAAAACTACGGGCGGTTAACATCATACTGACAAAGCTCACCATTGCTAGATTCAATGCTGGTACCACTAACTCACGGCTCAGGCCAATATCAAAAATAGGCGTTTGTAACCCAGGCAATCCACCTTGAATGGCTCCAACAATATTAACCCCTTGTTGATCCAGTTGGCTAAACCACACGACAAATCCAGCAACCACCATCGCTAACATCGCGCCAGGCCATCCAGGACGAAAACGCTTAGTCGTAAAATAGACGCTCAATGTCACCACGCTCACTAAAACCGTTTGCCAATGAAATTCTAATACCCGTTGTGGCGCTTCAATTAACCGTTCCAATAAATATTTTTGTTCATACCTCACCCCAAATACCTTACTGAGCTGGCCAACGATGATCGTCAACGCCACACCATTAAGTAAGCCAAGCAATATAGGACGAGATAAAAAATCGGCTAATACTCCTAATCGGAACCGACTAGCAATGAGACACCACATACCCATCATCGCGGTCATGGTCATAACCAGTTGCCAATGTTTAGTTGGATCTCCCGCAGCTAAAGGGGTAACCACGGCGGCCACCACCGCGCAAGTTGCCGCATCTGGGCCAACAATCAATTGTCGAGAAGTACCAAACAAGGCATACACAATCATCGGAACAACACACGAATAGAGACCAACAATCGCCGAAACCCCGGTCAACTGTGCGTACGCAATCGCAACCGGTAACGCAACTGCGACTACAGATAATGCAGCACGTAGATCGTCTTTAAACCAAGATCGTTGATACTCTTTGAACAGGCACAATCCAGGCATCCACTGTCTAATCACAATTGATTTCAATTATCTTACCCTTGCTACGTCAAGTCGGAAAAGTCATAACCCTATATTAACAAACTGATACGACTCATTCTCTAATTTTTACAATCATTTATACCCTTCCTACTTAAATCTGCAGGGGGTTGGCTACGTGCTTGACCCCAATCACATAGCCTGTCTATGTGGATGATAAGAGCCATCCGTGGCTCCCGCCGAAGGCCAGCCTACGGCTGTTCAAATTTATCACTCACTTGCCGCCGACCTCCAACTCCAAGTTGTTTAGGTATATTTTCTTTATTCACAGAAAAATCGCCTGTTTCCCGCGCCTATTTATGTAAGAATAAGTGACTTCATTTCATTGTTAACCAAGATGTCATATTTATGAATTTTCAAGCTGCTATTTTCGATATGGATGGATTGCTACTCGACACTGAGCGCGTTTGTCTGACGGTTTTTGAACAAGCGTGTCATGCGGTAGGTATCCCTTTCTTGCGTGACGTTTACTTGTCCGTTATTGGACGAAACGCAGCGGGGATTGAACAAGCATTAACTGCCGGCTATGGCCCTCAACTCGATTATCCTGCGTTACATAAAGAGTGGCGTCAACGGTATGATGCGGTCGTTAAACATCAAGCGATTCCGGTAAAACAAGGCGTCATTGAATTATTACAATGGTTAAAAGCAAACCGTATTCCGACCGCGGTTGCGACTTCGACTCAAAAAGAAATCGCAACGATTAAACTTCGTTTAGCCCAGATTGATCATTACTTTGATTCGCTGACCACCGGTTGCGAAGTAACCCATGGTAAGCCAGATCCGGAGATCTATTTACTAGCCGCTAAGCGCTTAGGGGTCACACCAACCCAATGTGTTGCTTTTGAAGATTCCAATAACGGCGTAAGATCTGCTATGGGAGCACAGATGATCACATTCCAAATTCCAGATTTAGTGCAACCGGATGAAGAAATTCGGGCACTCGGTCATCATATACGCCCATCGCTGACCCAAGTGCTGTGCGACTTACAACACTCATTGGTTAGTAAATAAGGGGGAATCCCCCCCTTACTCATCCACGCTTTTGTTGTTTATGTTTTCGCCAAATCATTTTTTCTATTTCAATCAATATCATCACGATGAAGCCATACAGGATCATAACCCCCCATTGCATTAAAGAAATAGGAGCACTATGAAACAGTTGATTCATTACTGGTAAATATAAAAAAGCCAATTGTGCGCTGAACATCGCGAATAGTCCCACCATTATCCACGGGTTAGTATGCAGTGGCATAGTAAATATAGAACCATTTAAACGACGACAATTGAGTAAGAAAAAACTTTGTACAACCACAAATAAAGTGACCGCAATACTGCGAGACTCGTCCAAACTCGCGCCCTGAAAGACCGACCATTGAAACAAACCAAATGCGCCAAGTAGTAATAAACTACTCACAGAAAGAATTCGGCTAATGATCTCTCGATTTAGAATTGGCTCTTTTAACTGCCTCGGTCGACGCTGCATTAGCCCAACTTCTTTTGGTTCAAAGGCCAGCATCAGGCCTAAAAAGACAGCAGTCGTCATATTTAGCCATAAGGCCTGCACTGGTAAAATAGGTAGCGTTAAACCAAAGACAATCGCGACCATAATGACTAGCCCTTGACCTAAATTGGTTGGAAGAATCCAAGTGATAAATTTTGTAAGATTATCGAAAACATTACGCCCCTCTTCCACTGCCGCCTCAATCGATGAGAAGTTGTCATCAGTTAGCACCATATCGGAGGCTTCTTTCGCAACTTCTGTGCCACTAATACCCATCGCAATTCCAATATCAGCTTGCTTCAATGCTGGGGCATCATTAACACCATCTCCCGTCATTGCGACAACCCATTGATGAGCTTGCAGTGCCGTCACTAACTGTAATTTTTGTTCTGGTGCAACACGAGCAAAAATCGAGACTTCATGGCAAGCAAGTTTAAACTCTTCATCATTCAATTCATTCAATTGTTGGCCAGTCAATACCGAGCCAAATCGTGAATCGGGAGCACTGATGATACCAATTTTCGACGCAATAGCTTGAGCTGTTAGAGCATGATCCCCCGTGATCATTTTTACTTTTACTCCCGCTTTCTGGCAAATTTCAACCGCATGAATCGCTTCTGAACGAGGCGGATCAATCATGGCTTGGAGGCCAATGAATACCAAGTTTTTTTCTGCCTCTTGGTGATTAAAGCGTTGTAGATTTTTTTCCTCTTTATCAACCCACTGCATCGCAAAAGCGAGGACACGTAAACCTTGACTCGCCCATTGAGTAACCTGTTCATTGACTTGTGTAAGATTAAACGCCGTCAAATGTCCTTCTGCAGTTAATTGTTGACGACAGCGACGGCTGATCTGCTCGACCGATCCTTTCAGGTAAATAATATTTCTATCGTCATCAAAATGGTGCAGGGTCGCCATATACTGGCGATCTGATTCAAAAGGAATGGTATCTAAACGCGGATAACATTGTTGGCTATCATGAGTCTCGAACCCTGCTTTCAGAGCACAGGTAATTAAGGCCCCTTCGGTGGGATCGCCCTCAACGAACCAACGCTCGTTTTTTTCTAATAAGCGAGAGTCATTATTCAATAATCCAGCTCGTAGTAAATGTTCAAATGCACAATTTCCTTTCCACCCCTCATCTAGCTCGCCATAAGGAGCATAACCGCTCCCAGAAACTTCAATTCGATCCTCGCCAGCATAAAGCCCTTGTACCGTCATTTGATTTTCAGTTAGCGTCCCGGTTTTATCTGAACAAATCACATTGGTCGAACCCAATGTTTCTACCGCTGAAAGCTTACGAATAATGGCATTACGTCTGGCCATTCGCCGAACACCAATGGCTAAAGTGATCGTGACGACCGCAGGAAGCCCCTCTGGAATCGCCGCAACAGCCAACGCCACAGCAGCCATAAAAGTATCAGAAACCGATAGCCCATACCCGAGGCCGATAAAAAAAGTGACTGCAGCTAAAACGAGAATCACCCACAATAACAGACGGCTGAAAGCATGAATTTTACGGGTTAATGGTGTTTCTAGTTGAATGGCTTGCGCTATCATACGCGCAATTTTTCCCGTCTGCGTTTTATCACCGGTTGCCACAACAATCCCTTGAGCGGTACCATAAGTCACCAAGGTTCCCGCAAACACCATGTTATGTCGGTCTCCTAAAACCGTCTCAGCATCAAGCTGACCTGGTTGCTTTTGAACCGCCACCGACTCTCCAGTTAAAGTCGATTCATCCACCTGAAGATCCCGACAACGATAAAGACGCGTATCAGCCGGAACTTTATCCCCCGAGGCAAATAACACAATATCGCCACAAACCAATTCTATCGTCGGAATCGACTGTTTTTTTCCGTCACGAATGACGGTTGTATTGGATGAAAGCATTTTCTTTAAAGAGTGGATCGCTTGCTCTGCTTTACTCTCTTGGGCAAAGCCAATCAAGGCATTCACGACTACCACCAATAAAATCACACCGGCATCAACATACTCGCCTAGTAACATCGTCACTAAAATTGCAACTAGGAGAATATAAATCAATGGATTATGAAATTGCAGTAACATTCGACGCCAAGCAGGCATCATGGCTTGACCCGTTATCACATTGGGGCCATCTTGCGCTAAGCGATGCTCAACCTCTTGCGCAGATAAACCACACTCGGCATCACTGCCGATCCGTTGAAATACTTCGTCTTCTGTTAATTGATGCCAATAAACCATTGGGTCGTTATATCGGCTATCCGATGCCTTCTTGCTCATTCTCACCTCCTCATCTCAACCGCTTATCCACTTATTAAGGATAGTTGCCAGATGATAAGAAACGAGATTGTGCTTAAAAATCCGTCTTAGAGTTCAAATTTTTCTGCTCAACTGGGTGTGACGAAGTGGGCAATCTACACCCTTCCTACTTGAAGCTGCAGGGGTACTGGCTACGTGCAACACCACGTTGTTTGGATATAGAATGATCGCAATGAGGGAAATAAGTTGAATGCCAAGAAACTAACAACAGTCTCATAATTAAGACAACAATCGCTTCGATTTACCGCACAAGATACAGGAGCGAGCACTAAAGGGTGCTAAAGTAATGAGTATCACCGATCATTTTGAGGATTAGGACTTTGCCTTCTCACCGCACCAAACAATGTGCCTTATCTCTATTATTACTACCACTACTTATCTATTTCGCAGCCTTCCCACTGATTTCATCATCCATCACGACCCTTCTTCTCAATCAGAAGAAGAATCAGATAGAACTCTATCTGATTCATCGCGGGGAAGCCCTGCAAGAAATGATCAAGCAGCAACTGACTGCCCTACACTTTGATTGTAATAATGAAGATTGGCAAATTATCCGTAACCCACATTTCTATAATCGGTATATTCGTTTTATGAGCGTTGAAACCAAAGAGGGTAAGCAGTGCTCTACACTCGGTTATCCACTAATACTCGACGATATAAAAGGTTTTTCCATTCCAGTGCAAACCGGCTTTTCAATCTCAGCTACACCTGTAATCGACCACACTGAAAGCGAACTGCTTATTCAATTTACTGACAATAATAATCGGGTGATTTGGGTCATTGATAGCAGTTGGATACAAAATAAACTCGATAGCCCATGTAACGCCTGTTTTTATTATCAAGCGACTTTTCTTGAAAATGGTACTGAAGTCTTATCAATCAAAAGAGGAAATGAACAGGTTCCCCTCGAGAGCAACGCAAAATCTGTTGTCTTTCATGGTACAGGAAAGACCTCCGCCACTAAACAACAGCTCTGGTCTGGTGAAGCTCTACAACAATACATCCAATACAAGATGATCATTTGGGGTGCTCCGATTAGTCTCTTATTGGGTCTCCTCCTCATGAGTGGCTATTGGTTAGTTCGTAACTATCGAAATTCAATTGAAGGTCTCATTGAAAAAGGAATTCGGGATCGTGAATTTATCCCTTATTACCAACCGATTGTCGATAGTCGCACGCAGAAAGTCGTCGGTTATGAAGTACTATTACGTTGGCAAAAAGGGCATGAATTAGTAGCACCTGATTTATTTATCTATGCCGCAGAAAGCACCGGATTAATCGTTGAGATCACAACTCAGATCATACGAAAAGTCTTAAATGATTTAGAGCGTCTTCCTTCCAGCCATTGGGTAAGTATCAATTTAGTCGCTGAACATGTTGAAAAACGTCAGCTATCCATACTCTTGCATTCCCTGAACTGGCCACAAACTCAACGAATTAAATTTGAACTAACCGAGCGCATCCCGATCAAAAATTTAACCGTCGCCGCAGAAGAGATCGCATTATTAATGGAAAAAGGCTATCAATTTAAAATCGATGATTTTGGTACTGGTTATGGTGGATTTTCCTATCTGCAACATCTCCATATCCGCAGCATAAAAATTGATAAAATGTTTGTCGATACCATCGAAACGGATGATGTAAAGAAAAGCGTGTTAGATTCCATTATTGCCTCAGCAAAAACGGGCAAAATAGAATTGATTGCAGAAGGAGCGGAGACACTGAATCAAGTTAATTATCTTGCAGCACAAGGAGTCTATCTCATTCAAGGTTACGTCTATGCGCACCCTATGCCTATCAATGAAATCGTCCAGCGACTCAGCCATACAAACTCATCATCTTCTATTTTTGTATAACTACCTTCTATTTTTATATAACTAAAAGTAAGCTCTCTACCTGACGAGAAGAGAGCTTATCCACACGTTTGACGCTATTTGTATCGATGAGCGAGCTAAAAGCCAAGCCCAGCACCAACAGTAATCGAGGTAGAATCAGCACTGCCTTGTGTACTGTAACCCACTTCTAATGAAAAATTAGAAGCATTAGTACTCAATAAGTTAATTCCAATCGCTCCCGTTAAACCAAAACCGTCACTCTCATTATCTTTATAAGTACGATTGTAATATTGACCACCAGCGCGTAAATAAACATCTCCTGCCGCAAAAGGTTGACGTAACGTCATGGTCAGTGGAACCGTGTAAGCCTTATACGAATGTTTGTCTCCTAAGTCATCTTTAAGATCTGCATTCGTTTCACCATAACCCAAGTTAACGGAGCTAAACGGTGTCAATAAATAAGAGCCTCGAACGTTCCATGCATAACCGGTCGCTTTATCGCCACCATAAGAAACCTGTGTTGGGCCAGCACTGGCCGTCATACTAAAAGGCGTTGATTGAGCATAACTCGATGCAGCAAAAGTAAGTAATAGAGCAGCACCTGTCACCAGAGGGAATTTATTCATGCGTATATCCTTATCCATATCTAAACCAGACACTATATTGAATTTAGCGGCAAATAGAATAAAAACCTTAGCAATATTCCTGCCTTCTTTCATAACCTTATATCACATAAGACAAAGAGAATGCCTTTCTTTCGCCCTTCAACATACTAGGCGCTTCGCCTATCGTTTTGCCTAATACATCACGTTATGTGTCAATCAACCACCTGGATACACATTACAAATACAATGAAATCAACACATTAATTCAAAACCAAACTTCTATTCCAATTCTACTCTCTTATTTCATCGTGGGTATGCACATTTAGTGACTGTATTTGAATATAGAAAAGTAAAGCCTGTACAAATAATGACGATTCTCACAATCCCCCTTTATTTCAGGAGGTATTCTTTTTTATCTCTCCTAAAGTCTTGCTGTCTTTTTAGACAAAATAAATTTTTTCTTACATATTAAGATATCAAACTTAAGGAAAGAACATGAAATTAAACAAGAGTTTGTCTGCCGGACTCATGTTATTCGGGAGTTTAATCGGGGGAACGCAAAGCTATGCTCAAAGCATTCCAAAGACAACATTCGTCCACTTATTTGAATGGAGTTGGCAAGATATTGCTCAGGAATGTGAAGAGTTCCTAGGGCCTAAAGGATTTGCTGCAGTACAAGTCTCACCTCCTCAGAAAAGTGTCGATAACCCAGCGTGGTGGTCTCGCTACCAACCCGTTGGTTATGCTTTTGAAGGTCGTAGTGGTAACCGTGCACAATTTTCGGATATGGTGCAACGTTGTAAAAACGTAGGGGTAGATATTTATGTGGATGCCGTCATTAACCATATGGCAGCATGGAATCGTAACTTCCCTGAAGTCCCATATGGAGTTAATGACTTTAATAGCTGCACCAGTGACATCAACTATTCTAATCGCTGGTCGGTACAAAATTGTGATCTTGTTGGACTTAACGATCTCAAAACCAATTCTGAGTCTGTTCGCCAAAAAATTGCGGACTACATGAATGATGCGATCAGTATGGGGGTCGCAGGGTTTCGTATTGATGCGGCGAAACATATACCAGCCGAAGATATCGCGGCAATACAGAGTAAATTACATGGCACCCCTTATATTTTCCAAGAAGTAATCGGTGCCGAGAATGAACCCGTTAAGCCTGCAGAATATACCTATATTGGTGATGTCACTGAGTTCTTCTTTGCTCGCACCCTAGGACCTAAGTTTAAGCACGGGGGAATTAAAGACTTACAAGGTATTGGTTCCTGGAATGGTTGGCTAAGCAGCAGCGATGCCGTTACTTTTGTAACCAACCATGATGAAGAACGCCATAACCCAGAGCAAGTACTCAGCCATCAAGACTTTGGTAACCTCTACTTCCTCGGTAACGTTTTTACTTTGGCCTATCCTTATGGGTATCCCAAAGTCATGTCAGGCTACTACTTCAATGATTTTGATGCAGGCCCTCCCGCGACTGGTATACATACGGGTAACGCTTGTGGTTTTGATGGAGGAGACTGGGTTTGTGAACATCGCTGGCGCGGCGTAGCCAATATGGTGGCTTTTCGTAATCACACCGCAGCAGAATGGCGCGTAACCAACTGGTGGGATGATGGCTATAACCAAGTGGCCTTTGGCCGTGGTGGGCTAGGTTTTGTTGTCATTAACCGAGACGACAACAAAGGCATCAACCAAGGTTTTGCTACCGGAATGTCAGCGGGTGAATATTGCGACATCATCAGTGGTGACTTTAACTCACAAACAGGAACATGTAGTGGCACCACCATCAGTGTAGACAGTTCAGGTTATGCCCATTTCACCGTGGCTTCTCATAATGCGGCGGCCATTCATGTCGGAGCAAAAGTAGGACAAACCTGCACCGATTGTGATGATGGTGAGAAAAAACCGGCTACGCCTGTTACGGCAACCAACCTATGCTACGACAATGTCGCTAATCACACTTCACCAACACTCTACCACTGGGGAGCACAACCAGCAGGCTCACTCACAAACGCCACTTGGCCTGGCGTTACCATGACTGCAAATGGTGATTTCTATTGCCATGATGTTGAAACTGAGCTTTCAAGTGTGAATGTGATTTTTTCAAATCAAGGTGCCAATAAGAGTAACGATCTCACCACCACTACTGGAACGTGTTATAGCGATGGTAGCTGGAAATCTTTAGCCGACTGTGGGTTTACCCTAATCACAGAGAGCGATGAGGATGAAGGTAACGCCACCCAAATCTGTTATGACAATGAGCAAGGATTCTCTCAGCCTTACCTCTATTTCTGGAATGTGGCGGCCGCAACCCCCATTGCTAACGCAACTTGGCCTGGGCAAGCAATGACCCAACAAAATGGTCAATACTGTTATGACTTTGGTACTAACCTCAATAGTTTGAAAGTCATTTTCAGTGATCAAGGCAGCCGCCAAATCCTCGATATGGAGGTGTCAGCACCAAACCTTTGCTATGCCAATGGTGAATGGAAAGATCTGTCTCAGTGCACCAGCAGCACGAATGGTGGAAATGAAACTTGGTACTTCCGAGGTACAGCAAACGGGTGGGGATTAACACTGTTGGATTACAATGAGCAAACCGGCCTTTACACAACAACCCAAACCTTCAGTGGTGAAGAGTCACCCGCAAGGTTTAAAATTGATGATGGTTCGTGGACAGAATCCTACCCAAGTACGGATTATCAAGTCGGCGACTACGCCACCTATCAGATTCATTTCAATAGCAGTACAAAAGCCATCAGTGTGACACAACACTAATCACCTTATCGGTACAGTCTTGAGGCTGTACCGATTTTAAACCATGCATACGATGCTTCACTGCGGCTTAAACAAAGCGAGCGATACACTTTGATTTGATATGGTTAACTGTTACAGTCTTTTGTCTCATAATCAAGGAGCCTGTGATGTGGAATGAGATCTATCAAAGAAAAGAGTATGTCTATGGTGATCAGCCAAACGATTTTTTGAAAGAGCATGCTCATTTCTTACCCAAAGGAAAAGTTCTCTGCTTGGCTGATGGTGAAGGGCGCAATTCGGTATTTTTGGCCCAACTTGGCTATCAGGTTACTGCCGTTGATATTTCAGAGGTCGCTTTAGCAAAAGCTCACCAGTTAGCAGAGAAAAATCAAGTAAACATCCATTTTATCCACGCCGATCTAGCTGATTTTGATTTAGGACATCAAGATTGGGATGGCATCGTTTCTATCTTCTGTCACCTTCCAGCACCATTACGTCGCCAAATCCATAGCTCTGTTATACACGGGCTAAAAACACAAGGGGTTTATCTGGTTGAAGGTTACACCCCTGAGCAACTGAATTATCAATCAGGAGGCCCACCGATTGCCGAAATGATGCTTAGCCAAGCATTACTCAGTAAAGAATTAGCCCAATTAACGCCACTATTTTTAGAAGAAAAAGAGCGAGATATTCAAGAAGGGTTAAACCATACTGGGCTAGGTCATGTCGTCCAAGGCGTTTTTTGTAAGCCCTAATCGACATCAGCCGATCATTTACGCCTATTATAATAGGGGGGTACAGGCAATTCGCCATGTTCAACCTAGCCCCCCAACACACGAACTGTATTTACTTAACCTTATGAATAATCAAGAATATCATCAGCTCGGCAAAGCCATTACTGCGCTACAAACCCCCTATTTTACCTCACAGCTTATCGATTTATTGAAAACGATACTCCCTTTCGATTGCGCCGTCATTTTAGGCTATCGACAAGATAAACATCCGATTTACCTTTATGATTCGATTCCTTCACAGCGTCAGTTACTTTTTCAGCACTACTTAACTCACACCTATTTACAAGATCCTTTTTATACCGCCATTACCTTGCAGCAACACCGTGGTATCTTACATCGCTCAGAATTCAGCCAATTGACATCCACCTATTTTCAACAAAAGTATCACGCTGATTTTTATCAAAAAACAGGCTGGCAAGATGAGGTGGCTATTGCGGTCAATTTAGATGAAACACGCTGGATAGGTGTGTATTTAGGCATTTTAGAGAGAGAAAAAAGCATTACCGCCAAACAGCTCACCTTACTCAAACAGCGCTTTTCCGTGCTCGAAGCCTTATGCCGTCAACATTGGGGACGCCAGCCATTACTGTTGGCTGAAAATGGTCAAGCTAAAACAGATATACGCCACTGGGTCGAACAGGCAATCAATCAATTTGGAGCGAAGCATTTAACTCCGCGGGAACAACAAATTACCTCACTACTGGTGCAAGGACTAGACTCACAAGAGATAGCTCAGCATTTAAACATTGCTCATGGCACCGTCAAAAATCATCGTAAACATATTTATGCTCAGCTAAATGTCTCTTCATTAAGTGAACTGTTTCAGTTGTTTCTGAATTATTTGATAGCCTCCGCGCAATAAAACCTCAAGGTCAGCAAAAATAACGGCGAACTGTCCCTTTAGGGACATCGTCTCTTACGGCCTTCTTCCGCTACTCTGCCAGCAGATTACATTGGAGGCCATATGAATTCACACCCCTTACTTAATGAACTCAATCAAC
Organism: Vibrio sp. 1-1(7); assembly: GCF_013048485.1. Lineage (NCBI taxonomy): Bacteria > Pseudomonadati > Pseudomonadota > Gammaproteobacteria > Vibrionales > Vibrionaceae > Vibrio > Vibrio sp. 1-1(7). The sequence goes on along the minus strand of NZ_VHSP01000002.1, from coordinate 357,050 downwards.
GAGGTTTAATTGCCCAAAGTACCCCACTCGAGGAACTCAGCGTTCTACTCTCTACCCCACAAACGCTTTACTGTGGGTTTGATCCGACCGCGGGTAGCTTACATATTGGCCACTTAGTACCCTTATTAATGCTCAAGCGTTTTCAAGATGCAGGGCATCAAGCGATTGCGTTAATTGGCGGAGCGACAGGTATGATTGGCGATCCGAGCTTTAAAGCCGCTGAGCGCAGCTTGAATTCAGCACAAATCGTACAGCAGTGGGTTGCCGAGCTGTCACAACAAATTCAACAAGTGATGAGTCCTCACCTTCAGCAACCCTTTGTCACCGTTAATAATGCAGATTGGATTGGACAAATCAGCATCATTGATTTCTTTCGTGATGTGGGTAAACACTTTTCTGTCAATACGATGATTAATCGGGAGTCAGTCAAACAACGTTTAGCCCGCCCAGATCAAGGCATCTCTTTTACGGAATTTAGCTATTCTTTGCTACAGTCTTTTGATTTTGCTCATCTCAACCAGCATTATCAGTGCAATTTACAGATTGGTGGCAACGATCAGTGGGGGAATATTGTTAGCGGTATTGATCTCACTCGCCGACTCAATAATACCAATGTACATGGGCTGACTCTTCCGTTGATCACCAAATCTGATGGAACAAAATTTGGTAAAACGGAAAGTGGGGCTGTCTGGCTTGATGCCAATAAAACTTCGCCTTATGCTTTCTACCAATTTTGGCTTAATACGGATGATGCTGATGTCTACCGCTTCTTACGTTATTACACGTTTCTCTCTTTATCGGAAATTGAAGCCATTGAGCAAGAAGACCACACACGCACAGGAAAACCCCAAGCACAGCAGATTCTCGCCCAGCAACTAACCCAATTTGTCCACGGTGATGAAGGCCTCCTTAGCGCTCAACGTATTACCCAAGCACTATTTAGCGGCGAAATGAGTCAATTGAGTCTCAGTGAACTACAACAACTTGAGCTTGATGGTTTACCTTGTTTTCATACTGAGCAAGCCGGTAACTTGATCGACCTCTTGCTGGAGACTCAATTGGCAAGCTCGAAGCGCCAAGCGAGAGAATGGCTCACCAATGGCGCAATTCGAGTTAATGGTGAACGCGTTCAGAACGAAAACATGGCTGAGAATTTTGCTCTCTTTGATCGTTACTATATTCTTCAGCGTGGTAAAAAACAGTTTGCGTTGTTGAAATTAGCTTAAGCGTTTACACTGTCAATAAGCACCGAACCACTCGGTGCTTATTAACTTCACCAACCTTTACTTAGCCATCAGCTTTTTCACAACAATTCCATCTAATCCCAGTTTACCAGCACCTGATAACATTAAAGATAGGCTAGCGGCGAATAAAGCCAAACCAAATTCATAACCGTTATTCGCCATAAACAGACCATTGGTAAGGTGTACTGAGAAAATGGCAACCAACATAGTAAATGAAAGCATCGCGGCCGCTGGGCGAGTGAGCAAGCCTAATAGAATGGCTAACCCGCCAAAAAATTCACCACTTCCGGCTAAAAATGCCATCACAACACCAGGGCCAAGCCCAATAGAGTCCATCCATTGCCCTGTCCCTTCAAGCCCATACCCGCCAAACCAACCAAACAGTTTTTGCGCTCCATGTGCCATAAAGATAATACCAACTGGAATACGTAGCGCCAATGTGCTGTAGCCCGCTTTAGAGTCAACGAGTTTTTTAATGTGTGCTTGCATGATTTCTTCCTCAATAAATTTAAACTTTAAATTCCAAACTGAATACATTGTTTATCAACTGATGTAGCCATTTTAGAGAGAAAAAAAATCAGAAAAACCAGGTTAAATTGATATTAATGTTCAAATTTTTTGAATAAGATAAGTTCCCATTAATCAAAGAAAAAATCCAAGCGCTCCATCACTCGGATATCTTATTTTGGTGATTAAGCTGGAAACATCCAGCGGAACTGAGGCATAAAATCGAGATTTTCTTTTACCGTCTCTTTCAACGCTTCCTCTAATACCGTCCCAGTATTAACGATAGGGTTCAATATTAATCCACGTTTAGCGGCAACTAAATTCCCCGTTACCGCCGCTTCAACCGTTAATGTTTCAAACTCTTTCATCAACTGAATCAGGCGTAAAGTATCGCTTGGAAAGGGGGCGACATTAAGCGGAAGAGGGCCACTTCTGGTGATCACTGAGCTGACTTCAACGGCACAGTCTTCCGGCAAACCTGCGATGGTGCCATTATTGCGCGTGTTGACATGCATGATGGTACGTTTATCGTTATGAATGGAGGCCATTAATTCACAAGCAGCTTCTGAATAATATTGACCGCCTCTTTTTTCCAACTCTTTCGGTTTTTCTGCCAATTGTGGATTTTTATAGATCTCGAACAACCGTTGTTCCATCGCTTTGACCACTTCACCACGAGTACCTTCACCCTCTGCTTCGTATTGTTCCTGTTGCATAATATCGTCACTGGTATAGTAGTAACGTAAATAGGCACATGGAATCATGCCCATGGCTTGTAAAAGATCTTTCGGCCACTTGAATGGGGGAATATTTGCCGGTACTAAAGGATCGTGACCATTAAGAATCTCGTTCATCACCCAACTCAGCTTGTCTTGTCCTTGATGGAGGATCTGACGAACCCAGATCAGATGGTTTAAACCCGCGACCTGCATGATGAAATCATCTTCTTTGCTATTGAGAATCTGGGCGACTCCTTTTTGCATAATGATCGGGACATTACACAGGCCCACCGCCTTAACGTTGGTATGTTTAAGTACCGCTTCCGTTACCATGCCGGATGGATTAGTGAAATTCAGTAACCACGCATCAGGGCAAAGCTTTTCCATCTCTCGACAGATTTCTAAGGTAATTGGAATCGTACGGCAAGCATTAGCAAAACCACCTAACCCGTTTGTTTCCTGTCCAATCATGCCATATTTCAGTGAAATTCGTTCATCTCGAATACGCCCTTCCAGACACCCAGCACGAAATTGTGAGCAAACAAAATCGGCGTTTTCTAATGCAGGACGTCGATCTAAACTGACATGCACATCGATTGTTAATCCGGCTTTTTTGATCATACGGCGAGCAAGATCTGCGATGATATTAACTTTTTCCCAACCCTCTTCAATATCAACAAGCCACAATTCACCGATCGGCAGTTCATTTTTACGCTTTAATAAACCTTCAATCAGTTCAGGAGTGTAGCTTGAGCCGCCACCAATAACCGCTATCTTTAGTTGTCTGTCCATTCCCATTTCCTCATTTGGATAAGCTGTGCTAATTTCACATGGATACCCATGGCAAGAAAAACCAAATAATCACCCTCATCTATTAGTTATATTAATACGTGGTCATCATATGAAACATAAAGAACATTTGCTTGCTCATTTATATACCTTCAGCGTCGTCGCTAAATTTCGAAGCTTTACCTTAGCGGCAGAAGAGCTATGCCTGACACAAGGAGCCGTGAGTCAACGCATAAAAAAACTGGAAGAAGAGTTAGGATTCAAACTGTTTGTTCGCTTGACTCGTAAACTCGAATTAACCGAACAAGGAAAGCGGATTTTAACCACTCTTACCTACTCACTAGATAATGTTTTTGCCGAAATTGAAGATATTCGTTTCAACGAGTTACGCGGTGAACTGTACCTTGGGGCCGCTCCTACCTTTGCTCATTCATGGCTTTTACCTCGCTTAGCGGAGTTTCAACATCTATACCCTCATTTAGATGTCAAAATTCGAGTTAAAGCCAGCAAATTAGATTTTCAGAACCAACCGGTTGATCTAGCAATTTATTATGGCGATAACACCCATGCCGATTTCTACCATCATCGTCTGTTTGATGAGTACTTGTTACCGGTTTGTACCCCAGCGTACGCCCAAAAACTAAACTTACTAGATAACGATCACCGTTTACATGAAGCGTGCTTTTTACACTGTACCGAATCGTTAGAATTTATCTCTCCATTAGCGGAATGGCAGCAATGGCTAAAAGAGACTGGACGAGTCCCGCAAATACTGCAACGAAAGTATGTATTTAATCATGAAGAACTCACTATGGTGGCCGCAAGGCAATCAATGGGAATAGCCATGGGCCGTTACCACTTGATTAAACCCTACCTAGAGAGTGGTGAGCTGATTGCGCCATTTGAACGTATCCCTTCTGGGCTAGGGTACGATTTAATTTGCCCGAAAGGACATGAAGTTCGCCCTCGATTTAGTGCATTTTTCCAATGGATTAACAACCAAGTAGGAGAGTAAGTGATGTTATTGATGTTATTGATGTTATAGTAGATAAAATTGGCGCGAGAGCGATCAAAACCTAGCCTATTGTTAACAACGCGCCACATCAAGGATTACCAATAAATTCAATGTCTAAACATGTGAGGCTCATTGATATTCATCGCACTTAGATCGCCATTTGGGTTAAGTACATGAGGTAAAATTTTAGGTAAATTTAACTCAATATCGTTATCTTCTACAGGGTGAATCACTTCGTTATACCACCCTAATAAACCCAGTACCGCATAACCAATCGCATCATCATCTTCACGATGTTCGATAATAATTTGCAGTAAGCGTAAAATGGCACGGTCATTCGTTTGCGTTTGTGTGCGAGTCGCATGAAAAATTGAAGTTGCCTCTACCACAAGTCCATCAAATTCAGTTTCAATCGCTACTTTAAATGACCCACCATCAACAGAAATTCTCATATCACGTTATCTACTTATACTGATTGATTTCAATGGTTGCTAAGCATAACCATTTTTGAACGTTTTGTCTGTTAAGCGTATGGACTGGTGAAATTTTTCACCTACCGCTCTCTTAGCTCAACATCACTGATGGTTAACATTGCTAGGTACAAAGCGCTCTAGTTTTTTTTAATCGGTAAACATTCGTATCTACCTGATACCGAATCAGTAGTACTTTTGCCAAGTTCGAGCGATAATCCTCCGCCCCTGATAAGTCCATACTCCAAGGTAAACAGTACAGAAACCATGACAGTACAACCAACCGTTATTATCGGGCTGTATAATCCCAAAAGCCCAACCAATGTAGGAGCGGTGATGCGCGCCGCTGGATGCTATAACGCCACTCAAGTGCGCTACAATGGCAGCCGCTATGATCGTGCCGTAAAATTCCAAACCGACACTAAAAAAATGCATCAACATCTTAATGTTGTAGCAATAGACGACCTAACCGCCGATCTTGCCGATGACGTTGAAATTGTCTGTGTTGAATTAGTCGTTGGCGCAACCGCGCTACCTCACTTCACTCACCCTGAAAAGGCCATCTACCTATTCGGGCCTGAAGACGGTTCATTGCCACAAGAGATCGTGAATAAAGCACAGCACGTCGTTTATATCCCAACACATGGCTGTATGAATCTGGCAGCAACAGTGAATGTGGTGATGTATGATCGTTTAGCCAAAACACTAGGCACGATTGATGATCAACAGCAAGTCATGGCGAATCGCGATAATAAAAATCGCTTAATCATCAAGGATGACTTATCCGTCAAAAAAAGAGCACGGATAGGAGAAAACGCCAACATAGCGTAAGCGCACAACTTGTTACTTGTTCTTCACCGCTTCAATTCTCTCTGTAAAATTAGGATGAGATCGAAACCACTCCGGAGTTTCGATCTCTTCTTGCGCTTTGAACAACTCAAACATTTCTGCTAGTGCGTCACTATTACCATAAATTTGCTGCATAGCATTTTTTGCATACTGATCGGCTTGTCTCTCTGCCTCACGAGATTGACCATTCGACGCGATAAAGACTCCGACGCCAGCGAGATTATCAACGATTCCTGAGCTTTCACCCGTTATTAGAGAAACGGCAACCGAAAGAATGGTCGAGTGAACCACACGTGTCATCATATGACGATGATAGACATGGCCAATCTCATGCAAAATTATACCGTCTAACTGCTGCTGAGTTTGTGCTAATGCCACTAAATCATCGAGCAAGACGATCGTCCCTCCCGGAAGTGCAAAAGCATTTGCAACTTCGGGTAAAGAACGAAATTCCACATTTATTTTATTGGGGAGTTCAGGCAGCACGGTGACCCATTGAGCAACGCGTCGGCAAATCTCTTGTTGTTGGTCAATAGGTAAATCACTCGGCGCAAATTGCAGATCAAGAGATGCCAATACTTGCTCGCCTACCGCAACAGACAAGGAGTCGGGTAAACGCTCTGCAATGTGCTTACTTCCCCAAGGTAATAGGTAATAATAACCGCCTACGATAACGCCCAAACAAATCAATGCAGACAAAATCCACGCAGGAATGCTGCCTTCCATACTCGCGACAAAACTGGATTTCTTATGATGACTTCGCCACTGTGTCAAAGATAAGCATGGCTCTGTCACAAACACCCAACCATTAGGAAAAGAGATTCGAACGGGTAATTGTCCCACTGAATCACTGATCGCTACACAATTATGTTCCGCGTTGAAAACCTCTCCATTCACGTGCAAAACTAAAATGGATGGTTGAGAAAGATCCAACACCGCCTCGTGCCGCATAGCACTACGAGGCGGGAAAGCGGTTCCATCAATACGCATTAGTTAATACTGATCCCAAGATCAAACATTTGCGCCACTTCATCACCGATGGCTGTTTTCACATCAGAATCTTGATCCATCGCTTGCAGTGCATCCATATCACCAATCACTGCGGTATTGTGCGCCACATAACGCGTGGTACGCACCATCACCCAAGGACGAGCTAAACCAACCGTGAACACTTGCAAAAAGAAGTTACTGATCACCAACACCATGTAATCCCACACGCTAAATGTAGAAACAAAATTAAATTGCGTTTCTGGATCACTATCTAAATTGGCACCAAGCTTAGAGAATACATAGTTGCGTACTCGAGTGGTCGTATAAGCGCTAATCATGAGAGACATAGCAATGATAAAGACATAAGGTAACATGATATAAGCAAACAACCAGTATCCTTCCCCCATAGCCAGCTCATCGGTAAACGGATATGTCATCTTGATGCTAAGTACCACAATGCCCATAACAATCATAAACGCCACCGAGGTTAAGCCCCCCAGTAATATTGCTTTCAAGTAAGTCTTCAAAAAGAAGCGAGTTTCAATTTGCGCAGAAAATTTCCAGTCACCGTATTGATAGCCTGATGCAAAATACTGATGAATACCAGCGACTAGCCATGCGTACAAAACCACCATCACTAAAATCAGCCCCAAACCTAATACAATCGCCACCACGGGTAACGCATTGGCAGAAATGATCATGAGCACAATATAAGCCACAATCGCTAAGAGAGAGAGCATCCCACGGCCAAGTATCGAACTATAAGCGCCTTTCAATGACCCATTAAAAGCAAAACGCACGTTACGGTAACTCGTCATCGCTGAATCAAAACGTGCATGACTCCAAAGTAGCCAAGGCAAAGCCAGATAAAACAAAACCAGCAAAACAATAGATAGCGGTGGAAAAACCGAATTTGAAACGACCCATACTAATAAAATAACAAGCGCAACTAAGCGCCCTTTTAGTAATTGCATGGGAGTTGCATGGTATTCAAAGTTGTCACCTGAGATAAATGTATTACCGTAAAAATAACGCTTCGTTCTCACTTTAGCCCACGCAGAATAAATCCCTAACGTAATAATCGACAGCAGTATGTTAACGATCCAAATACCAAAAAACTCCCCACCTTGCCCTTTAAATTGAATCGGATTCTTCCGCTGTTTCGTGTTCATTTCTACTTTTCCTGACGTGATCGTGAATTCGACTTTTGAGTCATCCACTATTAGTTTTTATAAAACGGCTTATTTTAACCGTTCTCCACAGAATCATGCTGTGATAAGCGTTAATGAATTAATCGCTGACGTTAATTAATCAGCAATCAATCGGATAAAAATTAGCGATATAATGTGAATCGAGTGAATGAACCCCGCCAACCAACTCACAAGGTCAACATACAAAGAGCCGCAAAAGCGGCCCTTTGTTATTGATGTTGAAACAACCATAAATTGATATTTCATATTTAATTATAATCAATAACTTATCTAAAAAACAACCATATATTGATTCAACCCAAAACAACCATAAGTTGATATTTTTGTGATAAACCGAATTAATGCTGAGTTTTTATGTAAGAAAGTTTCTTACATAAAACGGTCGTTGTACCAAGTTTGGTTAACACAAAGCGCTCATACATTGAACTGAACTTTAATGTGTGATTGATAACCCAACAGTAATATCTATAGACAATACTGATTGGAAATACCTACAACACGTTAACAGCAATCCAAGTGGACCAGTTAGCACTGTTAGACACCTTAGCTAATTTATATACTTCAATTAACCTTTTTATCTGGTCGTGTGTGTCTCTCATAAAATCAAACCGATGCATACCACCAGAGAGATCTAATCGCCAATAGCCAAACCCTTGATCTAGAGTGACTTCAACTATATCACCAGTAGAAAAACGCAACTTTATCGCTCTTCGGTGCGGCACTTCGCGTTTATTATCAATTATATTTGTATCTACTGTTTTAGCGGCCATATGGGTCAACCATGCACCAAATATTGCTTTATAGTCATCACGATCATCCCAATCATGGTTTACCGTATAAGGATTTCTATTTTGTTCATCAAAGCAACTATTTACTTCTATTTGGCAATCTGATGTTCCTACTAGTGCTTTGAGAACTTCCGCTAACAATAATAATGAAACAGGGCTTTGGAGATACCGGTCCGAATACGAAACACTCTTAAGCTCACCTTCTTTAAGCAACTTTGTTAGTCGCTCATCTTTACTTTTTAATAACTTCACAAAACCTCGACCGAAGTTTGAGAGCTGTCCATTTAATTCAGTCGCAATATCAACATGAACTGCTCCTAACAAGTGAGTTGGTTCCTTGGAGTCTAACTCAAAAGGAATTGTCGCGATTTCTGGTTCACTATAAGAAATAATGGAGATGTCGTCTGCTGTAAGCCAATGCGCTCCTGGGGTGGTGGCTTTAACGTCAAGATTGGCTAACGTTGACCAACCACTACTTGTCAAGCCTTGGAAAACAATCGCCCCACACTCTTTCCCATATCTTAGCTGAACTCCAATTTTTTGTATTTCCCTTAAGAAACTCACAATTTCATCTGTGAATTCAACTTTAGGGACGACTATTGAAACAGCGATATTCTTCGCTAATAGTTCATGCAATTTCGATTTCATCAAGACAAGAGATGTATCCCACCCCTCGACTTCAGAAGAAAGAACAAATAAACATTCCGATACCTTTTCATTGAGTAAATCGGTCAATTGGGCCTCGATAGTTTGAGGGCAGTATTTTCCATCCTTGATAAGGTTTTTGTGCTTAGTCGAGAGTGATACGTAATGTTTAAAATTATCCCCTAACCATTCTATCGCTAACATGCGATCGAGTTTATCGGTATCGTGCTTCGAATCCGACTCTAAAAGGCATTCAGGACAAAACGCATCACATTGCTTCCTACAATCAAGTTTTCCAACTAATCCATTCAATATCTCGGAAATATGAAATGGCGCGGATGTCGAAAATCCGGCACCACCGCCCACGCTGTCGAACAGTTGTAGTACTAATGCGCGTTGATTATCACCAATAACTGTTGGCCTAACGCTATATTGGACCTCATTTGTAGATACACCGAGTTGCTCTACTAAGCACTTTCGTAACGCTACAGCCAAAGTGGTCGCTATTTTTCGACCCTGCTCATTATCAGGTATGTATTCACCCGTTTTGGGATTCTTAATCACCAGTTCAAATACGTCTGTTCGAGAGTTAATACCCAAATGAATCGAAGACATTATCTTGGCAGACCCGTCACAGTCCGCATGTCGACCTACTTCATCTTTATCGAACTTACTAGGGCGCGGTGGTTTATGTGTCTTTTCAAAGTTAAGTGCGTTTGGCAACTCACCTTTCGCTGTCATTGACTCTGCACGACCACAAGCCATACATAACGCATATCCTTTACCCGACAATCCAGAACTATGATGGAAGACCTTGCCGTTGGCATCCGACACCATATATCCAAGTGCAGGCATTGGTAATGGTGTCGCTGTACCTGATGCAATAACCCAGGAAGGTTGAACGGGAACATAAACATTATTCGAAATATTATTCGTCGGCTCTCGATAATAATCAGTGACAAACCCTGTAGGCTGAATTACTTTTTTACGACAATCTCTTTTGCTTGGATCTTTCTCGTCGTTTTTCGGAATAGCTTGACCACAAGCAATGTTAGTACACATTAGGTCATTTGAATCAGATTGTATTTCTAGATCCGTTTCGTAGCCTGTCTGCCCACAACTTGGACAACGCCAGGCTAGGTCAAACTTCTGAGAATCTTTCGCGCCATCAACGTGAATTTTTCGCCAATTCAGAGAAATACCTGCCGCTCGATGTACTCGACCATCAAGCACTATTTCAGAACCAGGAGCATACTCGCGGATTGCAACAGCTAAATTTCGACTTGGCAATCCTCGATTTATAGAAACATTATCTTCTCGATCGAGTTTACTTAGATTTCTAAATTGAAGCTGCCTTCTAAAATCGACGATATTATCGGTATCCAAGTTTACGACATCCGTAGGGAATCCATATCCCGGGAGGAACGCCCTTGTTGCTAAATCTCGCAGTAAGTACTCTCGACATAAACGGGACTTCTCACTATTTAGCTTAAAAGCATACGGGCCATCAGGATCAACGCCGATCAATTCATTTTCTATGTATTGATATTCATTTACCCACCGAGTGGTTATTTCCTCTATTTTCTTTGCTGAGTACTTACAAATTTGTGCCAAAGGAGCATTTCTCAACGCGGTACCTTTAACTAAAGTAGACAAGGCTGATTGAAACTTCTTATCACACGTTTTCACCCAATTGATATAACGTTCTGCGATAGATTTTTCGTCATTAACCTTTGCGTTAAACCACTCAAGATCTAAATTAAATTTTTCTTTACTTGTTAAACCAATTTCTTCGATTAAAAAGCGTCCCATCAAAAATGAATTTACATGTCTCTGCACCAATTTCTCAGATGAAAATTCAACGTGTGGAGCAGGTATAACGGTGGTGAATGGCCATTTCGGGTTGTTAAAAACCAACGAGTCATGAGGATTGCTTTTGCATAGCGTATAACTTATCGCTCTAGACTCTTTAGATCGGCCTGCCCGACCTGCGCGTTGAAGGTAGTTAGCAGGGTGTGGCGGTACATTATTCATCACTACCGCAGTAATCCCCCCTATATCAACGCCCATTTCCATTGTTGTAGAGCAATTGAGGACATTTTTCCTACCAACTTTAAACTCATCCTCATATATTTTAAGTCGCTCAGCGGATTGTTGCGCAGAGTGTTCTGCAGAAGAGTAGTAAAAACCACCCTCTACTGTTCTGTCATTAATATCCGTCCACAAGTTTTGCTCTCTTAGTGCTTTCACTTCCGATGAGCTCGCAATAGCTTTGCGCGTTAAAATCAGTGAAAGCAAGAAGTCATCACTTCCTTCAAAAGCCCATACAGCCGGAAGTTTCACTTCTTCACATAGATTATCATCTAACTGACCTTTAAAGGGAATATACGGAGTGATTCCTTTGAACGTAGTATCCAACAGCTTGTTCGTAACCGGGCATATGTAAGCCGAATTCATCAATGAAAAGCTGACATTAGTCAAGTTCAAACTATATTGTTTGTCTGCTGTTGAATCTTGCAAGATTTTCGAACCAGTTAACGCATTCCAAGCAGAAATCAACCAGCCATTAATAGTGTCTTCTCCTGACGTACTCGTTATATCAATACCTGTGGCAATAGTGAGCAAATTGATTATACGCTGTTGACGTTTATTGCCTTTTCTTACTAGCGGCCAACTCTTTGCTCTGTTTTCATCGACATCACTCGCGTCAGGCCCTAATAAGGTTTTGGGAGAAAAGTGCATGCCGATCCAACGAATCCATTCACGATCAATGGTTATATAGGAGTTTTCGCGTACAAAGAAATCCAGACATACTTTAAGGTAATCGCGCCAATCTGTTACTGTTAAGCCGTAATTTTCCCAAAGCTCCGGTACAACATCAATTTTATCCAATCCTGGGTAGACTATCTTAACCAAGCCCTGAGTTTCTAGACTGTTTCTATTTTTGGGTCGTCTAGCAAATTCTCTTGTCAGTAGCATTTGAGTCAGTCGTATAGGCCCAGTCGAATCATCAAATATTTCCGGCGACAACCTCTTGTTCTCTTTTAACATCGACTCTTTTAAATCATTATCTTGCTTAATAACATCAACAAGATCAGACCAAGGGACCGTTTGAGGCACCGGTATAGCAACCGAGCTACTAGCAATATTAATATATTCTTTTAGTGCTTTTGCGTCTTCAGGCATGGATTGTTCGATGGATGGCAACATAACTCGTAGTTTTTCGATCGGCATACTCAAGTAGTCTTTCACCTGGTTAAGTAACGCCCCATCTATAACAACTTTGTCTTCAACATGCCTACGAAGCTCCTTAAATACTAGACCTCGCAACCGAGACCGCTCAGCTTCTTGTTGCATCCGAATTGACATTTTTGCGGTTCCTTGTCGGCTATCGGTAAAGGTAATTAACCGACGTCCTCTCCCTGGAACGGAATTAGGACCTATCCTGGATTCTTTATCCACCTCAATATCTGGGCAGTACTCGAGTACTGTTGGTACCGCATTCGCCGTATAGAATGGCGCGCCTAATAGACCTCTTCGCAACGCTTTATTGTACTGACCTCTTCCTGAGTAACCACATTCACAACACTGTTGCGATTCACTCATCGACTTAGTCAACCGGATTGGACTCTTATCTAGAAAGCGTTCATGTCCAGCAATATCAAAACCCGTTAATAGGTAATCATCGCTCTGTTTTGAGCCGATAACGACTTGAGTATCACTTGCCATTGCATTTTTAGAAAACTGATCTGAGCGCTCTTCATCCATCTCTTTTTCAGCTTCATCAAGTAGCGAAAACTCATCATTAATTTTTCCCGTCCACTGTTGCAAATGTCCATTGTGATCGGCTGCCAATAAATGAGGTTCGTTACAATCATTGCAAAACGCAAGTTCAAGCACTACCGCACCACAATGACATTTCTGAAGATGTTCACTATACACATACCCAAATGGCCATGCGCCATTCAGTTTAGATTGTTTTTTATTCGGGCAGTTGGGGTCAATACAGCACCACAAGCCATGCAATGTTCGCTGAAAATAATGAGCTCTGAGTTTTAAAAATGCCTCACTATTATGGGAGCTTTTAGTTCCTGTGCAAATATCTAACCATCGAGTTAACTCTGCTTCATCTAACTCATAAGGTTTTAATTTATCTATTAATTCAGCGTAATGTACTGGACCTATATTGTCTCCAGATAACAATTCTCGTATTTTCACAGCTAATGCTGAGCTCGCTAAAGCAGAGTATCGACGTTCTGATACTTCCGAGTTTTGACTCCGCTTCTTCTCTTTGGGTTGTTCACCTTCTGGATCTATCGCTTCTATTTCACTGAGGGTTAAATTTGCTGGCGTTACTTTGGGCAACTTAGGAACAACACGTTTCCCCCCAATGACAACTACCTGCTGTACATCAACATTAGCTAACCTAGCAAGATATTCTTTTAGTTGCGTTTCAGCTTCTGCGCCCGCAATCGTTGCGGAAGTCGCAATAAAGCGAATATCTTCAGGCTTAACATCAAAAGCTTGCATGACACGTCTTAATTGCAGAGCAAGCTCAGCGGCCTGGGAACCAACATACGTATGCGCTTCATCTAGTACGATCCAACGCAACTTACCCTGCGACTTTTGGATAATGGGAGCATCAGCTTGCCTCACCAACATATACTCCAGCATGGTTCCGTTAGTTACCAAAATGGGTGCTGGGTCGTCTCGCATCAACTTTCTAGAAAGAACTTCCTGAGGCTGCTTTCTTTGCCTTTGCCTATCTTGGGCTTTAAGGTCATTTGGGGTATTCCCGTTATACAAACAAAAACGAATATCTCCGTTAAAGTGCCTCGTCCAAGCATTTAGTCGTTCTTTCTGAGAATTTATTAACGCATTCAAAGGATAAAGAAATAACGCTCTCACTCCAGTTAGCGAATTGTTTATCTGTTGCGTTTCTCTATACAAATCTTCGAGTACTGGCACCATGAAGCACTCAGTTTTACCAGAGCCGGTACCACTGGTGATAATTTGAGATTGGGGTTGAAGATCAAGTAAGCCTCTCCATGCTTCTAATTGGTGTTTATATGGTCTTATCTCTCGATTCAACACATACTTACACTTGCAACTGCTGTCTTTTTTACACCCTTCTTTATGCGGTGCGACATCTAGCGCGTCTAGTAGTTCTGGGCTGAGTAGGTTGTTATGTTTAGGGGTAGAGAGGTCTTCTATCGTTATTTCGTCTGCTTCCCAAGCAAACATTTGCTCAAACACAGGACCATGGACAAACTTTTCATCCGTTTCCATCAACTCACTTAAATGGTTTCTAAGAGCGGGATTATTAATACCCAAAATACTCAAAGTTGACTCTTTTGCTCGGCTATTAGCTTGTTGTTTTAGGGTGGAAAAATATTGCTTCATTTAAGCTTCCTCTTGAGCAAATACATATAATGCACTTTGAAATACGGGGTTAAACCAATGACGATCAAACTCGACAATCTGTCGCAAATGGAAATAATGAATGGGATAAAGTGTCGACGATAGTTCTTCCAATTGAACTTTTCCACACGCCACTGCCGCTGCAAAGATAGGAAAATAAAGGACGCTCTTGTGGAACCCACGAATGACTTCGAAATGAATAAGCGATTCACAGTGTTTTTTGCACCATGTTTCTAACTCAAAACTAAATGCTGTCGGCCACTCACGGTCAGACAAATGAACTCGCACCAAGTCTTGACTCCATTCAGGCAGACAATATTGAAAAACAGCTGACAAATTCGGTTCTGGTTGGATAAATTGATCGGAGAACAATGCTCGACACTGTTCTTCAAACAATGGGGTAAATTCAGAAAGTGTTTCTAGTCTACTGTTTACTTTGTTATCCACCACTTTGTCAGGCAGTCCTATGCTTAACAACATCTGACGATATTTATCAATATTCGACTGCCAAATATGCAGCGGTATAAGCTCCCAAATAACATTAAATTCCACTTTCAAACGTTCCATTAACTGAACGGGGTTATCAGCTTTAAACGCAAGTGCTGATAGGCAAGCGGTGTGTTTCACGATTGCTTTCCATACTTCAAACGTAGCCATTGGGAGGTGAGAATAATTGGCAAACAAGTCATTAATAAATCGCCAACTACTGTGATTAAAATCATTAGCTAACATTGGAAATACATCGGCTATCGCATTTGGATTAGTTATTGGGTGGAATAAGGCAACAGCCTTGTTTAAGGTATGGATATCACTAATACAATCAATAGCCTCACTACCAGGAATAAATTTTGCGCGAAATGCCAGCTCAGTCTTGCTTGAAGGAACGATTAACGCTAGCTGATATAACCTTTTATTCAGTTCGAATACACCTGTCGCTGCGCCATTGGAATATCTTTGTTGAAGAGCATGCGGTTTTTCTGCTGGGTCTGCCAAATTAATCACTTCTGGCTGAATGATGAGATCTTTCCCCAGCTTCACGTCAAAACTTACCGTCTCATTAACCAACTGGGCTTCGGTCGCATATCGACCAATAATTATTTGTTGCTCTCTACAACCCGCCCCCCCAATTACCATTCGAACTTCATCATCAAGTTCACCAGATGCCGCCAGTAGCTCCTGAATTCTATGACGGAACTCATATAGACTTACTTCAAAGACCTTATCTGTAACCTTGTACTCCCAATAATAATAAGCATCACGAGACTTCATAGGTCCTTTCAATTCAATATGATAACTCGCCGCAACATCCACGCGCGGGAAAAACTGAATACGCGCGCCTAATAAATCATCGATGGTGATACGTTTAGCTAGACCCTTACCATCTTTGTCAAAGATTAATGCACCAGACGCTGGAAAAGGTACCCGTACTTTTATCGGGTCAGCCATCAAGTTAGCACTTATGGAAAGAATAATATCTGCTGGCGGTGCCCCTTCGGCTGTCACCTTGATCCTTTTACCGCTTTCTATATTTATTTGCTTATAAGAGATTTGCTCTCCTTCTATCGATACAAATAAGTTGCGTTCACAATGAAGATCAACGTAGCCACTATTAGCTTGTTTAGACGGCTTAAGCTCAAGCTGGAATGACTGCGGAAGAATAGCAAGCCGTTTACGAAGTATTGTGCGATTACCACTCCCCTTTAAACGTACTGATTGGATACCAAACAAACCAGATTGATGAGCTTCTCCTAATGGCTTACTACCTAACCACAATTCTGTATTCGCTTCTTGACTGGTAATGGTTGGCAAACCCAAATAGATTGGTTGTCCCGTACTAGAGTAATACTGTAATTTAGCTCCTCGCACACTCACTTGCTCAGCCAACACTGCTGACTGACGAGTCGATATTACATAGGTGTCGCCTTCACCTTCTTCAGTACGGTAATCAACCTTAATTTCCCCACTAAACTCTACTAATTGGTAGCGTTCAGTCGTTACTGACTTGCACAAGTCTGGAAACTCGGCTGTGTACGTTGAACCTTTTAGCAAAAGAGCTTTAAGTTGGTCTGCTTTGACATTTACGCTTCCTTGCCCAATGACCCAATCATGTTCACCGTCTGACTTAAGAACAATCGGCATCTCATTAATAGCGATGTCACAGTTCGGAATTTCTTCTCTATGAAGCTCAATACCAGCCTGTAATACTACTAAGTACAAGTATTGCTCTATGGATTGGCGACGAAACTCACATGCAGGGGTTCGCAAAATTACCTGGGTCATTTCGCCTTCAAAGGTTGTATGCCCGACACCCAACTCGGCGACTACTCGATTACCTTCTTGTATAAATAACTCAACCCGACTGTTAATCAATGCTTCGCGTTTAAAAGGCATTGGTATCGCCTTCATCAATTTAATTTGAGTAACAAAACCCAAGTCTTCATTGTTCGAAAGCCTTTGCGAGCAAATAATTCGTTTTGTTTGTTGTGACTTGCTTTGTCGCTGAACTGAAGCTGAAGTCAGTAAACTGGAGAGAAATTCACTGCCAGTGTCTGTATCAAGTGGGATTGGAAATAGATCTCGCCAATTTGGCAGTTGGGTATCTAAATGATTGACTGGTTGCTCTTGTTGTTGCAGGTTGTATTCGTCGGTTAAACGCAGCAATAGCTCCGCCATATTAGTAATAAGATCAACCGTTGTTTCTTGCCTAAATGCCTCAGGTAAGTGTTCAAGCCCCTCTAACACCAACTCGAACGGCGACTGACCGAATGCCTGAGCATCATCAAAAACCCTAAGAATACGCTTAAAAATTACTAAGAACCTGCCGCCTTCACTAGCTAGCAGACCATAAGGCAGACCGCCCTCTCGGAACACTGAACCAAGAAAACTATGCCTATCATCGTTATATTGACTAACGGTTCGCTGCCAATATTTAAAACCTGTTTTTATTACCTTACTACGTTGATTTGCATCTAACTCAAACCCTAAACTGCTTGATATACCACTCCAACTCCATCCTCCTTGATATTTACGTCGGTACCATTCAGCACTAAAAAGACAAAAAGCCGCACACCAGCTACTATCCCGATGCAACTTTGTTGGCAATTTTTGGCTTTTTAAACTGATTTGCAAATGACGATATTCGGGCTCTGATAGTTGATAAGTAAATAGCGGCTGGCCCGTGGGCTGAGATAGTTCTCGTTTCGTCAAAATGGCCCTTAGACAGCCATTAACAGAAGTAGAGTCGAATATCATACTTGCAGATCCAAGTTTGCTGCGGGACGTAGTATCCATTGATCACCTCTCCTTAGTGCCTAGCCTCAAATTTTATTTTGCTAAATACTCCGTACTTAGCAGCCTCTGTTTACAAGCAAGTGCATTGCAACAAACATCCCCATCAGTAACAAGTTGATTTCATATGGAATAAGTAGGCAGTCACACTTTGATTTAGTAAATAAAATTACAGAGGTGTAACTAATTTACCTATCTCATCCCTTAGCCTAGTCAACGCTTGCTCTTGATTACTCGTCAAAATCAACAGAAAAACTTCTTCGTCCGATAAGTAAAAAGTCGCTGCTCTTATAGAATTGTTCAAAATTAAAATTGCCTTCGTTTAAATCTTTCAAGTACCGTGTAAAGCCGCAACTACAAGTTTGCTTAAACCCTGAAGGTTGAGACAAAAAATCAGTCTTTGATGAACAAATAGGGCAAACAATCAAAGACTCGATTTCCTTTTGACGTATTTCTAGGGCCGCAACCTGTTCTCGAGCATTAGATTGGACTAATAAGTCTTTCAACTGTTTTAACTCTTTATGGTTTATTTCACCAAATAATCGAAAAGTGTATTGCTGGGAGTCAACAGAAATATTTTTTATATTCTGAACGTACTCTAAAGGCTTCATAGGGACTTTCACTATAGGTTTTCCGTACGACATTAAAACATCCTTATACAGCACCCTATCAATTATAAGTCCCAACCGTTCAACACAGTACATATCTGACGGTGTGATCGTAATGAATTTATCCGCATTCATATCTTGATGGTTCTGATTGCCGATATTTGGCCAAGCGATAACATGGTTCTTACTGAGATGCTGACAATTCTCAGCTAAGGGCACATGACTAAACCAAGGTACAACTGTTAGCAATATATCATTGCTTCTAGAAACCCCATCTCTAACAAGCACTAATTGCCATTCGAAACCACATCGCTGAAGCCTTAGTTTTCTTCCCGCCCACTCTCCTTCACTTCGCCCATTCAAATACGGATGTAAAGCATGTGTTAGTACGAGGCCTACATATTGAGAATATGAATAAGACAATTCCTGATTCAGCCAAAATTGCTCATCAGGGCTATTCTTTGTTCTCGATATCGTTACCTCTAACTGTTCCCACAAAATCGCCAAATGCCGATAATGCGGGTCATGACTAAGGATATTTGTTCGGTGTAGTGCTCCACTTAATTGCTTATTTCTGTCAATTCGAGAGTACAAACCAGTTTGTTTAAGGCTTTGAACAGAGTGATTCAGATGCTGAAGTTTGTCTATCGTTTCACTCAGTAACTCGCTCGCCTGGGCTGTCGTTTTTTCATCAAAAGTCCTTCCCCAGAGCTCACATACGTTTTTAGATAAACGAAAATCAATATATTGAGACTGATAAAACTTCATTGCCTGATCTATCGTCAGCAATAAAGTTGTGAGTGTGGATAAACGCCTCTGAAGATGATATTCGAATTTATCTAAAAGCCTCGCAAAGACACAATTTTCGTAAATATTGTATTCGTCGTCACTAAACCGAGCCAATACCTTCTTGGGAACTACGCCACTAAGTGTCTGTCGCTGCCAGTATTCAGAGTGGGAAGCCAAATGAACTAATGCTCCTTTTGACAGTCGTTTCGCCCGAGCCGCATCTGTCACTTCTTCATCGTAACGAATATCGAGTCTTGGACGCTGCGAAATATGGTGCAAATGCCCCTTATTAAGAACTTCCAACAACACAACTTCCACAGGTAGTAAATGGCTTTCTGAATTAACAATAGCAGCTGGTAACATAGGTGATACCAACCTATCAGCATTACTCTCCAATTGTTTACTGATAGTTGTGATTGCATTATTAAATAGAGCAATTGAAGGTTTAAGTCCTTTATCTGCCTGTATAAAAGAATAGTTTCCCGAATTTAGCTGACAACGTACATAACCATCATCAACCAGTAAGTGTTCATAATGTATTTTTGCATGCCTATTGAGACACTCATCATTTTTACCTAGCCATTGATAACGACATGGCTCAATAGTTGGTGGTAAATCAGGTAACTTTTTTTGACTCAACCTGTCAAACCACATTACAAACGCTCCTTACGTTGGCGGTCTGTATTTAATAATTCTAAAGATTTGCGAGGATCACCGGATAGATTATGACTAATCCAAAAATCTTCCAAAGCATCGGTCAATTTGCCGACATCATCAGCGTTAATATCATAACGTCCAGTAACCTTGCCACTACGCATAACACGGCTGGATAACAAATGATCTAAAGCTTCTCCTTCAGTTCCACCACAAGCTAGCATTACGGGAATAAAACGTTTCGCCTGACGTTCAAATCGGTTACCCCATCCAAGCTCAAAAGTCTCAGTCAATTGAGTGGTAATATCATGATCAGACAGCTTCAAAAGCAAATTTTCCACTTCCTTTCTGTGCTTCTGACTTGCTTGATGAAATGCTTTCTGGAGCGACTTAAATGAATAATTAGCCTTATCAAACTTTTCGATATTGAATTGGATATCCTGCTTCGGTAACGTCATCACGTGTGCACGGTCATAAGTTTTGTCTGCTAATTCATTCGTCGTTTCATCATGGTTTGATGTCCCGATAAACCAAACATTCTGTGGTACTAAGATTTGCCGACCATCTTTTAAGCCTCTAGGTGCATTTGGGAGAGCAGTTTCTGAGAGGCTTATCAGGCGGTCCTGACGGTCGTTTTTCTCTAATGCAGAAAGGAATTCCGAAAAGTACTGTTCAGGCCGAGATAAGTTCATTTCATCCAACAAAATAACGTTACAGGTGTCATTCCAGCGAGGAGTTTGAGCCTGGTAAAGTGCTTGCAAACAGTCTTTTTCGTAAAACTTACGCTCGAAAGAATTATAGTGACCAAGAAGATCATCTCTATCACGCCAGCCTGCCTGAACGGCGATATCCGTACAGAAACCACCCATCGCTTTAGCAAACGCTTTAGCCAAACTGGTTTTACCTGTACCACTGATCCCCTGAAAAACGTGCAACTGACTCATTGCTAGACCACTCAGTAATACTCGGATATCTTCTAATCGGTAATATAGTTTTACGCGCTCTGCCTGAGCAATTCGCTGCTGAAGCTCTGATGCAAAGATACTGAGATCAGGCACATCTTCGAGTACCATTGTCGATTGAAAACTCTTGTTGCTGTCCATATTTGACATAGCAGGGAAAGGAGTCTGAGTTTTATGCGCATCTGTAAGCTTTTCGATACGACTTTCCAAATCGTCAATATGCACACTTAATGTGTTTTTGTGCTGTTCAAGTATCCTTTTTTCCTGCTGAATAGCCTGCAACTGTGTAGCCGCTATTCTCTTTTGTGCAACTTCAGACTGAACCCTTTCAAATTCTGGGCGAATCTTAGTTAGTTCTTTTTCCAATTCGGCTACACGAGCACGTAAATTCTCATTTTGCTCTTCCAAACCTCCATGATCAGTATCAGAAAGCTTATTTTTTAATTCTCGGTTCTTCTGTTTAAGCTGATCCAATTGATCAATAAATTCTCTTATCGGCTGTTCACCCAAAGCATTTTGTAACTCTTCAAAATCCGCCAACTTATCATTTAATTGCTCAACTTTATTCCATGCGTTATCTATTTTTTGTTTCTGCTTAGTAATTTCCTTTTGATGGGATTCACGTTCTTCATCCATCCTCTCATCAACGATAGCATCAAGATTATCTTTAGCTTCACGCAAATCATCCCACTCACCATCAAGCTGTTTTCTCTCCAGAGCCAAAGCATCTTGAATCTCTTTACGCTGACGTTCTATTGCTTCTTGCTGATAATGAATTTTTAAATCCAGTGTCGATTTATAAGCCGCTTTTTCATCTTCTAAAGCAGACCGTTCCAACTTAAGCTGTTCCTTCTCTTTATCCAGCTCTGATGCCTTAACCTGCTGAGCAGATTGCAACGCAATCAGTTCAATTTCTTTATTATCCAACTCAGCTTTACGTTGCTGCTCAGTATCCGACAGAGTTAGCTTAGCTGCTTCAATTGCATGCTCAATCTCAGATTTCTGCTTGCTTAACTCGGAGATTTTTGATTTATAACCTGTTATTTCTTTTTCTTGTTCTAACTTCAACTGCTCTAACGATTCACGATTTTGTCGTTCAAAACCTTGGTTAGCATTTAGCTCACGAGAATTCAGTTCGCGTTCACGAGATGTCTGTTCACTTTGTTGTTTTGCCAACTTTGTTTGCAGAAGATCCAATTCATTACTTTGTTTTCCTAAACTTTCAGTTCGGATACATAGATCATCTTGTTCTGTATGAAGTTTTTCTTCTAATGCTTCTAATTCTAAGCCTTTTTGATTATTGGTATCCCAACGAGCTTTATATTCTTCATCCAGACCGAGTTTATATTTATTAATTTCTTTGCAAACATCGGCAAACTGTTGAACCCAACCTCTGAACTGGCTTGTTTTTTCATTAGGGAGTGCGTTAATGAGACTCTTCAAATAATGTTCATCAACCAATATATTCATTTTTTTACCCACACAATCAAAGACTTTACTAGCATTTTCAAAAGATGCTGTCCACATTGGTATCTGTTTTTCCAACTGGATTTTATCATTCGACTTTTGGGTTATTGCTACGTTGTTCTGGGGTTGATTTCCGCTATTTTTTTTATTTCTAGCCACGGATCCATTCCTTAAATTGTTCTGTAAATTGTAATGCGAATTCGATATTTTCCTGAACCACTTCAACCGTTATTTCAGTGTACTGTTTCCCCGTATAACGGCTATTCCCGTGGCTGGTTTGATTGCGTAAGTCAGCTAACGCTAATAATTTTTGTAAATCCAATTGTTCACTGTTAAGTACTTTCAGCGGATGTACATCGGTACCTATCGTCCCAAGCGCGGCTGCAAAAACTAAAGCTTTTAAGGAACTTGTTGGATTTTTGAAAGCACGAATAACCATTTGTAGCTTCTGCCTAGACAGGGTTGCTATAACATCTTCAGTAAATGCAGGAAGATTTAGGTTAGTTAATAAACTACGGTTTAAATTTGTGTCATTTTGTTTTGACTTAGGCAATTGTTCAACTGCTCCTTGAAAGGATTTAATCAGCCATTGCATCAACACTTCTAACAGCTTTTGACATTCTGTAATGGCTGCTTCCAGGTCATTTTTATGATTTTGCCCATTTTCCAACATTTCCTGACGAGTAAGTACAACCGATAATGCATCTGCAATATCAGGCTCCTTTTGTACCCATGGATAGTCCATCATTACTTGTAAGGATGCTTGGTCCCGCAAACTTATCAACCACTCTGACACTGTCTGATTTTCAGGCTCTGGCTGTTCAATTAATCCACTCAAACTTCGAGATAGATTTTTGTCATTTTCTAATAGTTCAGGCAAGTTTCCAGTCAACCACCAGGCTTCATCACGAATATCAAAAGGATCCTTAATACTCCAAAGTCTGCTATTATGACTTGCCGTAATCCATACAAATATCCAAGCAGATTCCGGTTGCTCTGATTGATAAGTCAAACCTGAAAGTTTTATCTGTTTTGGTAACTTATCAGGTGTATATAGCTGTCGAGCTATACGATAATCACTACGATAATCTTGCCATGCCCGCATGGTATCTTGTGTCTTTGGTGTGGCATGATTGACAGGTTTAAATGACGGTTTGAATGGCTCCAATACTTTCCCTGTTTTACGACTTAATGAAAATTTAGGGAATTTGTCACTTGGATTATCCGGTTCTATTATTGCGAGGCGATTATCAATTCTAGGCCAAAACTTACCTGAGACGGCATCCTGGAAAAGATACCCACTAGCTAATTGTTCACTTTGATCGTCTTCTTCACCAATCGCTTTAAGTCCAGACTCGGTCAATTCGATCGCTTTATCATCAATCCATCCTCTACTTAATAATTGCGCCTGAATAAGCTTAACCAAATTGATATGAAAACCTGTTAATTCAGCGATATCACCTGCATCAAAAGTATTAGCTCGAATTAAACGCATCACGACTTTTTGAAACAAGTTCATTTTAGGCTGTTGAACTTCTGGATACAGAACTTGATGAACAAGCACTGGCCAAAGAATAGCTCTGGCTTTACCTGAAGGTTTATTAACGTATTTAAGGTAAGTCATAGTATCAACGAATGCAGCCATGCTGACCTCCACATAGTTCATAAAATGCGTTCAAGGCCGGAACACCTTCCTGTGCACATTCATTGGTTACTAATTCTGGATCTCCAACGCAAATTAACATCTGACGCTGACGACTCATTGCTACGTTCATACGATTAGGCAAACGTAAAAATCCAAACATACGATTAAGTTTGCTTTCGAACCTCTCATCAGAAGATTTCTCATCATTTTCTGTCTTCACCGAATCTAGTGCCGGCTTTTGCCACGTTCTTACACAAGACAATAACACCACATCGAACTCTTTCCCCTGAAAGGCATCTACAGATCCAACTCGCAAACCCTCTTCTTTGTCTATTGTTCCATCTTTTTTCCTTTTTACTGCCCACTTAAACTCATCATGTGGTTCATATTGTCCTTCACGTTTAACCATAAGTGGAATACCGTTTACCTGTTTGGTAGCCAATTTTTCCATGATAAGGTCTCGTTGTGCTGCATAGAAAGTAATAACACCAATCGATAAACTATTTCCTGCAGCCGAAAACAGATGCTGTACTTCTGTTGCAATTCGTTCAGCCTCTGCATCGCGAATACGGCTAGTCCCACGTTTATTGGTTTTTCCATCAGATAAAGGAACATTGATCCACTGACAAACTTTGTCCTTATAAAACTTTCCCTCATATTCAAGAGCATCAATTAATTCGGAAGAAAAAGTGAAATCATCGGCATGTCTGCCAGCTTTTACTTTATCCAAACCAATTGATTCATAGAATTGCTGACTCACAAAATCACCAAGAATAGGATGCATACGGAACTGGGTATCAAGCATTACAACTCGAGAATAATCACTTAACTTATCGAGCTGCAGCCGTAGGCGTTCAAACAAACTAGATTTAAAAGCTGCCAATTGTTGTTCTGTCAATAAATGTTCTTCTTGAAGTTGCTCTTCTATATCAGGTTCAAGCATATGGGGGAGCTGACGGTCATCACCAACTAATATAACTCTACGTTTTGCCATCGACATTGGAATAAACAGATCAAGTGGGTTTGCCCGTGCAGCTTCATCGATGATGACGGTATCAAATTCAATTTCAGAACTATCAAGATCAACTATAGCCTTTAGATTTGCCATTTTCTTACCTGCAGATTGCTGACAGGTTGCGCCTACAACCATGGCATACTCTTCGGTCGTGTTTAATGCAGATAATCGATCAGTTTCGATGTTATCAACAAGCTCTTGAAGAGCCCAGGCAACTCCCTGTTTATGCTGATGCATATACTGGTCAAGAGATAACTCAAGTCGATCTAGCAAATCACTTCCCGTCTTATCAAGAACCTGTTTCAGTTCTGGAGGTCGATAATCAGGTAAATACTGGTCAAGTAATTGGTTTTTGAGATTATTCAATAACTGCAATAACTGATTATCAGGCTGCGTCGTATCTGAGGCTTGTTGCAGTAATTCTTTACTTTCTTTGGAAAAGCGATGCAACTGTCGTTTTAATTCACGTAACAAATCTACTGCTCTTGCACACCCGTCATCTGCAAAACTTAACTCTGTCACTCGTAAACCGCGAATACTACGCAAAAGAGTTTCATTACCGCCACTATGTTCACATACAGCAGTTTCTTGCTCCTGCTCAGCAATATAATCTTCCAATTCGCTTATCAAACGCATAGGTATTCGCATATTGAGTTGTTGTAAATCATCTAACTGACGATACAACTGCCGAAGGCGCTCAATATACTGAGCCGGAGAAACCTGACTGACACGCAACAAAGTCATCGACAGAGAAACTTCATCTAATTTTTTTAGAAATGGGATTTTCTTATATTGTTGGTCAATTTGTTCTTTCAGATAATTTGACTGAGCATCAACCCAACGACTAAAGTTTCCTTCTTCATCAGCATTTTGTTTTTTTCCACCTACTCGAGTTGCTGGTAAATTGAAAACCTGACTTCGATCAAGTGCATTATCAACAGCATCATGTTGAAAACTACTTACCAACACTTGACCACTGATATTCTGCTCTTCAAATTCTTCTGCTAGTCGACGCTGTAATGCGGCTATTACCTGAGTTTTTCCCGTACCAGGAGGGCCGATGATTATAGCCAGATCAGGAGTATTTAATGCTGTTTCCAATGCCAACAACTGTTTATCTGTTGGCTTTCCGCCCTTAAAAGTATCTTTAGCGTATGGCGTTAATCCTTTGAGTTTTCGATGTCTATCCATTGGGACTGAAACACCTTCCAACAACCATTTTAATTGGGGCATTCGTTTTCCAGAGTCAATAACCTGCCTAGCACTCAAACGACGTTTCCCAGCAGTACGTTGCCCTGCTAGTGACAAATACAACCAGCCACCTTTGCTATTTTCTCCATCCTGTTTGGAAAATCGAGGAACAGCGTCTCTTCGTTCTGAGGATGGTGTAAAGACAATATGATCTTCTTCAAAGCGAATTTCACCACGAGGATTTTGACGTTGTTCTCCAGATGCACTATCAGTACTGAGTTCTTCAGCCCAATCAGGGGCTTGTTCTGATAAATCAACTTGCGCTGTTTTATCCAACTCTAGCGATTTCCAGTTTGCCTGGAACTCCTTATATGCTTCAGCTGATTTTGGCCAAATATTCCAGCGGTTTGTTCTAGTATCTTCAAATGACTCAGAATGAGTAAAACGTAATGCTTTAAGTGTCTCTGCTTTTTTTAAAGCAATTTCCCATTCTTTATCATTGTAGAGATTCCACAATTCTAAATAACTTCCATTATCACGTAATGCAGCATCCAACATAGCTCTGTGTGATGCATTATTTAATGCCGTTGCGGTGCTTACATCTGTAAAGGAAAATTCACCGTTCAATAATGAAAATCCACTATCACGACGAGCATGGCGTGTTATACGCTTAATCAAATAGCGGTCATCACGCTGCTCTTCCACATCAGCACGCCAACCTTTACCTAATATTTGAAAACCGTTCCCACGATTAGAATTACTAAATCGAGATATTGATAACCAATGTTCTTCCGAAATATCCGGGTTAGCTAAATCTGAAGTATTTGTCGTCGAAAGGATAAAGTGCTCTGCTAACCATTGGCATGCTGCTTCAATACTGTTTTCACTAATTTCATTTTTTGTAAACAAATCATCTGAAATCAAACCGTCAACACCAAGTGTCAAATCTAGTAAATTGATCTCAACCGGTGCCATATATTGAAGTTGCAATGTATTGTTCTGTACATTCAGATTTGCAAGCATCCAACGAGTTTGATCTCTTCTCGTTAAGCTGGTCAAATGTGGGCGATCGATTTTAGAACAAAATACTGAAATCCTCTCTTCTGACTGTTGCAGTAACCAGTGATCATCGTATTCAAAAAGTTGTACTCGCTGATTCACTCGTAACCGAGATATATTTTCTTCTGATGTTAAATTAATCACATCATTAGCAAAGTAAGGAAATTCTCTTAACTTCATGACTTACCACCTAAATTGCCAAAAAATGTGTGTATCTTGCGGATTACCCAAATGAATACAGTAGGGTTCGTTACTTTTCCCGCGATTATCAGCTTTCAAACGAATTTTTTTGCTAAATTCCTGAATATGTTCATTTCCACGAGAAATATGCAGAGGCTCTACGGGAATAACCATTAAATAGGAATCGGAATACTCAAGTTGAATATGATCACTAGGGGTTTTATCGTAGCTAAACGATGGTAATAATCGCTTCAGCTCTTTTTTATCGCCAGGTTGCAGACAAACTCTTCTGCCTGTAACGACTTGATTGCCATCCAATTCAGGATATTTTTCCTGTTTTTCTTTATCTGATAAAAATATAAATTCCTCAAACTGAACTAACTGTTCATCAACCGCAAAATCACAGAAGAAACAACTAATATCATCAAGATCAGAATTATCTAACGGTAATAAACTGTGACCGCCGCAATTGTGGCAAACAAATAGATGCTCCTCAACTTCAGTAAGTGCTTCTAACCATTCA
This sequence comes from Vibrio sp. 1-1(7), assembly GCF_013048485.1. Lineage (NCBI taxonomy): Bacteria > Pseudomonadati > Pseudomonadota > Gammaproteobacteria > Vibrionales > Vibrionaceae > Vibrio > Vibrio sp. 1-1(7). Next base: position 329,021 of record NZ_VHSP01000002.1, on the reverse strand, counting down.
GCCATACTTGGGCGTTCTAATGGCATATTTTTTCCAGGTCCAAAAGTCTGTTGAAATAGATGGGGTAACTTACTTTCTTCAATCAATTGAATCGGTAAATTAGCCCAACATTCATTATCAGGATCATCCGGGTCGTTTATCCACGGATGTTCGCCACGTAATGCTTCGTCTTCGATCTCTGGTTCTCCATCATTCACCAAATCACCTTTCAGTGGGTGGTTATGGGTCAACAATTGATAAGCAATTACTGCAAAGCTCCAACAGTCGGTCAAACTAGACAACATAGCTTCACCACGAACAACTTCTGGCGCACCATAATCTGGAGTATGTACAGTTAAACCAGAGTGAGATTCAAAACTAATGTTATCGCAGTCAATCAGCCAAGTTTCTGAATAATTTGGGTCATCCGATACAAAGATGTTATCGGGTGAAATATCACCATATAGCATTCCTCGGCTATGCAATTGATTAAGAGTGCGTGCGAGTTGGCATAAAATACGGATTCGTCTGCGCAAACCACCTTGTTCAAGATAGTTCTGAATATGTGCCGTTTGATTCTCTTCCGATATACTGTCTGTTGCTTCTATAAAGCTATCTAACAATGACTTCAGAGGCACTAAACCATCCATCAGTTCCATCACATAACCCATGCGAGGTTCTTTTAATAACACCAGTGGTCGAGCTAATTTCAGGTCAGCAATATCCTGACGAATAAGCCATTCAATATGGGAATGCCAACGCTTTTTAGCTGTTTCATCCTTATTCGTAAAACCTTTAATCAAAACTTGGGGTAACTCAGTTGTGTACACGACCCCTTGACCACCACTTGCCAACTGATTTTTTAGTGGATACTTAGCACCGCGAACGTCTTCCAAAATAGGTAATTTTTTCGTTTTATTTTTACTCATAAATCAGTCAATCCTGAATATAGCAGCTATGCTCTTATCATCCCCATGTCTTGGGGTCGTCCATTCATTCAATTCTTTTGTTAACCATCGTTTACAACGCCGCTTATTAGTCCGTTTCAACTGCTTATAAATTACATCGAAAAAAGCTTCTAGGTGTTCAGGAATCAGATCATCGGAAACTCCATCCGACATTAACAAGACACCGTCACCAGGTAATGTCAAAGAACATTCAATTGTTGACCAATCACAGTCCTTCGCCCGGGATAGTGTTTGAGTTTGATTGCCAAAACCATCTCGTTGTGGCGTAACTGCAGAAAATTGCCCATGACTTCTAACCAACAACAGTCCATCGCCTACCTGAGCGGCTTTGATTTGCCCTTTATTATTACTCCAGGCCCAAAGACAGGTCGTTTCATACTGCAAATATTCATTATTATAAATTTCCAGCCATCGCTTTTGAGCCTGCTGACTGATACTTAATGGTGATAGATTCGCAACATCCCCCATTTCTCGAAGAACTGAACGAACGACCTTTGTAGCCTGTTTGGAACCTTTATGACTCAGTTTTCGACTACCTAAACCATCACAAACGGAAATACACATTCCCTTATTAATGCCATGGACTAACACGGCATCCTGATTAGGAATATTGTCTTGCAAATGAGCGGGTCCCACCACTGAAGTTGCCGTAGCTAACAATTTCATTAGAAATCTAACTCTTCATATTCATCATCCTCTGCACTATCTGCAGAAGGAAGAGATAAAGGTGCTGACTGATTTGGCGTAGTCGAACGACTACGAGTCGTCACACTCATCGTTACAGCTTTGAAGAAACGATGAATATCACGTGCATTTTCAGCCTTAAATACAGGCGCTTCCAAATCATTAGCAAAATCCCCCAAAAGAGATAAATCTGCATCAGCCCCAATCCCCATAGCAAAGCGAGTCGCCTTGGCAGAACGTTCACCATGTAAAAGAGACTGAAAAGCCCCAGAAAAATCATCAGTCGGATGACCATCTGATACCAATACAATAACTGGCTTGTATGCGCGAGATGGAATTTGCTCTTTATCTTCAATCAAATTAGCAACCAACTTACAAGCTTCACCTAATGGCGTTCCACCACTAGCCGGCAATGGTTTAATGGCTTCAATTTGATAAGCTGGTGTTAATGGCAAGTGAACTTCCGCGATACCACCAAAAGTCACCACACTCACTTGCAGTTCGGCTCTCAAGCGACTTTCACTTGCAAAGGCACTAATCATGTCTTTAAGCGCTTTGTTTAATGCCTCAACTTTCCCGTCAACTGACATACTGCCGCTGGTATCAGCCATAACAATAATTGGTAATGGCCGTGCACTCTGAACCTGAAATTTCTTAAGATCTGACATTGTTATATTCTCTTTTATTTAATAACCGCTAATATACGTTATTTATTCTGTAACTATCGTAGTTAAGCTCACAGCAATTGCTGTGGTAACCATTCTCTGCCCTGCATTTCTCGCCGCGACGATAAAACCGATAATGGCAATACCAAATACCCAAACGGAATCAAAACCAATTTGTGCCATCTGTATGTCTACCAACAATTTCGTCAACACCAAGATAACCGCACTAATCAAGGAAACCGCTGCTGCATCCCGGTAAAGCAAATACGATTTATGCGTTGTTGCTACTTCATCCTGATTTGTTACCGGTCGATAAAATTCCCGATACCAGTAACTATTTTGGCTTTTGTTGTCAGATTTAAGAGATTCATAATCAACCACTCTCGTCTTAAACAAATCGATATCAATACGAGTATCCTTTTCGGCAAGCTGAATAAATCGATGACCTGGTAACACATTTCGCCAGCGAAGAAACACCAGTGCATTTTTTAAGTCTGCCGGCATAAGGTGGCTAAGCCACCCTGCTAATACGCTAATTACCAGCATTGCTCCCCCAGTATCCTTTAGAATATCCAGCAGACTGGTATCGAAGGTATGACGGTTAACCATAGCAATAGCAACAAGTTGAATAACCACCAACACAGAAAGTGGTGCGATATTTTTCGCCTTTAGAGATAAACCAGCCATCTTATGCCACCTCATCTTCATATTCATAGTAGTAAGGTTCTGGATCTAAACTATTCCAGCCGGCTCGGTTTGGGGCATTGTGGTAATGGTGGATCCCTGTCCCTCTGGTTGCGAGAACTTTAACACCTCGGTGAGTAAAAGCATTCATCACCGCTTTTCTTGGATGTTTTGGCTCTGCCCATTTCGCTGTGGAAGCTATCGCCGTAATCCCGCGGGATTCTCCTTGTGCAACAGGCTCCCCGACTAAACGATTAAGTACCGTTTTCCCAATATTTCGTTTGCTACCATGGTGAGGAATTTGTATAAATCGTAAGTCTGCAGTTTGACCACTTTGTTCTAATTGGTCGGCTGCGTATTCAAGGGCCTTAATACCAGCATCTCCCGTGAATAGTGAGCGCCGTTCATCCACCAATAGTTGGGTAATGACACTCGAATTGTTTCTAGGAGAGGTTTCTCCACTATCATCAATTTTATCTTCTCCCCAGGAGACAAAGAAACGACGAATTGCAGAAGCTGCTTTATTAAATGCACTTTCCAGCCTATTTGATAGAGAGGCTTTTTCTGGCATGCCTTCAAAGTCCGGAATAAGCGATTCATAAAACTCAACTGAAGGTCCGAGAATTTTAATACCACCACCGGCGTCCGCTAAACCAGTAAATGGTTCTTGAACTTTGATACCTTTTGCTTCAGCCAATTTAACTAACGACCAAGCTTTTTCTAAGTTCTCCTTGAGGCGCGCCCCAATACTGTTGTCCGTGACTCGTCCATCTTTAAACTTATCAGCCAAACCTTGGTTATGTTCCCACGGTTTATGAATCCAGAGTTCTTTGACATCCAGTTCATTGAGTACTGTTTCCAGACCGTTGATATGGTCTAGATCTGGATGAGTGTTGATAACTAAATCAACCTCAGATGTACCGTAATGATTTTTGATATGTTCAACGAGGCTTGCACCTGTATCTTTGAACCCACCATCAATCACAACAACGGTTTGCTCTTCACGAGTGCCGTACAGATTGCCATAACGCAAAGCAATCGCATCGCCACTCTTAGATTCTTCACCAACACCTAAAAAATCAATTTCATAACCCATAACATTTTTCCTCTTTTTGCTAATGTTACAGGTTATATATCAAGGTTTGTGCCAACCCATAAAAAACATATAAATCAATATGTTGGCTATTTTACGCTCAGAGATTAGGGATAAAAAGATAAAATATATTACCATTAGATAAAAATTATTATGCCAACAATAACTTCCTATACCTTTCGCTAATAAACTCTATAGCAATTGAAAATGATCAATCACTTTTGGGTTGACTTCATAATCAGAAAATTGTGCTAGGATTTGATTTTTCCTATTCTCATCCATGCACGTTAGATCCGTCATATTCTCTCTTTGAGCCACATCCTCCGGTTCAACAAATCCACGATCGATGCGTAAACCTGCTTTTTCAGAAATAAGATAGCGAGCATGAAAATCAAAATCTAGATAATCGTCAGACCAACGAACAACTCGCATAGTAGTCTTATCATTGGAAAACGGAGCTAACATCGCTGTACATTCATTCTTGAACTGTTCAGCAGAAATGGGATATTTACTGTAAGCCGTGTGAATAACAAAATCACAGTTCTTTCGATCCATATTGACGCACACAGTTAGAAGAGCAACCAGAACCTTTAGACATCTATTCTTTGATTGAAAATAAGGATCGACTAAAGTGAACTTACTGCTATCGCTGATAACGAACTTTGCTGATTCTGCCAAACAATTTGCTGTTCTTTTAATGTTTATATCACGGCGATTTTGGAACAAATTTTCATCGACTTGATTAAGTGGATGTACTTTAGCGTTATCAAAATCAACTTTGGTTAATATCGCATCCAGTTGTGAACAAATTGCATCGGAGGTCGTGTTATGAATCCAGTCGATCTCACGATCATAAGGTTGACTAAATTTATAAACCCGATCCTGTTTTATCTGACTGAGCTTTTCTTCGATCCGTTTGAGTTGAATATCACCCACCCCATTCTTTCTGCAGGCTTCCATAACTAAGGCAAACCATCTTTTAGGATAACGGGCGATCAAAAGACCGTTGCTATAACCAAATTTCTCGACCGTATAGCGAAAATCGGCCCAGTTATCAATCGCCTCCGGCTCTATGGCAAATAAACTATGCATTAGAACAGCTCCTCAGAACGTTCAACAAAGAACCCTTGCGGCCAGCGGTCGACAAACTCACCATCTTCATCAATACGGATACGTTTTGTGACAACACCATCATTAGTCGGCTCTAAATAAACAATTGCGACATCCTCTTGTTTAATTGAAGGATAGCCATCTGGCAATTCATCATCCGTTGTTTGTCTGATTCTTTTGAGCAACCTGAGAATTAAGTGTTCGCTATGCGTCTCAATCAGAAACGAGTGTTTATCTTTGGTTCTGAGAAAGACATCAGCTAGCTCTACCTGAAAGCGAGGATGAATATGTAATTCCGGTTGTTCAATGCTTATCAAACCAACATCATCATAATTTGCTGCAACAATCAGAGGTAAAACCTGTGAAATCCCCGTTCCCAATTGATTGGCAGACAACATAATATTTGAGCGTAACTCTTTAAAAAACACATGGCGTTTGCTTAACAAACCCAATTCATCAGGCACACCAGAAAGGTTGGAGATTTCAGCAATGGATTTGTTAATAATTTCATAACCAGCATCAAGCTTATCACTCGATGCAAACCATTCACTGGTGTTTTTAATCAATTTCTTAATTGCATCATTGCTTTTCGGGTCTTTATACAACAAATCCCAGGCTGCGGAACCATCAACCCAATCTTTTTGTTCTGGGTGAGGATTGGGAACATAATCATTGTCGGGAACCAGACGCAAAGGGCCAATCTGAGCATTGGCGTTCAAATATTCCAGCAACTTATCAAGCGGTAATACAAATGCTTGACTCAAGACCTGACGAACGACAAGAAAGTTAAAATGAATATCTAAATCATCAAATTCCTGGCCATCCAAATTGGTAAACACTGGCATGCCTAGATATGGAATAGCGCCGCTTCGACAGCCTAAACTGATTGGTGCAACTCGGTTTACAAATGAAATACCAGCCCCTTCGGTATCAGCCACTTCGGCTGTACTTGCCGGATTGGGATTGAGAATATCTAATACAGCTTCAAATTCGCTATGAAATGCCTCTTCATCAAGAGGCTCTCGCTCACTTGCCTCACCATATTGCTCCTCTAGCCAATCATCATGGTTAAATGGAGTCAATAATGGGTGTTGAGTATTCATTTCACTGATGGCCGTGTTTTTCAGATCTTCTTTTGAACTGATACAACCGACATAAATACCATTAATCCAAACTCGATAATGTTTAACGTATGCTCGTTTAAATCGCTCTGACCACGCGATGTCGAATTCAACCGCGCCAGATTCAATGCTGCCACCAAAGTCATCCATCAGCAGATAGCTAACACCTTGAATTTCATTAGCCATTTCCTCCACATCAGAGCCATAGTAGACAAACGGGGTTCTATCTGGGGAAAATTCCAAGCGAATCTTTATTGATTTTTTTAAGTCCTGACCATGCACGAGTGTTCGAAAACCACCAATGGATTTATCTCCAAGTGCGTCCAGTTTTTGTGGGTCGCAATGTCCATTTTTCAAGATCTGCTGAATATAAGCTAATGCCATCAACACCGAACTTTTACCAACACTATTTGGTCCAAATAACAGTGTCACTGGTGCAAAATCGATGGACTGAGTACTTTTAAAAGAGCGAAAATTGGTCAGAGATATTTTGGTAATTTTCACGGCGTTGAGTCCTTTCTATTTTACTTAGAGTTCACCAGAGAATGCTTTTTGGCTTAATGCGGCAAAAAGAACATTCTCTTCGCCCATCGTTTTACGCTTGTATGAATTTTGAGCATTCACAATATTTAAATATCGATCTTGCAACTCAATAGGTGGAATAAAAGGCTCAAATTCACTCAAAACAGTTTTATTTATCGTCGCAATACCAGTCGTTTGCTTGCCAACTTTTAAAAAATATTGTTTTCCTCGCTGTGATGCGATTAAAGCACTCAAAAATTCAGGACGAACTTTATTTAAATCTTTTATGCGAACTGAAAAAATATGGTTCTGATGGATGCAGTTAGGAATCTCATCCCTCCAAACATGTCCACGCCCCAATTTGTCAGGATCCCCACCTTCTGTTAACAAAATATCACCAGAGACCAATTTACACTTCTGAGCATCTGCTGGTGATACAGCAATTTCTTGAACATCATCTAAGGCAAGATAACCATCTTGTACATTTGCAACTCGCATATACGGCAAAGTTATCGCTGTCGATAAATCAATTTTTTTTCCTTTAGTAACACCTGAGCGGATATGTGCAATATTTTTAAGGACAGAAACCTTCAACCCCTTCGGATTTGTCACCGGATCACCAAACATATCCAAAAACACTGCATGCAAAAATTCATCGGCAAGCTCAATAGATTGTTGTCGTTTACGACGAATGGCATCCGCTTTATCCAAAATCGCTGCAATGCGTTTTTGTTCGGCTAGAGGAGGGAGTGGTATTTCACTTTCTTTAATAATTTTATCCGAAACTGCTGGGTAATTTGCTCCGGATGCTTTTGATATCATTTCATTTACAAAAAATGAAGTTTGAACCCAGTAAAACAAATATCTATTATAGACTAAGTTATGATTGGATCTTAATACGCAGTAACCTGTTGATGCTGTTGCACCGGAAAACTCCGCTTCAACCATAGCAACACCATTCAAATTTGGACGCACTGTAGCAACTAATACATCCCCACCTTCAACAAGTTGCCTAGCTCTACTTGGAGCTTTATCAGAGACAACTTGAGTAATGGATTCCGATATAATCTTTTTTGTATCCTTATCCACTGAACTAAGATCTATATAACTAAAAACAATATTACCTTTATGTTTTCCTGGATTCCAAGTTTCAATTTTCGTTACTATGTCACCAATTTTTACTAATGGCCAACTCATAGCATCGCCTCCAACTCATCTAAATCAGCCAGAATTTCTTTTTCTAACGCTTTAAGCTTACCTAATATTACTTTTGGCTCGTCATATTGCTCTTCCTTATACACCACCTGTTTATAGCGGTTAATAGAAAGGTCAAACTTATTATTGGCTATATCCTCAGCATCCACGACAAATGCTTTTTGAGTCTTATCACCAAAGGCTTTGTTAATTTCATCAACAGAAGCATTACGTTGCACCAATTGGCAATATTGCTTCCATTGAGCAAGTGCATCTGGCAAATCATTACTGCCCTCGCCTTTGAGCTCTTGGCGCTTATCATCTAATGAATAACCATCGGCTTGCAGATCATAGAACCAGACGCGATCTGTTTTACCACCCTTGGTAAAGAGCAATATTGCGGTAGATACTCCCGCGTAAGGTTTAAAGACCCCACTTGGCAGGCTAACAATCCCTTCCAACTGATTGTTTTCCAGCAGTTCCTGACGTAATTGCTGGTGCGCTTTAGAGGAACCAAATAAAACACCATCCGGCACAATCACCGCAGCACGTCCACCTAGCTTAAGTGCACGCAAAATATGAGCCACAAACAGCAATTCCGTCTTTTTGGTTTTTACCATTCCTAATACATCTGGATTGGTATTCGTTTCATCCAAGCTGCCTTTAAATGGCGGATTCGCCAAAATCACATTAAAGAAGTTCTCTTCCTGCTGGGGAAAGTTCTCTTTAATCGACTTACTCAAGGTATCCTGATAATGAATATTCGCGCCATTCACCCCATGAAGCGCCATGTTCATACTACTTACCCGCAGCATGGTAGTATCAAAATCAAAGCCCCAGAACATATCCTGATTAATATGATCTCGGTAAGGTTCTAACAAATCGCCGGAATACTGTTTATTGCCATCCTCATCTTCATAAATACCTGCTGGACTAGAATACTGACGATTTAGATATTCCATGGCGCGAGCTAAAAATCCCGCCGTGCCACAAGCCGGGTCGCAAATGGTATCCGTTGGTTGTGGATCAATAAATTCAACCATGGTATCGATGATATGGCGTGGGGTACGAAATTGTCCGTTGATACCGGCAGTGGTTAGCTTACTCAACAGATATTCGTAGATATCACCTTTAACATCGCTCTCAGTAAGAGGCAAACGATCCACGGCTCCAACTGCGCTTGCTAATACCGTTTCATTTTTGATCTCTAGATCGGCATCTTGCATATACTCGCCGATACTACCTAATGCTCGTTTATGGTCACCATTCTGATCGTCAACATCATTATCTAACTCATGGCCAATTTCGGCAAAAAAAGGAAAGACTTTGTCCTTGAGGTGCGAGTGAAGTGCTTTCCCGCTTAAATGCTTAAAGTTCTTCCAACGCAGCAACTGCCCTTCTTGCGTATTAGGAAACAAACGATCAAACTCTTTACCAGAACGATTTGCTTTACGCTCAGCAACATCTTCCTGCATGTCCAACATTCGAGCAAACATCAAATAGCTGATCTGCTCAATCACAGTGAGTGGATTGGTGATACCGCCTGTCCAGAATTGTTCCCAGAGTTTATCGATATCATTACGGATTCTGCCTGTTAGCATGTGTTATCTCGCTTTATACATTTTTGTTTGTAAATTAAATTCTGAATATAAATTGGCAAGGATGCATCCATCATCACTTGCCACTCTGCGGGGTATTATACCCTGTTACTCATTGTAAAATACGGAAGCATTGAATCTGCCAACGTAACTAGTCACATTACACACCAGTTGGTTGAATATCATCCTGGATAAAGGGTTTAAGCACCGCGATAAGTTCGTTGATATCATCCTGAGGGAACACGCCATCAATCCCATCATAAGAGATGGTGGTAAATGGAGCTTCATAAAGCTTATCAACAATGATCGAACCATGCTGCGCAATATAACTTTTCAGCTGATTCATAAACCGAACCTGCTTGGCGGTTAATGCCGGATGCGCATGTAAAAAGTTTTTGAAAACTTCTTCAACTGCTTTCCCATCCAACCCAATAATTTCTCGTACCGTCAGATGTAACTGATCGGCTGTTCGACCATAAAATTCATTCAGTACATCCAGACTCACACCAGGATGTGAGGTAAGAATGGTCGACGTTAATGATTTGAGTTCGTCTTCAGCAATCGGCTCACCTTTACGAATTTTCTGTAGCGTTGGGTTAGCCGCAATCATCTGGTCAAGAATATCCTTAAGGCGACGACGATAAATCATTGCTTCATTCGCCCCAGGGATAACCACTTTTCGATCTTTTTCCTTGATATTGCTATCGCCAATTTTGGTCGTTGGTGTGGCATACATTCCGCCACCGACGCTCTGACGATACTTCATAATACCGCGCAGTTCTTTGCGCGCATTTTCTAGTTTTTCAATACTTGGATTTTGCCAAAAATCCGCACTGCGAACGTCAGCTATCACTGCATCTTTCTGCCGTACAGCCTGAATATTGATCGCTAACTTATCGATCTCTTCCAACAATTGTATTTTCCCGTCGTCGAAACAACTCGCTTGCTCGACTAAACAACGTTCAATACTTGCCATCAGTTTATCTAACTGTGTCGCATGTTTATCACGCAGTACTCGTGCTGACATCAACGGCGAAATGGTGTTTGCCAACACATGTTGCGTTTTCGCATCCAGTTTCTGCAGTAAATCCGTTTGCTGTAGTTGATGCACAATACGCAATTCTCTTTTCACCGCTACACTGGTATCCGGTAGATCATTAATATCCAGCCGTAATAGTTCAATGGCTGCATCAAACCCTGCTGCATGATTGTGTTTTAAAGCGGCTTGAGCTAATTCTAAACGAGCTTCAAACGTGGTTTGTAAAAGAGATTTACTCCCAGTATCTTCGGGCTCTTGGTACTCTTCTTCAAAGAAGTCAAAGTTGCCATAGTGATCAAAAATCAAAAACTCTTTTTTGTGTTTATCTTTACCAAACAGATCTTTACACAGACGCGTTCCACGCCCAATCATCTGCCAAAATTTCACCCATGATTTAACCGGTTTGGCGAACACCAAGTTCACAACCTCAGGCACATCAATACCGGTATCGAGCATATCGACAGAAATCGCAATGCGAAAATCATTGTGACTCTTTTTAAACTCCTTAATCAGGCTATCGACATGTGGAACCTTGTTGTGAATCACCTTACAAACTTTTGTTCCATATTGTGGATACAGTTTGCAGAATAATTTTTCCAGTTGCTCAGCATGCTCCTGACGTTGAGCAAAAATGATCGACTTACCTACCAACGAGCCAGTTTCATCCTTAATACCGTTATTCATCAAGTTTTCAAGGATAATTCGATCGGTTTTTTCACTAAAAATCTTACGACCAATATCTTTGCCTGCAACTGTCGTTTGCTGGGCCTCTTCAACACCAAGCTCGTCTTCTAACTGGCGTTTTTGTTTGTCGCTTAAATCGTTATAGTGAATCCCATCACGCAAAAATCCGGTGGTGAGGTCTCTTACGCGAAAAGGCACTAGATATGGCGGTTCATTGTTGATCGCCGCATCTAATCCAAATTCAAAGGTAGGATCCGTTGTTTCGCAATCAAACATGTCAAAGGTATTACGACTGATAAATTTGACTGGCGTTGCCGTTAACCCCATCTGAAGCGCATCAAAGTAATCAAATAAATCACGATATTTATTATAAATACTACGGTGAGATTCATCGGCAATAATCAAATCAAAGAAACCGACATCTAACTGAGCAAATCGGTTCATCATACCTGGGTAAGTAGCGATATAAATTCTGGCTGTTGGGTCAATTTTATTGGTTTTTCCGACAACGCAGCGTGGTTCAGATGGCAAGTTAAGCTTAAATGCATCATCTGCCTGAACTCGTAATTCTTTGCGGTCACACAAAAACAAAACGCGTTTTGCCCAGCCGGTACGGAGCAGTAATTCAGCTAAAGCAATCGCAACACGGGTTTTGCCTGTTCCAGTGGCCTGGATAATCAGTGCCTTACGACGCTGTTTCTGAAAATGCTCAGCCACTGTTTTAATAGCTTCAATCTGATAAGGACGATCAGCAATGTTCAAATCCGGGTTGAATTTTTCCAATTCAGCCGTTCGGTAATGTCTCTGATAGATCAAATAGTCCAAACTGTCTTGACTATAAAAACCGTAGACAGGTCGGTAAGCATTATATTGATGATCATCCCAGATAAACGTTTCATAGCCATTTGAATAGAAGATAACCGGACGTTGATATCCCATTCTTTCAAAAGCATCCGCATATAAACGAGCCTGTTCACGACCAGCCTGCAAGCTGACTTCACTTGATTTTTTCGCTTCAATTACCGCAAGTGGATGACCATTGCTTCCCCACAATACATAATCGACATAACCTTTTCCTGATGGATTGTCAGGGAAATCGACTTCCACTTCTTGACCGACTTGATCTTTATTATGGATGTCCCAACCAGCCTGTAGAATCATGGCATCAATCAACATTTCACGGGTTTTCTCTTCATTCCACTGAAGGCTATCCGCGACTTGCTGACTTTGTTGTTGTCGCTGTTGTCGTTCTGCAGCATTAGGCTCAGGTAATTGATCACTATGTTGAGTGCGTTCCTGCTCCAACTGCTCCATAACTTTGTTGAGTTCATCTTGCTGTTTTTTGAGTTCTTTCTCATAACTGGAGACTGATTTCTTCAGTTGAGTTAGCATGGATGTTGGATCTGGAATATCAGTAAAAGCAGGGATCTGCTCTTTCTTCTTACCGTAATATTTGATGCCAATGTACATAGCAAGTTGGTGAGCGATACCCAGAGCCATGTATGCATTGCGTAATTCGCCTTCAGCACCATGAGCAGTATCATTGCCTTGGACACGTAAAAAGTTGATTTGATAAGTAAGCGATTTAGTTACGCAGTCCGAAAAAACCGGGCTTTTGGTTAACTCGTAAAAAGTAGCCTCTGGTAGCCTTGGCAAGCACTCTTCTTTATAAATGGATTTGGTTAATTCTTCAGCAAAGTTACGCAGACGAGTCAAAGCACTTCCAGGATCAATATGTAGTACGGCCTCAGCCAACCCGCCAAGATTAGCCAGCACTTCATTTTCTGGTCGCAAAAATTCAAAGTTTACAGATTTCATAAAATTTATTATGTCCATGCTCGTCTCCCCTATTGCACATATGACTTATAGCGAAGACCGTGCCAAGTTTATTCCCTCATTAGGAAATACCGTATTTTTCCATCCAATTATTCAGATTTTGATAGCTTTTCAAGCCAAGAAGTTTTGCCGCATTCGTTTTGTTTCCATTGCAATGTTCAAGAGCCTGACGAATATATTGAGATACAACCTCACCAATAACATCATTAATATCAACACCTTGAGATATATCCTTATGCATTACACCTGCGTCTTTTTCTGGCATTTGGAATAATGCTTGTCGAATATCATCTGAAGTAATGGTGTTATCTTCACACCAAAGTAGAGCTCGTAACAAAGTTGATTGCAATTCACGAACATTCCCTTTCCATGAATGCTTTAGGATAAGATTTTTTGCATCAGGAGAAATTATTTTATGCTCTAAACTTGATTCTTGCGAACTTAATGCTTCAAGTAGAGAGTCAGCTAAAAGCAGTAAATCGCCTTCGCGCTCTCTGAGCGGTGGCAAATGCAACACTCCAACTGCAATTCGATAAAACAAATCTTCTCGGAAAGTTCCATTGGAGACGGCTTCCATTAAGTTCCGGTGAGTCGCAGTAATCAACCGAACATCAACCTTATGCTCTTTGGTTCCACCGACAGGAGTAAACGAACCTTCCTGTAGAACTCGTAATAGACGAACTTGAACATTCGCTTCCAGCTCTCCGAATTCATCTAAAAAGAGAGAACCACCATTCGCCTGTTCAAATACGCCAGGTTTATCTGCTGTTGCCCCAGTAAATGCGCCCTTTTTATGACCAAATAGAACCGAATCAACCAACTCAGAAGGAATAGCACCGCAGTTTAAGGCTACGAATGGTTGTTTATCTCGATTACTCGCGTTATGGATAGCTCTGGCAAATAATTCCTTACCGGTTCCTGTTTCACCATAGATAAGCACAGGCACATCATGCTCAGCAATGACCTGGGCCTGAGCTTTAAGCTTCATCATCCGAGGATTACGAGTAATGATATTGTCGAATGCAGCATCTATTGGCGTACTCGCTTGTGCTAATTGTCCAATTTTATCGCTGGCTAGCGTTTTCGCAGCGGGAATGTATTCTGCCGACAATTCAAAAGGAATCTCTATCTTTTGAACGCCTTGTTGAATGGAGGACTGATAAAAGTCACAGGCATAACGAGTCTTGCCCAGTAGTATCCAAACAGCCTGCATCGCAGGAGTGCCAGGACTGAGTAGGATGGACAAATGATCGTTATTAACATCAAACGAAGAAAGGTGTTTACTTGCTTGAAGATAAATTTCGCTGAAATTTATTGGTGATGATAGGTTGGCAAATTTGGCATTAACAGGAACATCTGTTTGGCTCTTTAGCCAATCAAGATATGGCAATACACGCTCATCAGGGTAATTATAAATAAACTCAGCAGCGTCAAACGCTTCAGTTTCCAATGTAGAAGCAATTGGACCAATCGGTTCATTTTTTTGGGGGTCATGACCTGTTGATTTCAAATCCGTATCGCCAATCCAGCTAACTAGTACACGTCGACTTTTCATGTTTACCTTTCTATTTCAACATATTGATTCACCGAACATAAATTCCGTGCACTACACAATACCATGTATATGAAACAATGAACGATATTACCCTAAAAATTTTAAAATTTAATACAAGCTGTTGCAAAAAAGTAAGTTGATACCCTTCCTACTTGAAGCTACCGAGGGGGGGTACGTTGGTAAATCCCAATCACATCGCCTATCAATGCTCATGGGTTCACTCACTTACCAGCTACCTGCAACTCCAAGTTGTTTGGGTATAGCTTATTGTCTCTGCGCAGTAAGTTTTTCTTTAAATTCATCTTGTTTAGATACCCACTTAGGCTTAACATTCATAATGTGGCGCATAACCATCATGAAAATAATAACAAAGTATATCTGGAATATATCAACGTAAGCGTCCGTTCATCCAATATTTGAAGCCCAATGATTGAGTTTCGAATGTCTTTATTTGCGAAGAAAATTCAAAATGAAAATATACATCAAATTCAAGATCCGATTCAGTAATTTGAACTGAATCTGTCTTCAAGCTAACAAATCGAGAAGCGTTCTTAACTTTTAAGTTTTTGAGGATTCGTTTCTTCATATAAAACAACCACACCCGTAGTAAACTTTCGAAGATATGGTACAACATTCATATAAATTCAAGATATAGTTGTATTAACAGAGTGAATGAACCCCGCCAACCAACTCACAAGGTCAACATACAAAGAGCCGCAAAAGCGGCCCTTTGTTATTGATAAACCATGATATGACGATCACTCTTTACCAAATACATTATTTTCCTGTTCCAACACACGAATAAATGTCGTACGTTTGGTTAGCTCTTTAAGCTTTGCTGCACCTACGTATGTACAGGTTGAGCGCACGCCACCGAGGATATCTTGAATGGTGCCGTGAACGCTGCCTCGGTATGGCAATAGTACGGTTTTTCCTTCGGCTGCCCGATAACCAGCAACACCACCGGAGTGCTTCTCCATGGCGCTCTTTGACGACATGCCATAAAATTTCATGTATGTCTCACCGTCTTTGACTACCATTTCTCCGCCAGCTTCCTCATGCCCAGCTAACATGCCACCAAGCATGACGAAGTCTGCACCGCCACCAAAGGCTTTCGAAACATCTCCAGCACAAGTACAACCACCATCACCAATAATACAACCACCTAAACCATGGGCGGCATCACCACATTCGATAATCGCTGAAAGTTGTGGATAACCAACCCCTGTTTTTACTCGCGTTGTACAAACAGACCCCGGGCCAATACCGACTTTAACAATATCAGCACCGGCAAGGATCAACTCTTCGCACATGTCTCCTGTGACCACATTACCCGCCGCAATCACTTTGTCTGGAAATGCGGTACGGACTTGCTGCACATAGTCAACTAAGTGTTCAGAGTAGCCATTCGCAATATCAATACAGATAAAAATAAGCTCATCAGACAGCGCCATAATATCTTTGGTTTTTTGAAAATCAGCTTGAGAAGTACCGGTTGATACCATCACTTTACTTAACGTTGCACTGTCTACATTTTTTACAAACTCCGCCCAATCATCAACATTGTAATGCTTGTGAACAGCTGTCATGACTCCATGTTCAGCCAATGCTATTGCCATGGCAAACGTTCCTACAGAATCCATATTAGCAGCAATAACAGGAACACCAGACCATTGACGACCACTATGCTTGAAGGTAAAATCGCGGGTTAAATTGACTTGAGAGCGGCTTTTTAACGTTGAACGTTTTGGACGAAACAGGACATCTTTAAAACCTAACTTAAGTTCTTGTTCGATACGCATGGTTATTTCCTTAGTTAATTCACTATCTGTGCTTTATCGCAAGGGTGTAACATACCCAAGTTGGCAGACCTGAGTATATTTCGGACACAAAAAAACCGGAGCGTTGGCAGACGCTCCGGTTTTCAGCATTATAGGTTGCAATTTATTTCCAGCAAGTCTGATATTTCATTTTTTTTTGTGTTACCCTTGAAAAGATTCCATATTCCCAATTTAGTCATGATTGGCTAAGCGTCTCACTTTTAAAATCATTCTATATTTCAACACATTAAAGATACTCCGAACCATTATCTTACTGAAAAAGCTTACTCGTATTATCACATGCAATAAAATAGCAACGTACAATGCTAATAATGTGAGGTTAATCACCTAACAAAATGCCTTTTTTCATCGTTCAAGTATACTAAAGATCGCCATGTTGACCGGCTAAACACATTACCAAACAAGAAATAGGGTTTATTTTTATCACGATTCGGTTGATATCCAAGGGGATGTTTCCGATTTATTTCTATACCTAAACAACTTGGAGTTGCAGGTAGGCGGCAAGTGAGTGACAAATTTGTCTGGAACAAATTTGAACAGCCGTAGGCTGGCCTTTGGTAAGGGCCACGGATGGCTCTCATCATCCCCATCAGCATAGACAGGCGATGTGCTTGGGGTGAATGAACGTATAGCCAACACCCCTGCAGATTCAAGTAGGAAGGGTATGAGTCTGATCTTATTTAAGGAGACCGCAACTATGATCAACGTCGCTTTTTTCAGCGCCAAAACCTATGATGAAAACTCATTTAACCGCTTTGTTGATCCTCAGCAACTCACATTACACTTCCATGATTTCCGCTTAACGCATAAAACCGCTCAAATGGCTCGAAACTGTCAAGTCGTTTGTGCCTTTGTAAATGATGAATTAGGCGAAGATGTCTTAAATGCACTCTACCAAGGCGGCACACGCCTTATTGCGATGCGCTGTGCCGGGTTTGACAAAGTCGATTTAGCTGCTGCCAAAAGCATCGGTTTACAAGTTGTCCGTGTTCCAGCTTACTCTCCGGAAGCCGTTGCTGAGCATACCGTAGGGCTGATGATGTGTCTTAATCGCCGTTTCCACAAAGCGTACCAAAGAACTCGAGAAGCCAATTTTTCACTCGAAGGCTTGGTCGGCTTTAACTTCTATGGAAAAACCGTTGGGGTAATCGGTACCGGCAAAATTGGCGTTGCAACCATGCGAATTCTCAAAGGGTTAGGAATGACGATTCTTTGTTATGACCCATATCAAAATCCTGCCGCCATTGAATTAGGAGCACGATATGTAGAGCTGTCGGAAATTTTCACCAAGAGCGATGTCATTACCCTCCACTGCCCCATGTCGAAAGAAAATCATCATCTCCTGAACGAACAAGCATTTAACCAAATGAAAGACAAAGTGATGATTATTAATACTAGCCGAGGAGAATTACTCGATTCGGTCGCCGCGATCGAAGCACTAAAAAAAGGGCGCATTGGCTCACTGGGTCTTGATGTTTATGACAATGAAAAAGATCTTTTCTTCCAAGATAAATCCAATGATGTGATTGTTGATGATGTATTCCGCCGGCTATCCGCCTGCCATAATGTCCTCTTTACTGGCCATCAAGCCTTCTTAACCGAAGATGCGCTTAACAACATTGCTCAGACAACGCTCAACAATATTTTGGCTTTTACACAAGGCACCTCATCAGGCAATGAGCTAATTGCTTAACGGTTGACTAAGCGACGCAAATGCGGGATTAAATCGCTCGCAATTAGCCCTCGTTCACCAAAGGCTTCGGCGTTTTGATCGGCCGCTTGGCTATGGATCAAAACGCCGATTTTGGCAGCATCAAATAATGCAAGCCCTTGCCCAAGCAATGACACAATCACCCCAGTCAATACATCTCCCATGCCACCACTCGCCATACCTGGGTTTCCAGCCAAACAGACATAGGTGTCTTGACCATTACATACTAAGGTTCCTGCGCCTTTTAATACCACCACACCACCATATTTCTGGTGTAACGCTTTAATCGCCTGAAAACGATCAGTCTCTATGTTTTCGACACCACATCCCAACAGTCTCGCTGCTTCTGCAGGATGCGGTGTTATAATACGCTGGTCATCATAACAAGCCGATTGTGCCAAAAAGTACAGTGCATCAGCGTCCATCACTTTCGGTTTCGTGATGCTTTGTACTCGATTGATTAGCTGCTGAGCCATTGTATCTCGGCCTAAACCAGGGCCAATAGCTAATACACTACACCAGTCTAGCCGATAATCGAACATCACTGTATCCATCCAACTTGATGTCATCATCTCAGGGCAACTGATTAAAACTGGTTGGGTATTATCCGGGTGAACTAAGGCGGCTGTTAATCCACTGCCCGTTCGAACACAAGCTTGAGCTGCTAATATTGCCGCGCCTCCCATTCCAGAATTACCGCCAATAAGCAACACTTTACCCTGTTGACCTTTATGAGCGGTACGCTTTCTGCCAGGTAAGGCCTTTTGAGCCGCCTGAGGATCAATCGCTTTTAAAGTGGCCGTATTTTGATTGTTAAACGTCTCTTCCAGCCCCAATCCAGCAAAATGCAGCTTTCCAACATAATCACGGGCTTTGCCTGTCACTAACCCTTGCTTAAGTCCAATCAAACTGATTGTGTGCTGAGCACAAATTGCCGAACCAAGAACGGTTCCTGTGTGGCTAGACAAACCAGATGGAAGATCAATAGAAACCACCGGAATGCCACTGTCATTAATCGTTTGAATTAATTGTTTCATGGAAGAGCGAACTGCACCTTTGAGGCCTGTTCCAAGTAAACCATCAATCACTACATCAACATCATCAGGTAATGTTTCTGTGCAGGGAAGTACTTCCCCACCACTATCAATCCAATGGTAATAGGCGGTACGAGCATCCCCTTGTAAGCGCTCGGGATCGCCATATTGCCATAACGTCACTTGAATCCCGACCGACTGCGCTAATCGAGCGACAATGTAACCATCACCACCATTGTTTCCGCTACCGCAACAAACCAACCAATGATGCGAGCCTGGATACTGGGCCAATGCAACAGTAAACACCGCTTGTCCCGCTCGTTCCATTAATCGAAACATTTCTAAGCCTTGCGCTCTCGCTGCCCGCAATTCACCACATTTGACTTGTTGAGGGGTATAGAAAACTTGTGGTAACAGCACCGATGATCTCCTTGTGTTAAGTATCCTGACTTTAATTCACCCAGCGGTATTTTTAACGCTTGGTATACCCTTCTTACTTGAAGCTGCAGCGGTGTTGGCTACATTCGTTCATCCCAATCACATCGCCTGTCTATGCTCATGGCGATGATGAGAGCCATCCGAGGCTCTCACCAAAGGCCAGCCTACGGCTGTTCAAATTTGCGGCCTACCTGCAACTCCACCTTATTTGGGTATAGTTAAAGAGGCTAATGCCTCCGCAGTTGCATCTTGTACAGAAAGAAAAAGAGAATTAACTTTACCTGTTGGAGTTCGCATTGGATTTAACGTGATATTTTGATACATGAATTCGGCCTGTTGAGTAACGGGACGTACATTACGGCACTTAAATAAGTAGGGGCGCTGCTGCCAGGTAATAAAACTGCGGCAACCGAGATCATAGACCGGCTTAGTTTTTAATTTAAACCATTCTGATGGAATTTCAGGAAAAATAGTAAATATCGATTTACCAATCACATCATGCCCATGTTTACCACTGTGATGGGTCATAAATCCATTCCATACCTGCACTTCATAGTCTCGATTTAATACAATCAGCCCCATATCAACATTTTGTACCATGTCAACCATCCAATGGAACTGCTCAAATTCAGCGGGTAGTGATAGCATTAGAACTCCTCCATTAAATAGGCGAGCTTATTGTCGAGTAACGGCAGTGATTCATCGACAAACATAAATAGGAGATCGCAGCGAATTGATGTACCTTCAATGTTGTAACTGACTTCAAACGTCATGGTTTTATTAAATGACCCAGTCGTTGACTGAATAACCGAATCAATCGAAATATGCTGCCCCAGTAACACCGGCGAGCTTTGGAAAAACCTCACTTCAGATTGCTGTCCAAGCCCATTTAAAAAAGAACCAACTAAGATATTCGAAACGTCCATTAATAACTCAAGTTCTTCTAACTCTTCGCTATCAACAGGAACTTTCATTAATTTTTTTAAATCCGCGACACTCGAATCACTAAGCAAGACTAACGCTTCGCCAGCAATGCCTTCACCACTGAACCCCTGACAAACACCAGAAACCTGAACATTATCGGCTAAATCACGCAAAGCCATATGTAGTTCGCTCACTTCGAGAATATTAATATTCGGCAAAGGTAATTCAACAAATACATCAAAGTGGCGCGCCAATGCATCAGCCGCTTGACCAATCGACACGTTAGCGACTTCCATATAGACATCACGACGTCGTAAAATCGGCAGATCAACCGCAACTGGCGTGATCATTCGAGGTTGCGTCGAGGGCTCAACAAGTTCGCGTAAAACCGCATTTAAGGCATCTTTATCTATTGGCTTTTTGATAAATGCCTTTGCCCCGAGAGTGAGTACCCGCTCCTTAGCTTTAGGTTGAATATCACCAGAAACCACGACGACTGGGGTTTGGTTGTCTTGGGCTCGCATCGCCTCAAGCGTTTCAAACCCATCTAGCTCTGGCATGGTTAAATCTAAAAACATCAATTTAAACGACTGCTTATCAAGCTGCTCCAGTGCATCAACACCATGGACAGCAAAAGTAATGTCTGCATTTAATGAGGCGGGTAGAGAACGTGCCATTTGCTTTCTAGCTAACGCTGAATCATCGCAGATCAATACTGGGTAAGACATAACGACCACCAATCTTATTTATTATTACTTCCAATGTTAAAAGTGTATACCCAAATGAAACCGAGGGTTAAGTCATACAGCAAAGACTCTTACCGCTCGAGCGATCTAGGCTAGGCTGGCCAAAAAATTAACCGCACAATACGTAAAACAATCGCCAACACCATCATCGCAATGCCTAAGCGATACCATTTATATTCGGCTACAGACATTGGTATACGTTTATAGAACATCGTTGCGACGCCTTTCCAATCGTGGCTTCGCCTCCCATAACCGATAATTCCCGTTAAACTACAAATGATGCCGAATACCAGTAATGTGTTTTCTAATCCAAACAATACAAAATCCACTTTAACCTCTCTATTCTTTTTCAACATCCAATATCACTAGCATAGAAAGACATAGACAAAATCGCTGTAACACACTAGTAGAATAGGAAAGGAGCGCCCCCAAAACCCGGTATGCGACTCCAAACCTAATTTATATTAATGTGTTAAACCTAGCTGATTTGAACGAGTTTGAAACCATAAATAAGTGGTAACAATAGAAAAAAACAGATAAGAAAGACCAAAAATGGCAGGGGAAGACATTAAGTGTAAAGAGACAGCCCATAACACACCGACAATGGTAATCAGCATTTTTACCATCACCCCCAAAAACAGTAACATCAGGGCCAGTTCAGGGAAACGTGTACAGCGAAATGTTAACCAATAACAACTACTAACGGCAACAACTGCAATAGAGAAACCAAGGAAAAATGAATGAACATGATCAGCCGATGCGATAGCCGCCGATACTGACACGATAGCAATGATTAACCATCTCATTATCTACCTTCCTTAGTGCTCGAGCACCTTAAGAAACAGTAACAACCGTGAATATACGCAAGACGTTAAAAAAGCTAAACGCCGTACGACACTGATACCCAAATCGCTTGCAATTTTAGGTCGGAGGCGAGTAAGTAAACCCCATATCATGTGATTGGGATGAACCCACATAACCAACACCGATGCTACTTCAAGTTAGAAGGGTATACATAATAACTAAAGTTTAGCTTATCTAATGGATTTTATCGAGGATAAGCCTTTATAAAAAAACAAATTCTTGCTCAACCTCCCTCACTCGGTACGATGACAAATAAGTGTTAGCGAGCACGTGATAAAGCGTCCATTTAGGTAGGCACCATTAATCAAATAATCAAACAAACATAGCCGCTTAACTAAGATGAAAAATAAGTAAATAGTGAATTACACAGAAATGCCGCATAGAGCAAAAAAATGAATAAAAGTTAAAAAACGTCTGCGACTCATATCAAGTTCCGATTGACAAGCCCAAAGATTGCTCTAGACTCGATGTTAGCTAGAAATGAAGTTGATTGTATACACATTGTTTCGTTGGATTCCTTGTAACTCCCGTCGTGTCGTACGCAATAGCAATCTACTTTTCCACGCTATCCGTGCCGAGATCGGCCTATATAAAATTGTTTTTTTAGGATTTTTACTATGTCTACTCCTGTTACTGGTACCGTTAAATGGTTCAACGAAACGAAAGGTTTCGGCTTCATTAAGCAAGAGAACGGTCCTGACGTTTTTGCTCACTTCAGTGCAATCCAAGGCGACGGTTTCCGTACTTTGGCTGAAGGCCAAAAAGTTGAGTTTGTCATTACTCAAGGTCAAAAAGGCCCTCAAGCTGAAAGCATTAAAGTCCTGTAATAGACTTCCAAATTATTCTAATAGCCAGCCTTAGCGCTGGCTATTTTTATATCTGCCACCAAACAACTTGGAGTTGCAGGTGGGCGGCAAGTAAGTGGAGTGAACGAACGTAGCCAACACCCCTACAGCTTCAAGTGGGAAGGGTATGGTTGACCAACACTAGCCATTACCAAAATAGCCACACTAAAAAACACCTCAAGCTAGACAAATTTAGTGCTGAGCTTCAACAACTCGCTCAACCATAGGCTCCGCTGGAAAAGCTTTCTCGTACTCCACCATAAAATCTTGCCGAATAAGCTGTTCTAAATGATTTGCTTTGTCCGTTGGACAAAAAATCATAAAGTGAACGATCTGTTCCCCCGCTGGTGCACTGGTGATTTCAATATGAGGTTCAGCACTAGGTAAATCGACCCCCGCATGTTTTTCGATCATACTGTTATAGCGACGGGCAACATCAATAAAATGGGAAAAATGCTCTTCCATACGCTGATGCATGATAGGTAATAGTGGGTATAAATTGACAAACTTTGGCACTACAATGTTAAAATTATGAAAAACATAACGTTTCATAAAATTCAGGTTTTTCACGGGATGAGTAAAAAACAAGCTATTGGGGAGAGTTGCTGTTTTTCCGGTGTAGTGGTACTGACCATGCTGTAGGTCTATTTCTTGAATTACTGTTGCCATCATATTGTGCTCAATAACTTCACCACAAACTTTTCCTACTTCGATCCAATCCCCCATTCGAAAAGAGCGAGAACTGGCCCGTTGGATTGACCCGGTAAAGCAGAGAATAATTTCTTTGGAGGCGACCACAATTGCAATCGCTATTGCGGTGACTGATAGAGCAAACTGACTAATTTCAGATTTCCAAAGTACAAATAAAATCATCAAGCTGATAACAAAAGCGCCATTCTTGGTGCGAGACATCCACTTACGTTGATCTTCACTCAAAAATGAAACATCACCTCGTATCTGTGCTAAGGCTATCCGTTTAATTAACACGATCACTGATAAAACCAATAAGGTTAAAACTAACTTATTGGTCAATAGATAATCGACAATAGCATTAATGTGTTCCATTCTTTAGCTCCATCAATCACAGTTAAACTAAGACGTTTTCGCCTCATTGGCTAGCATGTCCAACAAAACACAACTCATTGATTTATCCTCAAATAACCTGGAGTTACAAGTAGACCTCCCCCATGAACCTAAATACGCTATCGAATTGGAATAAACGAATATCGCCAGCATCACTGCCGTGTCAAATGAGAAGGTATATACCCCAACAACTTGGTGTTGCAGGTAAGCGGCAAGTGAGTGACACGAACGTAGCCAACACCCCTGCAGCTTCAAGTAGGAAGGGCATAGCTCTATATTTATCTGATTATATTAACAATATGAAGCATGGATATCAGGATAAATTCTAAATTTGTGATTTGTGATGAAGGATAAAACGTGCTGGACGCTCCAACACGTTTTGAATTACAGGGCGTATTGACGAGCGGTTTTTTCAGCCAACTTCATGATAACACGGACAGCTTGCTCCATGCCTTCAATCGTAATAAATTCATGGATACCATGGAAATTATAGCCACCGGTAAAAATATTTGGGCAAGGTAACCCCATAAAGGATAATCTCGCGCCATCTGTTCCACCGCGAATCGGCTTAATCATCGGCTCAATGCCACACGCTTGCATCGCCGATTTAGCAAGCTCGATAATGTGTGGATGCTCGGCAATTTTTTCCTTCATATTGGCATAGCTATCGATAATGTCTAACTCAATATGCCCTTTGTTTAACTGGCGATTGAGTTCCGCCACTTTTTGTTGCATCAACGCCTTACGATCAGCAAACCCTGCAAGATCAAAATCACGAATCAAATAGTCTAGTTGAGAACGAGCAACGCTCATCTTAGCAGATTTGAGATGATAAAAACCTTGGTAACCTTCAGTATGTTCCGGAGTCTCTTGCGCTGGCATCATTTGAATAAATTGCGCTGCAAGATACATTGAGTTGACCATTTTATCTTTGGCGGTTCCTGGGTGAACATTAACACCATGACAAACCACTTGAGCATTCGCAGCATGGAAGTTTTCAAATTCCAGCTCACCAACAGGGCCACCATCAATCGTATAAGCCCACTGTGCGGCAAACTTCTCAACATCAAAATGATCCGCTCCCCGGCCGATTTCCTCATCAGGCGTAAAAGCAAGACAAATATCCCCATGTGGTATAGAAGGATCAGCGATTAACAGTTCAACCGCGGTGATAATTTCCGCAATCCCAGCTTTATTATCGGCACCAAGTAGCGTATTACCATCAGTAGTAATCAAATTATAGCCATGTAGCTGATGCAATTCTGGGTATTGAATTGGCGATAAAATTTCATCACCTTTTCCTAATGCAATATCGCCGCCCTGATAGTTCTCAACTATTTGCGGTTTAACATGCTTACCGGACGCATCCGGTGCAGTGTCCATATGTGAAATAAAACCAATGGCAGGAACAGGGTAATCAACATTAGATTTTAATTTCGCCATGACATAGCCATGGTCATCTAAGCTCACCTCATTCAGTCCAAGTGCTCGCAGTTCATCATACAATAATTGGCCAAACACTCTTTGTCCTGTTGAGCTGGGGCAATGGGTATTCTTAGGTTTTGATTGAGTATCATAGGTAACATAGCGTAAAAAACGCTCAACAAGATTATTCATAGCTAGCACTCACTATCGATAAATACAGTCAAAAATCGACTGAAAAAACGCTATACCCAAACAACCTAACAGAGTACGACAAGGACAATAAAGTGATTTGGGTATATACGCAGCGAATTGCAATTCATAGTACGTATTTATATCCGAGATAACTTGCTATAAATCAGTTTTTATTGGATTAACTAACCGAATCGCTCAACTGGCCGAAAAATAAGATTTCAAGAAGTGAAAGCAAAGCCCACCAAAAGATGGAACCTACATCTCAAATTCATCACAAAAATAGTATTTTCTCTGCCGAGATTGGCATTTTTTCAAAGTATAACTACATTTACAGGTATGCGATTCCAATAGTTAGTCTATCTGGATTCCCTCAATTAATTATTATCACTAACAACGTCTTGCCTCTTGCGATCTCAGTTTGGTCCTTGAGGCTCTTTTCTTTTATAAAAATTCAATAAAGATGCTCAAGAGCACTTCTTGAGCATCGCTGAACGGCTTATGACTCACAAACCACCGACAACATTCGGCTACTTTTCGCTGGGGTATTAATGGTGACTTTTCCTTGCGAACTCAAAAAAGCATCGCCAGTAGACAAGTCGTAAAGCGTTTGATCCCATAACAACTCAACTTGCTGGGTACGAGACGATTTATTAATAATGACTACGCCTTTATCACCCCGACAAAAGACCAACAGATCATCACTTGCCTCTATCGTAGTCATGGGTAAGCCATGCATTTGATTATGGAAAGTAATCCCCGCCATAATGTGAGGTGCGCACCAAGCATCTAACCAACGAGGACATCCTTCTGAATCACGAAGATGACTCGGGTTTAAGTCAGAATAAATCAGAGGCACGCCCCCGTCTCGGCCTAAAATATAGCTATAAGCGAGTGCTTCATTATCCGCGGACATGACGAGGTCAATAAATACATCATTGTTGGGAATATCATGGGTGATGGCAAATGTGATCGCTCGCTCCTTAGATAGGGCTTCACCAAAGCAATACGGGTCAATCAAACGCTTTAAGCTGCCTTTGGGTTGCAACGCATTATAAACGGTTTGAAATAGAGGAAAATCATAAGCTCCGAGGCGAGTTTCTGCTAGATAAGGCTCCAAAAAAAGTTGGTATTCGGATTTGGTTGCCCCACCATCAGTGATAATTTCACCAAAAATATGTACATCATGCGTAATTGCCTCTGTCCACACCAAAGTGAGATGTTCAAGGCTCATATGTTTAGCGGCATCGATACGAAACCCTTTGACCCCCATGGCTTTTAGAGCCTGTAGATAAGCTTGTTGGCACTCAACAACATGCTTATTGGGCCGCAAGCTGGGTAGCCCGGGATCATGAGGGCCTCCGGAAATTCGGCCATTTTGCACTTGCCATTTATCTTGCCAATTTTCAATGCCAAACGCTTCGACAAAGTCCGTTTCGGTAAATAAGGGTTGTGATAAGTCCCCAAAAAGACGTTGCTTTTGGTAATAATCAGCCTGTTGCCGATAAGCCAATAGATCTTTATTGCTCGGATACTGTAAGTCCAAACGAAGAGATGATTCATTTGCCATATGGTTAAACACCACATCGGCATAAACCCATAAATCTAATCGTTGTAAGGTACTCACCATCGTTTGAAACGATTCCGTATTACCTAATTGGTTATCAATAACTCGGTAGTCTTGTGGTTGGTAACGCTGCCACCACGGCGTGCCTTTATCGTGTCGATAAGATTTCATTGGTGGAGAAACCAGCACGGCTTTATAGCCCGCTTCAAAGATAGCTTGTGCGCGCTCTGTAACTTGTGAATACGGCCAGTCAAACGCGTGTAAAATAACATCAGTTGGCTGAGAACGAATCATGACAAATACTCCTGCTCTGTCTAGCAAGCGAAAAAAAATAATTGAATGCAACTTACTCAATCGCATTCCTACTATTGACGATGATTATAATTCGTCCTCTAAAAGGGCAATCCCCCTAACGTTAATTATTCATGGTGGAGAGCTAGGGCGTAGAACTCAACATATCCTGCTTATGATTAAAGACAATAACTCATCGTTCATCAAGATTGAAAGATAAACGAAAAAGATCGATAACGACTGGGATAAACAAGGAAAATGCTTTAAAAAGGCATAGATGGTAGAACAAAGAAAATGGGGAAATATCACAGCAGGCACCATTCAATACCTGCTGTTTAGCATCCAATCAGTGAATAGGAACTTCCGATTGAGCAAAAAACTGACCAAAATGGGCTTCTAATACCTCTGGAGTTAACTTGCCTTCAGCCTCTAATTTTTTAAGTTCAGCCACAATGGCCTTTTGCTCATCCAAGCTAGGGAGGGCAACCTCCGGTTGTGCTTGCATTTCTTGAGCCATTGTTTCTAGTTCTTTTTCGAAATCATTCATCATACTTACCTGATAGTGTTAATGCTGGCGAGGAGTGTAACTAACTCCTCGTCCAGATTCTAGCGTTAACCATGTTCAAGCATAATGGATAAAGATCGCCGTTTTGATTAGAAGATACCCAAATAACTTGGAGTTGTAGGTAGGAAGGGGATTAAAACCCATTATACCTTAAAGCGCCCCACTCTCGTTTGCAGGTCGGTGGCTAAACGGGCTAATTCATCGCTCGCAGCGGCAATATGTGTTGACCCATTCGAGAGTTGCTCAACCCCACTACTGATCCGGTTTAAGGTTTCATTGACATCATCCGCAACAATTGACTGCTGCTCGGTTGCTGTGGCAATTTGAATATTCATATCATTAATGGTAAAGATGCCCTTGGTAATATCACGTAATTTTTCGGAGGCTTCTTCAGCCCACTGTACAACTTCATTCGCCTTACGATAGCTACCATCCATGACATGAGAGGCTTCTTTAGAGGCAGTTTGTAGTTTTTCAATAATATCTCGGATCTCTTCTGTCGAACTTTGAGTCCGTGTCGCTAAGGTACGAACTTCATCGGCCACAACAGCAAATCCACGGCCATGTTCACCCGCTCGAGCGGCCTCAATGGCAGCATTCAGTGCTAATAGGTTAGTTTGTTCAGCAATGCTGCGGATGACCTCTAATACTTTACCAATAGAATCGGCATCTTGCTGTAATTTACCAATCACTTCAACGGCAGTTTGTACTTCCTTCGATAGCACTAACACTTCATTGGTGGTATTAGTAACGACCGCTTCACCCTCTTGCGTAAATCGACTTGATTGTTCCGCTGCTTGCGCTGCATTCGCTGCATTTTCAGCAACTTGGTTAACCGTTGTGGCCATTTCAGTCATGGCCGTTGCCACCTGATCCGTTTCATGTCGTTGCTGTTGAACCTGGTCATTCGCTTCTCGACTAGAGACCGCGAGCTCTTCTGCTGCTGCACCGAGTTGAATCGAGGCTTCAGCAACTTGTTTGACTAGGCTATGTACACCACCAACAAAGGCGTTAAAACTACGCGCAAGATCGCCAAATTCATCGTATCGGTCTTCGTTTAATCGTTGAGTTAAATCTCCATCACCAGCGGCGATTTGTTCTAACGCTTGACGCGTTTCATTAACTGGTTTGACTATCATTTTGGCCACCAATAAGACAATGCCAATAAGAACAATGATCGTCACCACAAAGGCAAGCAATAAACTCACCGTTAGCTCATGAGCGGTTGACATAATTGCATCGTATGGCTGAGCCACTGCTAATGACCATCCAGGGGTATTTGCCACTGGATGATATGCCACCATATAATGCTGGTTATTCTCTAAATAAAGATCGGTAATGCCAGTCTGCCCGGCAACCATCTGCTTACTCATCTGAGCATAAGCAGCATCACCAGATTCGATGGCCTTATCTTTTAAGCGCTTGCTTTCGGTTGGGTGGGCAACATAAATACCTCGTGAATCCACCAGCCAAGCAACCGCATTATCGGTTGAAACATTATCCACCAGCTCGGTTAAAGTATTCAGCGTCACCGTGGCTGCTAATAAACCAATCACCTCGCCCTGATGATTTTTCACCGCTTGCGCTAACACAATGATCGCATTACCTGAAGTTCCCGAATACAGAGGATCACTCACTAAGGAGGATTGTGTTTTTTGTACAACCAATTGTTGGAAATAAGCTCGATTTGCTCGACTAGCAATCACACCATTGTGATGATAGGCATCGCCTTTAAGATCAACAAAAAACATAACTTCAAACTCCGGACTCATTTTTTTGCCAAAATGCTTCACGTAGTTAAAAATGGCTTGTGTGTCTCCTGATGCTAAGGTTTCTGTTTGCGCTAACGAACGCACCACCGCCATTCGCGCCTCAACCCAACTGCTTACCATATCAGCACTGCTTTGAGACGTTTGACTCACTGACGTCTCTCCCAAACTGACCACTCGTGAACTGACCTGATTAGTCACAATCCAAGCCGCTAATAACAAACAAAGCGTTAATGGCAAGCTAAATACCATAATAAGTCTTGAGGTCATTCTTAATTTTTTAAACATAGGTTCCTCTCGGCAACAACATCTATATACATCAACATACGCAACTTTATTTTTATGATTATCGCTACAGTTTTAGCACAGTTTGCATCGGGCGCATCCATTTGATCTAAATTTGGTGAGAACTCTCCAATAAAAATAGCTCTATACCCAAATAATTTGGCGTGACAGGTCGGCGGCAAGCGATGTGATTGGGGTGAAAGAACGTAGCCCCGCCTCCCTGCAGATTCAAGTAGCAAGGGTCTATATCTAACTATCTAAACCGCTTGATATTGCAACCGATAACCAGATTGTATACATGATAACCAATCAGACAGTAAAATGAACATTCCGCTTTTATTGATAGGAACTTTTCGATAAATACAGTGACCAATGGCTGAATTACTAATCGGGAGTCGGGTTAAATGCAGTTATCCACCTTTCAATCACTACAAACCTATTTGAACCAGCAAGTCATTGGTCAACAAGCCTTAGTTGAGCAGTTATTGATTGCCCTGCTCGCAGATGGACATATTCTAGTAGAAGGGCCACCAGGACTTGCAAAAACAAGAGCGGTAAAATGTCTCGCTGAATGTATTGAGGGCGAATTTCATCGCATTCAATTTACCCCTGATTTACTCCCAGCTGATTTAACAGGAACAGATATTTTCCGACCAGAAACAGGAGAGTTCATTTTTCAAGCTGGGCCTATTTTCCACTCTTTGGTATTAGCCGATGAAATTAACCGTGCTCCGGCTAAAGTACAGGCGGCGATGCTAGAAGCGATGGCGGAAAAACAAATTACCGCAGGAAGAAAGACTTATCGTCTCCCCGAGTTGTTTTTGGTCATGGCGACTCAAAACCCTATTGAGCAAGAAGGAACCTATCCGCTACCAGAAGCCCAATTAGACCGTTTTTTGATTCATCTTGATGTCGATTATCCTGATGCTGAACATGAGCTGGCCATTCTACGCCTCAATCGAGGAGAAGCTCTGGGACAAACCTCCGCACGCGCCCCCATGATCACTCAAGCCGAAATTTTTCAAGCTCGACAAGAAGTGCTTAATATTCATATGGCCGAATCCATTGAACATTATTTAATTCGCTTAGTCATGGTAACGCGTCAACCTAAAGAATATGACCAGCAGCTCGCACAATGGATTGAGTTGGGAGTGAGTCCACGGGCGACGATAGCGTTGGATCGTTGCGCTAGAGCACACGCTTGGCTTAATGGCCGTGATTTTGTTAGCCCTGAAGATGTACAAGCTATGGTTTTCCCAGTGTTGCGTCACCGATTACTTCTCTCGTATCAAGCTCAGGCAGAAGGCATTCATCCGAATCAGGTCATAGCTCATTTACTTTCTTTGGTTGGCAGCGCCTAAGGCACTACGATGGTCAATTCGTTAAGCTTATCTCTCCCAGAATATGCAGATGGTATTCACCTTTGCCTTGAGGAACTATTACCTTATCAGCAGCATGCAATAAAATGGTTACCGCCAGCAAAAAGTTTATGGTCTCAACTATTAGGGCATCATCAAAGTAGACAGCTGGGACGAGGGATGGATTTTGCAGAAGTACGTCAATACCAGCCGGGCGATGATATTCGAGCCATG
Organism: Vibrio sp. 1-1(7); assembly: GCF_013048485.1. Classification (NCBI taxonomy): domain Bacteria; kingdom Pseudomonadati; phylum Pseudomonadota; class Gammaproteobacteria; order Vibrionales; family Vibrionaceae; genus Vibrio; species Vibrio sp. 1-1(7). Next base: position 297,120 of record NZ_VHSP01000002.1, on the reverse strand, counting down.
GATTGGCGAGTAACAGCCAGAACAGGCAAACCACATACCAAACTGTTTTGTGAAGAGCGCGAAAAGCCGGTCATTTTATATGTAGATTTGAGTACCTCGATGCAATTTGGCTCAACCCTGCTCTTTAAGTCGGTACTAGCCGCTCATTTGGCCAGCTTACTCAGTTGGCTCGCGGTAGCTCAGCACGACCGGATCGGAGCAATTATTGACCTTGGCTTTCAACAATTCGAATTGAAGCCAACGGCTCGCCACAAAGGGGCATTACAGATCATGGCCAATTTGGTCAATGGTCAACAACAAGCATTATCCCAAATAACCCAGACGCCCACCTCAATGCGAGAAGGGCTTCTGGCATTGAACCGCCTTTGCCCTAAAGGTAGTGAAGTGGTCTTAATCAGTGACTTTGTTCGTTATCATGACGAGTTAACCCCGCTATTTAGCCAACTGAGTCAGCGCAACCAAGTTCGTATGGTACATATCATCGATCCTTTAGAGCAAGGCGAGACCGATTTTAGAGGAATCGCACGAGTAAAGAATGAACAACAGACGCGCTGGCTCAACTTTTCAGCAAATAATACACGGTTAGGCATCAAAAAATCCTTTGAATCTCAAAAAGTAAAACTAAAATCATTGAGCCAATCTCAGGCAATGGACTACCGTTCACTCTTGTGTGATCGGCCTTTGTTGCAACAATTATCTGGACTCTAAACCGATGCAGGAACCGTCAGCCACTTTAAGCCTTAATCCACTCCACCTCCCGACTCAACCTTCTTGGTGGCCTTTAGCCTGGGGGTGGTGGGCCAGCCTAGCGGTGATTTTTATCATCAGCCTAGTGATGATTGCACTACTAATATGGAGAAAAAAACGTCTCGCTCCCCAAAAAACGGCTCTACGCCTACTTTGTCAAACGAGTGGCTATCAAACACCCTCTGCAGCCATGGAGTTACTCAGACAAACAGCACTTTGCTATTACCCACGAGACTACATCGCACCATTGACGGGCCATGAATGGTACACCTTTTTAGATACCCAATTAGGTCAATCGCGCTTTGTACCTAATGTCTCCCTATGGCAGCAAGCGTTATATCAAAAAACACCGGTGACTCATCCCGATCAGTTAATTAATGACTGCCAATTGTGGATCAGTGAGGCATTGCCACCGAAAAAGAGGAGTTTAAGGAACCTTGGCAAATATTGAGTTTTTATGGTGGTGGTTTTTATTACTACTTCCATTACCTGTTTTGGTCTATCATTTTGTCTCGCCGCTCCCACAACAGGCGGCGATTCCACTCGCTTATTTACCAACTGATAGCCATGCTGCAAGCCAACAGCAGTGGCGGATAAAAGGCCCCGTCATCGCCATGTGGGTCTGCCTAATTATCGCGGCTGCTCGCCCAGTTTGGTATGGAGACCCTATATCGGTGACGACTCAACAACGAGATGTGATGCTGGTTGTTGACCTTTCCTATTCTATGAATCAGCAAGATATGCAACTCGGAAAGGAATATGTGGATCGCCTCACAGCCGTCAAACAGGTACTCAGTGATTTTATTGCTAAACGGCAGGGAGATCGATTAGGGCTGATTTTCTTTGCTGACCATGCTTACCTGCAGACTCCTCTGACCTTCGATCGCACCACAATTACACAGCAATTAAATCAAGCGGTCTTAAAATTAATTGGAACCAGAACCGCGATAGGTGATGGCATTGGACTTGCCACAAAAACCTTTATTGACAGTGACGCTCCGCAGCGGGTCATGATTTTACTCAGTGATGGCAGCAATAATGCTGGAGTATTAGATCCACTTGAAGCCGCTGAGATCGCAAAACACTATGGTACCACCATCTATACAATTGGGGTCGGCGCTGGTGAAATGACGATCAGAGATTTTCTGCTGACTCGCCGCGTTAATACCGCAGAGGATCTGGATGAAAAAACGTTACAAGAAATCGCTCAATTAACCGGTGGCCAATATTTTCGAGCCCGTGATCAACAAGAGCTGCAAACGATTTATGACACCATCAATCAGTTAGAACCACTGAGTCAAGCAACCCAAACTTGGCGTCCACAAAGTGAATGGTTTCACTATCCACTGGCTGCTGCTTTATTGTTTTCCGTGGTATTAATGATTGTAAGGAGACAGTATGGTTGATTTTATGTTTCTCTATCCTGTTTGGTTGTGGGCCTTGCTGCCTTTAGCTGGGCTATTAGGCTGGCTCTTTTATCGCTCTCCTGGTCAGTCATTAATTGCCCCTCACTTGGCACAAGCGTTGGGCGTTAGCCATAAACGGCATCACCACCTTTGGCTGACAGGGGTAAGCTTTTGTTGGCTAATCACCACACTCGCCTTAGCTGGGCCTAGCTTTGAAAAACAAACCAGACCCAGCTATACCAATAGTGCTGGTCGAGTTGTGGTCATGGATATGTCATTATCGATGTATGCCAGTGATCTTAAACCGAACCGACTCTCTCAGGCTCGCTACAAAGTATTAGATTTACTCGCTAGCTGGCAAGAAGGCAATACGGGGTTAGTCGCTTATGCTGGCGATGCTTATAGCATTAGCCCCTTAACCACAGACACGGCAACAATCGCCAATCTACTACCAAACTTGTCACCAGATATCATGCCCTTTCCTGGGGCAAATGCAGCAGCAGGTGTGCAACTTGCGATAGACATGTTAAAGCAAGCGCAGTTAGCTTCAGGGGATATTATTCTGGTCGCGGATGATTTATCGGCACAAGAAAGCCAATCGATCCAAACCCTCCTCAATGGAACGCCGTGGCGATTGACCCTCTGGGCAATCGGAAGTGCCAATGGTTCACCAATCACATTAAATGATGGCCGCCTACTAAAAGACGAGAAACAGCAACCTGTGATAGCAAAAACCGATATGATTGCGATGCAAACATTCGCCTCACAAGTGGGAGGTCATTTTGTCGCTTATCGTAATGATGATCAAGATGTACAAAATATTCTGCGTGTTACTGATGCCCCAAAAACTGAGATCAAGCAACGCTCGGATACTGCTCAGATAACCGATGCCATCAATAATGGTTATTGGCTGGTAGGGCTGTTAATTATCCCTGCCCTCTTGCTCTTTCGGCGCGGTGTTCTATTCACTCTCCTACTCTGTATTGGTAGCACTGCCGTTCCTAATCCTGCTCATGCCTCTGCTTGGTTAAATCAAGATCAACAGGCGTGGCAAGCCTACCAGCGAGGCGATTATGATGCTGCCGCGACACTCTTTACCTCACCAGCATGGCAAGGCGCGGCGCATTACCAAGCGGGAAATTACCAAGCCGCTATCGATAGCTGGGAAGGCATTGCCAACCCAGATGAGCAAACCCAATACAACCTAGCAAATGCCTACGCGCAAGCTGGCCAGTTAGCAAAAGCCGCCCAAGGTTACCAAACCATACTCAAAAACCATCCCAATCATCAAGATGCTCAGCATAACCTCGCTGAGGTTGAGCAGGCATTGAAACAGCAACAGCAACAGCAACAGCAACAGCAACAGCAACAGCAACAGCAACAGCAACAGCAACAGCAACAGCAACAGCAACAGCAACAGCAACAGCAACAGCAACAGCAACAGCAACAGCAACAGCAACAAAAGTCTTCATCGGGTAAAGAGCAAGGTCAAGACGTTTCTTCCTCATCGGATAATCCAGCACATAAAGCGGAAAAAGCCGTAGACCAATCTCAACCTTCACGGCCCACAGAACACGATCCATCATCACAAGCTCAAAGCGCATTAAATGAGCAGTCGCAGATGGATCAGAGCGATGAATTAAAAAATCAACAGTACAATACGAAACAAGCGGAAGCTAAACCGGAGAACTCCCAAGAAAACAAGGGCAAGTATATCAATACAACCCCAGAGCCTAGTGAGGGCAGCACTCAAGATGTCGATCCTCAAATGCGAAAGCTTGAACAAGTGGAAAGTACCCGTGACCCGAGCCGCTTGCTACGCGCACAACTTTATCTGCAAGCAAAAAATAAACCGGCTCCAACAACAGAAGGTAAAAAGTGGTAATGATTAAATTGTTACAACGTCGATTTGCTCTTTGGCTAATCGTATTACTAAGTATGCTAAGTCTGTCTGTCCATGCGGCCACCTTATATGCCACTGTCAGTAAAAACAAAGTGATACAAAATGAGGTCTTTCAACTGCGCATCGTTAGTGATCAACCCTCGACAGCGGATGCGATTGATTTTCACGAACTGGACAACGACTTTTTTACCAGTCGCCCTAGTTTTACCTCTTCAGTAAATATCATGAATGGCAAACGCAGCCAGCATAGTGAATGGACTCTTTCTCTGGCCGCTAATCGACTCGGTATCCTGACTATTCCCAGTTTTGAGCTGGATGGACAAACCACTCAACCCATTGCCATCCAAGTCACCGTTGATCAACAAGCACCCAATATCGATGAACTCATTGAGATGCACAGTCATCTTTCACGAGATAAGCTTTATCCACAAGAAAGCGCCCTGTTGCATATTCGATTGCTGATCAAAACCGAGGTACGTCGGCTGCAAAACCCTCAACTGACACCTCCCTCTGTTGAAGGAATGACGATCACTCAAGCTAACGAAACCAAGCAATACCAAACCGTGCTAGGGGGAGTGGAAGTGACTGTGCTAGAACAAGATTTTCGCCTAACGGCAGAGAAAGCGGGACAATTTCATTTAACCGAGGCCATATTCCAAGGCTCACTTATTTATGGTAATCACTATGATAACGCCACTCGGATCATCCCTTTTAAGACCACGCCCAAAACCTATGCAATAACCGTAGAAGATAAGCCAGCTGATTATCAAGGTGCTTGGCTGCCTACCTCTCAGCTCACTCTGACGGAACAGTGGCAAGATAGCCAAGGCGCGCCGATTGAACAATCACCTTATTCCCTTCAAGTCGGAGAGACAATCAGTCGGCAAATAACCATGCAAGTGACTGGATTAAGCCCAGAACAACTGCCTAAATTAACCGTCTCTTATCCAGACGCAGTACGCGTGTATGAAGAAAAACCGCAATTGACCACTCAAGAGAATGGTCAAGTCGTTATGACGGTAAAACACGTGTTAATTCCACGCCAACCTGGCGAAGTGACCTTGCCAGAAATTACTGTCAATTGGTGGAATACCGAAACCAAACAGCAACAGGTTTCTCGAGCATCAGGCTTAACCTTAATCGTCGCAGAGAATGAAGAAGTAAGCATCTTACCCATCAACTCAGAACAACCGTCCTCTAGCTCGGTGAATCTTGTCCAAGACTCAGGCTGGTGGCCTTACTTAACAATGCTCTTTGCTCTACTCTGGCTAATGACAGCATTCCTTGCTTGGCGTTTACACTCATCCACTACACAGGATCGCACAGCGACAAACCCGATCATTGCGCCATCAAACTCTAGCTGGCAACGGCTACAGCAGGCGTTAGCACAACAAGACGGGATCATGATCAGTCATGCAGTAAAAACATGGATGGAGACATTAGATCTCAGCAACGCTGAAAAAATATCGCTTCAACAGGCACTTCAGCAATACCATGCCCAGCTTTATTCTGCGAATGGCCAAACTGCAAATATTGAACAATTAAAACAAGCGATTAATCAAATTCATCGTCAGCAGGCACAACGACAGAGCCAATCGACTCACCCCTTAGCGAAATTATGATTCTCAGCCATCATCATTGAGGACAATGAGCAAAACATTTGTAGCTTCTTTATCCAACAAAATGCGATCAAATTAAAGAAGATGAGCGTGAGAGAAAGCGTAAAATATTACCGATCAGGTTGATTTGAGATTGGTAGACAAGCGGCATCAAGCGCCGATGAGGTGAGCAAAGTTTCACCAATAACACGATTACGGCCTTGATGCTTTGCTTGATAGAGTGCTTTGTCTGCTTGGGCGTACATACGCTCAAATTGAATTTCACTGGCTGGGAAGTTAGCCACACAATAACCAACAGAAATGGTTAACCAAGAACCATCGGGACTAGCACAATGTGGAATGCTTTCCTGTTCAACCGCTGCACGAATACTTTCTGCCAATTGATGTACTTTTTGTGCGCTATGTCCAACCAGTAATAAGACAAATTCTTCTCCCCCGATACGACAAAATTGCTCGCCATCTGACTGAGTGTGTTGGCTTAAAATTTTACCAATACGCATCAGGGCAATATCACCCTCTAAATGTCCATAGTGGTTATTAAACAAACCAAAATGGTCAATATCTAGTAATATAACGCCATAATCAACGGGCTGCACATCATACTGCTCACAGATTTGCTCCAATAAATGCGTCAGCATTCTTCGATTACCTAACCGCGTTAAAGGATCCATTTTCGCTAATCGTTCCAGCTTTTCATTCGCTTTCTGCAACTCTCGAGTGCGGTTATAGATCTCCTTTTCAAGGTTTGCATTTAACTCATTGATTGCTTGCTGTGCTTTCGCTCGCATCAATACTTCGGTCAGGTTTGAAGCAAACATACGAATCACCTCCCTTAACTGAGAAGTTAAAGGAGAGCGGCGAATTAAATTATCAACCGATATAAAAGCCAGTGGTACGTCGTTATCTGTTAGCATGGTCATCGCTGTCCAGCCGAATCCAACGATGTTATTGTCATGATAAATCGGCGCTGATTCTTTAAATACCACTTCATTAGGAGAAGCTTTAGCTAAAAGCACGATTTCATTGTCTTGCGCTGAGGTACGAAAATACCGTTCATCGACAATATTTCCTTGAATATCAGTGCCCCATGTACCTTGTAAGGTATGACATTTTTCATCCGTTAAAAAAACCGCCATGCGATCAATTCCCATCCGTTTTATCGCAAAAGCAACGGCGGTTTTACATACATCACTCACCGTTAAGCAACGTGATAGTTCGACCATACTGGCATGTAAGATACGAATATTCTGTTCTTGCCGTTTACGTAGGTAAATCTGAGCCAGTAAAGAAGAAAACGATTCCAACATCTGTTTTTGATAATCACTAATGGGCTGACGATGAATAAAATTATCCATGGCTAACCAACCAAACACCTCTTCCCCATCACGAAGCAATAACATACCGTTCCAGCCTTGCCCAACGACGGCTCCGTCAGTATAGAGTGGCGCGTCATCGACAATAACGAGTGTAGAATGCCCATCTGAAATCGCTTCAATGTAGCGTGCTTCTAATTGATGTAGGTCGTATTGGCTATGATGTTCACTAATGGTGACACCTTGCTCATTGGTTCCATAGGTTCCATAGGTTCCATAGGTTCCATAGGTTCCATTAAAGCAGCGTTTTTTCATATCCAGTAAAAAAAAAGCGACCCGATCAACACCTAGCTTATCCCTAACTGCTTCAACGGCAGCCCGATGAAGTGCATCCAAATTTTCCGGATTGGATAAAGTGATCGCAAGTTGATGGACACACTTCATATTCTCAATGAATGCTTCCCGCGCAGTAATTTCATCTCGATATTTGGCTTCTCGTCGATCACGCAGTTTAAATTCGGTTGCCGCGTCTGTTTCTGCTCGAATACACTGCCATCGAGCGGCCAGCAAGTGCAGACACTCTAACTCTCCCGCAGCCATCATCTGAGCGACACGCTGCTCATTAACGCCTTCTAACACAAGGTAGGCACGTCGCTCATTATGGTTATCTAACGTAAATAAGTAAGTTTCTTCAGCAATCAGTTGTTTATAATTCCATTGGCAAGGATTGGTCGCAAAGGGGATCAGTGAGTCCGATGAATCAAACTGAGCAGCCCAAGTCCAAAAGTCGTCTGGGTAATGGGTGACCTCTAAAGGCTGCCCTAATTTAAACAAACATTCAAAACGCTGAGTGACCGATGGAGGGTAAAAGACCAATATCGCCTGGGGTAAAAGTTGTTGCTGTAAAAAGGAAAACATAACGTCAGCCAGCATGCGATAATTTCGACAAGCCGAAAGCGGTTTAGAGAGCGTTCGAGAAAGCATGGTGGGCGCCTAAATCAAGTGACCTTGCTATAAAATTAGAAAATAGCACACGGTAACTCAATGGCTTATGTACTGCTCTGTTAACTGCGCCGCAAATCATGTAAACCGGTTTATTTATCTTAGAGCAGAGCAACATTTTTGAGAGGTTGTTTCCATTTTAATCCCCTTCCCTAGCAATAAAATCAACAAAAGTATCAATAGTGAGACACTCTCTCGTGATGCTTCCGTTTAATTAATCACGCTGAAATGGGTAAAGGGAGCCTAAGTCCATCAATTGAGTCAATTCATCCAAAGCGGTACGATTCTCGTTAAGTAATACAGGGTCAGCGAGATCAGCTTCCGTTAATCGATCTCGATAATGTTTTTTCACCCAACGGGTTAGCGAGTGATAGAGATGATCATCCAGCAAAGTATTTGGATTAGTGGCTGCCAATTCTTGTTGATTAAGTACTACCCTTAACCGCAAACAAGCTGGCCCACCGCCATTTGCCATACTTTCTCTTAAATCAAACGCTTTTACTTCATTAATCGGGCCACCGCTGCTAACTAAATCATTTAAATAAGCCCAAACACGCGTATGTTGCTGAGACTCCTCTGGTACAATCATCAACATCTTTCCATCAACTTTACTCAGTAACTGACTATTGAACAAATAAGTCCTCACGGCCTCCTCAACGGAGACGGTATGGTTTGGTACTTCAATCGGCACAAACTGACATTCAAACTGGCTTAATTGGCGAGTAATTTGCTCAAATACACGTGATTTATCAAGAAATGCATGCTGATGATAAAAAAGCACTGGGCCATTGGCCACGGCAATCACATCATTATGAAAGACGCCTTGATCAATCACTTGTGGGTTTTGTTGTACAAACACACAATGTTCATCCGCCAATTGATGTAGGCGAGCAATCGCCTCACTCGCTTCACGAGTATGACGCGCGGGAAAATAGCGGGGCTCAACACTCCCTCCCCATGCTTGCCGTCCATACACAAAAACTTCAACCCCCGGTTTACCATAATCAGCGCATAAACGATTATGGTTGGCAGCGCCTTCATCACCAAACTGCGCCTGCAAAGGTAGTGGTGTATGATGCACAAAGTGTTCTTTTGCTCGAAACGTCGCTTGTAAGGCTTGTCTCGTCGTTTCTACCTCTATCGAACGATGAAATTTATTGGTGAGATTTGCCACCGTAAAATGAACTTTATTATCCTGCGTATCAGCAGATGGAGAAACTGTTGCAGCATTCGCAACCCACATCGCCGATGCCGAACTCACGTTTGCTAAAAGGTACGGGGCTTTTTTTGCGACTTGGCCTAAAATATGCGCATCAGTGCCAGAAAAGCCAAGCAAACGTAAGCTATTGATGCAGGGCCTTTCTTGTGGAGGAAGCACCCCTTGCTTAAATCCGATATCGACCAGTGCTTTCATTTTTTTCAGCCCTTGCAAGGCCGCCAACTGAGGATTTGCCACTGCATGTTGATTCGCTGTAGAGGCGAGATTACCTAATGACAGCCCAGCGTAATTATGGGTTAACCCAACCAAACCATCAAAATTCACTTCATAAGTCGGCATTACCTGCACTCCTTTGACTAAGGTTCTATTCATCGATTTTATGGTGAACTGAATATCATTGAGGCGAATCATGCCATTTTACACCACCTGATGAATCTTTATTCTTCACCACACAACGGTGATAATAAAGTAAAGACTTAAAAAAACACAAATTCTTTAACAAAAAACAAACAACCACGCTGTTATTCATTCCTCTTCAGCCAAATACTTTGTTACCCGATCTCTTCCCATCAATATGCCTAAATAACGTTAATTAATAAGTTACAAAGTACCGCTCCTAAACCCGTCTCTATAGATTTAAGTCACCATAGGATGGAGACCAATGGACGTAGCGAATACTGCCGCACCGTCAAATAGAAAAAGTAATAGTGATTTTCATTACTGAATAAATGTGATGAAAGTCACCTCTTATACCGCTATACTCCGCGCTCGGTGGTTATCCGAACTCACCAATACAAGCTGTCATATGGAATAGTGAATGACCCTAGGAGGGGACCGGCTCGTTAACATTGCTTGTAAAGGTGCTTTATGAACAAACAAAGGCGACCGCATGGGTCTTTTATTTATCCTTCACTGCAAGTCAGTGCCGTTGCTTGTTTCTCCACTTTTATTTCTATCGCAACTCTTCCCTTTTTATTGACACAACTCATCGAAAACTATTATGAATATTCTTTTTAGCTTACTAGGCATGCTAGTACTGCTTGCTTTAGCGTACCTGCTGTCTGAACGACGCTCGATTATTAATTGGAAAACCGTTTCACGCGCCTTACTACTCCAGATTAGTTTTGCTGCACTAGTCCTCTACTTCCCATGGGGACAAGCGGCTCTAGGTGCATTGAGCCAAGGTGTCGCTAGCCTACTCGGCTTTGCCGATGTCGGAATCGCTTTTCTCTTTGGTGACTTAGCCAATACCGGTTTTATCTTTGCGATTCGGGTATTACCTATCATTATCTTTTTTAGCGCCATAATTTCTGCACTTTATTATTTAGGCATTATGCAGAAAGTGATCGCTTGGTTAGGCGGCGGCATACAGCGCTTTTTAGGAACCAGTAAAGCGGAATCGTTAGTGGCGACAGGTAATATTTTTTTATCACAGGGCGAATCACCATTATTAGTACGACCTTTTCTGCCTAAATTAACACGTTCAGAACTGTTTGCCGTTATGACGGGCGGCATGGCTTCTGTAGCAGGGAGTGTGCTTGGTGGTTATGCTGGCTTAGGCATCGAATTGAAATATTTGATTGCCGCAAGCTTTATGGCTGCACCGGGTAGCTTATTGATGGCCAAATTAATCGTGCCGGAAACCGAACAACCCGGCGATCAAACGGACGTACACATTGATGGTAGTGAACAAAGTAATGTCATTGATGCGCTAGCTAGTGGCGCGATGAATGGTATGAAGGTTGCGGTTGCGGTTGGTACCATGCTAATCGCTTTTGTCAGTGTCATTGCGATGGTCAATACTGGGCTGGAAAGCTTTGCCGAGTTATTCGGTATGCAAGGCATCACGTTACAATTATTATTGGGTTATGTATTTGCCCCTCTCGCTTGGATCTTGGGAATACCAGCGAATGAAATGGTACAGGCTGGATCTTACATCGGGCAAAAAGTCATTATGAATGAATTTGTTGCTTTTATTGATTTTATTCAAGGAAGAGAAACGCTATCAAGCTATACCCAAGTCGTCATTACTTTTGCGTTATGCGGCTTTGCTAATATCGGTTCAATCGCTATCCAATTAGGCTCTATAGGGGTGATGGCACCAGAGCGCCGCGCAGAAGTCGCAAACTTGGGCTTAAAAGCCGTTGTCGCAGGTACACTTGCTAACTTAATGAGTGCCTGTTTAGCTGGCTTATTTATTTCCCTTTAATATATCGAATAAGGAAGGCGTTGTCCTTCCTTATCGATGGCTTGGCCCGTATCAAGTCCCGTAAGTGTCAACCTGAGTAACAAGCCAAATTGCTAGTGCATCAAATGGGGAGAATTATCTCCAATAATAAAGGATCGTTCCGCATGATAATGCATTTTCGTCAACAAACTGTCGTTGCACTACTCACCAGTGCGCTCTTGATCTCATTTCCTGTGTCAGCAAGCCCCCCGCCAGATGCTCACTCACTAAGCTATCGCAATATTGTAGAAACCATGAGCCATAAGGAGGGTTTTCTTAACTTTTATCGCGATCAAATTACCGGTGAAACCTTGTTTTCTATCCACGAATCACAACTCCATCATCCGATGATTTATCTCGCCCAAAGCCTAGATGGTATTGTCGAAACGGGACATTTCCGGGGCAACTATCGTCAAACCCGCATCATCGAGTTTCGTCGCTATTTTGATAGAATTGATATCGTGGCATTAAATCCTCGCTTTCAATTTGACGTGAATCATCCGCTCTCTCGTGCAGCTAACGCCAATATTAGTCAAGCTACGTTGGCAACCTTGCCCATTATCGCCGAAGAAGAGGGAAATATTTTACTCAGTGCTGATCGATTATTCATTAGCGATGCGCTGCATAAACTGACCCCAACATTAGATAACCATTCAATAGAACAAGGTTTTATAATGGGCGATCTACTTGAGCATCGCTCACGTTTTAGTGCTGAACGTATCTACCCACGTAATGTCGATATCGTGGTAGATTACGTGTTTTTGAACAATGAGCCACAGCACTACTCTACCGCACAAGCCGATGCGCGGATCACTCAGATTCGGCTCCAGCATTCATTAATTGCTTTACCAGACAATAATTATCAACCCCGTGCCGATGATGCTCGTATAGGCTACTTTACACAGTCGTTTGATCGAATGACGGAGAGCAGTTGGGCACCTTATGGCGATGTCATTAATCGCTGGCACTTAGAGAAAAAACACCCCGAACAAGCGCTCTCCGAACCGGTCAAACCGATCGTGTGGTGGATAGAAAATACCACCCCCTATGAATGGCGAGACGCCATTCGTCAAGGTGTAGAAAGCTGGAATATCGCGTTCGAAGCTGCCGGGTTTAAACATGCTCTGGTCGTTAAAGAACAACCTGACGATGCTGAGTGGCAAGCTGGGGATATTAACTATAATGTCTTGCGTTGGGCCTCTTCACCTCAACCATCATTTGGCGGTTACGGCCCTTCCCTGGCCAATCCTTTAACGGGTGAGATTATTGCAGCTAACATTATGTTAGAACATGCCTTTTTGACTAACGTTTGGCGAACAGGGCAAGTGTTTGCACCACTAAAATCATCGCCCTCTCACATGGTTAACGGGCCACAGGTACATTGCTCTGCGGCTGATTCTTTACATCAAGGTTTGCTGATGGCAAACGCAACGTATGGCTTGCCTAGCGGGGAACAGTTTGCCAATAATGAGCGCTTACAGCAAAGTTTACGTCATTTGGTGATGCACGAAATTGGTCACACTCTTGGGCTAAGCCATAATATGAAAGCCCATTCATTATGGGATAATACCCAAATTCATGATAAATCGCTCACTAAAGGGGTCTTATCTGGATCAGTCATGGATTACGCACCGATTAACTTAGCACCAGTGGGTATTGTTCAAGGTGATTATTACAGTTACTCACCCGGGCCTTACGATATTTGGGCGATTGAATATGGTTACTCACCCGCACTGGCTGATGCTGAGCAAGAATCTCAACGTTTAGAGCGTATTCTCCAACGTTCTCATCAACCTGAATTGGCATTTGCTAACGACGCAGATGATATGCGTTTACCTGGAGTACATATCGACCCACGCGCAATGATTGGCGCACATAGCTCAGATCCCATTACCTATGCCACGCAACGTTTTGAGCTAATTAAACAGACTTATCCTCAACTGTTGCAAACAACCCGGGTAGCGGGCCAATCCCATCAGCAACTATTAAGCAGCGCTAATGTGTTATTTGACCACTACCTTAATCAGGCTAATGTGGTTTCGCGCTATATTGGCGGTATTTATGTCGAACGAGCAGTGGTTGGACAACAATCTGCCGTCAAACCGTTTACCCCGGTACCGCTCGCCGAGCAACAACGGGCGATGCGCACCTTAGCACGCTATGTTTTTGCCCCTGATGTCTTGCAAGAAATGATGCCGCTGCTCAATTATATGCAACCGCAACGACGCGGCTTTGAACGATACAATATGAATGAAGATCCAAAACCTCACCAGCGTTTATTTGTGATGCAGCAAATAATTCTCGATCATTTACTGCATCCGAGCGTCACGATGCGTCTGAGTGATAGCCAATTGTATGGTAATCAATACACTGTGAATCAAATGCTGAGTGAGTTAACTCAGGCTATTTTTGTCGATGCAAGACAGGTCAATACCATTAGCCAAATGTTACAAGTCAGTTATGTACAGCGCTTGATTGTAATCGCGAATCTCGATCCAGAAAGTGGAAGTGAACATGATTTTGTGACTCGATCTGAAGCCTTAGCTCAACTCAACGCAATTCGTAAAATGCGCATATCGAGACATGTGAGTGATGAAGTGAAAAATCATTATCAGTTTATTAATCAAATGATAGATAAAGCGCGAAAATAAAATACCCCAAAATGAGGAATGAGGGATAACCGACCAGAGAAAGTTTGAAGTGTTCGGCCCAAAGCCGTTAAGGTATACACCAGCGGCTTTGGGCCATTTTAATCTAGTGGCTTTGTTAAGCTAGTCGCTCAGCCGCTTAAAAGGTAAATGAAATATTAGCGGCGGCACCCAACTGGTTTTTACCCGCGTAATTTCCTGCAAGATCAAAACGAACCACACTGAACGGGCTAAAACCAATCCCCGCGGTAACCGTATTGTCTAAATTATCTTGTAGATCAACTTCATACCCTGCGCGCAATTGTGCCCAACCCCATGCATTACCCTCGACACCGAAACGCAAAAACTGAGTATCATCGATTTTTCCCTCAAAGCGTGATTGCTTGGTCACATCCATATCAATAGCTGCGGTGAAAAAATCCGATACATAGCCACCAGAAATGGTCACTTGAGTATCGAGTTTATAATGACTCTGATCGTTAAAAGTTGCGATGGTTTGACTAAAGAGATCTTTTACCGCAATACCCGCGCGATAATTGTCTTTAAAATAAACCACCCCTAAATCAAGATTAAAGGCGCTTTTGCTCACCTCACTCTGATCATAGTCGTCAAGATCAAAATCTTGCACACTAAACGTTTGATGGTACGTTTTAAGCTGTTGAACTTTTGGAGAAATACCGACAGCCCAATGATGGCCACGCGAGGTTATTGTCTTGGCTAGAGCAAGACCATATTCGGAATAACCGAATGCCATCAAGTCAACCGCAGAATTTTGGTAACGATCTTCGATATCAGCATCCTGACTTATCTGCGCATCGGCTTGAATTTCCACATAACCACGCGAGAAAAAATTCAGCGATATTTTATTCATCGGAATCGCGACTGCAACCCCCAAACCACCCGATACCGCAAAAGGTTTATTGGTGCTTAATTCATCTAAGTAACGACTTAAGCGGGCCTGATTCGCAGGTGATATATCCCCGGCTTCAAACGCTTTGATTGTATCTTGTAGATCATCAATCGTTGACAGGTTATCATCACTATCACGCAGATTAATCCCTACCGCAGGCAACAATACGCCAAAATCATCTCGACTTTGATAAACAGCCGTCAGCGCGGGATTATAAAAAGGCGCTAATAAGTAATTAGAGGTTGTTACCCCAGTATTTCCCATTGCATTCCCTCTCGCATCAGCCACCATATTTGCTGCATAGCTACTGCCACTCATCAATACGCCCAGCACCACTGCCAGTTGTGTGTATTTTTTCATATTCTTTACAATCCTGAATTAAAAACTCATCCATAAGATTAATACATTCGAGACAGGAGAGGGATAAAAATCGAGATTCGTGTCTAAAAAACTAAGAGGCTTCACGGCTCGGTTGAACACGGCGGTTGGTGTCTCCAGAACCTCGCTGAAACTTCGGCTTTATTGCGCTTCTCGGAGTATGACGGCGCTCAGGCTGGCTAGTCCGGTTTTTTCTCCCCTCTGGCGTACCTTGCGCCGATTTCACTTCTGGCAATACAGAGGTGAGATTTTTCAACTTTTTCGGTTTTTTAGGTTTTTTCGCACGCGTATCTAATTTGGACTCTGGCAATGCATTCACGGGTTCAAAACCAGTTAGCGTTATCCGAGTTAGTAACGTTTGAGTTAAACGTTCAATGGCAAATAATTCTGGAGCTTCTACCGCGCAGACAAGGGAAATCGCTTTACCGACTTCACCAGCTCGGCCCGTTCGGCCAATGCGGTGCACATAATCTTCGGCAACATTAGGCAGTTCAAAATTGACCACTTGCGGCAACTGAGGAATATCGATGCCACGAGCAGCAATATCTGTCGCCACTAATGCCCGCACTTCACCAGATTTAAAGTTCGCCAAAGCTTTAGTACGAGCGCCTTGGCTCTTATTTCCGTGAATCGCCGCCGCGGTAATCCCTTGCTCAGTTAGATAAGTTGCAAGGCGGTTTGCACCGTGTTTGGTGCGCATAAACACCAAAACTTGCTGCCAATTCCCATCATTAATTAATTTCACCAACATTGGTGCTTTCTTTTTTACATCAACAGGATAGATACATTGCTCAACGGTTCTGGCCGTAGAGTTCGCTGGACTAACTGAAATTTCAATCGGATTATTTACAAGCCCTTTCGCCAGTTGACGAATTTCGCTGGAAAACGTCGCAGAAAAGAGTAAATTTTGTCGTTTTTCTGGAAGTAATGCTAAGATTTTACGAATATCACGAATAAACCCCATATCCAACATACGGTCGGCTTCATCGAGGACTAAAACCTCTAACTGATCAAATTTCACCGCATTTTGATGATATAAATCCATCAAACGTCCCGGCGTGGCCACTAATACATCCGCCCCTTTGCGTAAACGCAGCATTTGCGGGTTAATCTTCACTCCGCCGAATACCACAGCACTGGTGAGCGGTAAATGACGTCCATACATAAAAACATTATCTTGGATCTGTGCTGCTAATTCACGGGTTGGGGTTAAAATCAAAGCGCGAACTTGATTACCTCGAACCCGCGGGCCTTTCGATAAACGTTCAAGAATTGGTAATGTAAAACCCGCTGTTTTACCTGTTCCGGTCTGAGCTGCCGCCATGACATCTTTACCTTCTAATACCGCAGGAATCGCCTGCTGTTGGATAGGAGAAGGTGTATCGTATCCTTTCTCTTGAATTGCTTTCAGGATTGGTGCAGACAGACCAAGCGAGGTAAAACTCATATATAATTCTCAATAGTAATATAAATAAACAACGTGGCATGGCCACGAAAGGCGGCCATTCTGAGGCCTTTACGATTGAGTCGCAACCGTTAATTGCCTATCAACCGAAACGCCTTGATCATGTCATCAGTAAAGCCTGACGAATTTTCGTCAACCTGACGCCACTAACAAACCGAAAAGGATCCAATTAAATGATTATTTGTATTTTTTATTTCGCCTTTGCAAGTTTGCTCACAATAAGTGAAATGAATACAAGTATCGACATTGGCTTTAGCTAAAACATGCCGAGTCAATACATCACTATTTAATTGATGGATATCAGAACTCCAGTGATGTTGATTAACAAAGAAATGAACAATCATTGATGAACTTCGATTTTTTTACTTTTATTCATGGTATTTTGTTGTGATCGCTGTTGAAACCAAAACCGTTTACGACCAATAGAACGAGACATAAGCATCCTTAGCTTTTTAAGCATTTTAAAGCGATATAATTATATAGCTCGCTCTAAAATATTTAATAAAATAAATCTATTTATAATAATGCAACGAAGAAAATAAGGAACGTAACGACAAAAACACAGAGGTAGATGTAAGAAATGTTTAATATTTTTATGGTGTGTGTATAAATAAAATTATAGCAGTCAATATGGGTGCCAATAAAATTACTTTATTAACACCCTACAATACGATTATAGAGCAACAACGTTCGCAGCTTGAAGACCTTTCTGGCCTTGCTCTACATCAAAAGAAACTTTTTGACCTTCAGTCAAGGTTTTAAAACCTTCAGAAGCAATAGCACGGAAATGAACGAATACGTCAGCATTGCCATTATCTTGAGTTAAAAAGCCAAAGCCTTTCTCTTCGTTAAACCATTTTACTAAACCAGTTGTTTTATTAGACATATGTGTCCCTTAATTTAAAATTCATAAAATATACCGCAAAATGCGATGCACTGAGCTTGAATTATTGAATGTAACGATGAAGCTAAGGGAAACACTGAGGATTGCAACGGTGACGAAGATATTCTGAGGGTTTTACTACACTTTATTTTTCATTAATAACTCTGAACAACAGAGCGAAGCTATTATTAATCAAATAGTCTATGATGTAAAGCATTATTTAAATGCTTTATTGCTATCCCCAAACAACGTGGAGTTGCAGGTCGGCGGCAAATGAGTGATAAATTTGTCTGGCACAATTTTGAACAGCCGTAGGCTGGCCTTTGATGAGAGCCACCGATGGCTCTCATCATCCCCATGAGCACCGGTTTTATTAAGTTGAACGCCTTACGCTCACCTTGTACTAAATGGGGTTTGTTCAAGAAAAACCTGAGGGGAAGAACCAAACGCTTTTTTAAAAGCTGCCGTAAAGTTGGATGGGTGTAAATAACCTGCTTCATAAGCCGCCTCGGTAATCGTCACTAAACCGCGTTCTAGTTTCTGACGCGCGAATTGCAGACGACGATGGCGGATGTAGTGTGCCATCGTCATATTAAGGCGATATTTAAACTTTCGCTGCAAAGTAGAGACGCTCATCGCATGTTGGTCTGCAAGCTTAGCCAAGCTAAGCTCATCGTAGAGATGCTGATCAATGTAATGTAGGACATCGTCAATGACACTTTCTGTTGGCTCATCGCGAGGTAACGCTGAACGATGATCAACCGTCGCTAGCGAGCACTGTAGCATGACGTCTTGGATCAATCGCCAACTCATCGCCTCTCGGGTAATATGCCAACTGAGCGTTTGCGACTCAGGCTTATTAAGCAAGTTCGCTACAGTTTGCCAGCTATCGGTAGCCAGCATCAAATGCGTGAATACTTTATCTTGTTGAATAAAATGATGCAGCGGGCACTCTTGGACTGCAAATGGTTGTAATTTGTCCTGCGGTAAGGTGATGGTGAGTTTACGTACTTGCATATCTTGATGTAGGCGACGATGGAAAATACAAGGCTGCAATACATTCACCATCAACGCTTGAGGCTCAACATTAGCCGACAAATTAAACTTAAGATCGTCATAAGCAAAACTTAACGTTCCTTCCATTAAAAGGATTATCACCAAGGCCGGTGCACTGGTCGTCACCACATCACAATCAATCAGTTCATGACTACAACCGCCATGCAAGGTAAACCCGCTTGGGCTGGTGTATTCAATAAATCGACCTCGCGCTATTACGGGCTGATTGGATTGCTGAGCAATGATGACCTCATCCTGATCGGTGATGACATGACGCGCTAAAGTAATCGTTTGTCGTATTACTTGCTGAGCAGGCCTGTGCTTGTTTTCCATAACTGATGTGCGATTTTGCATAATCTGTTCAACTTTTTTCTCGATGGCTCTCAATTTAACATACATGCGAATTATTATCATTTGTATTTTTGAGGACTAAAGTCAGTATGGATATTTGCAATAAGTCAGCGTTATGGCTTGCCATCACCGCAGCAATATCAACCCACGCCCTTGCTCAACAAGAAACCGCACCAGATCAGAACAATATTGTCGTTTGGGGAACCAAAGTATCAAGCAGCTCAGAATCGCTGACGACCGATGATTTATCACTCAAACAAGCAGATCATATGTCAGATTTGCTACGTGATATTCCAGGTGTCGACGTCGGAGGAACACACTCAGTGAATCAACGAATCAATATTCGTGGCTTGGGTGAAACCGATCTAGATATTCGTCTCGATGGCGCTTCTCAACATGCCAATATGTTCCACCATGTCGGTAACTTAACCTTGAACCCTGATATTTTAAAATCTGCCAACGTTCAGGTCGGTAATAACTCCGTCACTCAAAGTGGTCTTGGCGGCGCAGTCTATTTTGAAACCAAAAATGCCAAAGATTTGTTGGTAGGAAGTGAAACGTTCGGTACTCGCGTGTTTGGTGGTTATTCTTCTAATAATAGCCGACAAGGCTCCGTGACTGTTTATGGTCAATTGAATCAGACTATCGATGCACTGATATATGTTCAAGGCATCTCCCGCGGTGATTTCAAAGAGGGTGATGGTCAAAAAACCTTTGGTGTTGAAGGGGATACCTATAATGTTCTTGCTAAAATCGGTTTTGAGCCAAGCGATGGACACCGTTTCCAGCTTGCTTATGACGCGTATCGTGATGAAGGTGATTACCGGCCACGAGCTGATATGGCGGGCAGCGCAAATGAAGGTTTGAGTCAAAATCGTTTAATTCCAACCCATTATGATCGCGATACCATTACTGGATCATATGAACTGAAGACAGCACAACACCAAGGTAAAGTGACGCTCTACAGTAGCCAAACCAAAATCGATCGTGATGAAAGCGTGATGGCTGGCGCTTGGCCAAGTAACCGCGTATCGCGCAATACCGCCACAAATCGCAATGTGGGTATTAATGCTCTCTTTCAGTCAGATTATCAACTGGCCAATCTTCGTAACCAAATTACCTACGGGATGGACTACATCGATCAAACCAGTAAAGCCAGCTATGGCAATACATCCTTTATGAAAGAATCAACGATTTCTACCGCAGCATTTGCAGAAAATAAATTATACGCCACTGAGGCTTGGTCACTCACTGGCGGCCTACGCTTCGATGACTTTCAACGCAAGGCCGTTACCGGTAAAAAAGACTTTGACCGGTTAACTTGGTCACTCGGTACAGAATGGGATGTGAATAGCAATTGGACTCTATTTGCCAATGCCCGTTCACTATTTAAAGGCCCAGAACTACTAGAGACTTTTGTTCGCTATCAAGATATTACTTATCTAGCGGATAACATCAAAGCAGAAACTGGTCTCAATACGCAAGGAGGTGTACGCTTTGACAAACAGTTTGGCGAACACTTCATCGGTACAAACCTTACCCTATTTAAAACCAAAATTAATGACCATATTCGTACAGACAATAATTACCTCATCAGCAATGTCGGTGATGTGGAAGTGAAAGGTTTTGAACTTAGCACCACCTACACTTATCAAGCCTTGAGCACAAAGCTTGCGTACGCTCGATCAGATACCAAAGATTTAACCAATGGCGGGCCATTACTCAATGCGGATGACACCAGTGCCGATATGGGTGACAGCATAGCGCTAACACTGAGCTACCAAGCTGATTCAATTGATACGCTATTTGGCTGGAACTCTATTATCGTCTTAGATGAAGATAACGTGGTTCAAGGTAGCGCGAAAAAAGAAGGTTACGATGTGCACAACCTTTATGCGCAATGGACGCCATACACGGTACCAAACTTAGTGCTGACCTTCGGTATCGACAACGTATTCGATGAAACTTATACCTCTCACGCATCACGTCTTGGTGCAGCACGAGGTTTCACCTTGGATGATAAAGAACCAGGCCGTAGTTATAAATTATCCGCCGCTTATCAATTCTAATTTTTGAGGCACCATAAAAGCCCGTACCGTGCCGGTTTCTTGATCTAGAAATGTGATCAAGAGACCGGCACGGGGCGGGCTTTTTATGCGAGGAGTTTAACCATATCTGATCAATCAACATTCTGGACACATAGCAAAATACTTCATGGTGTTATGTCGCCATTTTGCGTGTAACGTGCCGATAATATGAGACAAATTCAAGGCCGCGTTGATAATGAAATCCGTCTTTGTTGCAGATACACCGATATATCAACATAGTCCTCAACCGCCACTAACACGTTACACGATTTTCGGTTGTCCATCTGAAGCCGTCGCGCCACCATCAACCGGTAAATTCACACCATTGATAAATGAAGCATCATCACTGGCTAAAAATGCCACTACCGCTGCTATCTCTTTGGGGTCAGCGGCTCGCCCTAGTGGGATACGTTCATTAAATTTATCTCGCACTGAATCCGACCAAGCATTGGTCATATTGGTTTTCACTAAGCTTGGGCATACCGCATTAACACGAACACCGTCTAAACCATGATCTAGTGCCATCGCACGCGTTAAATTGACGACAGCGCCTTTCGTTGCACAATAGAATGCAGCGCCCCAGTCACCACCTAGACCAGAAACTGACGCGGTATTCACAATGCAGCCACGGGTTTTCAATAACTCTGGTAAGGCAAATTTCGCGCAGTAAACCACCCCATCGATATTGACTGCCGAAATTTTCTGCCAGTCTTCTACGCTACATTCCAGTACCGTTCCGGGAATATGAATCCCCGCGTTGTTAACTAAAATATCCAGTTGACCAAAGCGCTCAACGCAGGCTTGAACCAAGGCGGTCACTTGCTGGGCATCGGATACATCTACTTTCTGCGCGGCAACACGAGCCTTATCAAAATGCTCTAAAGCATTCAGCAATTGCTCTTGATCCCAGTCAGCTAGCATCAACTGAGCGCCTTCATCATACAAACGCTGTGCAATCGCTAAACCAATGCCATTAGCGGCACCGGTGATGATCGCGACTTTATTGGTTAACCCTTTCATAGCAAAACTCCTTCATGATTGATTTGAAAAATAGGATCTTGATGCTGCTCACTACGAGCCTGCATTAATTTGTAGTTATCTGAATAGTCCACTGGAATCGCGACAACTGCTGGCCCTTCGACTTCCATGGCTTGGCGAAGGATAGGCATTAATTGATCCGCTTGGGTCACAGCAAATCCATGCGCACCAAACGATTGCGCGTAAGCTTGAAAATCAATTGGGCCAAATTTTACCCCCGAGCTGCGTTGATATTTTTGTTGTTCCTGCATTTCGACCATGTTGTAAGCATGATCAACCCAGATAATATGCACAATATTGCATCTTAAACGCACTGCGGTTTCTAACTCCATGCTCGACTGCATAAAGCCACCATCACCAGAAACTGAAACCACTTTATGTCCCGGTTTTAATAGGCTCGCGGCAATCGCCCAAGGTAGCGCAACGCCCATGGTTTGCTGACCATTCGAAACTAACATCTGCCGAGCTCGAAAGCAGCTTAAATAGCGCGCAATCCAAATATGAAAACTCCCCATATCAAGGCACAAGGTCGTATCGGGGGTAATGATCGCCTGCATGATTTTAATCAAGCTCAGAGGATGAAAACCCGCCGCTTGCTGCCTAATTGGATAGTTTTTTAGAATATGCCTTTGCTGCGTGACTTCTTCTAAAATCGATAATGCCTTGGGTGATAAACAAGCAAATTCGGTCATCTGTGTACAGAGAGCTTGTAACGTTGCTCCAATATGACCAACCACTTCAATGCATGGTTGGTAATACTGTTGGAACTGTGCAGGTTCAATATCAATATGGATAATCGGACAACGACGCGTATTCCACAGTTCTGGGTCGTATTCGATGGGGTTAAAGCCAATAGTGATGATTAAATCCGCTTCTTGCAGTAACACATCTCCTGGTTGGTTATTGAACAATCCGACGCGGCCAGCAAAATGGTGATAATAGTTAATATCTACCGCGCCTGCCGCTTGATAAGTCCCCACTACCGGTAACTGCATTTTTTGTAAAAATCGACTGATCATAGAGGCGGTCATTTGATCGCTTGCATGTAGGCCAAGCAGCACCACACAACGCTGTGCTTTACTGATCCGATTGGCAACCTCTTCAACCGCCGTTAAATCAGAATAGCCCGTTGGGCGATAGCTGGGAGGGATGACTAAATCGGTTTTCGTTTGAGCACTTAACACATCTTGCGGAACACTAATAAAACATGCCCCTTGACGACCAGACTCGGCAATTCGAAACGCATTAGCCATGATTTCACTCGCCGCATCAACATGTTGGATCTCTGCGCTGTATTTGGTTACCGAGCGAAAAATGCTCACGGTATCCATACTCTGGTGAGTCTGTTTTTGCTGGTAAGTTCGTTTTACCGCACCACCAATAGCCAACATCGGATCGCCCTCGGCATTGGCCGTTGCAACACCAGTCACTAAATTTCCACAGCCCGGCCCTGAGGTCGCCAAGGTGACTCCCGCTTTACCGGTTAAACGGCCCATGATACCCGCCATAAACGCGCCATTGGCTTCATGTCTGACCGGGATCAGTTGAATGTGGGTATCTTCAAATGCGTCAAATAACCGATCAATTTTCGCGCCGGGTATACCAAACACATAACGAACACCTAAGGTTTCTAACTGTTGTGCAATTAACTGCGCCCCATTGCGCAAGGCATGATGAGATGACATAACCTTTCCTTTTTGACTGACAGAATGGTGGATTATTTTTCAGCCGCTTCGATGGCGGAATGAAGATCTTTTGGCATCAAATCAGCACCAAGAAACTCACTTGATACCGGCATATCAATCACTAAGCGCGACACACGACCGATTTGTAAAAAACCCGACGCAACGACATAATCTTGAACATGACCGCCCCCTGTTCTCGCTTGATCAATAAAGTGCTCATGGTAACCGGGGACATTAATCCCCGTGGTATATCGTGGGCTACGAAACCCCGCCATCACCCCCGATTGATGTTCAAAATGAAACATGGGCTGCTGTTTGATTGCTTCGAGCATCGGCCGATAAGGGCGCTGCTGTTTAGGAACGGTGCGGGTTTGGACGAATGGAAAATCCCCTTCAAGCCGAATCGCGCAAAATACATTGTCACTAGGCACCAAGCGATCGATAAGCTGATGCACTTCCTGACGGGTTAACGTGTCATTAATGGGTAATTCAATGTCTGGTTTAAAGAAAGTAAACACCGCAAACGGCGTTTTTTGATCAAGTTGAGCAGGATGCGCGGAACCATTGGCGTGCAGTTGGAAAACCTGACGATCAAAAGCGATCAATTCGCCATCCAATTGATTAAATGTCCCTAATCCGAAGTCTCCGTGTTTAAGCAGTTCGGCAATGGTTGTTGAACCTTCATAAACACCGGCAATTAAGCCGCTCATCAGCGAAGTTTGATAAATTTCTCCTTCTCCTGAGCCTTGCTGATAGTGAGAAAATTGTTGTGCAATCTGCTGAGGACAAGAACAGACCGCAGAGATAAAACGTTGCATCATTCAACCCTAATATGAACCAAAGCGTATATTTAGATTGACTTCATGCGCACAACAAATCCAATATAAAAAAGATTTATTTTGATATAAAAAAAATATGGATGAACCATGGAATTTCGCTATATGAAATATTTTGTCGCGGTTGCTAAGGCTAAGCATTTTACCCGCGCGGCTGAACAGTTGGGCATGGCCCAACCACCGCTGAGTCAACAGATCAAAAAATTAGAAGATGAGTTAGGCATTGCCTTATTTAAACGTTTATCTCGCGGAGTTGAACTTACTGCCGCTGGGGAAGAGTTTTATCATGATGCGCAGCACATTTTGCAAGAGGTTGAGTGCTGTCAGCGAAAGTTAGAACAAATTGCGCGCGGTGAAAAACAAGAGTTACGCATCGGGTTTGCCTCCTCAACAGCGAGCAGTCGTAGCGTTTTAGAGAATATCCGCCAATTGCATGAACAGTGCCCAACTCTCCATTTAATTGCCGTTGAACACTCAATGCCCGAGCTGGTTACGTTACTTAAACAACAGCGTCTAGAGCTGGCTTTTCTGCGTTTACCTTGCTATGCCAGTGAGTCACTCAAACAACTGATCTTATTTGATGATCCTTTTGTCGCTGTCACCCCAGTCAGTCATCATTTAGCCGTCCACTCAAGCATTTATTTAGCTCAGTTACATCATGAAAATGTGTTGATGTTTCCCCGTGATACAGGTCCTGCGTTGTACGACCGTATTGAGGCAGCGTTACACAATGCTGAGGTACATATTGCTCGGCCTTACGCCACACCACAACTACGCACCGCGATTACCATGGCACAAGCCGGTTTTGGTATCGCCATTGTACCGTTATCTTTAACTGAGCATCTCGATCAATCCGTCGTTATACAACATCTTAACGACATGCCTTTTGTCAGTCAGGTCGCATTAGTATGGAATAGCCATCATCATCATCCCTTAATTAGTCACAGTATTCGATGTATGAACAGTTCTATCCCTAAACAACGTGGAGTTGCAGGTCGGCAGCAAGTGAGTGAAAAATTTGAACAGCCGTAGGCTGGCCTTTGGTGAGAGCCACGGATGGCTCATCATCCCCATGAGCATAGACAGGCGATGTGATTGAACGTAGCCAGCACCCCTGCAGCTTCAAAATCCGTTAGTGCTATTGGACTAACTCAATCCGATTAAATTAGAAAAAGTACCTTAAGGCTTTAAACGCTTGAATGCGAATTTACCGACTCTGAAAATGAAATAATTGTGGACGAAGATCATTCCCTTAGCCCACAGTCTTAGTACAGCAGAGAAATTATTGAAATTATTGAAATTATAGTAAAATACTCAGCTAATCTTCTTCACTTAACCATGTCGCATACTGCTTGGTGTAGTAGCTGACAATGAAATCAGCTCCCGCTCGTTTTAGCCCAATAAAAGTTTCGTTCACTACTCGTTTTTCATCGAGAGCGCCGGCCAGAGCCGCAAATTTAATACTCGCATACTCACCACCTACTTGATAAGCCGCTAGCGGTAAATGAGTCTCTTGTCTTAAGCGGGAGAGAACGTCTAAATAAGGTGTGCCCGGTTTAACCATAAGAATATCAGCGCCTTCAGCTTCATCAAGAGAAGCTTCGAGTAAAGCTTGTCGACCATTGGCATAGTCAAGTTGATAGCCTTTCCTATCACCATTGAGATCACAATCTACTGCCGCTCTAAATGGCCCGTAAAACGAAGAAGCAAACTTTGCTGAATGGGCCAAAATTGCCACATCATGATAACCAGCGGCATCAAGACCGAGACGAATCGCTTTTACTTGACCATCCATCATTGCTGATGGTGCTAACATGTCAGCACCCGCTTGGGCTGCGGTTAAAGCTTGCTTGACTAAGTTTTCAACCGTAAGGTCGTTACACACTTTACTATTTTTTATGACTCCGCAATGCCCATGATCAGTATATTCACAGAAACAAATATCCGGGATGACCATCATATCTGGCACAGCAGACTTTATTATTTTAATCATACGTGCAAGTAGACCATGCTCATTCCATGTATCGCTTCCTTGCGCATCTTTAGTGTGAGATATTCCAAAAGGCATCACATAACGTATACCTAACGCATGAAGTTCTCGAACCTCATCCGCTAAATGACATTCAGGGATTCTGCTTATCCCAGGTAGAGTAGAAATTGGCACTGCTTGCTCTATATGCTCTTCGACAAATATAGGGTGAATTAAATCGCCTAGCTGCACATGAGTTTCTCGTAATAAATCTCGCATAGCTTCGGAACTGCGGAGACGTCTCAGTCGTCGTGTTGGGGCAGTATTCAAAATATCATATCCTCATTTAAGTTAATTGATGCAAGGGTTCGTTAGCTCCGGTTGACGCTCACCGTTTCCCAAGAGGTAACGTTTAGACTGTGGATATCCGCCTTCTGGCAAACGTGATGATTTATACACGCATGAGAACATACTGGATTCGGTGTCGTTGGTTCGCCCTCTATAAACCTAACCTTCGATCGACCAAACTGGTCACACAGTCCGCTAACGCCTTCACTTCGAAGAAAAGCCACCATTGAAATACCTTGATACCGCAAAACCTGTACTATTAATTATGCTTGATGGATCTTACGTTATCAGACAACAAGCCATAGCAGCATTTGATCGAGACAGAATTCCGGGGAAAATTACCTGTGTTGGCCGAAGTTTGAGTCAATGATGAAGTGCAATTAATGCTGGATTAAGAATTACCGTTCGTTCTTCTTTCAGTCACCCGGATACTGTTAGTAAATTGAAGAGCTAAAAATTTACGGTTGCTCCCATCAATCACATTCGTTGTAAGGGTTTAACCACACTGTCCAACCCTTCGATTTTTAATGCCAGGCAAAGCTGCAATAACTGACCTAATTCCCCTTCCGGAAAGCCTTTATTAGCGAACCATAATAAGTACTCTTCAGGTAAATCAATCAGCGCTCTTCCAGCATATTTACCAAAAGGCATCGGCATTCTGGCCAATTTGATGAGATTTTCTTTTTCTAACATCGATGAACCAAGCTCGGTAACGCACAGAAAAATTAGAATACAAAAAGTCTCCCAGGCAAAGCAAGCTCTGCGGGAGACTTAGTTGCTTAAAAGATCCCGATTAACCGCGTAAGATCATTTGCTCACGCTCAGGCCCCACAGAAATCATGGAGACGGGAACACCCAGCAGCGCTTCAATACGCTGTACATATTTTTGTGCAGCAATCGGTAAACTCTCAAATGTGCGGCAACCGGTAATATCTTCTTGCCAGCTCTCCATTTGCTCATAAATAGGGGCTAATTGTGCGGTTTGTGGCCAAATTGGGTTTTCGCTGTGGTTACCTTCATAACCGATACAAATTTTTAGATCGGCCAACCCAGTTAAACAATCAATTTTAGTCAGTGCCACTTCGGTTGCCGCTTGTAGCTCAACCCCATTACGCGTTGCTACCGCATCAAAATAACCCATATCACGTGGGCGACCGGTTGTTGCACCAAATTCATTGGCTTTTTCACGGAAGGCATCTTGCTCTTCCATCGCAGTGATTAAGGTGCCGGTACCCACAGATGAACTGAAAGCTTTCGCAACCGCAACCACACGTTCAGGACGTAACGCTGGTAAACCGCCGCCGAGACCAGCATAAGCGGAAGTCACATTCGAAGAGGTAGTCCAAGGATATTCCCCATAAACTAAATCACGACCAGCCCCTAGTTGCGCTTCAAACAGTAAGTGCCCCCCTTGAGCTTGGATCGCTTTAAGCGGTACGGTGACATTGCAGACTGCATCCAACCAAGGTTTTGACACGTCAAGTAACCATTGGGTCATCTCAGCGGCACTTTGACTAAATTCAAAGCTTGGATAAAGCGCTTTAAGCTGCGGTAATTTCCAATCTAACCAAAATTGAATACGCTCTTGTAGCACGTCTGGTTGTTTTAACCAACCGACTAAAATGCCTTTTTTCATCACTCGATCACCATAAGCCGGTGCAATACCTTGACGAGTTGAACCGTAGGCGCGATCAGCTAATCGAGCTTCTTCTAGTGAGTCTTCTAGGGCATGTAGAGGTAAACATAGCGTAGCTCGGTCTGAAATGGCTAAACGCAATGGCACACCAGACTGCTCAACTTCTGCCATTTCTTGTGCTAATAGCTCAGGGCTAATTACCATGCCTGGGCCAAGTACCGCTAAACAATCTGGGTTAAATACGCCGCTCGGTAGTTGGTGCAATTTAAACGTACCAAATTCATTCACTACGGTGTGACCGGCGTTATTTCCGCCTTGAAAGCGAACACTGGCTGAGGCTTGATCTGCTAAATAATCAACAATACGACCTTTACCTTCATCACCCCAGTTCGCACCAACGACAACAATAGACGACATAATTTACTCTCCTTAAAAGCAATAAAGCTCATCCTATGCTCAATATTGAAATAAGAAAAATTAATTATTATTATAATGCCAATAAGAAAATCATATCGATATAACCCTAAGTAAAATGCACGGAGCCATCATGCTTGATTTCAACTGGTTAAATACTTTCGTAACCTTGGCTAAATATCAGCACTTTGGCAAAACAGCAGTAGCGCTACATATGACTCAACCCAATGTCAGCCTGCATCTTAAACAGTTAGAACAGGTAACCCGAGTTAAACTAGTTGAACGAAATCCCTTTCGCTTAACTCAAGCAGGCGAGCGCTTACTGATCAGTGCAGAAAAAACACTACTGGAGCTACAAGTTTGTCAGGCTGATCTCAATGCGATTAATGATCTGCATCAAGGAACGCTGACGATAGCTGCCAGTGACATTATTTCCCGGTTATTGTTGATCGGCCCTTTCCAGAAGTTTCGTCAACACTACCCAGGTATCGATCTCTCTTTATTTAACACCACGTCTTCTCAAGCGGCTGAACTGGTCAAAAGTGCTAAAGCCGATTTAGGATTCGTGATCGCACAAAAAGAAGAATCTCCCATTCACTTTACCAAACTGCGTCAGGTTGAATGGTGTGCGTTAGGAAATGGTTTACAAAAATGGCAAGCAATTGCCAATTCCCCATTACTTCACAAAGACGATCAACATCAAGAGCGAACCACCGATGAACCAACCTTGATTCTATTGGGTCATGATACTCGAACCCGAGAGCTGATTGATGTCGCACTTCCACAACTGCATTTGCCTAACTATCGAATCATGGAGGTGGGCAGTGTTGATGCACAAATTGATTGGGCTGAAGCTGGATTTGGCGTAGCGATTATTCCAACGTTCTCTGTCAATCCCAAACGCCAACTAAAGACCACCATTACACCTCTTCCTGATTTTTCCACCACCAGCTTGGGCTATATCGTGCGACAAAATCAGCGATTATCTCGTGCCATTAAACAGTTATTAGTGTGGGTGGATGAAGAAATTCAAAAATCGCAACCGTTGACTCGCTAAACTCACGCTGTTGAATTTTTGTTCGATATTAATCAAAAATGATGATTTCACCATCACATTAAAATTCGTTTGAACACACACTATCGTGTTATGCGGGTGCAGTTCCACTGCTGTGTTTAATGGAATAAAAAGATATACGCCACCTCATTTAAGTCACAATATACTGAAATAGTTATTTATTTACTTCGTAAAATAAATTTAACCTCTCAGCGGTCACAGAAATAACTCCTCACAAAAATAGAATTACCACAAAGTTTCGAACGAAGCATTTTATATTTCGTTCAACAATTTTAGCTGATTAAAAACCACGGATGGATGGTACGAAAAGGAAGCGTATTTTCAGTTGCGTAAGTGTTCTCCCAGCAATTTAATGACTATACGAGGCGACTATGTTTGGGATCTTTAAACCACAAGCTCATATTGAGCGACTATCAAAAGAGCGGATAGATAGCACCTATTCACGGCTACGTTGGCAGCTATTTATCGGAATTTTCGTCGGCTATGCGGGGTATTATTTAGTACGTAAAAACTTTAGCCTTGCTATGCCTTACCTGATTGAACAAGGCTTTAGTCGCGGTGAGCTTGGTATTGCTTTGGCTGCTGTATCAATCGCTTATGGGCTATCAAAGTTTTTGATGGGCAGTGTTTCTGATCGCTCCAATCCACGCTATTTTTTAAGTGCAGGCTTATTACTCTCCGCGCTCGTCATGTTCTGTTTTGGCTTTATGCCATGGGCGACGGGCAGCATCACTGCCATGTTCATCTTACTCTTTTTAAATGGTTGGTTCCAAGGAATGGGCTGGCCCGCCTGTGGACGAACCATGGTTCACTGGTGGTCTCGCAAAGAACGGGGAGAACTGGTTTCTGTTTGGAACGTTGCACACAACGTTGGTGGTGGATTAATTGGCCCTATTTTTATTTTTGGCTTGTGGCTATTTCATGATGACTGGCGCACAGCATTTTACGTACCTGCTTTTTTCGCCGTATTAGTCGCAATATTTATTTGGTTAACCATGCGTGATACTCCTCAGTCGTGCGGTTTACCATCAATTGAAGAGTATAAAAACGACTATCCTGAAAATTATGATCAATCTCATGAGAATGAGATGACGGCAAAAGAGATTTTCTTAAAATATGTTTTAAATAACAAACTGTTGTGGGCGATTGCCATTGCGAATGCGTTTGTTTATCTCATCCGTTATGGTGTTTTAGATTGGGCTCCTGTTTATTTACAAGAGGCCAAAGCGTTCACGGTCAATAAATCTTCATGGGCTTATTTTCTCTACGAATGGGCAGGCATCCCCGGCACACTTCTGTGTGGTTGGGTTTCCGATAAAGTGTTTAAAGGTCGCCGAGCACCTGCCGGCATTCTTTTTATGGCACTGGTTACTTTAGCCGTATTGGTTTACTGGTTTAACCCACCGGGTAACCCTATGGTTGATATGATTGCACTGATTGCTATTGGGTTCTTAATTTATGGCCCGGTCATGCTTATTGGTCTATATGCGTTAGAATTAGCGCCTAAAAAAGCCGCAGGAACCGCCGCAGGCCTAACCGGTTTATTTGGTTATTTAGGTGGCGCGGTTGCAGCTAATGCTATCTTAGGTTATACCGTAGACCACTTTGGTTGGGACGGAGGATTTTTTATCCTAACCGGCTCATGCATCGTTTCCATTCTCTGTTTGCTTTACGCTTTCATTGGTGAACGCGCCTACCACAAACAAAAAGAGGAAAACGAGATAAAAACAGCGACCCTTTAGGCTAGCTGTATACGCAAAGGTCGCTTTATTCTGTCAGCGACCTTTGTTTTCTCTGTTGACTTATCGAGTGCTCAACGATCACCTCATCAACCAAAAATAAGCGTCTCCCCGGGTCTAACTTGAGATAATTTCGGCCCTAACAGATGAATGGTACCCGGTAATTCAGGGGTAGGCTGACCATCAAATTTTAATGTGACATGTCCTAACATCGCTAAGTTGTGATTCGCCAACTCTCCTACTGATGTCACAATATAGGCTCGCTCTCCAATCATCAGGGTACTCTGCCGATCGATATTTGCCGCTAATAAGCTATGACGACGAATCAAAAAACAGTAGTCTTGCACTTCTTGCGGTGCTTCTATGCCAAATAGAATCATCATATCATCATCCAGCGCGTCATAAGCGTGCTCACCCACACCCGCGATACTCGCAATAAATTGATACATAACTACCTCACTGATAAATGAAATAGGAGAAGCCCCAAGCCAATAATACGGTAGGAGCCCCAGTCAAAAAGCGAGAATAGAGCACAGAAGGCACCCCTACTCGTACTGTTTCCGGTTTAGCTTCGGCAAGGCCAAGGCCGACAGGGATAAAATCACAGGCCGCCTGAGCATTAATAGCAAAAAGGGCGGGTAATGCGAGGTGAGCAGGGATAGTCCCCATTCCAATTTGCGTGCCGATTAACACCCCAATAACTTGAGCAATCACAGCTCCTGGCCCTAAAAATGGCGAAAGCAACGGAAAAGAGCAAATTAATGCTAAGGTAATTAACCCCAACGGATGACTGGCTAATGGTGCTAAACCATGCGCAATCAGGTCACCTAAGCCAGAGGCGAGAATGACCCCAATAAGCATGGACACAAAAGCCATAAAAGGGAGTAATGTTTTTAAGACGGTGTCTATCGTTTCTCGTCCGGCCTGATTAAAGGTCGCCATGACCGACCCCATGCCCATACCGATTTTAGCGATTAAACCATCACTCTGCTCTGATAACTTACGGTCAGTATCGAAGTCATGATGAGTAGAAACGTTCTGCTCATTTTGCTTTTCAACGAACCATGATGCAGCCTGGTCCACTAATCTAAAGCACCCGGACGTGACAGAAGATACATAAATTTGTTCGTTAATATATTGGGCCAATGGGCCACTCTTACCCGTCGCATGAATATTTAAGGTTGGAATATTTTTTTTAGGGTATAAACCACAACGTAGCGTGCCACCACAGTCAATCACCACACAGGCAATATCACGCTCTTCAACATAATGTTGAAACCCGTCGATGGCTTCCATGCCTGTTAAAGTGACGATTTCCTCAATGAATGCCGGTTTGACACCTGCGGTGATGTAAACAATTTTTTTATGTGTTTCAACCGGAATATAGAGTGGGCCACCCCATCCTCCTTTTCCAGAGGTTACCTCAAGTATTGTCATTCTGGCTTCTCACTGATATTCACCTGATCACTTAATTCCACCCCTTGCTGCTTAGCCACCCAAGCAGTGGTAAAATCGGTCACCCAACCTCGGAAAAAATTGGTCACTACGCCAACGAGTAGATAAGCAATGGCTAATGGGCCCAACGACAATCCCTGTTGGGTCACACCGGCAGCGACGCCAAGAAAAATAAATAGCTCACCCGGGTTAACATGAGGAAACATGCCATTCATTGTATGGCAACTGTAGGAAGCGGAAGCATAAAAGGAGGGTTTATATTTTTCTGGAAGAAAACATCCTAAACTTAATACCATCGGATTACAAAACACAAAAGTGCCAATCGTCGGCAACAGCAAATATCTAGAAAGAGGATTTGAAGCACTTCTTTGCGCCAGTCGTTCAATTTTGTCTGGCCCCAAAAAGCGAGTGAACGCGTTCATTGCAACAAGCAAGCAAACCAGTAAGGGAAGTATATTGGTCACCATATCGGTGAACACTTCTCCTCCTCTTTTAAATAAACCAATAAACCAATCTGCACCGATAAGAATCCAATCCATTTACCACACCCATCAAATGACCGAATACAGAGTGTTTCTCTTATTGATCATTTAAAAAAGAGGTAAAAGAGAAAATCGTGAATTTCATCACCACAAATTTTCATTTCAAAAAACGAACAGTGAAAAATCACTAAAATCGACTATCGTTTCATAGGCCACTACTCACCGACACAAATCACTTTAATTCCTTGTTTTTCAAGTGAGTGGACATCTTCTATCGAAATTCTATGATCGGTAATGAGTATGTCTATTTTTTCTAAAGGCACCACAACATTCGGGCTGCGACGGCCAAATTTACTAGAATCAGTCACGACAATGATCTGGCTAGCAGCCTGGCACATGGCTTGGCTAACCTGATAAGCTTCATTATATGTAGTCGTTCCTTGTGTTAAATCAAAACCATCAGCACCAATAAAAAGCTTATCAAAGGAAAAATGTTGAAACGCGCGTTCGGCCACTTGACCATGAAAGGAAGCGGATTTACGTCGATAAGTGCCCCCGGGCATAAGTACAGTATGTTCGGTATCTAAATCTGCCATCGCATTAACAATATGCATACTGTTCGTCATCAGGGTCAACGACGTTAACCGCTCAAAGTGTGGCACCATTTGTAAGGTTGTACTGCCACAGTCTAAAATGATTGACTCGCCTTCATGAACCAGGCTAGCCGCCATTTGAGCAATTTGGCATTTCATTTCCAAATTCACTGTCTGCTTCTCATCCATGGAACGATCTTCACCATGAATAAAGGGCGTTTGACAAGCTTCAGCAGCCCCATAACGACGAATGACCAAAGCTTCTTCTTCTAATGATCGTAAATCACTACGAATGGTTGCTCCTGATGTTTTGAAAATTTTCGCCAACTCATTGACCGATGTCTTGCCATGACGACGCAAAAACTGCAGTAACTGTTCTCTTCTATTATCTAGATTCATATCATTCACTTAACGGTTATACTGTGATTAGTTTAACATTAAATTTTCACATTGAAAGAGATAAGCCCACAGTGTTGCCGATTAGTTTGAAAATGCGACGTTTATCGCTTCTTGTAACGGTTTATCTAAGTGCATCACTTGCTCACGGTTAATCGGTGAGCTTAAACCTATTAAATCAGGCAGCGATTTGGGTCTGGCAAAAATTGTGACTCCCCGCATCACTTTGGCGTCAATAATGCGGTGACTTTCATCTTCAACGAAGACCACAATGGTTCTAGGTTTCCAGCGACTGCGAGTTTTACCTATTTTCACTTGTCCTCGCTTTGCAAGAGATTGCAGCATCCTATTGAATGCTCTAATTTGCAAAAAACCCAGCGCAATCTGGCCACCCCAAGCACATAAAGCTAATACGATTAACCATGTTGTCTCATCCATATTCGTTGCCCTCATTTAAAAAAAGGGGCAAGCAAAGCCTGCCCAATGACTTCAGAAGCATATTGACGCTAAAATCCTGGGGGAAGGATTAAAACATCACTTGTCCACCGGTAATATTGATGGATTGTCCAGTGCAATAAGCCGCACTATCGCTGGCATAAAAGGTCAAGACATTCAGTACATCTTGATAATCACAACCCGCTTTTAATGGCACTTTATCAATATAAATTTGTTCCACTTC
Source organism: Vibrio sp. 1-1(7) (assembly GCF_013048485.1). Lineage (NCBI taxonomy): Bacteria > Pseudomonadati > Pseudomonadota > Gammaproteobacteria > Vibrionales > Vibrionaceae > Vibrio > Vibrio sp. 1-1(7). The sequence continues at coordinate 261,561 of NZ_VHSP01000002.1, read as the reverse complement.
AGACTCTGCCACTCCCAATTTCTTGGCATACTGAGGAATCAAAGACTGAAACATCGGGCTTTTTAATAAATTCCCCAGCATCAAAGAATGTACGGTAATTTGATGTTCAGCAAGATCTAACGCCAATGATTGCGTTAGCCCTACCCCACCAAATTTCGCCGCAGAATAACCACTGTTATGTTTTGAACCCACTTTACCAGACTTCGAATTGATTTGAATAATCCGACCGCCTCGCCCTTCTCTAATCATCACTTTAGCGACTTCTCGAGCACATAAGAAATAGCCGGTCAGGTTCACATTAATCGAAAGCTGCCATGCATCGAGGGGAAATTGATCAATCTTAGCCGCGGTTGCGGTTCCCGCGTTATAGACCAGAAGATCAACTCGTCCAAACGCCTCATCAACTTGATGAACCATATGGCAAACACTCGCTTCTTGAGTGGCGTCTACGGCAATGCCCATCGCTTTATTGTCACCATATTGCTGACAAATCTGCTCAGCAACCGAGCATGCATTCGACTCATTCAGATCAGCGACGGCAACGGTATAGCCTTCAGCGGCTAACCCTCGAGATAGAAACTCACCCAAAGTTTGGCCACCACCTACCACCAATGCTACTTTATCCATGATTCACTCCAACTTTTATTTGACATCTTACTTACGATATAAAAACTTTAACTAACAAAACGTTACGACTTAAAAAAGGTGATCTGTTCTCCGCAGATGATTTGTGTTGGTTTCTGCCCATCTACATGAAGACAACCGGGATACTCAGCTTGCGCTAGCGCATCAAAACGAATCGTGATGTGCCCTAGTTCAGCTAAGTTTTGGTTCACCACCTCACCAACCGAGGTAATGGGATAACGTTGCTGACCAATCATTAAGGTGTAGCCAGCTTCAATCGGCGCTTTCAACGTATCGTGACTATGAATAAAACAGTAATCGGCAGCATCTTGTGGTGCGATTTGGCTAAAGATAATCATCATGTCATCTTCTAAAGCTTCATAAGCAAAAGCACCAATTCGTTCAACTTGTACTTGATAAAGGGCAGACATCACTTCGTCTCCTTATTGATAAATAAACATTGAAACAAACCAAGCGAGCATGACGGTGGGAGCCCCTGTCAGAAAACGGGAATACAAAACAGAAGGCACACCAATTTCAACCGTTTTCGGTTTCGCTTCAGCCAAACCTAAGCCCACAGGAATAAAGTCACAGGCCGCTTGCGCATTGATTGCGAATAACGCAGGTAACGCTAATTGCGGTGGAATATTACCTAACCCGATTTGGGTACCCACTAATACACCGATGACTTGGGCAATCACCGCACCCGGGCCCAAAAAGGGAGACAGTAAAGGAAAGGAACAAATCAGCGCTAAGGTGATCAATCCGAGTGGGTTCTGAGCCAAGGGAGTCAACGCATGAGCGATAAGATCGCCAAGCCCTGACGCCATAATCACTCCAATGAGCATCGAAACAAAGGCCATAAAAGGCAAAATGGTTTTTAAAACGGTATCAATCGTTTCTCGACCCGCTTGGAAAAAGACCGCCATAACTGACCCCATCCCAATACCAATTTTGGCCAGTAATCCATCACTTTGTTGCGTCAGCTTTTTACTGGTATCAAATTTATTCTGAGTTGCTTCTGGTTGACTAAGGTCGTGAGTGACCGTCGAAGCACTTACATCATCGCCTTGATATAAAAAGATATTTTTATCTCTAACACCAGAGACGTAAATATCTTCAGTAATGAATTGTGCCAAAGGGCCACTTTGACCAGTGGAATGAATGTTGATGGTAGGAATACGTTTTTTAGGATATAACCCACAACGTAAGGTTCCACCGCAATCGATCACGGCCACACCAATTTCATCATCACTAATGGTGGTTTTAAAACCATCGACCGCTTCCCATCCAGTTAGCTCGACTAGCTTATCGACAATGCTGGGACGTGTGCCACCGGTGATATAAATAATTTTTTTATTGGGTTCAATCGGTAAGCGTAAAGGGCCACCCCAACCACCATTACCTTTTTCAATTTGAATGTAATTCATTATCTTATTCCTCTATTTGAAATGAACTTCACTTTCAAGTTGAACACCTTGTTGCCGTTCAACCATCATGGTGGTGAAATCAGTAACCCATCCGCGGAAAAAATTCGTGATCATCCCAACCAGTAAATAGCTCACCGCCAAAGGACCAAGCGGTAAACCCAATGTCGTTAACCCACTCGCAATACCTAAATAAACAAACAATTCGCCTGGATTAATATGTGGGAAGAGCCCATTCATCGAGTGGCAACTGTATGATGCCGCTGCATAATAGGAAGGTTTGTAACGTTCAGGTAAAAATCGCCCAAGACTCAGTGTCATCGGATTACAAAAAATAAATGTACCGATAACAGGTAACACGAAATAACGAGATATCGGGTTTCCTGCACTGCGCTGCGCCAAACGTTCAACACGCTCTTGCCCTATAAATTGAATTAATGCGTTCATTGCCACGAGCAACGCAATCAGCAATGGCAGTATTCCTGTTACCATGCTAACGAAGACATCGCCCCCTTTTTGGAACAGCCCAATAAACCATTCCGCACCGTGAATTATCCATTCCATCTTTAGACCCTCATTTAATTGTAACCGTGTGTCTTACCACACCAATATACTTTCACTTTAACTTTCAGATTAAAAGCTCATACTTTCACTTAATTGAAAGCGATCACAAAAATAGGCTTTCAAAGTAAAAATAAAGTAAGAAAAATCTTTCATGGGATGATTAACTTTGAAATAATCAATAAAAATAAATAGCCATGCTTTTCTCGACTTTTACTTGAAAGAAAAGGTTGAAAAATGAAAACAGAAAAAACCGGTAGGTGAGAAGATGACGATAATCGAACGTATGATTGAATGTGGTAAGCACGTTATTCAACAGGAGTTAGAGCAAGGAGCTCGGCTTAAAAATCGGCTGGATATCGCATTTGCTAACAGTTGTATGGCGATACAGCAATGCAAAGGCAAAATTATTCTGTTTGGTATCGGTAAATCCGGTCATATTGGGAAAAAAATTGCAGCGACTTTCGCCTCAACGGGATCGCCGGCATTTTTTATTCACCCAGCAGAAGCTTTACATGGGGATCTAGGGATGATCACTGAGCACGATTTAGCGATTTTGATCTCTTACTCGGGAGAAGCGAGTGAATTTAAAACGATTGTGCCGTTATTATTGAGCAAACGTATTCCCATCATTGCGATTACAGGGCAACGCAACAGTTACCTAGCCAAACATAGCCACTACCTTTTAAATATTAATGTCGAAAAAGAAGCCTGTCCGCTTGGGCTAGCTCCAACCTCGAGCACCACCAATACCCTGTTAATAGGAGATGCACTTGCGTTAACCGTCATGTCTGAAAAGAAGTTTACCGCTGAAGAGTTTGCTTTTTCTCACCCGGCAGGTGCTCTGGGCGCTCGACTATTAACCCAAGTCCATCAACTGATGACAGATGTACATACCGCGGCCTATTGTTCGCCAAAAACAGGCTTAACTGAGGTCATTGAGATCATGTGTAACACTGGATTAGGATTAATTGCCATTGTCGAAGGAAAGCAATTACAAGGTGTTTTTACTGACGGTGATCTTCGTAGGGCATTGAATAATAACATTGACATGACGATAACGATTGCTCAATTAATGACCCATCAACCGATTGTTATCCGTCACTCCGCGCTATGCCACCATGCCCTTACTATCATGCGTAAGAATGGAATTACCGCACTGCCTATTATCAACGAAAAACAGCATTATCTAGGGGTGATCAATCAGCAATCAATTCAAAGAGCGGGTATCATCTAAGCTCACATGATTAACTGAAAATGTTTAGCTAGGGGTTAGATCGCTACCGCGACCGATTGATCCGCTTCACACTGTCACGAACCACTAGGGTCGGTTCTAATTGCACCACCTGAGGCTCGCGGCTGAGATTTTCCAGTTTATTCAGTAGGGTCTCTACCGCTGCTTGACCTAAACGATACTTGGGCTGATGAATGGTGGTTAAGGCGGGAAGCATAAACTGAGCAATATGGATATCATCGTAACCCATTACTGATAACTGTGCTGGAATAGCAACCCCGGCTCTATTTGCTGCATAAATCACCCCCATGGCCATCATGTCATTACAGACAAAAAGAGCACTCGGAAGAGGCCCCCTTTTTTGCATTCGGGTCAGTGCCTCTAAGCCGCCTTCACATTCAAAATTAGACTCAACAATCCAATGGGGGTTAATCTCTAACCCAGCGTCGAGTAGTGCACGTTTATAGCCTTCATAACGCATTTGTGCTTGATGGCGGATCAGCGGGCCAGTAATACAACCGATTGACTGATGTCCACATTCAATCAAATACTGAGTTGCCATGTATCCGCCACGCAATGAGTTGTCTTGAATTTTATCACTAGCAAACAACATTGGTCCCCAATCCATCACCACGACTGGGATATCGGGATAGCGATCAAAGACCTCAATACGTTCCCCTTCTAAGGTTGAACACATTAAAATCAAACCATCGACCCGCTTTTGTAACAAAGCATTGATGGATGATTTCATACGTTGATTATCACCTTCCGTATTGCAAAGAATAAGATTATATCCTTGTTGATAACAACTGCGTTCGACCCCTTTTACCACTTCACCAAAAAAGGGGTTGGTGGATGTCGTGACCAGCATACCAATGGTATGGGTACGGTTCATTTTTAGACTTCGAGCTAAAGCAGAAGGGGCATAATTCAGCTCTTGGGCGACTTTGTTCACCCGTTCGGCAATCTCATCACTGACATAACGCGTTTTATTGATCACATGACTCACGGTTGATGTGGAAACACCGGCAATGCGTGCGATGTCTTTCATGGTCGCCATGTGATCTTCTCCTTATTGGTGCTGAGCTAAAAATTGGTTCACTTCATGTCGAGTTGGAATTGAGGTTTGTGCGCCAAATCGGGTTACCGAAATAGCAGCCGCAGCATGAGCAAATTTAATGGCTGATTCTAAAGGCATTTCTTCTAATAAACCAGTAACAAACGCACCATTAAAGGTATCCCCCGCCGCCGTGGTATCGACCGCTGAAACACGAAAACCAGCAATGCATTTTCCACGGCCATTTTCACTCAACCAAACTCCTTTAGCACCTAAAGTGATCATGACAATTTCAATGCCTTTTTGGTGCAGCACATTCGCAGCTTGTTGAGCCGTCACTTCGTCTAGCACAGTGATGCCAGTTAATACCTCCGCTTCTGTTTCATTCGGGGTTATCACATCAATACATCGCAACAATTCGTCCGGCAGCGTTTGAGCTGGCGCTGGATTAAGCACCACATTAGTTTTGGCCTGTTTCGCTTCCTGCGCCGCTTTGACAATCCCATCTATGGGTGTTTCTAACTGCATCAACAAGTACTTGGCAGCACGAATACGTGCTAAATCGGCTTCTATCGCTTGAGCGCTTAACTTTGCATTGGCTTCTGCTGACAAGCAAATACTGTTTTCACCACGATCAGAGACTTGGATCATCGCTATCCCGGTTGGGCAATTGGGCTGCATTTTTATGCCTGAGATATCGATTCCATCCAACTTAAAACTTTCTCGAATATTAATGCCAAAAGCATCATCCCCAACACAAGCGATAAAACCAATATCGGCCCCAAGCCGAGCGGCGGCAACCGCTTGATTTGCACCTTTACCACCGGGAATCACTTGGTAATTACGGCCATGGAGCGTCTCGCCAGGACGAGGAAAAGAAGGCACTTGAAGAACATGGTCAGCATTGACACTGCCTAATACTACCAATTTGTTCATAAGGATTATCCTCAGTTTGATTAGAAATAGAGAGCTTTAACGCCTAACTAAGCGCTTTCACAAGCGCTATAGCACTCTATTTGGATAAGGAACCCCCACCTTATACGGTAGGGGTTAAGTTTTTATTGACCAATAATTTTCAGAGGAACGGGAATGTAAGCATCAACATTTTCCCCTTTCAGTACGCGATCAGCGGTTTCCACACCTAGCGCACCAATAAGATCCGGTTGCTGTGCTACCGTTGCTGCCAATTGGCCACGATGAACTGCCGCAATCCCATCATCGGTACCATCAAAACCAACAATTAACACATTTTTGCCGGAAGCTTGTACCGCTCGCAACGCTCCTAATGCCATTTCATCGTTTTGTGCAAACACCGCTTGAACGTCTGGATTCGCCGCAAGCAGGTTTTCCATTACGTTTAGCCCTTTGGTTCGGTCAAAATCAGCGGGTTGACTGGCTAACAGCTGCATACCACTGCCTTTGACCGCATTCATAAATCCTTCCCCACGTTCACGCGCAGCGGATGTTCCGGCAATGCCCTCCAATTGAATAACTTTGGCTTTTTCACCGACTTTTTCGACAATAAAATGCCCCGCCATTTCACCCCCAACAACGTTATCGGACGCAATATGGCTCACGACCTCACCGCGGCTTGCACCTCGGTCTAATGTGAGCACTGGCACTTTAGCACGGTTCGCCATGCGAATTGCATTGGATACGGCATCGGAATCGGTCGGGTTAATCAAAATGGCTTTTACACCGCGTACGGTTAAATCTTCCACATTAGAAAGTTCTTTACTGGGATCATTTTGTGAATCCAGAACAATCAAGTTGTAACCCAACTCTTTCGCTTTCGCTTCTGCCCCATCTTTCATGGTGACAAAAAATGGGTTATTAAGTGTTGAAACCACAATCGCAATGTTGTCGCTTGCATAAGCGGATACCGAAACAGAAGCAGACAGCAGCGCAGCAGAAATTAAAGTTGCCAGTTTTTTCATGTTTATCGTCCTTTTTTGTAGGGGGCCACACAGTAACCATTTCCGTGTGGCGGGTTCACGATTTACTTGTTTTTATTGTCCACCAGTACCGCAAGCAAAATAACCACTGCTTTTGCTATCATCTGGTAGTAAGAGGTCACATCGAGTAAGTTCAATGCGTTATTGAGGAAACCGATGATTAGTGCCCCAATCAAGGTTCCCATGATTCGTCCTTTGCCGCCCATTAAGCTGGTTCCGCCAAGTACGACCGCGGCAATGGCATCCAACTCATAGCCCATACCTGCGGTTGGCTGTGCGGAAGAGAGGCGAGACGTGACAATGATGCCCGCCAAAGCCGACAATAAACCACAAATGGCATAGACGCCGATTTTAACGCGATCAACATTAATGCCGGATAAACGCGCCGCTGACTCGTTACCCCCCATAGCATAAACATAGCGACCAAAACGGGTGTGATTGAGTAGATACCATGCCGCAGCAAAAACAATCACCATCATCCAGACCGGAACGGGAATCCCAAGTGCATAGCCAGTCCCAAACCAAGCAAAAGCATCGGCGGTATCGGTAAAGCCAGTGGAAATCGGGCGGCCATCGGTGTAAACCATAGTGACGCCACGTAGCAAGGTCATGGTCACTAAGGTGGCAATAAAAGCTTGTACTTTGCCTTTAGCGATAATAATGCCACTGATGCCACCCAACATGGCTCCCGCTAATAAAGCGGTCGGCACCGCAACCAATACGGGCACTTCGAGCGCAATTAGGCTGGCAGCAAACGCGCCACACAACGCTAAAACAGAACCCACGCTTAAATCAATTCCTGCCGTTAAAATGACTAAAGTCATGCCAACCGCAATAATGGCATTGACCGAGGTTTGGCGCAGAATATTTAAAATGTTATCAACCGTAAAAAAGTTTGGGTTTAAAAATGACACCACAACCACTAGAAATAGCAATGCGATCAACGATTTTTGTTCAATCAACCACGCTTTGCTAAACAATTTTTGTCCGCCGTCTGGGGTTGGATTACTCATGGTTTTACTACTCATGCTGCTTCCTCATTCACGGTTTTGCCAACGGCACAGGCTAATAAATTTTCTTGGTTCGCTTGTTTTGCATCGAATTCACCACTAATGCGGCCTTCATGCATCACTAAAATACGGTCACTCATTCCCAACACTTCCGGCATTTCTGAGGACACCAAAATAATGCTCATCCCTTGTGCTTTAAATTTGTTGATCAACTGATAGATCTCTTTTTTCGCCCCCACATCCACACCTCGGGTCGGCTCGTCTAAAATCAACACTTTCGGTTTTGTCATCAGCCCTTTTGCAATGGCGACTTTCTGTTGGTTTCCACCAGAGAGGTTGCCGATAATTTGATGACGAGAAGGCGTTTTGATGTTAAAGAGCTGAATAAAATCCTCGACTGCGATTGCTTCTTCACTATGTTGGATCTGAATACCTTTGGTTAATTTATCTAAAGCACACAGCGACATGTTTTCTTTCACTGATAAGCCCAGTACTAACCCATCGCCTTTGCGATCTTCAGAGATATATGCGATCCCATTGGCTAGTCCATCTTGCGGACTGACAGGATTAATGGTGCGTCCATCAAGATTAATCACCCCATGCTCGGAAGGCAGAGCGCCGTAGATCACTTTCATCAGTTCACTGCGCCCTGCGCCCATCAAGCCTGAAATGCCTAAAATTTCGCCCCGTTTAAGGGTAAAGCTCACATCATGAACCCCCGATCCGGTCAAGCCAATCACCTCTAAACACACGCTATTTTCTGGTTGAACATCAATACGGGGGTATTGCTCTTCCAATTTACGCCCAACCATCATTTCAATAAGGCCATCTTCATTGGTGTCATCCACTCGACATTGACCAATAAATTTGCCATCACGCAGAACGGTAATGTCATCACAGATCTGGAAAATCTCTTTTAATCGATGCGAGATATAAACAATGCCACAACCTTGATCACGCAATTCATTAATTACTTTAAACAGTGAATCGGTTTCGGTATCGGTTAATGCATCCGTCGGCTCATCCATAATGATGACTTTGGACTCAAACGACAGCGCTTTGGCGATTTCCACCATCTGTTGTTCACCTAAGCTCAGTTCCCCCAATAAGGTCTTCGCACTGTGCTTCACATTTAAACGCGCCAGCAGTTGATCCGCTTCGGCGTACATTTCTTTCCATAAAATATGGCCAAAGACTCCAGTTTTTTCTCGGCCTAGGAAAATATTTTCAGCAATGGTCAATTGAGGAATTAGGTTCAATTCTTGGTGAATAATGCTGATCCCGGCTTGCTGTGAATCTCGTGGCCCTTTAAAACTGACAGGTTGACCTTGATACTCGATGCTGCCTGCATCTTTACTATAAATTCCCGTTAACACTTTCATTAAGGTCGATTTCCCTGCGCCATTCTCTCCCATCAGTGCCATTACCCGTCCCGGATAGACATTCAGACAAGCTTGATCAAGCGCCTTCACACCAGGGAAGGCTTTATCAATGTCACGGAGAGCCAAAATCGGTTGAGTCATCACTCCTCCTTAGATCTGGATTACTATCTGGGCGTTAAAACACAACACCGGCTTGGAAAATAATATTGGCATACGGCGTACATTCCCCCGTTCTAATCACCGCTCGGCTATCACGAGTGCGAATTTTAAACGCTTCATGAGGAAGATAGGTCATGGTGATGGTATGGCCACAGCGTGTCTCTTCTTCTTTGAGTTCACTCATCAGTGCCGCATATAAATCTGGGCTCACTTGGGCAAACTCCTGCGCCAGCACCACGGCTTGCACTCGCATTTCGCTCAATATCACCTTAACGGTCTCTATAAAGCTTGGAATGCCATGTGTCAGCGCTAAATCAATCCGTTGCACCGATCCATCAATCGGTAAACCAGCATCACAAATCGTGACTTCATCCGTATGGCCTAATGTCGCCACAAGGTAAGAGAGTTCAGCATTCAGTAGGGTACTTTTTTTCATTGTTCTGCCTTATATTTATTCACGCTTGCAGTTTTATCATTCAGTTTGCTGCCAAACCAGAGGACAAATTGTAGAAAAAATACACATCGAAACGTTTCGATGTGATATTAACGTGAGAATTATGCATTGCACTAAGATTGAAAGCAGAGTGTGAGTTGGATCAGTAAATGCCGATATAAAATTCAGCAAATAGTGAGAATGATCACTGAGAGTTTTATCAGTAGTCACGAGGATTTTTTGCTATTTCACCAAAACAGAGTTTCGGTTAATTCAAGGTAAACTAAGCAACCGACCCTAAAATAATCAGCACATCAGTAGCACTCAACGGTTCACTTCGGCTATGATTTCAACTTCTACTCGTAGCGGATCCTGAGCAATGAAAAAACAAGTATTGATTTTACTGAGTACATTGGCATTAAGTGCCTGTGAAAATGAAGTGGGCACCGCTTCTTGGTGCCAAGACATGCGTGATAAACCGAAAAGCGAATGGAGCGCTCAAGGTGCGCTGGATTTTACCAAACACTGCCTATTACAGTCAGAAATCGGCAGCCAAGCCTGGTGTGAAGATATGCAACTCAAGCCGAAAGGAGACTGGACGGCAAATGAAGCGACCTCTTACGCGAAGCACTGTATCTTTTAGTCTAAAAGGCACCAAAGCAATATACAACCAGCGCTCTTTATTGCCGCTCATCTTTCGGGGAATCCATCACCACCATGGTACTGATGGATTTTACCGTAAGACATTCCCCTAATACATCGGCATGAAAGCGTTTATAAGCACTCAGATCTTTGGTCTCAACGCGTAATAAATATTCATTCATCCCCGTGATGTTATGGCATTCAACGACTTCTTTCGCAAACTGAACATGCTCTTCAAAACTGAGTTGAGCTTTCTTGGTATGGCTATTTAATCCAATTGCCACATAAGCAATAAAACCGATATTTAGCTGCGTTTTATCTAATACCGCTCGATAACCTTTGATTACCCGCTTACGTTCAAGCTCTTGCACACGTCGGAGCGTCGCGGACGGTGATAATCCGACCCGTTCAGCCAGCTCAACATTGGCAATTCGCCCGTTTGCCTGTAGCTCATGCAATATTCTTTCGTCAAATCTGTCCATAGTTAATTTTTATTGTTTGATTCATTCATTTATAACAAATATAAACACAATATTGTCCATCAATGCTATTACTATTTTTCCTATTCTATGACCGAAAAAAGAAGAGAGTATGGACTACACACAGTGGGGACCGTTGATCGCCTTTGCTTTTGTTTCGACCTTTTCCCCAGGGCCAAACAATATTATGTTGATGACCTCAGGGGCAAATGTCGGCTTTATCCGCACGATCCCGCATATGCTTGGTGTCACTTTAGGCTTTAGCATTATGGTATTACTGGTGGGTATTGGCCTAACGGATTTATTTCAACGCTACCCATGGATGCAGCATGGATTACACATTGCCTGTAGTGGTTATTTAATCTATTTAGCGTTTAAAATTGCCTTTAGCTCCCCCACACAAGCCAAACAAGACTATCAACCGATGAGCTTTTTAAGTGCGGTACTTTTTCAGTGGGTTAACCCAAAAGGTTGGTCGATGGCTCTTACCGCGGTTAGTGTCTTTAATCCAAGTGCCAGTTGGTTACAGCTTATGGTGATTGCGCTGGTGTTTATCATGGTCAATATCCCATCAGTCAGCGTATGGGCTGCCGCAGGCAAGCAACTCAGCTATTGGATGAATGACTCTCGCTACGTGCGCTGGTTTAACGGCATCATGGGAGGGCTATTGCTGCTTTCTGTTCTGCCAATGCTCTAGCATTACATTTTCTTCCTCAGCACATCGTTTATACGACATGCTGAGGGAGAAATACTGACTTTTCTTGTTAAGCACAGTAAAATTGCTAGGTATGTAGACAACCGATCGCGACTATGCCCACTTATCCTGACTGTTTTACCCCATTTAAAAACGATATTGCTACCCTCACGCCTCCCTTGCGTTTTACTTACCCATTTTGCTATGACCCCCACCCATTATCGGTGATTGCAGCCCAAGAGCTACAACTGCACCTGACGACTCAAACACATTGGACGCACCCTTTTGGACTGAATGAGCAAACACAGCATTCACATGGGAAAATGTTTGGTGTACTGGTAGTAAGGCATCCGCTGGGTACATTGGGTTACTTATCAGCATTTTCCGGTCAACTCGCTGGGCAAGATCATCTGCCCGGTTTTGTCCCTCCGGTGTTTGATCGTTTTACTGACTCAAGCTTTTTTTGTCATGAAGCCGAACAAATTTCTGATATGAATCGACAAATTAGTGAATTAACCGAAGCAACATTACGCAAACAATTAATCCACAAGCTTGATGAGGCTCAGCAAACCGCCAAACATGCAATTGTACGACAACAGCAGCAGATGACGAACCATCGCGCCCAGAGAAAACATCAACGAAAACAAGTAGAAACCTTGCCAGAGGAGCAACGGCCAGCCTTATTGGCACAACTGGCTCAACAAAGTGTGTATGAGAAATGGCAACTTAAACAACTGAAACTCGATTGGCAAAAACGTATTAACGAACTCAGCAGCCAATTACATCAACTAGATCAAACAATCGAAGCGCTCAAGCAACAACGTAAACAGCGCTCTGCGCAATTACAACACAAACTCTTTGCTCACTACCGATTCCTTAACCAATCTGGTGAAGAGAAAAACTTAAATGATATTTTTGCCTGTGCAATGACCCCTATTCCGCCAGCGGGTGCCGGTGAATGTGCAGCCCCGAAACTATTACAGTATGCGTTCCAGCATCATTTAACCCCAATTGCCATGGCTGAATTTTGGTGGGGGTGTTCGCCTAAATCTGAAATTCGCCAGCATGGGCAGTTTTATCCTGCCTGCCAAAGTAAATGTCAGCCGATTCTCACCCATATGCTCAAAGGGCTGCCAATGGACGATAATCCTCTACTTCAGAACCCCGCCGAAGGAAAAGAGATAACGATCATTTACCAAGATGAAGCGATTGTTGTTGTTAACAAACCCGCAGAGTTTCTCTCTGTACCGGGCGTCAATATTAAAGACTCAGTACAAACACGTTTAGAGCAAACCTTCCCCGATGTTGAGGGGCCATTTGTTCTCCATCGTTTAGATATGTCCACTTCTGGGCTTTTAGTCTTTGCTTTAACTCGACGGGCCAATAAATCGCTCCAAAAACAGTTTATTACTCGCCAAGTAGAAAAGCAGTATGTCGCTTTATTAGCCGGAGAACTCTTACAACAACAAGGCGATATTACGCTTCCTTTATGTGCTGATTTAGAAGATAGACCAAGACAGAAAGTCTGTGAAAAACAGGGCAAAGCGGCGCACACGCGGTGGGAAAAAGTGGCCATCGAAAATGGTCAAACTCGGGTCAACCTCTACCCTTTAACGGGGCGCACCCACCAGCTGCGCGTCCATTGCGCACATCATGATGGGTTAGCGATACCGATAGTGGGTGACGATCTTTATGGAGAAAAAGGCGCTCGACTTTGCTTACACGCTCAAAAACTAAGTTTTGTTCACCCTTACCACAAAAAAAGAATGGTTTTCGAAACGCCCGTTCCTTTTTAGTTTCAGATGCTTCTAGCCTTTGGCAATATTTTTCGATTCTTTCACTTCTTTTAACTCAGTGATCTCGGCAAGCTGCGCCACATTTTCCTCAGCAGCTGGATAAGTGACGCCATTAAAACGTCCACCTTGTTCAATGCTGAGATCATCACTGTAAAGCGAGCCTTTCACCTGCCCTTTTGTCAGAATTTCGATTTTATCTGCATGACAGGTTCCTTCAAACTGTCCGTTCACAATCACATGCTGTGCAAAAATTTCACCACTCACGATACCGCTTTCACTGATCACCAAAGTTTTTTCGACATGAAGTTGCCCATCGATCAAACCATCTACTTGCATATTGCTTTCTAACCTGAGTTGTCCACTAACTGCACAGCCTTTTGCGATGAGAGTTGTAACTGAGCGCTGACTCTTAGCTCGACTTTGTTTACTAAAGATTCCCATCGAATACCTCTTACTTTACTAAATAAACTATCAAAATCATTGACTCCCCAATCCACAAACGGCCGAGGATCCAACGGTCGACCCACAAATCGAATTTCATAGTGCAAATGAGGGCCAGAAGAAAGGCCAGTGTTACCGGAATAACCAATTAAATCGCCTTTCTGTACAAAATCACCACTTTTTACCGCGAACTTTTGCATGTGAGAGTAAGAACTCGAGAAACCATAAGAATGTTGTAAACGCAAAAAATTACCAGACCCTTGATTACTCGCTCGAGTCACTTCAACAACACCATCCGCAGGAGCATAAATCGGTGTGCCTATGTTGACCGCAAAATCTTGTCCACGATGAAACTTCACTTCTCCCGTAATAGGATGAGTACGTTTACCATATCCTGACGAAATACGCGCGTCCTGAACAGGAGAACCACTTGGAATTTGGCTCAACATCACCATTCTAACTGAAGAGGTAATGGCAGCAGTATCGAGTCGAGACTCTAATTCAGCATGGCTTTCTCCCACACCTAATACTTTTTCCAGATCGCCGAGCCGATCAGAAACAATCTGTATTTTTTCTTCTCGCTCATTCAGATCACTTTCTAAGTTATCCTTAAGATCCTTCAGTGCCGACAATTCACCAAGCAATGACGAAGATTGATTTTCTAATTCTTGCTGCTTAAGTTTCGCAAAATCCACTTCATTAGATAAATAATAAATCACCCCACCGATGGTAATGACTCCGGCAAACAATACATAGCCAAAGCCTTTTAATAGATGCCGATACCATTTTCCAATATGAAAATGCCGGGTTCCATGGATAGAGGAAACAGAAACGATGACCTGTTCTTTCATAGAATTACGCATGTTAAAACGAATGGAGGGCATTCTAACAGGTAACGAATTTCGACTAAATGTTTTGCTTCACTGATTCAGAACAAAGCCACACATAACAGTGAATTAAATCATACTTTGCCGATCGCTCCCGCCACGTTTAATCGTATTTTTATTACAAAACCCACCGTTAATTTCCCCTTAATTTCTTTTTCGCAATAAAACCAAACAAAACTATCGATCGAAATCACATTTAACCGAACAAAATAAGAACAAAAGACAAAAAACGTGATCTAATTATCATTACCACCCAAGAGAGTTATTGTTAGAATGAGATGTAAATCATTTAAAATTAATTGACAAATAAAAAACACAAGGAATGTAATTAAATTACAATACAGAAATGTGACATAAGATACATAAAAATAATAAGAGAAAGAATTTTATCTAGGATGAGATCACAAAAAACCCGTTGTCAGCTCTAAAGTAAAATTGTGTGATAAATTGATTGTGTACTAAGCAACCAACGGTTTTTAGACGAACCGTTACCACATCATTTCTATAGAACATCGAACGGGGAACAGATATGTTATCACCAGATGCTAAGATCAAGATACAAAATTTTGGTCGTTTCTTATCAAACATGGTTATGCCCAATATTGGCGCATTCATCGCTTGGGGCTTTATTACCGCACTTTTCATTCCAACCGGCTGGTTACCCAATGAGACATTAGCCTCTTTAGTTGGCCCAATGATCACCTATTTACTTCCGTTGCTGATCGGCTATACCGGCGGCAAACTGGTCGGTGGTGAACGAGGAGCGGTTGTTGGTGCTATTACTACCATGGGGGTTATTGTCGGAACCGATATCCCTATGTTTATGGGTGCAATGATCGTTGGCCCTATGGGTGGCTGGGCTATTAAATATTTCGACCAACGGGTTGAAGGTAAAATAAAAAGCGGTTTTGAGATGTTGGTTAATAACTTCTCCGCTGGCATTATTGGTATGATATGCGCCATCATCGCCTTCTACCTTATCGGGCCTTTCGTAAAAATACTTTCAGAGCTTCTTGCTGCTGGCGTCAACTTTTTAGTCGCGGCTCATCTTCTGCCTTTAACTTCTATTTTTGTTGAACCTGCAAAAATTCTTTTCCTCAACAATGCGATTAACCACGGTATTTTCTCTCCTCTCGGCATTCAACAAGCCAATGAAATGGGCCAGTCAATTTTCTTCCTAATTGAAGCCAACCCAGGGCCTGGTTTAGGAATCTTACTGGCCTATATGTTTTTTGGAAAAGGAACAGCTCGTCAAACGGCTGGCGGCGCAACCATTATTCATTTCTTTGGCGGCATCCATGAAATTTATTTTCCCTACATTTTAATGAATCCGCGCCTCATCCTCGCCGCTATTGCAGGCGGTATGACTGGAGTATTTACTTTAACTTTATTCAATGCCGGCATTGTTTCCCCTGCCTCTCCGGGGTCTATTTTTGCTGTATTACTTATGACCAACAAAGCCTCGATGCTGGGCGTTCTTTGCTCCATTTTCGGGGCGGCTGGTGTTTCTTTCACCGTTGCTGCAATTTTAATGAAAGCACAACACTCTACCGATGAGGAAGATAATGAAGAAGCGCTAGAGAAAGCGACCGCTCAAATGCAAGAATTGAAATCTACCGCTAAAGGGCAGCCAACATCTTCAAGTAGCGATCGTGACATCAACCTTAGTCAAGTCAAAAACATCATTGTGGCTTGTGATGCTGGGATGGGGTCTAGTGCCATGGGTGCCAGTTTACTACGTAAGAAAATACAAGATGCAGGCCTAAACATCAACGTAACCAACCTTGCTATCAATAATTTACCGAAAGATGTCGATATTGTAATTACCCATAAAGACTTAACCGACCGAGCACGTAAACATGCTCCGAATGCGCAACATCTTTCACTCAATAATTTTCTCGACAACCAAATGTATAATCAATTGGTGACGCAATTACTGGCCGTGAAATATCCACAAGCGGCGAACGATGGGCATTTAATTAAAATGTCTGTTGTCGCTGCCAATGATGACTATTTTGAGGAGCCCCAACAACCTTCCATTTTTAGCCTACAAGAAAAAAATATTCATCTTGGTTTAACGGCCCGCAATAAAGAAGAAGCGATACGCTTTGCGGGTAATCAACTGGTTGAACTAGGTTATGTTGAACCTGAATATGTGGATGCCATGTTTGAGCGAGAAAAATTAGTTCCAACCTACTTAGGTGAATCAATCGCAGTGCCTCATGGAACGATAGAAGCTAAAGATCGTGTCATTAAAACCGGTATTGTTATTTGCCAATATCCATCAGGGGTTCAATTTACTGACGAAAAAGAAGATATTGCTAAACTCGTGATCGGGATTGCTGCAAAAAATGATGAGCATATTCAAGTGATTACTGCCATTACTAACGCCCTTGATGAGCCAGAGGCCATCAAAACATTAACCTCAACTAAAGACATTAAAGACATCTTGGCCATTTTATCGAAAACCCAAGCTGCATAATAGCTTTGCTCCTGAGGCAAAACGAGGTCAGCTCCCCCTTATTTACCACGCTGACCTCACCCTAATCTCGTTAGTCACTTTTTAATAGGTAATCAATTATGAAAAATGCAGTACATTTTGGTGCGGGTAATATTGGCCGTGGTTTTATCGGCAAACTTCTGGCAGATGCTGATATTCAAGTCACCTTTGCCGATGTAAATGAACCTTTAGTCGATCAACTCAGTCACCAGCAACAGTATCAGGTTAAAGTCGTCGGTAGTGAATGCCGAATAGAAACGGTCAACCATGTTACCGCAGTAAATTCAGCCAGTGATGATGTCATTGAACGCATCATGAATACCGATTTAGTGACAACAGCCGTTGGCCCCACTGTGTTGGATATTATCGCCAAAACGATAGCTAAGGGACTTGAAGCGCGCTTTGCTAGCGGCAATGAACAGCCACTCAATATCATTGCTTGTGAAAACATGGTTCGCGGAACCAGTCACTTAAAAAGTGAAATTTTTAAGTATTTAAGTTCTGAGTCACAAGTAAAAGCAGAACAATGGGTCGGTTTTGTTGATTCAGCGGTCGATAGAATCGTCCCGCCTACGGAAGCGGCAAACGATGATCCACTTGAAGTGACCGTGGAAAGCTTCAGTGAATGGATTGTCGATGAACAACAATTTAAAGGAGACATTCCTTCAATTAACGGCATGGAAAAAACAGATAATCTGATGGCTTTCGTTGAGCGTAAACTCTTTACCCTCAATACCGGACACTGTATCACCGCTTATTTAGGCTGCTTGAAAGGACACCAAACGATCCGACAGGCAATCCAAGATCCACTTATTCATGCTGAAGTTAAACAAGCAATGCAAGAAAGTGGCGAAGTGTTAATTCGTCGATATGGTTTTGATCGAAAACTGCACTACGCCTACATTGAAAAGATCTTGTCTCGCTTTGCTAACCCCTATTTAGTCGATGAAGTGGATCGCGTTGGCAGGCAACCTCTACGAAAATTAGGTGTAAATGATAGATTGATCAAACCATTACTCGGTACAATAGAATACGGCTTAGAAAATAAAACCTTACTCAAAGGGATTGCTGCCGCGCTGAAATATACCAATATCAGTGATCCACAAGCGGTTGAACTGCAAAACTCGCTACGGAAACAAGGTATTGCTCAAACGCTAGCGCATTATTCCGGCTTAGATGCAAACAGTGTCGAAGTACAACAAATCGAAGCGATTTATCATCAGCTTTAATATGACACTTCGATGGGAAGAGCATGCTCTTCCCATCATCAACTTAAATTAGATCAGTATATGGCAGAAAAAATTAACGAAATCGATATCTTAGAACGACTAAACGAGGCCCCTTCTGTACGCGGTTTTTTTATCACCACTGTCGAGGTGTTAGCTCAAGCCATTGATACACTGATACAACGTATTTTTCGCAAAGATAATTTTGCCGTCCAATCGGTCGTTGGGCCACTACTAGACGATACCGGCCCGCTAGGCAATTTGTCCGTTCGTTTAAAATTATTGTATGGTTTAGGGGTTATTGCTGATGATGTTTATCACGATATTGAAACCATCATTAAATTGCGCAATCAACTCAATAGTGATGGAGCTGAGTATCTTTTTACGGATAGCAAAATCCTTGCTGCAATTGAAGCACTTCATCTTGTACAAAACATGGGCCTATTGCAGCTCAATCCCCCGGAGCCTGATGAGGACATCGACCTAGAATTTTATCATTTACACCTCCAGCGACAACAACAAGTGATTCGCTCCGGGCTATCCCTTGCTATTATTGAAATTTGCAATGAGTTAAATAAAGAGAGTCCATTTTAAGTCTCTTTTTCCTGATTGATTTAATATCAATAGTGATAGCCTGAGCAGTTTCGAACCCAAAAACTATCGATGTGATTAGCATGCAACAATTAAACGTCGAGATAAGCCAGTCAAGACTTTCAGGCGATGATTAGATATCGATTGCAGATGGTTATCGCTACCATGGCGGATCATATACGAGCAGGGTATAGTGATCGGCAGCCCCTTTTCTAACATGATCAAATTGTCATATGAACCATCAACAACGAAGTCAATTACTGAACGCCTTTGAGCATAAAACCGAAGTACCTATGCTCATCCTTTCATTGATTTATGTCCTCTTAGCTTTAGTCCCAGATCTTGCTCAATTGGATGAACAAGAACGTCACTTTATTAACCAATTGATCTGGCTAGTGTGGGGCATTTTTGCCACGGAGCTGGGCATCAAAGTATTACTAAGCACCCACCGCTGGAGCTATTTGATTCAACATTGGCAAGATGTCTTGATTGTTGCTATGCCTTTTCTTAGACCATTACGCTTTTTACGTATCCTTTTTATTTTGCCTAAGACATGGCGTCAAACCAAAGCCGTATTACGTCAAAAAACGTTTAGCTTTATTGGTTTAACCAGTTTACTAACGGTCATCTTAAGTTCTGCTTTTGTTTATTTGGTCGAAAGAGGCAGCTCAAGCCCGATAGAAAGTTACGGCGATGCACTATGGTGGGCAATGACCACCATTACTACCGTTGGATATGGTGATATGTATCCGGTGACCTCCTTTGGCCGAGGGGTCGCTGTTTTTTTAATGTTAACCGGAATCACTCTTTTTGGTTTACTTACCGCCAGTGTGGCCTCTTTTTTTGTCGATGATAATCAACAAAGTCGGCAGCATGAAAAACAACCGGATAGCTCTTCCATTCCTCGTCGCACTTTTCATCTGGCCCGTTTTCGGTATCAACTCAAAGAAAAGCAGCGCCGCCGACACAAACGCAAATAAACTTCGCGAGCTTGAACTCAGACTTACAGTTCGGTTAATAACAATATTAATCTATCTGCTGAATAAACCATTGAGAAAATGCCTGTAATTCTAACGCGAATTGAGGCATTTTTTCACATAGTGGTGCTAGGCTCTGAGTGATTGCCTGTTTGTTATAAGTCACCCCCTTCAATTGTTGTGCTATTTTCTCCATTGGATAAGGCTCTAACATATCACTAAATAGTGTCGCGTATTGGATTGTTCCTTGTTCAACCGTTAAATACACATCAACACCGCCCCAAGAAAAACGTTCATCCATACGATGCGTAAAAGGCGGAGTCTGCCCAAAGTTCCACTGCCAACTACGCTGTTTAGCAAATTTTTCCTCAAAATCCGGCAAGTCAGCAAAATGCTCTGGAGAAATCCATTCTGGTGTCACCGTTTGTTGGTAATGCTCAAGATAAGCTTGCATGATAGCTTCACATACTTGCTGATGATGAATATCTGCCTTGACAGTATTAAGGTTAATGACTCGAGATTTTACCGACGTGATCCCTTTTGCTTGCAGCTTTTTCGGATCTGGGTTGAGGTAATCAGCCAACCGGCTCATATCCGCACTGAGTAATAAAGTACCGTGGTGAAAACCGCGATCCACAGTTTCTCGGTAAGCCGAACCTGAAAACTTGCGTAGGCCTTGTTCATCTTCCAGCACTAAATCATTTCGACCATTAGCCACTCCCGCAATGCCAAGCTTACTGAGCCCAGTTAACACAATTTGTGTTGATATCTGTTTATCATATTCAGGCTTACCCGCCATAAAAGTAAAGTTAGTATTCCCCAAATCGTGGAATACAGCCCCGCCTCCTGTCTGTCGACGGGCCAGTTTGACGTTATCTTGCTCCATTCGTTCGATTCGACATTCTCGCCAAGGGTTTTGCGCACGACCAATGACGACCGTATCAGCATTGCGCCACAAAAACAGAATACGTTGATCAGCGGGCATCGAGCGGAAAATCGTATCTTCAACCGCTAAGTTAAACCAAGGATTGGTTGATTCAGAAATTAGAATTCGGGTACGAGTCATGTCTAGTTCACATTGATATTAACCAAACCATTATCCTACTGAGCATAACTCAAGATAGCGAGCAAAATTCCGCTCGCAAGGTCAACAAACCCTAGCGCATACCAACCAGCCAATCCAGCATCTCACCATCGCGTATGTTCAATTACTTCAAGAACGGCCCTACTGCACATTTCTAACTAAGCGCGCTATACTTACTAGCTCAATCATTACTGACGCCAATTTTATGCCAATAAACAATCCCCATGTGCAGCCACATAACCCTTTACACGGCTTAACCTTAGAAAAAATTCTCACTCGATTGGTAGAACATTATGGCTGGCAAGGATTAGCGCAACACATTAATCTCAACTGTTTTAAAAGCGATCCGTCAATCAAATCTTCCTTGAAATTTTTACGGCGTACAGAGTGGGCAAGAAATAAGGTGGAAAAGATCTATCTTGAGACCTTTCATTAAACCATATACCTAAACAACTTGGCGTTGCAGGTAGGCGGCAAGTGTATAGATTAAATAAAGGGCTGAGCAGCCCTTTATCTCCTACCGACGTGACATTATGAAGGGATATCGTTTTACAACTTGGATAATTAACCGCTCAATTGCTTAAGTCGATCACCAATCGCTAGCTCTAACTCATCTAACCATTGATAACGTTTGGTATACAAACGACGCTTATTACGGTTTAAACTCTCAATCTCTTTGCGAGCCGGTAACATAGGAATGCAATATAAATAGCGATTGATTTTTTCCGCCTCATATTCTGTCCATAGCTCATCATAATCAAAACTAACTTTATTACGCTTAGAGCCAATATAACGCAATGCTTGATAAATATGGCCACGATTAGCAATTGCATAACAGCGCTCAACACCCAACTGACGAGACACTAATAACGCTAACTCAACCATTAATGCTTTCGTCCGTAAACCATGTACTGTACGGGTTAAATCTTTAATAATTTGCTGACGGTTTTCAATCTTATCACTTGGGCCTTGCAAGGCTCCGATATACATCGTTTTACCGTGATCAGAAAAATGAAAGCTGATCGAATAAATAATAGTCTCCGCTTGATTCACTAAGCTTAAACCCATTGCCCCCTCACGGCTGGCTCCTCGGTTTAAACGAATATCATAGGTTTCGCCATTTTTATCTTCGATACATAATAAGCTCACACCTTGGGCGGACATGATCTCCGTACAATGCTCACCAAAACGCTCAGCTACAAATAAAAAATGCTGCTCAAGGAGCTCCACCCTTTGCATTAGCGATAAATCAACACAGAGGTAGGGCTTTAGTGGTTTTTCTAATAGCTGTGGATTGTCATTCAGCACCTTAGCGAGAATAGGCTGCTCAAACATTGATAACATCCGCCGCACAGCTTGGGGGTACAACAATGTCCATAAACGAAAACGCCAGTTTTTACGTATACGAGACCAGCCTTTACTCTCTGGATAAATTTTTTCCGCCCATGCCGGCAGATCATTTTGGATATTAGTCAACATAATATAACTCACACTGCGCCAGTGGTAGGATAAATCACCCACCAGAACAAATAGACATAGAATGCAATTATACAGCGTTTTATTACTCTGGACTCGATGACTAATGTATGGGATTGTATGGAGACTCAATCTATACCTAAACAACTTGGCGTTGCAGGTAGGCGGCAAGTGAGTGACAAATTTGTCTGGAACAAATTTGAACAGCCGTAGGCTGGCTTTCATAATCCCCATCAGCATAGATAGGCTATATGATTGGGGTGAAGAACGTAGCCAACACCCCTGCAGATTCAAGTAGGAAGGGGATAAATATCAGCGTTGATAACGATCCGTTAGTAGGCAACTCCGACTCGCTGCTGCGCAAAAGACGCCGTTTCTAACATATCCAGCATTGCCACTGCATAATCACTGACCGAAATCCGACTATGCCCATCTTGGTCGGCAAGTAGCTGATCACCACCGATTCGATAAGCTCCTTGCTTCTCACCAGGGAAAATCTCAGCCGCTGGGCTAACAAAAGTCCAATTCAGTAGACTATCGCTACTTCTAAAAATGGCCAAGGCTTCACCTTGTGCCAGTGCTTCTGGTTTATATTCGCTTGGAAAGTCCGGTAAAGAGACCAGTGCAACCCCCGGTGAAACTTCTAACGAACCGGCTCCCCCAACCCAAAGTAAACGCTTGACGCCTACTTGAGGTAATTGGCTTAATAATAGCTCTGCCGTCTTAGCCACAATACCATGTTCCCCGTTTGCTCGACCGCCAATCGACACCATGACGACATCAATACCGGCAAATAATTGCGCAAAATTAGTTTGATTGTGCAGGTCAAACTGACGTACTTCGACATTCGCATCGGTCATTTTAGCGGGATCACGCACCATAGCGACCACATCATGCCGACGAGACAGGGCTTCTTGCACTAAATGGCTACCGATCCAACCCGAAGCTCCAACAATAGCAACTTTCATTTCTAACACCTTAATGTTTAATTTATCAACAGATGCTAGTGTAGTCGCCCCTGAACGAGTGATAAATGGTCAGAAAGGATGTAGATTGTATCTAAATAAGATACTAATAAGAGATGACCATGGATAAATTAACCGCGATGCGCAGCTTTGTAGAAGTCGCCAACATTGGCAGTTTCACTCAAGCGGCAGAAAACCTTAACTTAAGTCGCTTACAAGTCTCACGCCATGTCCAAGAAATTGAAGATTGGTTAAAACAGCGTTTGTTGCATAGAACCACACGCAAAGTGAGCCTAACAGCATCTGGGGAAGAAGCGCTAAGACAGTGTGAAAAAATCCTCCATCAAACAGCAGAATTAGAAATGCGAGCGCTAGAGCAATCGCAGTCACTGTCTGGACGCATTCGAATTTCGGTACCGATTGGTTTGGCACGTTATCTCCTGCTTGATGCGGTAGAAGCGTTTACTGACCAGAACCCACAAGTAACGATTGATATTCTTGCTTCCGATCGCTTAGCTCAACTGGTTGATGAACGGGTAGATATTGCACTGCGTTTTACTCCCCAACCCGACGAACAATTAATTGCTCGACGTCTTTTTCAAGTCGATACGGTCGCTTGTGCTGCACCCACTTATCTTGCTCAACATCAACCGATTACGCAGCCAAGTGATCTAGCTAAGCACAACTGTTTTGTCCATCTTTCACATCATAAATGGGAATTTATTCGTGATAACCAAACCTACAGTGTCAATGTCAATGGTACGATTCGAGCGAACGATATGAGCCTAATCTGTCGAGCAACATTACATGGTAAAGGCATTGCCCTGCTCCCTTGTGATTTAGCCAATCGCTACTTAAAAGATCGCGCCCTCATCCAGATATTACCCGACTACCATTTAGCGACCAGCGCATTGTGGGCGGTGTATTTATCGCGCAGCTATCAGTCGCCACTCGTGCGACAATTTATCGATTTTGTCAGCACACAATGGGATAATTTAAATATGACCGTACCAGAATAAAGCAGCTTCCACTGATTGATAAGAATGAGGCTGACAGCATGAATCCATCAGCCTCATTGGTTATTGGATGCGTTTGTGTTTTGGTACATAGTTAAGAATAGAGATCGGCACTGGCTTTTTCGGCTCAAACCCCTCAACCACTCTACGCTCAATTAAGTGACCTAATCGGCTTTCAATCATGCAAAGATTTTTAAAATTATCTTTCGAGACAAAAGAAATCGCTTCACCTTTCTCGCCCGCTCGTCCTGTACGTCCAATACGGTGCACATACTCATCAGCAGGAAATGGCAAATCATAATTGACGACTCGTGCCAACGCTTGAATATCGATACCACGAGCCCCGACTCCAGTTGCTACCAAGTATTTGATTTTACCGGCTTTGAAATCTTCTAGAAGTTGGACGCGGATCGCTTGACTACGGCCACTATGAAAAGCTTCCGCATAAATACCTCGCTTTTCTAACTGAGCGACTAATTTTGCTGCCCCGTGTTTAGTTTCGATAAAAATCAGCGCCTGCTCCCAATGATTTTCTTTGATTAAGTGACTTAATAGGGCGGATTTTTTATCTTTATCCACCGTAATAAGCCATTGATCAATATTCGTTTTAGAGGCTTGGTTGGCTGCAATCGTAATCTCGTAAGGGTCGGTGACGGCAGTCTTCGCTAAATCTCGAACCTTGTTCGATAAAGTGGCAGAAAAGAGCAAAAATTGAGCCTGTCTTGGAAGACGATCAATGATTTTATTAATCGGCTCAATAAACCCCATATCGAGCATCCGATCAGCTTCATCCAATACCACCATCTCAACTTCATCAAAATGAACAGCACGTTGACCATACATATCCAACAAACGCCCTGGCGTGGCAACTAAAACATCAATGCCATCGATCAACTGCTGCTTTTGTGTCTGTTCATCTACCCCACCGTACATTGCCAACGTCGTTAATCGAGTATGCTGAGCATATTGCTCTGTATTTTTCGCTACCTGAATCGCAAGCTCCCGGGTAGGGACTAAAATCAACGCTCGAATCCGCTTTTTCCGTTGGATATTTCCATTTTGCAATTGATGTAAAATCGGCAAGACAAAGCTGGCGGTTTTTCCGGTACCCGTTTGGGCGGCCGCAATCAGATCTTGTCCTTGTAAAATAACCGGAATGGCTTTACGTTGAATGGGGGTTGGTGTGTGATAACCCAGTTCAGCCACTGATTGAATCAGAGCCTCGCTAAGTCCAAGTTGTGCAAATGACATGATTGAGCCCAAATCGATAAAGTAGAGTAAGAACACGCTAGAATAGGGCAAATTCTAACATGAAGCGAAAGGTATGAAGAGCGTTATCACACTTTCATACCTTTTACGTCAAATCAAAAGAGTATAAAACAGTAACTCAATGCGTTGATCAAGCCAGCTTTTGTTCATAAGCAAGACGATACTGCACCATATCTTCAATGGTCAGAACTGGCATATTATGCAAGCGGCCAAAGGCAATAATTTCTGGTGTTTTCGCCATAGTCCCATCTGGGTTAGTCAGTTCACACAATACACCGGAAGGAAGCAAACCCGCCATTTGCATTAAATCAACCGTCCCTTCAGTATGACCTCGACGCGTCATAATGCCACCTTTACGAGCCCGCAAAGGAAATACATGCCCAGGACGAGCAAGATCTTCTGGTTTCGCATTAGGGTTAATCGCAGTTTTTATCGTGGTCACTCGATCTTTGGCTGACACTCCCGTTGTTACCCCACTCTTCGCTTCAATTGAGACGGTAAAAGCCGTTTGATTTTGGCTATTATTGTGTTGCACCATAGGAGGGAGATCCAGTTTATTCGCTTGTTCATCGGTCAAGCATAAACAGACGATGCCACTGCATTCTCGGATCATCAGCGCCATTTGCTCTGCAGTTAATGTTTCGGCAGGATAAATGATGTCCCCTTCATTTTCACGATCTTCATCATCCAATAATAAAACACCTCGCCCTTCTCGTAAGGCTTGTAGTGCGCGCTCGACTCGAGTAATAGGGTCGCCAAATTCGGCAAGTAAAGATAACTGATTCATGGTTTACTCCTAATAATGACCAGAATCAGGGCGGTTATGAGGTAAGCGGAAAGCATCAAACACAAGAGGCAAAAAATGCACCTGCACGATGTCTGATGTATACCCAATTCACGAAAATAACCACGGCTCTCAGCTGCGAATTTACGCCATCGCATAAACACCACCGCGCTGCAGTTATTTCATACTGGTAGGTATAATTGCCATTCTCTCTCATCCGGACTATAACCGTCGGCTCTGGCGTCTCACCAGATCTGCTGACCTCGACGAATCGAGCGCTCGTGGGCTCACCCAATCGGGTATACCACCGGTGGGGAATTCCACCCCGCCCTGAGAATTGTATAAATAAATTACGTATTCAGTATAAAGAATGAAAACCGAGCTCATTCTTCGCTGATTATGGTAATACTTTGTTGCGTTTTTGCAAAGGGGAACTCTGACAGATAACCACTTTCAACTGACTTTAGCACGCGAAAAGTTGGTGGATGGTAATGAAGAGGGTTGATTGCATAGTCGGCAAATGGCTTGTTTTTTCATCTTATGGTAATGCTCACCATGCATGACTAGTGACATGAATTGCAGGATAATTTGCCAACTAGAGCAAGGAGAAGTTTGACAGCGCCTCATTACAACTTTGTGCGGGGTAATTTTGTGACAACAGTTGCAATAAGCTTCGGGCATAATTCTATTCTCCTTATTCAGGTTATTGACAATTGACGCAATATTGCCCATTTGGTTCCATCAATACGGTTCTCAATGACATATTTGTGATGAAAATCAAAAAAATACCTCATCGTATCGTATGAGGTATTAAGACATGAGACTCGATGATAAGCTTAATTTAACTCAACCAATTGCTTCTTAAAACTAACATGTTGTGCTTTTACTGTTTCTTCTGGTTCACCAGTCAAAAAACTCACTAGCACAATCGCTGCAGTAGAAAAAATAATGCCGGGTAAAATTTCGTAGACATCAAACCATCCTCCTGCCAATTGCTTCCAAATCACGATGGTCAGGCCGCCGACTAAAATTCCCGCCAACGCGCCATTACGGTTCATTCTCGACCAATAAAGGCTAAGAACTAACACCGGGCCAAAAGCCGCTCCGAATCCAGCCCATGCATAAGAAACTAAGCCAAGTACCGAACTATCTGGCGTCATCGCCAGTATTAATGCCACAATTGATATCAAAATAACCGCTAAACGGCCAACGCGTACTACGTCTTCTGAACTCGCCTCTTGCTTGAATACCTGTTTATAAAAGTCTTCAGCCAAAGCCGAGGAAGAGACCAATAATTGAGAATCAGCGGTACTCATGATCGCAGCTAAAATTGCCGCCAGCAAAATACCCGCTATCACCGGATGGAAAATAGCATTAACCAACAACATAAAGATTTTTTCACCATCATCTAGCTGCATTGTACCGCTGTTGGTCACATAGACTAATCCGACTAACCCCACTAACATAGCCCCACACATTGAAAGCGCCGTCCAGATCACCGCAATCCAACGCGCAGTGGTGAGATCTTTATTGGATCGAGCCGCTTTAAAACGCGCTAAGATATGCGGCTGACCAAAGTAACCAAAACCCCAACCAACTAACGATAAAATAGCGATAATAGATAAAGGTTGACCTTTCACATCATTCCATAATGTGAGCAATTGTGGATTTATGTCGCTTAAATCGGAGTCTAGCTGGCTAAATCCGCCATTCATGGCGGTAATTGGCACAATCAACAAGGCCGCCGACATTAATAACCCTTGCACTAAATCTGTCCAAGAGACCGCGAGAAATCCACCAAACAAGGTATAGGACACCACACAAATCGTACCAATAATGACCGCCGTGGTGTAATCAAGCCCAAAGACTGTTTCAAACAATTTACCGCCTGCGACTAAACCAGAACTGGTATAGAAAAGGAAAAATAACAGAATGAAAAAAGCAGAGATCGTTTGAATCAGCTTCGATTTATCATTAAATCGACGTGATAAAAACTCAGGTAATGTCAATGAGTCAGTCGTAATACTGTAGGTCCGTAGCCGTTTCGCCGTAATAAGCCAGTTTGCCCATGTCCCCAGCAAAAGCCCACCAGCCAACCAAAATGCTTCAATTCCAGCAGCATAGGCATAACCAGGTAGTCCCAGTAATAACCAACCACTCATATCAGAGGCTCCAGCAGAGAGCGCAGCAGGCCATGGGCCGAGAGAACGTCCCCCTAAAAAGTAATCTGCTGAGTTCTTTGTTCGCTGATAGGCAAACACGCCAATCGCCAACATCATAATTAAATAAATGATGAAGGTTGTTGTAATAGCAAAGCTATTTTCCATTGATATTTCCTCTATTTATAAGATCGCTTTCTGTCATCCCCTCCATAATCGAGGGGAAAGTCAGTAAAGGATTAATGAGTTTCACTTCCTAACTCAAGCAAGGTGGCATTCCCTCCCACAGCAGTTATATTTATAGTTCGCGTACGTTCGGTAATAAAACGTAGCGATAGATGCGGATCATGAGTGGTCGGAAGTTGAATAAAATCGGTTTCAGAAACCAGATTAATGATAGCGCCAGAACGTTTGGCTAATTGTCGATTCAGTAAGCGCTCACATGCGTCAGAGCCAACATAACCGACACTACCAATATCTGACTCGATTAAGGTTGAATAGCCATCCAATGAAGTTAGTTGCAAAACATTAAGCGGCAACGAAGCATTTTGAATCGCAGCGTCTAGTCTGGCAATAAACGCGCTATCGTCACTGCATACCACCACGCTATTACCTGCCGCTAACGCACAAACGAGCAGAGCCATCACAGACCATTGACCTGCTTGGCTTTGTTCTTCCTGGATAATCAAAGCCACACCTCGTCCTGATGTGTAGAGTTGGTTACTTTCTCCCGTCGGTCCAACCAAACAATGAGGCTGAGCTAGTAACGAAGTGGCATGTTCAATATGATAAGCCATGACTTGGGCTAAGTCTTTTTTATCCTTTTCTAACTGAGACTTTAGTGAAAGTAAGTGTTCACACTTTTTATCATAGGGTGTAAAGTTCCAATCTTCCCAGGCTGAAAGAGCATCAGTAAAATAGGTGACTTGGTGTACCATAAAAATTCCTCGCTCAGTCAATTAGTGATATTTCACTTGGGTAAAACGGTATAAATAGTGGGGGCCACCCGCTTTGGGGCCGGTTCCAGATAAGCCTTGACCACCAAAAGGTTGAACCCCAACAACAGCACCGACTTGATCACGATTGATATAACAATTTCCAACTCGTGCGTGTTTTTCTATCCAACGATAAGTTGTTTCATTACGACTATGAATGCCCATCGTTAAGCCAAAACCGGTGTTGTTGATTTGCTGTACGACTTGAGCTAATTCTTTCGCTTGATAGCGAACAATATGCAAAATTGGACCAAACTGCTCTTCGCTTAACTCCTCGATACTAGAAATCTCGAAGGCTGTTGGAGCAACAAAATCACCTTGCTGGCACGCGTCACTCAAGGTAAGTTGAGCGATTTTTTTCTGAGTTTTTGTCATATATTCAATGTGTTTTTGCAACTGCTGTTTGGCCTTATCATCAATAACAGGGCCAACATCTGTGCTGTGTAAATAAGGCAGCCCAACCGATAACTCCTGCATCGCCCCTTGGATTAAAGAAATAATGCGCTCAGCAACATCATGCTGCACAAAAAGAACTCGAAGTGCTGAGCAGCGTTGTCCTGCCGATGCAAAGGCTGATCGTAACACATCGCGCACCACTTGCTCTGGCAAAGCAGTACTATCAACAATCATCGCATTTTGCCCACCCGTTTCAGCAATCAACGGGACTGGAGAAGCCTCCCGTTCGGCTAACGTTTGGTTGATCTGCTGCGCGGTCGCGGTCGAGCCGGTAAAGGCAACCCCAGCAACAGCGGGATGAGAGGTCAGAGCTTGTCCAATGAGTGAACCGCGACCTGGGATAAATTGAATAACACCATTGGGAAAACCAGCTTGTAGCATTAATTCCACTGCACGAGCAGCAATAAGGCTGGTTTGTTCGGCAGGTTTGGCGACGACCGTATTGCCCGCGACTAATGCAGCGGTTATTTGGCCAATAAAAATGGCTAGAGGAAAGTTCCAAGGACTGATACAAACAAAAACACCTCGTCCTTGCCGTGATATCTGCCGATTGATCCCATCAAAGCCCGCGATGGTGGTAGGCGATAATGAAGCGATCTGTTTGGCATAATAACGGCAGAAATCAACGGCCTCGCGCACCTCATCAATCGCATCATGGATCGTTTTCCCCGCTTCTTGATGACACAAGGCACAAAGCTCAGGTAGATTCTCTTCTAATAAATCAGCCAAAGTGTCTAGTTTTTCACTCCGTTGATGCACCGGTGTTTGATTCCACTCAGCAAATGCGGCTTGAGCATTCTCCATCGCTATGGAAACATGATCATGGGTTGCATGAAAAACATGACCGATTTGAATTTGACGATCATACGGCGCGCTCACCACTTCAGGCATGATCGCCTCCTTGATCATGCTTTCGAGTTGTGAATGGCCATTAAGAATAGGAGCTGCTTGCCAACGTTGATTTAGGTGCTGCTGAACTTGTAATACAAAAGGCTGTGCCTCACTTTCAATATCAATATTAATACCGCTGGCATTCTTTCGTTCAGGAAAAATAGCGGGAGGAAGAGGGATTTTGCTATTGTGTAACGTTACACATTCAAGTAACCGTTCAACGGGGTGGATGACTAAGGTTTCAACGGGACAACGAGCATCGACCAAACGGTGCACAAAGGAGCTGTTTGCCCCATTTTCAAGTAATCGACGAACCAAATAAGGTAAAAGATCTTTATGGCTCCCAACCGGAGCATAAATACGAACGGGCTGTTGATGGATGGCCTTGACCTGTTTATAAAGTGCCTCCCCCATTCCATGTAAACGCTGAAACTCAAAATCTTTATGGGTGGCCATTACCGCAATAGCAGAAACCGTTTGAGCATTATGGCTGGCAAACTGAGGAAACAGATGCCCACGCACGGAGTCACTCAGAAGAAAACGAGCGCAAGCCAAATAAGAAACATCCGTCGCTTCTTTACGGGTAAAAACTGGGTAGTTTGCATAACCGCTTTGCTGGGACCATTTGATCTCACTATCCCAATAAGCGCCTTTGACAAGCCGTACTGGAATTAAATCTCCCTGTTGCTTGGCAAGGCCTGTTAACCAAACTAAAGTCGGTAATGCCCGTTTAGAATAAGCTTGCACCACTAATCCAAATTTACCCCAACCCCGTACTGATGGAGTACGATACACTTTTTCAAATAGTTGCAATGATAATTCGAGTCGGTCAGCTTCTTCAGCATCAATGGTGATCGCAACATCCAAAGCAACGGCTCGTTCCAATAATTGCAATAATGTTTGATAAAGCTCACTCATCACTCGAGAATAATTAGCCACCTCATAACGAGGGTGTAAGGCTGAAAGCTTAATTGAAATTGATGGTGCAGGGCTTTGGCAATTGGCTTTATTTTGTCCGACCGCCTCAATGGCTTGCAGATAATCTTGAGCATACTTTTTTGCATCGTCTTGCGTGAGTGCAGCTTCTCCCAACATATCAAAAGAATAGGTATAGCCTTGTTCACACATAGCTTGGCCATTGCTTTGTGCTTCAGTCATCGTTCGGCCAAGAACAAATTGGTGCCCCATAATTTTCATTGCTTGGTGCATTGCTTGACGAATAACCGGTTCAGACAGTTTAGTGACCAATCGATTTAAAGCTTGAACCGGACTACGCCATTCTGTATTCGCTAATCCAATCACTTTTCCCGTAAGCATCAACCCCCAAGTTGACGCATTAACAAAGACGGAATCTGAATGTTTTAAATGTGACTTCCAATCTGCTACGCCTAACCGATCCTTGATAAATGCATCAGCCGTGTCTTTATCTGGAATTCGCATCAACGCTTCCGCCAAACACATTAATAAAATCCCTTCTTGTGTATCTAAACTGTACTCAAGTAGTAATGCATCGATCATTTGCAACGCTTTTTTATCTCGCCGTATCGCTTCGATCAAATGAGTAGTTTTGCTAGCCATCGCTGATTGTTCAGCATTGCTTGGCATCGCGAGGGGAAGTAACTGCTTTAGCCATTGAGATTCGTCCACCATATAAAGTGGCGAGATCTGCATCCAAAGTTTATTAAGAGGTTGCTCAACAAACGTCGGATTCAACACATCCGTTGCTGTAAACATGCGTTTTCCTCAATCTCATACCCAGGTAACATGCCTGAGTTTCCTACAATGGCTAGCAGTGTATTTTGAGTGCATGAGGAATACTTGTCAAAAACTCCGAAATTTTTACCAAAAACTCGCCAAATTAACAAAGCAGAAACACAATCACATCATATAATCTCATATAAAATAGCGTTTGGTTAGCAATAGAGCCGTTGCCGTGATGCGACTGCAACACTTATCCATAAACCCCATGCCATCAACTTGGACTGATCGGACGACATTAACGATAGAAACGTTTTCTGTACTGTGAAGGAGAAACGCCTTGTAAGCGAGAAAAGGTATGAGTGAATGTGCTTTGGTTAGAGAACCCCGTTAATTCGGCCACTTGCCCCAGACTAAAGCGCCCTTGTTCAATCAAGGTTTTTGCTAGATCCACTCGTTTTTTTAACACATATTGATGAGGGGTTACGCCCACTTGCTCTTTAAATAGCTGATGAAATTGACTCTCACCAAGATAAACGCTGCCCGCAAGCTGAGCAATAGAGATGCGTCGGCTTAAGTGTTGTTCGATATAACGATCAACCACCTCTAAATCAAAGCGAGATTCTCTCCGATGGACATCAAAAGCCGAAATATGGTGCAGTAATAAAGCCAGCACCGTGTCACTACAAGCTCGACTTAACAATAAATCATTCGGGCTCGATCGTATTTCCTGTACCAGCATATCAATCAATTTTTGAATCGAACTATCAAGTTGAAAATAGATATCCATTTTAGATAACTCATTGATTTTCTCAAGTATTAATGAATCATCTTCTGCCGGATAAGGCAAATTTAAGACTAAAATATCAGATTGATGCGCCAGACTTCCAAAAGCATGATCAGTACTTGCGGTCACTACACATCCTTGGCCGGTACCAACCACATTCGCCACCCCAGAGACCTCAAATTCGACTAACCCTTTTAAGCCAATCACGATTTGTGTATAGCTATGTTCGTGACAATCCATATAAGATGGTAAGGTAATTAATTCGGCAGGACGAGGCGACAAAAGTTTGGCTCTTGATGCCGACTCTAACGAGAAATTCAATGAGGAAAGGTTCATGATCGTTATCTCATACAATGACCTTTTCGCATCATATAACAGTTTAGTCCGAAGCCAAAATGACACGCATTATCTTCTTTGACGTTATCTTATGGATTAATTTTCGTGCTACAGATAAGAAACCCCGACTCAATTGAATTCGGAACAATGATCAAGTGCACATAAATTACGGTCAATGAGTGTTCAATTAAAAAACGTTAAAGCAGATCGAAAATCGGAGCTTGCATATTTCGAGAATCTGCTCAAAATGAAGTGTGTACAGTTATAAAATATACAAAATCAGTGACCTAGTTGTTTGATTTTGTATACTGTTGTGCTTTGAAACTGAGATATTTTAGGATGAGTCAGCATGTTGCTATGCTGTCAAAAGTTTGTCTTCCGCCACGAAACAGTGGCTATATGAATTGTTGCAGGGACCTAATGATCAAATATCACCTCTCAGCGCTACTGCTTGCGCTAAGCCCTTTTTGGGTATCTGCATCAGTGTCCGCAGAAGAAATTACACAGGTAGATCCTGTGGCGGCCATTGATGGAAAAATAAGCATTAAACAAAATGAAATTGAGACGATAGCCTCAGAATTTGAAACCGAAGGAGCCAAGCTTCAACAATTAAAAAATGAACAAGCACGCTTACAACGCGAGAACGAAGAACTTCAAGCCAAACAAAATCGTGCCAAATCGGCTTTGGACAAACAATATAATCGCCTTCTTGAAGATCCAGACACGGATTTAGTCTCTTTTCAGCAACGCTACCAACAAGCTTGGGCTGATGTGAAACAAAATCAATCTGAACAATTGTTGAATCAACAAGCGATCACTGAAAGTGATATGCGTCTCTCACAAATGAAACAAAAGCATGCTCGGTTAAAAACTGAATTTACTAACTTACAAGAAAGTAAAATCGAAGCTCGCGTCAAACGCTTAAGTGCCGAGTTACGTGAGAGTAAAGTGTTGGAAAGTAGCTTTCGTACCACCTGTTCAACCAGTATGACGCTAGGTGAATGTGCCAATCAAGGGCAACACCTCACTCGTCAAAAAGCGGTTAATACTTTCCGTGAACAATTACTCGACCAGTTGACAGAGTCAGTCATCGCCAAACAAAACCTTCGCGGTGTAGAACTCAATATCCACGTCCAAGAAAGCCAAATCATCCGTAGTGGCTTTGAAGGCAATAATGAATACTTCACGCAATTACAGGCCCAATTACAAGCCAAACCTGATGCCGTTGCAGCATGTAAACTGCTCAATGTCTCTAGTCGTTACTGTTTAAAAGGTTCAGCAGATACAAAAAATAGCAAAACGGATAATAAACAGTGGGCTAATGTCAAAGTACGCTCGGATCAATACAATGACATTGTCACGATTAATGGCATTCAATACGGTAGTACACCGGTTGAAATTGTCTTACCTGCAGGGAGACATCAAGTCACCGTGGCTAAAGATGGCTTTGAAACTTATAACCGTGTGGTCACGATTAATGGAAACGATACAATTTGGGTAAAATTACGCCCAAATAAAAATGAGTAGTTACCCCACGTGAGGTGATTTTCTGGTCTGATTTCACAAAGCTGTCGTTAAAACGCCGTTTGGATCTTAAGTTATTGAAAGATGACTTCTGACAAAGCGGCGTTTTCGTTTAGAATAGAGACAACCATTTTCAAAATTTTAACTGAAGTAGGCAACATGCGATTAGGTTTATCCGCTCTGTTATTCGCTCTCTCATCTTGTTTAGTGACAACATCAACTCAGGCTGAAAACGCATCACCCTCTGTTATGGCCATTGATGACACACTATTTAGCCACCAAACACAATGGCAAGAGGCGCAAAAAGCCACCCAAGCTCAGCACATAAAAGTTCATAATCAACAAGCAGAGCTCGATCGCCTAATCGAGATAGCGAAACAATTGAATACTCAGCTACAAAGCGCTAAGGCTCATCTTGAGCATGATTATCTTAAAATGATTGATGAGCCAGAGCTAGATATAACGCCCTCTCAAAATGCCTATCAGGCAGCATGGGCTGAGGTTAAGCAGAACCAACAACAACGCTTAGCGGCAGAACAAACATTACAAGAACAGCAAGCACAGTTAACACAACTGCAAACCTCTCAAGAGGCGCTAGCACAAAAAATCAAACACTTTGAACAAGATAAACTACGGGCTCGTAGTGAACGACTACGAACCGAGCTGAAACGAGCCAGCGTACAGAAAGTCAGTTTTACTAATGTTTGTAGCGCTTCAATGACACTTCAGCAGTGCAATCAACAAACATTAGAACTGGCTCAGCAGAAGGCCGTTAAGCAATTTCAAGCTTGGTTAATTAATGAAACGACTGAATCTTCATTGGTAAAACAACATCTTGCCAATATCTCACTCAATATTCATTTATTAAGTCACAAGATAGTAGAGTCTGGCTTTTATAGCGGTAATAAATTTAAAACGGTGATAGAAGCACAGTTAGAAGCCAGACCCACCACCACCGCCCCTTGCTCTTTACTCAATATTCATAATCAATACTGCTTTGCTGCTGGTGAAGATCAACAAAATACTCAACAACAGGAGGTCGCTTGGATCAGTTTGGTGATACGTTCTAATCAATATCATGACAACGTCTCCATTGATGGCGTTCGCTACGGAAGCACGCCTATCGAAGTGATGCTACCTGCGGGTAAACATTTAGTGGTTATAGAAAAAGAGGGATACCGAACATTCCGTCAAGAAATCGATATATCATCCGATCATACGTTACGTGCCATGTTACATGAGCAAGAAAATGAACTAAAAGCGGGTGATAAATTTGCAGATACACTCAAAAATAATCAACAAGCGCCAGAAATGATAACTCTCGTCGCAGGGCAATACTTACTCGGTGAGAATATTGCTCGCCAAATTCACCTTGATCATGCTTTCGCATTAAGTGCAACTCCTGTCACGGTCGAGCAGTTCAAAAGCTTCACTCAGCAAACCGGTTATCAAACCGATGCGGAATTACAAAATATTTGCTTAGCCGTCAACGAAACAGCAGTCGCTCCGATTTCTGGTAGTCACTGGCAGAAACCGGGCTTTTCTCAAACCGCTCAATCTCCAGTGGTGTGTATCAGTCAGAATGATGCTAACGCTTATACTCGCTGGCTATCCCAACAAACTGGATTTAAGTATCGCCTTCCTACTGAGGATGAGTGGGAAGTTGCAGCGAGAGCTGGGAGTAAGATGGATTACTGGTGGGGAAATCACTTTAGTGCAGGCCAAGCCAATACCGGCTGGGCTGGGACTCCATGGTCAAATAAAAGTACCTCCCCCGTTCGCGCTTTTGCCGCAAATCCGCTCGGTTTCTACGATATGGTAGGCAATGTGTGGCAATGGACAAATGACCCACGAGGCGTCGTCAAAGGGGGAGCGTGGAGCTTTTCTCCAGATATGGCGAAAGCATATAGTCAGTTGTTTGTTGCCCCATCTGCGGCGGCCAACTACGTAGGTTTCCGTATACTTCGCGAATTATAGTTTTTCATAAGCCGGCTAGGGTCCATACCCTAGCCGGCTATGGTTAAGATGCCAGCGGTTAAGGTGCCAGCCGTTCGATCAACCAATCGCTCTCCTGTTGACTATAAAGAAAACGATCATGCAATCGATGCTCTCCCCCCTGCCAAAATTCGATACTGTGAGGGCGGACACGAAATCCCCCCCAAAAACTGGGAACGGGTATTTCTCCTTTCGCAAACTTTTGTTTTAACTCAAGATACTTCCCCTCCAATACGCCTCGAGCAGAAAGACGACTACTCTGTCGACTGGCGATCGCAGCAAGTTGACTTTCCTTTGGCCGAGAGGTGAAATATTTCATATTTTCAAATGCTGTCAATTTTTCGGCATAGCCAGTGATGTGGACTTGTCGCTCGATGGGATGCCAAGGAAAATGAAGGCTTACTTGGTTATTCTGCTGAATATGCAATGCCTTACGACTGGCTAAATTGGTATAAAATACAAACCCTTGCTTATCAACATTTTTCAGCAATACAATTCGCTGAAATGGCTGCCCTTTTTCGTCGACCGTGGCTACTGTCATCGCCGTTGGGTCGGTTAATTGCGCATTAATCGCTTGTTCAAGCCAAAGATTAAATTGGTCAATCGGATCAACCAATAAGTCTTTTCTCCGTAAACCGCCTCGTGTGTATTCACGACGAATATCTGAAAGATCCATTGTTACTCCTTATTTTTCTGCCGATTGTGCGCCGTTAAAGAGCAGATCTCAAGTCGGTAGGAGAAACTCCATCACATAAAGTCTGGTTATCGAATCCTGTTCCTCTAACTAATATCATCATATCCCGATATCTTCTTCATCAAACTTGGAGGAGAGTTGAATTTCATACTGATTAAATGACACGATGGATGGGCCATGAGATCGTTTCGTGGTGACTTTTTCATCACCGAATTGTAGTGTTACGTGGGTAAAAATCTTGCCTTTTGCTTCGATCGTGTTGAGTTCCAACATCTGTTCAAACTCATCATTAAGTAGCTCAACAGCTTCTTTGACTTTTTCCATATGCGCACTGGCTTGATATTTTTGTTGATCAATCTCGCTTAATTCTTCTTCGCTTCGTTCAGCCTTTGGCCGTTTTTTAAATTCTAATTCTCGGCGAATAATATCCATTGTTCTTTCTTGCGCTTGTTTATAATGCTCTTTATGTTTGTTTATTCTATCTTTGTACCATCCATAACGAGCAAACGCCTCCACGGTTGTTGCAGCATCACCTTCAACGCCTAAATTTAAGCAGATTACTTTGCCGCCAACTTTCGCTGTCCCACCACTTAAGGTGCCTTGCTTTTCATTTTTATCTAATACAATCAGATCATTACCACAACGAATGCTATTACTCATACTATGCACAGCGAGTTCAATATTTTCAGAGGCTTGCAGTTCAGAAAACTGGGCATAGTTAGCCCGAATACTGCCTCCCGATTTAACAATGCAGGTTTTCGGTTCATCATCAAAGACTGTATGCCCGATAATCCCTTTACCAATATCAATATCACCTTGTGCTTGTACATCGGCCGATTCAACAAAACCACCAATGGTAATTGAACCGGTTGCACGAACAATCATCCCTGGCTCAACATCACCAGAAATCACTACACTTCCTTTAAACTTCACATGTCCAGTTGCAACACTAACATGATTCAGACAAAGAGCACTTTCTACATCGACTGTTTTATTTTTAATAATTGGCATCCCCGACTGGCTCGCTAACAATAAGTTCGGATCGTCCGGTGAAATATGAGTCCCCTTACCCGCAACCAACGCGGCCTCATTCCCCGGTTTAGCTGGAATGACCTTACCTAATACGGTGTAGCCAGGTTCTCCTTGAGTTGACGGCTTACGGCGCATCACTGGGGAGTTTTCACCAATGGTGACCGTTTCCCCCAAATTGCGCATATCGACCTTTTGAGCACCTTTGATGGGCTGAGGTGCTAAAATGCGAGTGGTGACATCTTCAACCAATGGTATAAATTGTGCGTCTTGTCCTTGAACCGCCTCTTTTCCCTGAGCGACAGGTTGAGTAAAGACTTCGCCAGGCTTGAGGGTATTACTCACCATAAGCACTTTTTTTAATGCAAGTTTGTTAATCCCTTTAAGCACATAGGCTTTGGCCAGTGCATGTACCAACTCACTACCATAGAGCCCTCGACCACCGTAGGCACCAGTAACGACCATCGTCGCCAACATATCTTGCTCACTAACCACCACTTCAACGGTCGCGTTTCTTTTTTCCGCAATAACAATACCTTCACGGGCGGCTTTTTTCCCTTCTTTGACGCTATTGATAAACCGATTAACGGCTTCATCGTTTAGGTAAAACTTACCCGCTCCAATTCTTAACAGTGACTCAGTAAGACCGATAGTGCTTAGTTCTTGGTTCACGTGGGTATCACTCGATAAACGTGCGATAACCGATTTTTTATCTTCTGAGAGGGTGATGAAGTCCTTCCACATAATGCTTAACCTTACGGCGATCTTTCCATTTATTACACAGTGTATAAAAAATCGAGAGTGAGCTAAATCATTCAATATGAAGAGTAAGGCTCATATCAAGATATTTATTTAAATCAGAGCTATTTGGATGCGATACCCAGACGACTTGAAGTTGCCGGTAGGCGGCAAGTGAGTGACAAATTTGTCTGGAAAAAATTTGTTAAGCCATGACCTCAATTCACAGCGTCTTGTTTATCTATTAATAAAATGGGCAATATCAGGGAAAATCGGTGGTGTATCGAATCGATAAACCGCATGCAGCGTTTGACCGGCATGAAGATAATGAAGTGACTCACATAATTGAGCAGCAAATAGAAAGTCATTATCCATAATTGTTGGGTATTCAGAGAGTTGCTCGACTTGCCCGCTATGAGTTAAATAAAATTCAATGGATTGATTTTGAGGTTGATAATTCACCTCACAAGTCACGTAATCCCCCTCTGTGAGAGCTTGAAGCCCTATGTCTCGTAGCTGATGATAACGACTAAAGCCTTCAGGATCCTCTTTCAGTGACATAGGTAACCGTAATAACCTTTGTTCAATCATATGGGAAAAAAGCTCAGATAAAATTTCACAAAGAAAATCCAAATGGTAACTGGTATGAATAATTCCTTTGAGGAAAACTCGAACTTCGTTCATCACAACCACTTGCTTTAAAACATAGGCTGGAAAATATAGTTCACTTTTACAAGGAATGGGGCTTAATAATGACTCGCTACTGGATGGAATTAATTTCGCGTTAATGACAGGAAAGGACAGCATTAATAACGAAATCGGTACGGGTTCCTCTTTGGAGGAGAATTGCTCAATCGCTTCATACAAACTATCCAATGTTTGATTCTCTGCCTGCTCTGTAAATAATGCTACCAAACGAGATTCACCAAACCGTTCACCTTGCTCACTGATCACATCGACAACCCCTTTAGTACAACAAAGAATTTTTTGTCCTGGCTCTAATTTAAAATGTTTAATATCACAACTAAACGAATTTTCTGCCCGCTCCCCCAAGGGATGATGAGTGGCAACTAATGATTTCACTAATTGTCCAGAAGATGAAAGAATATGCGCACTGGGTAGCCCACCTCCCCACCACGAAACCTCGAATCCATTAGAATGTATTTCAAATACATGCGCCGCGAGGTGGATCCCTTCCGGTAAAAAAGCAACGAGCTTTTGGTTTAATTCAACTACCATTTCGCTGAGAGAACAACCTTGCTCTGCCAATGAGAAAAAGGCACGCGTCACTGGTATATTCGCCATTGCGGCAGGTAACCCTTCAGCATTAGAATCGGCAATCATGGCATACACCCCACCATATAACCGTCGAGCCACTAGGATTAAATCGCCATGAAATAGTGTCGTCGGACTTGAAAT
This sequence comes from Vibrio sp. 1-1(7), assembly GCF_013048485.1. Taxonomy (NCBI): domain Bacteria; kingdom Pseudomonadati; phylum Pseudomonadota; class Gammaproteobacteria; order Vibrionales; family Vibrionaceae; genus Vibrio; species Vibrio sp. 1-1(7). The sequence goes on along the minus strand of NZ_VHSP01000002.1, from coordinate 220,171 downwards.
CGAGTGAATACCATAGATAGGTTCTATTTGTGCGCTCATTTCATCCATTAAACGGTGAAAAATAGATTCTGCAATCGCATATTCTTTCTTTACTCGATCTTGATACCTTTGCAGTTGATCGCGCTGTTGCCTGAGTTGCTTATGCATTTGTGCAATTCTAAAATGCGCTTGTATTTTAGCTAACAAGACGGATCTTTCGACCGGTTTGGGAATGAAATCATCCCCAAATGCAAGACAACGAGAGAATGATTCTGGATCCTCTAATACGGTTAGAAATAGGATGGGAATATGGCACTTTGGAAAAGCTCGCCGAATGTCCTGAGCGGTGGTAAAACCGTCTTTTATCGGCATCATGACATCGAGTAGGATAATATCAGGTAGAGAGGTCATTTGCTGCATTGCCTGAACCACATGTTGACCATTTTCAAATAGATCAACATGTTGTGTAATGGGGGCCAGCATCATACGGCACAATTCTCGGTTTGTTGCATGATCATCAACGATCATTACTCGCATCACAACGCCTCACTTTTTCTATTGTCCATTATTCAATAATATGCGTACACTCCTGTTCAAAATATAGTTCAGTTTATTTGATGGGGCGAACCGTATTTTTCCCCATCATTGACTATTCCATTCGCTTACATTCAGTGAGTGGTCAGTGCTTTAATCAGTACTGAAGTATCCATGCGTCCCAACCCTTGTGAAGATAACGTCTGATACAGTTGAGCCGTTCTTTCTGTCATCGGTAATTGGATCCCCTGCCGCTGTGCTTCGTCGAGACAAAAACCGAGATCTTTGATCATCCAATCAATCGCAAACCCAAAGTCAAAACGATCTTCCGCCATCGTGATCGCCCGGTTTTCCATTTGCCATGAGCCTGCTGCACCATGTTTTAGACAAGAAACTAAGGTGGCAATATCTAGCCCAGCTTGCTTCGCTAGCACTAATCCTTCTGCGAGGCCATTTAGTACACCAGCAATGCAAATTTGGTTGACCATTTTTGCTCTTTGTCCTTGCCCCACTTCACCCATTAAAACAGATGAACGGCCATAAGCATCAAAAATCGGTTGAAGATCACTAAACAACGATAAATCACCACCACACATAATCGTTAGCTGGCCATTCTCAGCTCCAGCTTGCCCTCCAGAGATAGGGGCATCCATAAACTGAACACCAACCTTACCCGCCGCCATAGCCACTTCTTGTGCCAGTAGAGCTGAGGTCGTCGTGTGATCGACCAAGATCGCTCCCGGTTTCATATAAGCCAATGCACCGTACTCATGAGTGGTCATGCTGCGTACATCATCATCATTGCCCACACAGGTAAGAACAACATCCGCTTGAGCGACGCACTCAGCAACCGAATTTGCCGCTTTTCCTGCATATTGTTTCGCCCATGCTAGCGCTGTCTTTTTTGTTCGATTGAAAACCGTGACATCAAAACCCGCTTTAACGAGATGTCCAGCCATCGGATATCCCATAACACCTAAACCAATAAAACTGACTTTCATACAAACTCCTTGTTAAACCTTCACCACACTGAATCAATAAACCGTCCAATTAATGCGAACCATACAGATCATCTCACCCAACGGCAGAGGCCACTTATAGCGCAAAAGATCGACGTGATTAAATTTATGATGATGGGTGATGATAAGAAAGAATGGTGTAAACAGAAATAAAAAAGCCGAGACAAACTCGGCAATTGATATAACTATGCGATATCCGCGTTGTGATACACTTGCTGAACATCATCGCAATCATCCAGCATATCTAAAAACTTCTGGAATTTTTCTGCGTCTTCGCCACTAATAGAGGTTTGATTTTGTGGAACAAAGGTGATCTCTTCCACATCAATGGTTAGCTCTGGGAATGCATTGGTCAGGGCTGTTTTCGCTTTAAAGAATTCAGTATTCGGCGCAAAAACGGTAATCACCCCATCTTCCAATTCGATATCAGTCACATCGACGTCTTCCATCATCAATGCTTCTAAAACAGACTCTTCATCATCACCCTTGAATTGAAATACCGCCTGATGATCAAACATGTGTGCCACTACGCCCGGCGTGCCAATTTTTGCGCCTGTTTTCACAAAACATTGGCGAACATCCTGATAAGTACGGTTACCATTATCAGTTAAACAGTCAACGATCACACTCACCCCACCCGGGCCAAAACCTTCATAGCGAGCGGGTTGATAATCTTCACCGCCACCGCCACTGGCTTTATCAAGTGCTTTTTCAATAACATGTGCTGGTACTTGATCTTTTTTCGCTTTGGCAATCAAATGACGAAGCGACAAGTTCATGTCTGGATCTGCGCCACCATTTTTAGCACATACGTAAATTTCTTTACCATATTTGGAATAAACTTTAATCTTTGCGCCTTGAGTCTTGGCCATAGAGGCTTTGCGCACTTCAAAACTTCTTCCCATTGGGATGTTCTCTCTAGTTCAATTTAATGCGACGGGTAAACAAAAATGGAACATTTTTGTTTAATAATGAACGCTACGCGACACCCATTATTCGTTTATATTTATCCACTGACTGCTGAAACCATGTCTTTTCTTGCTCAGAAACCAGTTTAGAAAGCTGTTTAGTGACGACATCGGGTCCACATTTTGCCTGCTTCATCTTCCAAACTAAAAAAGAAGCTTGTTTATCTAGCTCTATTTTATTTTTCTGCTCTGCATCAAGCAGTGCAAGGTTAAAAGGCATAAGAAAATCTACAATCAGTCAAACGTGCCGCCGAATATAGCATAAAAATGTGCAAAATTCAGAAGCAAAATATTACCTTAACCCTCTAAAATCAACAAAACGACAAAAACAAAGGGTGGCTTATGCCACCCTTATCAATCTGCTCATTAGGGACTTCTAATGAAGTAGACCCAATTCCTTCGCTTCCTCAATAGTTAAGCCGCTTTCACGAATTTCTCGTAGCGTTTCAATACGCCGACGAGCTTCGGCAGACTTAAGGTGTTTCACTGGGCGTTGTGTCTCTACTTCATCCATGAAGTCCCACTTGTTTGTGATATTAGTCATTTCATCATGGTCAATTGAATTTATAGACATTGCAACCTCCGAACAAACCATGCCAGGGACAAGTAATCTGTAGCAAAAGGCTTAAATCTTGTTAAGTAAATTTAAGCTAGAGTGTGACTAAAACGAGAGTTCAAGTATCTAATCAATAAATCACTCAATTATCTTTTGCTCAACCTGAAATATAGCAGTACATTTGAGGAATTATCTTCAAAAAATAAAATCGATCAACCTCTCATTTTTAAGCTTATCACTCCGCACGCACGATCGAGAATTCAGACCAGTAGATCGAAGCAAAATCGCGTAATTCATCGCACAGAAAGAAATAAAAAAACGAGCCCTTATCGAGACTCGTCTACCTTCGCTAAAAACATGGCATTGGTTTCAAGTCATTAGATTTTGCTTACGATCTTATCCACTTAAACCAGCGATCAAAGACCAATAGCCACATCGTCCAAAGCTCGGAATACGGCGTCATCTAGATGCCCTTCATAGACTAATTTACACACTTTTCGGCGTACAGCTAAACCCGAGATCACCCGTTCGATCGATAAGTGTTTATCACAGTTTTGTTTATTATAAAGATCAATCACCTTACTCAGTGTCTCATAAGGAATGATCTCTTCATCGGCTCTTAACCAATCAAGCTTATCTATCAGCTCTAGGCACTCTTCTCGAATCGATGAAGGTGCATGCCCAGTCATTGCTGCTAAAGCCGTTATGCTGCGTTCTAGAGCCTCTGGTGAGGTATACTTAGATAAAGTAATGGTAATCTCGTCAGCATTAATCTCAACCAAATGCTTACGCTGTTTAACTCGACGTCCTAACTTTCCTCGCGGAGAAGGCGCTTTTCTCTGAATCGGTTCAAATTCGCCATCAATAATTTCTGATAACTCATCTAACCTTTGTTTGGATACCATTTCATTTCGCAGCGGGTTAGGTAGGGTTGGAGCCATATTTCGTTTACCCGCATTGGTGGTTTTAGCACGAGAATAACGTAACACCTCTTCAACATTGCATTTTATATCGACCTGATAATCGGAGAGCTTATCCTTTTCAAGCAAACTGGTTATGGTTAAATGGTACCCCCACAAGTTCACTTCAAAATGATCCTCTGTTTTATCTTTTTTAGCTAAACGTCTCAACTCTCGGATAAGATCCATCGAAAAACGTCGCCACTCAATATTACGAGCTAATTTTTGATTGAGTTCGCTAAGCAACATGACATCCGTGTGGCGGCGTGACATACGGCTACGAAAGTAAGAGTAGAGCTGAAACACCAAGGTGTGTTGTTTTAAGATTTCCGGTGGAAATAGGAAAAAGTAATCACGGGTCATTAATTCTTCAAAAAACGAAGGTTCCCAAACTAGGATATATAAATTAGGTTTGATGCGTATTTCACCATCACTTCCTTCGGTGGGCGCTTCTTCTGAAGCTGTAATGGTACGAGCGAGAAAACGAAAACGATCACTTTTAAATCCTTCAGGCATGTTCTCACTCAACCAACGTCCTGTTAGTTCATGTAATTGAAAGTCGGTAAACTCAATTCGATCAATACTATCTCGGATTGAATCTCGTGCTGGTCCACTGTCTTTTTTACCCCGCAATGACAAAATATCGGTAATGTAGAGTGGGGTTTTGTTGGGAACATATTTAGCATTGAGTTGGTAATCTTCTTGATGATGATCGTGGTACTGTACAGTTAAGGTAAACAGTGCAAAGAGCGTCATCAGATCATCGACAGTCATAATATTTTTTGATGAGCGAGTCTCGATCACAGCACGAGTTCCTGAAATCGAAACCATCGATTTTTGATAATTTTTTCGAGTACGAGGCGGTGCTAACGCTTGATCAATGATCCCAGCCCAATTGGTTGGTGAAACGACAAATTGATCCGCTTCATCTTTCATGGCTGGTGGTGTATTTAGGCCATGTTCATGCAATAAACGTTGATTAACCTGCGTTTGTGCTAATGCTTTTGAACGTTTACGTTTTTCGGTTTGCTTAACAGACTCTGTCACTAAACTGGTTGATCCAAGTACAGAAATCAATTGGTTTGGGTTAACAAAACGGTGAAGCATGGTTTTTCCTGCTAGACCCTCTTGAAAACGAACGGGAACTTGCTTAAATAAACCAATCGCCACCGCCGCTCTTAGGCGTTGTTGGATTGCAGCTCGAGTGAGTTGGCCATCTGTTGCTTCAATTAGTTCAGTGGTTGAGACTAAGCCATCTTTACTTCTAAAACCACGTAAAGAAATGAGGTTTAACAGTTCAACAATACTTTTTGTGACACCTTTAAAATGCTGATACTGTTCAATCCAATCGACCGCAGCTTCTGAAATTTCAAAAAGATGCCCATCTTTGTGGCTTCTGGGGGCATTGATCAGCAATTTTTCTTCAGCGGTCATCTTCTTTTCCGTTTTGCATTAGCCGTAATATTGCTATGGTTCCAAGAGCATAAAGAAAAAATGATCATAAATAAAGAGAAATTTATTGTTTTTAAATAACTGATCTTTTTGATTATTCTGATCAGTATTGATTAGTATGATCATATGATCTGGTCGCCGCTTTGCTTTTAAGTGGTTGTTTATAAATAATGTTTTTTTTACTGCGCCAGAAGCATGATCATGTCTGTTGCGTAACGATGATCATTGCGTCTCAGTAAGCATGATCAAAGACCACTTGAACGATGATCATCACATATTCGAATTAATGATCAATAGTAGTTAGGAACAATGATCAAGTGGGATTCACAACTTATCCACAGTCTTAAAGCATAATTCGTTTTTATTGTTGGTTTAGAATGCCCTTGCTCTTACTTTTGTATTGGAAGAATGATCAAGAGAGTGATGAATATGGGCTATTTTAAGCGATTAATACTTGAAAAGTGGTTCAAATAACACTTTACACAGCAATATGCTTTTTTAAGATTGTTGCTAAGGTTAACGAAAGCATGATCATGGTTATTATTGTGCTTTTCTATCTTTAACAAGGCATTTTGTGCCGTTTTATATCCGATTGATGCTAAACAGCAAGCCTGATTACAATTGACATCTACCGTAAATTATCTTGTTTTTATCATGCTTCCGGGAGATCTATACTACTTGATCATTTTTCCGTGCAGCAATGATCTTTTTTACGTTGATTGCGTTACCCGATTCGATCCATTTATCCCTTGATCATTGTTCCATTGACTCTTTTTTCTACGGAAACATGATCATGACGATTCCCTTGATCATCGTTCCATACTTAGAATCAGCCCATCTTCTGGGTACTAACAACTGTCTAAGGGTAAGTATTCCTTACTGGGAGGATAAAAAAGCCCATTTCTGTCCATAACAGCTTAAAAATCGAGCTTTTAATGGCTTTATCAGCTGATATGGATTGATTCTATTCAATTGAAAATACATTAGCCGTAGTTTATTGATTGGAACTAATCGTTCCGATGGATTGATCTTATACATCGAGTGGTATTGATTCACTTTTCTCTTCCTTATTTATTCAGTTTACATTGTAAATGTGTGACAGTGTGACATTTTCATTTGATCTCATAATGAGTATTAATCTGCACAATTTTTTAAAAATAAAAACTCAGCATTATGTTAATAATAGGTCAATTGATGCTTGTTTTTCTATTTATTGTGATTGACCTATGAAAGTGAATGTTCACCTTTTTATTGTTTATAATAAAATTTGCTGTACAATTGGATGGATGGGAATCAGTTATGGAAATGACTATGAAAAGAGAACAAACAATAGAGAATCTCTATCGGCTGGCTGAGCAGACTCAGCAGGTTCAAGCCGATCGAATCGAGATTGTATTAGAAGAGCGTCGTGATGAACATTTTCCACCGATGTCGAAAGCGTTAATGGAAACACGTTCAGGGTTGACGCGACGAAAACTTGATGAGGCGATCGCTAAACTAGAGGCTTCTGGCCATCAGTTTACAAAAAATAATGCTAATCACTACTCTATTTCTCTTGCTGAAGCCCATATGCTTATGGATGCGGCGGGTGTGTTGAAATTCCATCAACGCAAAAAGAATACAGAGAATAAGCCTTGGATTATTAATGTGCAAAACCAAAAAGGTGGAACCGGCAAATCAATGACGGCGGTGCATTTGGCGGCTTGTTTAGCACTAAATTTAGATAAGCGATATCGAATTTGCTTAATTGATTTGGATCCTCAAGGCTCTTTACGTTTGTTTTTAAATCCACAAATCAGCTTGGCAGAACACAGCAATATTTATTCAGCGGTTGATATTATGTTGGATAATTTTCCAGAAGGCACCGAGATTGATAAGTCATTTTTACAAAAAAATGTCTTATTACCGACTCAATACCCTAACCTGAAAACTATTTCAGCATTTCCGGAAGACGCCATGTTCAATGCTGAAGCTTGGCAATATTTGTCACAGAATCAATCCTTGGATATTGTTCGTTTATTAAAAGAAAAGTTGATCGATAAAATTGCAGATGAATTTGACATTATCATGATTGATACTGGGCCACACGTTGATCCTTTGGTGTGGAATGCGATGTATGCTTCAAATGCGCTGTTGATTCCTTGTGCCGCCAAACGTTTGGATTGGGCTTCCACAGTCAACTTCTTTCAACATCTACCAACGGTTTATGAAATGTTTCCCGACGATTGGAAAGGGTTGGAGTTTGTCCGTCTGATGCCAACGATGTTTGAAGATGATAATAAAAAGCAGGTCTCTGTTTTAACAGAAATGAATTATTTACTTGGTGATCAAGTCATGATGGCAACGATTCCGCGTAGCCGTGCTTTTGAAACCTGTGCCGATACTTATAGTACGGTTTTTGATCTAACCACCAGTGATTTTGAGGGGGGCAAAAAGACGTTGGCTACCGCTCAGGATGCGGTACAAAAAAGTGCCTTAGAATTAGAGCGTGTACTGCATACACATTGGACTTCATTGAATCAGGGGTAAATGATAAATGGCAATAAAAACGTCTGAGTTGAATGCGAAGTTATTTGGAAAAGCAGATAAGCGGCGAGCTTCAACACCTCAAGAAGCACAGGCTGCTGCGAAAGCTCAAGCACAAGTGATAGAGTTGGCTGTTGCTGGTGAAGATCTAGTCACTTTTGAATTGATTCGAATTCCGGCCAATAAAATAGAACAAAGCACGGTCGTTTTTGCTCAAAATGCTCGTGAACAGTCGTTTCTTAATGAGCATGCATTAGCTGATATTCTCAATTCGCTACGAGAGCGTGGTCAACAGTTTCCAGCGGTGGGCCGTCGTAAAGATGATGGCAAAATTGAAATTTTAGATGGTAGTCGCCGTCGCAAGTCATGTATTCTCGCTCAACAAGATTTTTTAGTCTATGTTGCTGATAATATTAATACGGAGCATGCAAAATTTCTTTCGGATGTGGCCAATGCGCATAAACCACTTTCATTATATGAGAAAGGAAAAGAGATGCAGGCACAGCTTGACAGCGGTGCTGCGGAAGATCAAAAAGCATTAGCAAAAATGTTTCAATGTAGTGAAGCTTTGGTGAGTGGTGCTTTAAAAGCCGCTTCATTACCGCTTGCTCTGTTACAGGCTTATCCCAATGTCGTTGAGCTTGGGCGACCAACTATTGTGAAATTACACAAACAGTTTAATGAGTTAACTGAAGCACAACAAGCGGAGCTTTTGGCTAAATGCCAGCAACATGATGGGTTTGTTTGGCAGCATTGCCAGTCTCAAGGTGTCGCTCGTATAACTAAAGAGGTCACGGAGACGATAGAAGAATGGATTCAATCTTTAATTCCACCTAAAAAAGCAGTCAGTAATAAGGTCGAATTGGTCAAAGGTCGAGTTCATTATACGCGGAAAGGAAATCAATTAACGATGAATTTGCAGAAAGTCGATGATCGTTCGATGCAAGAAATTCTTGATTTTATACAACAAAAACTAAGTTAGTTTGCTTAAAGTAGCCCGCCAAAGCGGGCTACTTTAGTTTGATACAGCCCCTTGCGTATTACTGATTATGCAAGCGTTGCCAATATTTGTCGTAGAGAGCTAAAGCTGCTGGCCCGGCATCGTTAATAAACTCCCTTTTTTATCACTTCCTCTGTTGGATAAATATCCCCTTCCTGATTACGTTGCTGAAGCATAACCTAAGCTATTAACGACCTCCGCTTGGTTTTTAGCTTCAAACATAAAATTGATCAATTTATTCGCTAAGGCTTTATTTTTACTACCCCTCCATTTTTTACTCGCAGACGAGGGAATGTGGGTGGTGAATGATGCTTGTGCTACCATTATGGCTTCTGTTCTATGATCTGATTTTTTATGGTTGATTTAACGATACAGTTTGGTGAATACATCAAACAACTGAAATCCTCTGCATGTTCGAGCTACTGTCGCCTCGGCTTATATTTTCAAGCAGAAGCGGAATGGAGTCGCACAATGCTCAAACAAGGAGTCAGCCAGCTTGAGAATCCAATGATTTTCCAACTGGGCGGGCTAGCTCTTTTTCCCGATTTAGGCCAAAGCGTTGCTTATAATCAAGGGCAACGCTTGCTTGGGCAAGAATGTGATGTGCTTGTTTGTGACTGTTCTAGTGGATGGGATGCCAATAGTTTTAGCGCCGCATTGGGTACTTTGATTGGCGGGGGCTTACTATTTATTTTTGGCCATGATGAATCAGTCTTTCGTGCTGATAAACGTTGGTTAACTCGTGCGTTACAGCAACTTTTGGTCATCAATAAACAAAATTGGCCAGCTATTCCCACCAGGGATTCGGTGGATCAGCGACATGATTTTACTCAGCAAAATATGGCAGTTGAGCAGATTATTCGAGTCGTAGAAGGGCATCGAAAACGTCCCTTAGTCTTAACTGCGGATCGCGGTCGGGGAAAAAGCAGTGCTTTAGGTATCGCTGTTGCTCGCTTAATGTTATCTCGCTCTCTTTCTATTATTGTCACTGCACCTACCCTTGCGGCTATTGCTCCGGTATTTGATTTTGCGCAGCGTTTATTACCATCAGGACAACATTCAAAAGGTGTCCTGCATTATCAAACATCGGTGCTTCGCTATTTGCCACCCGATGAGATACAGCGTCATCGACCTTCATGTGATCTATTATTGGTCGATGAGGCCGCAGCGTTACCTCTTTCTTTTCTTCAATTATTTGTTGAACAGTATCCTCGAGCTGTTTTCTCGACCACCATTCATGGTTATGAAGGATGTGGGCGTGGTTTCACACTTAAATTTCAACATTGGCTAAAACAAGTTCGTCCGCAGATGCGTCATGTTCATTTAGAGCAACCTATTCGCTGGGCAGCGGACGATCCTTTAGAAGCTTGGCATCGGAAAACCTTTCTGCTTGATAATGAGTTCGAATTTGAACTGACGCATGATGATTCTGAGCCAGTGTTTTATCATGCCGTGACAAAACAAGAGTTGTTGGATCAACCTGATGTATTAAATGCGGTATTTTCTTTATTGGTGAATGCACATTATCAAACCTCCCCTAATGATTTATTTCACCTTTTAGCGGATGACCATATTCAGCTTTTCATTGCCCGTAATCAACGTCATTACTTAGGTTGTCTTTTAGCTATACGGGAAGGACAACTTGATCATAAATTGATTGAACAGATTCAACTAGGAAAGCGTCGTCCTAAAGGACATTTAGCGGCGATAACGATCGCAAATCAGTTAGGTATTTCTCAGGCGGCTCATCAGTCATGTTGGCGAGTGATGCGTATCGCTGTACATCCAGCGAGGCAAAAGCAAGGCTTAGGCAGTGCTTTATTACGTCATTTTATCGAGGTTAATCCTTGTGACTATATTGCTACGAGTTTTGGAGCTACTGCTGAATTGATTTATTTTTGGCAACAGAATCAATTTTATCCGATTAAAATAGGTTCTCATCGTGATCAAGCCAGTGGCTGCTATTCATTGTTGATGGTTTATAGTCAACAGGTTGATTGGCTCGATGAGGCAAGAAAACAATTTATTCTATACCTTCAGTATGCGCTTAAAGATACGTTGCACGCATTAGAGCCAGAATTGGTTCGTGCGTTACTGAACACCGTTATGTTATCTAACCATGAAAAGATCGCTAATACTTCGCTGCAGGCTCTTATTCATCGTTATTCTCTAGGGGGAGCTAATTATGAGAGTGTGGCGGTTTGGATAGAACAATGGCTGTTGGATATTTTTCATCTTGTTCAGGTTTCTGATTTATTGATCGTTAAAGTATTACAGCAGCATTCATGGCAGTCTTGTGCGCTTCGCTATGGTTATACTGGCCGAAAGCAAATAGAGTATGTACTACGTCAACAACTGAATGATTTAATCGCCGATTTACACTGTAAACTCAAATGATCAACCATAGCGCTATTTACAGTGTAAATTGGCATTGTTTTATTTAACTGATAGTCATAATGATGTTGTAAAGGCATAAAGTTTGATCAAGTCGACAGGTTATTATTTTACAGTTAGCACTTATTGTTAATTATGCCTATTTTATAAGAGAAAGCTTATGTTCATAATCTGACGTTACGAATTACGAATAGAAATGGCTAGGGAGCTGTTCTTTCTTTATTAAAGTTGCGAAAACAAAGGAAGTGAATGGCAAATCAAGAGGTTTAGAAGGGGGAATATTATCAGCGATGCCAACTCTTCGCTGGTAATATATCTTTTGATGCAGGAGAGCACATGTCGATTTCGCGTAGAACTTTTTTAAAGGCTGGCATCGGCGTTGGAGTTGTGAGTGCCGCCGGTGTTGGGTATCGAGAATTATCTAAAGTAACAACAAATGCCAAAATCTTAATTGTGGGAGGAGGGGCCGCTGGAATTGGTATTGCTAACCAATTGGAGCATCATTTGGACGGTGCAACGATAACCGTGATAGAGCCGCGTGGTTTTCATTGGTATCAACCGGGCCAAACTTTGTTACTTGCAGGAGTTTATACACAAGCCAGTGATGTGATCAGTGCGAATGAACGTTTTATTGATACGAGTGTGCGATGGGTTGAAGATTCAGTTGTTGAGTATCAACCTGAGCAGAATCAAGTGGTAACAGAAAATGGCCGAGTGATCAGCTATGATTACTTGATTGTCGCGACGGGGGTTGAACTTCGTTATGACTTAATCGAAGGGTTTGATCCGCAAGAAATCGGCCAAAATGGGATAACCAGCATCTATTACAGCCCACAAGCAGGAATCGCTAGTCATCAACAAGCTCAAACCTTTGCTCATAGTCAAGGAGGGAAAGCGGTGTTTACTCGTCCCCAAGGAGCGATGAAGTGTGCGGGTGCACCAATGAAAGCCACTAATTTGGTGGAGTCTTTTGTTGCTAACGCCGGTCATCGGGACGATTTCGTTTTTGATTATTTTACGTCAGAAAACTTCCTTTTCTCGGTTAAAGTGTTTGACCAGCGAATACGAGAGATTTGGCAGCAGCGCAGTATTGAGCCACATTTTCAGCATACTTTAACGTCGATTGATACCAGTAAAAAACGAGCCACATTTCAACTAGCAGACCAATCGACACACACTGTTGATTGGGACTTTATACATGTTGCTCCCCCTATGACGGCCATTAAAAGCATCAGAGAATCGCCATTGGCAGATAACGAGCAATTTAAGGGGTATCTAGAGGTCGATCAATATACGATGCAGCATAAGCGTTACCATAATGTTTTTGGTTTGGGCGATAATGTAGGTACGCCAATAGGTAAGACAGCGGCGTCGGTTAAAACACAAATTCCGGTGGTGACGCAAAATTTAACGGCGCTGATAACAGATAAGCCCTTAGTTGCGAAATGGGATGGGTATACTTCTTGTCCAATGATCCTAGATGTGGGACATGCGATGTTATGGGAGTTTGACTTTACTCTTCAGCCGATGACAGCGCTACCGTTTGAAGTGGTTGATCCTTTAAAAAGTAGTCGTTTTGCTTGGAAGGTTAAAGAATCGGTGATTAGACCGATTTATGACATGATGCTCCATGGTTATACACCAATGTAGCGTCTTTTTATCCCCTTCCTACTTGAAGCTGCAGGGGTGTTGGGGACGTTCTTTCACCCCAATCACATAGCCTGCCTATGCTCATGGGGATGATGAAAGCCATCCGTGGCTTTCACCAAAGGCCAGCCTACCGCTATTCAAATTTGTTCCAGACAAATTTGTCACTCACTTGCCGCCTATCTGCAGCGCCAAGTGGTTTGGGGATAACACTAAACCCGTTATATCCCCTTAAACTGACTGATCTTTGTCGCTAAATGAGTCATCTGTTTTGCTACCCCGTTCACCGAATGCTCACCTTGTTGGGTGAGTTGTTCCGTGCGGCTACTTTGTTCATTTAAATTCTCGATGCTTTGATTAATTTCCAGTACCGCTGCACTTTGCTCTTCTGCACCTTGAACGATGTGTTGATTCATCGAAAAGAGTGCTTGTAGTGTGGTATTGAGGGACTGAACATCATTGACGGCTTGGTGATGAGTGGTCAAACTGTGTTGGCTATTTTCATGCACAACTTCAATTTGTGTCGTCACTGAATTCGACGCTGATCGCAGCTTATTGATGATGTCTTGAATTTCCGTGGTTGACTCACTGGTGCGCTGAGAAAGTGAACGTACTTCATCGGCAACGACGGCAAATCCTCGACCATGCTCTCCGGCTCTTGCGGCTTCAATGGCCGCATTTAATGCTAATAAATTCGTTTGTTCGGAGATAGAACTAATCACTTCTAGTACGCGGAGAATATTTTCAATATGGCTATTAAGTTGTTGCAGGCTTTGCTGACTGGTTGCCATATTGGAACCCAGTTGTTCAATGTGGTTGAGGCTACTCTGCATCGCAGAGAGGGCATTTTGTAATGAGCTATTGCCTTGTGTTGAAAGCTCTCCAGCATGGTTAGCAAGCCGTGTTGCTTCTTCGGTCCGTTCTGTAATATGTTGACTGGCTTGAGAAATTATCTCTAAAGCGCTGCGTTGTTGTTCAGTTGCTTGATTGGTCTCTTTGGCGTTATGCTTTAATTGTAAAAACGCCACTTGCGATTCAGCGACAGTCTGGTTGACTGAACTTAATGAATCTCGGAATCGCTCAATAAAGAGATTAATTTTCTGTGATAAATTCGCTACTTCTGCGCCATCAAAAATATTCACTTTGTGACTCAAATCGAGATGATGAGCGATATGATCTATCTCATTACTTAGTTGTTGAATCGGTTGAGTTAACGTTGTAACCACAACATGCATAATCACTAAGGCGACAGCGATAAAGATCAACGTAAATAGCAGCGATTGAATAAATTGATCGACGATCGGTGAGGTGATTTGAGATTCAGGAATTTCAACCACCACAAAGCGATCCAAATCGGCTAACCAGTAAGAACCAATCAGATAAGTTTGTTGATTAACGATGGTTTCTGTTATAACCGGTGTGGTTTTCCCTGCGATGATGGCTTGCTGCACTTGACTCGTTGCGTGGTTTGCTAACACAGAGTCATCAGGAGCAACTTGAATTTTTCCATCACTAGATGCCAGCATGGCGCGGCCATTAGAGCCAATCCTAAAACCTTCGATCATATTGACTAGACTACTGACATTGAAACCTAATCCCGCGACCACATAAGGTTGATTGGTTAGAGGATTGATTTGTGTACTACGGTAATTAATAAAAATAACGTATTGGCCACCTACTTGATCTTGGTTCATGTTTAATTCAACGGGCTTGTTTTTACCGAGAAAGTTGGGATAGAAATCTTTAAAGGGATAATCGTTAAGACGAGTGGCTCGATGCTGACCATCATAAGTAAAAATATATTTACCTTCCTCACTATCTAATACGGCAAATGCATTGTCTGCGCCGAGTCGAGCCATTGCATTTTCTAAAGCCTGGTGAGCAACAGCCGGGCGATAGATAGATTGTTGCTGGGCGCTCCAATCTAATAGGCCAGAATGGTGAGCAAGAAAATTTGATCCTGTGATCGCGGGCTGTAACTGATTACTGATTTCAAAAGCGAGTCCGCGTAATTGACTTGGCAGAGTATGCGACTTAAGCTCACTCAATTGATCATTTGATGTACGAATTGCCTGTTGCCCCATCGCAATCAGCGTACATGTGACCAAGATGATAGAGAGAACCCAGTTAATTCTGCGACGAATTGATAGCGTTTTCCAATACATAGCATAAGCCTCATTTATTATTATTAGCCAACTAATAGAGAATAGTGTTTATTTGCAAAAATGAACAATAAATGAGCGAAAATAAAAATAACCAATTCATTAACTTATTGATTTTAATTGTTTTGTTATGAGGGTTCTTGGTGGTGGGAATGAATGAGAATCAATAACTGATTCACGAGCAGCTTGAACAGAGTCGCTCTATGTTTAAAGTAAGGATCTTTTTACCGCATGAATTTCAAAACGGCTCGATTACTATTAGGCGATCAGCTCAATGCTCAACACGCTTGGTTTAAGAAAGTGGATGATCATGTGTTGTACATTATTGCTGAACTTCATCAGGAAACGGGCTATGTGGCTCATCACATTCAAAAGACGGTGGCGTTTTTTTTAGCGATGCAAGAATTTGCTCAAGCAAGGCAGGAAGAAGGTCATCAAGTCCTTTATCTGACCCTTGATGAAACGCAGGCTTTTGCTGATCTACCGCAATTGATTGCCCACTACGTACAACTAACGGGGGCCACCTCTTTTCAATATCAGCGTCCGGATGAGTATCGTTTACTCGCTCAATTGGCAAATCTACGTCTTGCTAATACGGCCATTGATTGTGTCGATAGCGAGCACTTTTTGCTGCCGTTTGACGAGATCGAGCAATATTTCCCCAAAGGGAAGCATAAAACGATGGAACACTTTTATCGGCGGATGCGGCAACGTTTTTCGGTTTTAGTCGAAGGCGGTAAACCGCTTGCAGGTCAATGGAATTTTGATGCCAATAATCGTAATAAATTAAAAGCACAAGATATCGCCCAGTTACCCGCCCCTTTGCTGTTCAAAAATAACCCATCTGACGTTATTGAACGGCTAAATCGACATGGAATACAAACGATAGGGCACCTAAAGGGGGATTTACTGTGGCCAATCAATCGCGCCCAGAGTTTGACACTGCTTGCTCACTTCTGCCAAGTGTGTTTACCTCGCTTTGGCCTATTTCAAGATGCAATGACCCACCTGCATCCTGCGCAATGGAGTCTCTATCATAGTCGCTTGTCCTTTGCTCTTAACAGTAAGCTTTTACACCCCAAAGAAGTGATTGATGCCGCAGTTGCAGCGTTTCAGCGTGATAGCCAAATAGATCTTGCTCAAGTTGAAGGCTTTGTTCGCCAAATTCTAGGTTGGCGTGAATATATACGTGGCATCTATTGGGCCAACATGCCGCATTATGCGCAGCTCAATGCATTACAGGCTACGCGTCGCTTACCTGAATATTTTTGGACAGCAAAAACTAAAATGCATTGTATGCAGCGAGCGATTGGTCAATCACTCGATTTTGCTTATGCGCACCATATTCAGCGCTTAATGGTGACGGGAAACTTCTGTTTATTAACAGGAATTAATCCCGACGAAGTTGACGCGTGGTATTTAGGTGTGTATGTCGATGCCATTGAGTGGGTAGAAATGCCCAATACTCGGGGAATGGCTTTATTTGCCGATGGTGGGATCGTCGGAACTAAACCGTATGCGGCTAGCGGCTCCTACATTAATAAAATGAGCGATTATTGTAAGAGCTGTTTCTACGATAATAAGGCGCGCAGCGGTAAGGGGTCGTGCCCATTTAATAGCCTTTATTGGCGATTTATGCACCGGCAACGTGATCGCTTAGCGGTGAATCCCCGTATCGGAATGCTGTATCGCTCATGGGATAAGATGGCCGATCAGCAACGCGCTGATATTTTGCAGACTGCAGAATATTATTTGAGTGACCTGGAGGCGTTATAATGGATATTTTGCTGGTTGCCGCAATTGGTGGAATTGGTTTATACGCCAAACCACTTGGCGTTGCAGATAGGCGGTAAGTGAGTGATAAATTTGAACAGCCGTAGGCTAGCCTCGGATGGCTCTCATCATCCCCATGAGCATAGAACAGGCCATGTGATTGGGGTGAACGAACGTCGTCAACCCCCCTACAGATTCAAGTAGGAAGGGGATAGCCATCGTAAAAGAGTTATTAACGGCCTTACCTGAAGCAAATATTCATGCTAATCATTATCGACCATTCAAAAATAGGAATTTCGCTATCTTAGCAGAGTTGGCGTATCATGCGCTTATCGCCTTTATGATTGACCTTTATGCCGAAATCAATTCCTGTCCATACCCAATTCAATCCTGATCCATCTTCGCCAATTACCTGTGCAACCTGTCAGGCTTGTTGCTGTCGATTAGAAGTGATGATTATTAGTGATACCGGGGTTCCTGAGCAATATATTGCGATTGATCAATGGGGCGGAGAAACCATGCGTCGTTTGGATGACGGGTGGTGCTCGGCGCTTGATCGTGAAACCTTTATGTGTAGTATTTATGAATTGCGACCTTGGGTTTGTCGTGCCTTTGAAATGGGGGCGCATGAATGTTTACAAGAACGTGAGTTGTTTAATCCTTAAGTCTATGGTAGGAGAAAAATGATTAAAGTCTCTATTTTAAGCCGCCCATGCTCGTTACGGTTAAGCCTTGTTACTTTGTTCGTGTGTGGTTCCACTGCTGTTTTTGCCTCCTCTGCTTGTGTCGATCTGATCGGTTGTGAGAGGAAAATTTGTGAAATAGAACGGCAGCTCGACGATGCCAAGTTACATGGTAATAAGAAACAGGAGCAAGGCTTAGCAAAAGCCTTATTGGCTGTACAGCAACATTGTACTTCTGAGTACTTAATGGAAGCATTATTGGATGATATCAAAGAGAAAAAACAAGATATTATCGATTATCAAAATGATAAGCAGGACGCTGAGCGTGAAGGCAAACTACAAAAAGTTGAAAAATATCAGCAGAAAATAGAACGCCAGCAAGCAGAGCTAGAGCGGTTGCAGCAAGAATTAGCCGATCTTTCGACAAAATAATGTCATGTTTTCTACTGGAAGTGGCGTGGCTGCGTTGTTGATGCTGTTGGTTTCTTGCAATGTCATGATGATGGCGTGTGATGCTAGCTTTCCTTGCTCACTACAGGTCAGCCTGTTGCTTTGCAAATTTATTTTTGATTAATTTGTCACTGACTTGATGATAATTTAACCAAGCCTTTGAGCTATGTGTTTCAGCGCTCAAAGGCTTGCTATTCTCGACGCTTCTGTATAATAAAAAGCAACGTATTTACACTGTAAACTCGTTAAACTTGAAAGCGACCCACTAACTGATAAAGCTCATTTGCACGTCCATTTAAGTTTTTGCTGCTTGTCCGGTTTTCATTAGCCAGCTCGGCTGATTGACGACTTTGATCTGAAATCACCACAATTCGTTGTGAAATCTCTTGCCCAACTAAACTCTGTTGTTCTGTTGCTGTTGCAATCAGCGAGTTCATATCCATGATGGTACCAATCGACTGTTGAATTTTTTCTAGTGCCTTGGCTGCGTCGCTGGCTTCTTGTACGGTAGATGCACTACGGTTTTGACTTGAATCCATCGCCTTCACTGCGTTATCTGATGCAGATTTGAGTTGTTGAATCATAGTATGAATTTCTTCAGTACTGTCTTGTGTTCGGCTGGCAAGTTTACGCACTTCATCTGCCACCACAGCAAAGCCTCTACCTTGGTCTCCTGCTCGAGCGGCCTCAATAGCGGCGTTGAGTGCTAATAAGTTGGTCTGTTCAGCAATGTCTTGGATGACTTCAAGTGAGCGAGAAATATTTTGTACATCCCCTTCCAGTTTAGAAATCACACTACTAGCATCAGCGACTTCTATCGCTAACGCTTGTACTGACTGTGCCGCTGATTCGACAATGTTATGTGCGTCTAATGCGTTGTCTTCAGCATCTTTAGCGGATTGAGCGGCTTGACTGGCGTTGTTCGATATTTCGTGCGCTGTTGTGGTCATTTCTGTCATTGCCGTGGCAACCTGTTCTGTTTCTTCCCGTTGATTTGATGCTAAGTCATCCACTTGTGCGGCGCGTTGCGTCATGGCATCGGTTTCATCTACGACTTGCAAGCCCACCTGATTAACACGCTGAATGATCTCCTGCAAGCTGGCAACAAAAGTATTAAAGTTACGGCTTAAGCGTGCAAATTCAGGAATACTAAAGCTTTCCATTCGAGCGGTAAGGTCTGCATCACCATTGGCAAACGAACGTATCGAATTATCCAAAATATCCAGAGGACGCATAATGCTCCGGTTAAGAACGATGACCATGATGCCGACCACAATCACAATCACCCCAGCAATAGAAGCTAATTTCCATAAGCTACCGGTTAATTGCTCGTCTGCTCTTTTTTCCATGGCGGCAATTTCAGCATCGACATCGTCGGTATAAAAGCCGGTACCAATAGTTAGATCCCATTGAGGGAGGTAAACCGAATAACTCAATTTAGGTAAGGGTTGTGATTCTCCTGGCTTAGGGAAATAATAAACAGAGAACGCCTTTTTCTTAGCATTCGTTATCAAATCTTGGATAAGGTAGTTACCTCGACTATCGGTCATGTTGATCAAGTTATCGCCAATGCCAGCATTGCTTTGTCCTAGCAATACACGGGTTCCTTTGCTGTCATAACCGAAAATATAGCCATCAGCACCAAATCGGATTTCACGTAGAATGGCCAGTACTTGGTCTAAAGATGCTTGTTGCTTTCGTAATGGCTCAATTGCTGATTCGGCAATCTCTAAATAGGATTTTAGTTCGGCCTTTTTCATCTCCATCATCGCTGAGCGAGTGGCGGTCATTTGTTCGTGGCTTAAACTTTGAGTTTCTGAAAAAGTAGAATAAATCATACTCAATGTGATGAGTAGTAAAGGTATGATCGATAAAATATAGAGTCTGTGGCGTATAGTGAGATTCATAAGTCTTCCATCCTAGGTATGCCGAAAATAATCAACTGATAGTTGTTTTTTATTATGTGCTTTTACTTGAAGCTGTTGTGGCGTCAGCCATTTTTGCCTAGCGCAATAACCGCATCATGAGACACTCGGTTGCCACGTCCTTGCTGGGCCAAATTACTTGTTTATCCCCTTCCTACTTGAAGCTGCAGGGGTGTTGGCTACGTTCGTTCACCCCAATCACATAGCCTGTCTATGCTCATGGGGGGCTCTCACTTGCCGCTTATCTGCAACGCCAAGTTGTTTGAGTATAGTATTATAATAATACTGTAGTTAGCGGTTTATGCTTGGAGAATAACGGCTAGTCGGTTCACATTTTTTATTTATTTTTCGGCGGGTTTGCAGCTTATTTGGTTTACTTGTTGTTCAGCTGGATTTTTGTGTTTCAATAGTCCGTTTTGTGTTTCTATAGCGATAGTTGCTTGTGTTATACTCCGCAGCCATTTCTCCAGTAAGAGCCTTATACCATGAGCTTAAAAAATGACATTCAACAACTAAACAATCGCCTTGATTCTTGCCGTCACAAGTTGGATGCTGCTAAGGCTCGCGGCGATAGTGCCATGATCAGTAAATTTACCGATGAAGTAGATCAATTGACTAAACAGGTTAATAGCTTAAAAAATAAAGCCGAATATGAGCTTAACAAAGAGCGAAAGATGCTATCCGATATGCCTTTTTATCGTGAACTAACCAAAGCAGAGCAGGCGGATCAAGGGAAGCTGAAAAAATCAGTCAAAGGTTTAATTATTGTCCATCCCACCACTAAAATTGGCCAAGCTTTACGCTTGCAAGCGATGACTGGTTTTGCACCCAAACCATTTTAAGTTGTTTTTCTGAGCGATAAAAAAAGAGCCAAGCAAGGTTTGGCTCTTTTTTAGTGCTTTAAAGAAGCGTTTTAGTATCCCATCAGTTGTAATAAGTTCTCTGCGGTACTGACGGCTTCTTTACGGTTAGCAATATTCAATTTTTGATACAAATTTCGAATATGCGTTTTAATTGTCGTGCCAGCAACATCGAGTTCCTGAGCTATTTGTTCATTACTAAAACCAGAATAGATCAGCCCCAGAACCTGCCATTCTCGTTGGGTCAGCGGGCTGGTGCGAACCAGTTCTGGGATGTTGGGATGGTTGATTAACTTTTCAACAAATTCTTCATCGAAATGAATCGAGCGACTACGTTGAGTGGTGGAAATTTCTTTAACCAATTGTTGTGCTCGATGACGTTCTAGATCACCTAGTTCTACTCGATGTGTTAGTTTTTCGAGCAAATGACCGATTCGGTGACCATCAACCAGAAAATTACCAATCATACCAGTTTGGTTGGTCAGATGGAGTGCCTCTTTGAGTTTTTCTCGGGCCAAATCTTCTTCGTTACAGGCGACCGCTAAAGACGCTTCTACAATTAAGTTTCGGTTGAGATCGGTCAATAAATGGTATTCTTGCGCTTGCTCATGAATAAAGAGCAGTGTTTGTTTGGCTTCAGCATACTGTTCTAAGCTAATTTGAGCGCGCGCAATATTACGCCATTGCAGTTGCAAAAAATGGTTATACGCATTTTCGGGACGAGTTGTGACACTTAACCAATTTTGTATCGCGTCGGTATCTCCCCGAGCTTGCCAATACAGTAATAATGACAACGATGCATTAGCTGTCCAATCAACATGATAATGAGACTGTTTCATTAAATGCTGCACTTGTTCGATAAACCTTCCGGCTTTATCCAGTTCTCCACGGCCAATGGCAATACGGGCTAACATTGAGTAGCAGTGCAAATGTTGGCTAGGCGAATGAGGGCCAAGAACACTTAGCCCCTTATAAGCACACTCTTCTGCTTCATCTAACCGATTCCAGCACCAGAGTATTTGCGCTCGGATACGTAGCAGAAACTCATGAAGTGGTACTTGGTGTAGGTGTTGCTCTTCAACTAGCTTAAACGCATTTTCTTGCACTTCAAAAGCCGCTTGCACATACCCTTGAGCTATTAAAATTTCACTCTGCTGTAAAAGAGCCCATAGAGCTTGATGATAAACTTGATATTGACGGGCCAATTTCTCAGTTTGTTGCATCATCGACAGTGCTCGGCTTAATTGCCCTAGAACATGATTCACTTCACCGACCACAGAGGTTGCCACGATACGACTTAAATAAACGCTATTATCAAGCTGGCTCAAGGCCAGTTCGGCCAGTTGTAGGGCTTTTTCTGGTTCATTTTTATTGATCGCGACTTGAGCCAGTAAGGCATTAAACTCACCTTGTTGTTTACTACTGAGTTCAACATTGAGTGCTTGCATCTCTTTTTTTGCTTTCGCCAACATGTCACCGACAACGTCATAACGATGCTGACTTTGTGCTAGCCATGCTTGCAATAGACACAATTTGGGTTCTTGGTAAAGCTGATTAGGTGAGAGTAAGTTAATCGCAGATTCAAGTACCTTAAGCTCGCCTTGGTTAAACATTTTCCAGCCATACTGGGTTAAGATGTTAGCTAGTAGCTCGGTGTCTTGTGCTAGGTTGGCATGGCGTAATGCTTGGTGAGGCGTGGAGGCTTCAAGCCATGCTTGGGCGGCAGAGCGATGCAGTTCTTGCTCTTGTTGAGGGATACGGGCTAAACGCTGATGAGCAAGAAATTCTGCAAATAGATTATGGAATCGATACCAGTTATGTTCACCTTCAAGCGGGTAGATAAATAACCCATAACGGTTGAGAGACTCAATCATGCTTAGTGCATCATCTCGTTTGGTTAGCGTTGCAACTAAACTATCATTGAAATGATCCAACACTGAGCATTGCATCAAAAAATAGCGAGTATCCTCATCGAGTAAATCAAAAACCTCCTCAACCAAGTAGTCCCAGAGGTGGGCATGGTTAAAATGGGAAACCGATTCAGCGGTTTGCGCTAAGGTACGTTTTTGATGTTGAGCTTGTAGAGCAATAAGTTGTAGCGCAGAAGGCCAACCTTCAACATAGTTACGTAGGTTGATGGCCGTTTTATCATCAATACCATCGGCCACTCGTTGATTGAAGAAACGCGTGGTTTCCTCTGAATCAAAAGCTAACAGTTCATTACCGATCTCGATCATTAAATCCCGAACCCGCAGGTTTGCTGTACCTAGTGGTGGCGTGGTACGGCTCGTCACCACTAATGTTAAATTATCGGGCATATGCTTCAGGAAAAATCGCATCGCTTCATGAATATCGTCATCATTGATGAGATGATAATCGTCAAGCACCACAAAACATTCCTGATGAAATTCGGACATTTCAGCAAAAACTTCACTAAACAAAGAGTGCAATGACGAAAATTGACGCCGTTCCGCGAGTTTCTGGGCATTAGGGCAGCTGTGCTGAGTCGCTTTATTAAGCGCTTGGAGTAAATAATTGATAAAGCGAAATGAATCATTATCACTTTCATCGATGCTATACCAGCCGATATTGGGTTTGTCTGCTAGCCACTGGGCGGCCATGGTAGTTTTTCCATAACCGGCCGGTGAACGAAAAAGAACTAATTTATAGCAAGGCGCGTACTGTAAAAGCTCTAAGACTCGTGGACGAACAATCGCATTATGTAGCCGTCCCGGGCGTGTTAATTTAGAGGGTATCCACATTGTATTGTCCCGTCATTGCGTGTATTGAAGGTTTGCTTATCCATAGTGACAAAGATGTTACTAGAAGTTTGGATAGCAGGTTATTGATCGAGCGCGGCTTTTCTGCATGATTCACAGTTTCCCATTAACTACGCCCCGTAATTGTGATTTGAATCACTTTCTGCTTGAGTGATATTGAAGGTTTTAAACGTGTTCCATACGAACAATGATGAAA
Organism: Vibrio sp. 1-1(7); assembly: GCF_013048485.1. Taxonomy (NCBI): domain Bacteria; kingdom Pseudomonadati; phylum Pseudomonadota; class Gammaproteobacteria; order Vibrionales; family Vibrionaceae; genus Vibrio; species Vibrio sp. 1-1(7). The sequence goes on along the minus strand of NZ_VHSP01000002.1, from coordinate 196,308 downwards.
ATTAAGTAAAATATAAAAATTATTTGTGACTAAAATAACGTTTTGAGTAAATAGTTATCAAGTCTACAGCAGGCCACCAGCAAAAATAATTGGCGCAATTTAGAATGTTGGCGTGATCGACGTCACTTATAAAAGCGATTTAATCCCCATCAATGAGAGCTAGATCACTGCAATTTAGCGATGCTTCCCTCTACGCCCTAGCTCCTCCTCCCGATTTGCTAATTGATCAGGAGGATGTTTTGTTGAGTTAGCCGCGGCAGGATATGACCTAGATGGATTAGAACCTATAAGTGAGATTTCTCGATGAAACCTACGCAACAGAAAGCTTTTGATAAAGCATTATTCCAAGCTAACGTAAAACGACACCTAACCGCGACTTATGCGACCACGATAGAGCAGGCTTCGGCACGTGCTTGGTACTTAGCAATGGGTCGAGCGTTAGCTGAGCTAACCACCTTTGATCTACTTGAAACAGAACAAGATCAACGCATCGTTAAAGCTAAAAGCCTTAACTATTTATCACTGGAATTTTTGATTGGCCGCTTAACAGGTAATAACCTGATTAGTATGGGGTTGTATGAACAAATTTCAGATGCGATGGCCGAGTTGGGCCAAAGTTTAACAGATATTCTAGAAGAAGAACGCGATCCATCATTAGGTAATGGTGGTTTAGGCCGTCTGGCAGCCTGTTTTATGGATTCATGTGCTGCGCAAGAGTACCCAACCGTTGGATATGGTTTGCATTATGAATACGGCTTATTTAAGCAATCTTTTGAAGATGGTCACCAGCAAGAAGCACCAGATGCGTGGCGCGGTGTTGAAGGTTATCCTTGGGAAGTTGCTCGTCCAGAACTGAAGCAAGAAATTGGTTTCTATGGTCATGTTGAGGTGTATAACGACCATGGCAAAGAAAAGCGTCGTTGGGTTCCAGGTATGTTGGTTCAAGCGATGCCTTGGGATTTACCGATTGTTGGCTATCAAAGTGAAACGGTTTATCCATTACGTCTTTGGGAATGCCGTGCGATCGCGCCGTTCTCGTTAGAAAGTTTTAACAATGGTAACTATTTTGAAGCTCAGCATGCACTAATTGACGCAGGTAACATCACGAAAGTTCTTTACCCGAACGATAACCATGAAAAAGGTAAAACACTGCGTTTAATGCAACAGTACTTCCATAGTGCAGCATCGGTACGTGATATTTTGCGTCGTCATGAGGCGGCTGGATTGACACTGCAAGATTTACCTAAGCATGAAACCATTCAATTAAACGATACCCACCCAACGATCGCGATTCCAGAGCTGATGCGCATTTTAATTGATGAGCGAGATTTGAGCTGGGAAGCTGCATGGGAAATCAGTTCAAAAACGTTTGCTTATACTAACCACACCTTATTACCCGAAGCGTTAGAAACGTGGAGTGAATCCTTGATTCAGCGTTTACTACCTCGCCACATGGAAATTATTTACGAAATCAACCACCGTTTCTTACAACAGGTTCGCGCTAAATGGCCTGGGGATGTCGCTAAGCAGCAAAAATTGTCGATTATTGAAGAAGGGTTCCATCGCGTTGTTCGTATGGCGAATCTGTGTGTTGTGGGCTCTTATGCGGTCAATGGGGTTGCGGCACTACACTCTGAATTAGTAAAGCGTGACTTATTCCCAGAATTTGTTGAGCTTTATCCGGGGCGTATTCAGAACGTCACTAACGGTATCACCCCACGCCGTTGGTTGAAATTCTGTAACCCTGGATTATCGAGCTTAATCACTGAAAAAATAGGCGATCAATGGCCTGCCCATCTTGAGCAATTAGCTGAAATCGCTAAATATGCAGACGACAAAGCGTTCCAAAAACAGTTTATGGCGGTGAAAAAAGAGAATAAAACACGTTTGGCGCACTGGGTGAAAGAGAACATGGGTATTGAACTCGATACCAATGCGATCTTTGACGTGCAAATTAAACGTTTGCATGAGTACAAACGCCAGCACCTAAATATGCTGCACATCTTGTCTCTCTACCACCGTTTACTGAATGACCCTCATTTTGACATGCACCCACGAGTGGTCTTTTTTGCGGCAAAAGCAGCACCGGGTTATCACCTAGCGAAAGAAATTATCTATGCCCTAAACAAGATCGCAGAAAAAGTGAATAACGATCCTCGCGTAAATAACAAACTCAAAGTGGTCTTTATTCCCGATTATCGAGTGAGCATGGCGGAAATCATTATTCCTGCAGCGGATGTTTCTGAGCAAATCTCCACTGCTGGTAAAGAAGCGTCAGGCACAGGCAACATGAAAATGGCACTCAACGGCGCATTAACGATTGGAACCATGGATGGTGCCAACGTTGAAATTCGTGAAGAAGTGGGGGATGACAATATCTACATCTTTGGTCTAGACGTAGATGGTGTCGAAGCATTAAAAGCCCAAGGTTATAACCCTTATGATTACTATAAGGCTGATCCTCTGCTCAAGGCCTCTTTGGATCTTCTACTCGGTGAGGAATTTACTCCAGGTGAACCCGGTAAGTTACGTGCCACTTATGAAAGCTTACTTGATGGTGGTGACCCTTATCTTGTATTAGCAGACTTTGCTTCTTATGTGCAGGCTCATGAAGCTATTGATAAGCAGTACCGCGATCAAGCTGGCTGGGCGAATAAAGCGATTCTTAATACCGCTTTAGTGGGTAAATTTAGCTCTGACCGTAGTATTCGTGATTACGTGAATAACATTTGGAAATTGAAAGCGGTCAAACGTTAATCATCCCAAATTTCCAGCCAAGGCGTGACCTTGGCTGGTTCATTCCTTTTTCTTATACCCTACATGATTTGAAGGGGAGTTGTCCCTTCGGAGAGAGCGATGAAAGAACATTATGCATTAAAACAAGTCGCTGAGATGGCAAATATTGCCGACAGCTATATAAGCGCATGGGGCGACGTAGCAAACGTTTCAGACGACACAATACGTCGTCTTTTGGCGTCTATGGGATATGATACGAGCAGTGATGACGCTCTCTTGAAGTCCGCGGAGAAAAAGCACAAAAAAGAGGTGTTGGATTCTGTACTGGTGATTCCTGACGGTGACGCAATTGAAGTTCCTCTTTACTTGGGTGTGAGTGCTCGTGAAAGTGAATTTAATTGGCGTCTTGAAACAGAACAAGGTGACGTTCTTGAAGGGTATTTGCAGTCTCAAATTGTTCGAGATGAACGCTCTGAAGGCGGCCCTTTAGTATTTACGCTCCCGAATGATTTACCATGGGGGTATCACACCTTATTGATTACGCGCAAACGCCGTAAATCTCCTTATCGTATGACACTGATCATCACACCGAAAGCTTGCTATAAACAACCTGAGTTAGAGAAAGGTAAGAAGCTTTGGGGGCCAAGTATTCAACTATATACACTACGTACTCAGCATAACTGGGGAATGGGTGATTTTGGTGATCTCAAACAATTAGTGGCAGAGATTGCCTCTCGCGGCGGTGATTTTGTTGGTTTAAACCCGATTCATGCATTATTTCCTGCTAATCCCGAAGGCGCGAGCCCATATAGTCCATCTTCACGTCGTTGGTTGAATATTTTATACATTGATGTGAGTTCAGTACCTGAATTTGCGCTAAGTGCGCAGGCACAGCAGCAAGTGGGAAGCCAAGAATTTCAGCAGCGATTGCAGAAAGTGCGTGAGACGCATTGGGTTAATTACTGTGAAGTCGCTAATCTTAAAATGAGTATTTTACCGCTTCTTTTTGCTGAGTTTAAAACACGTCATTTAGACAAAAATACTGATCGAGCACAAGAATTTTTAAACTTTGTAGAACAAGGCGGCGATAGTTTACGGCATCAAGCTGCATTTGATGCGTTGCATATTGATTTGCATACCCAAGATGATTCCGTATGGGGGTGGCCGGTTTTCCCTGAAAAATACCGTCACTTTGATAATGTGGCAGTGCAAAAATACATTGAGGAACATCAAGAGCAGGTGCAGTTATATATGTATTTGCAATGGGTTGCCGATACACAAATTCATGAAGTGCAAGCTCTGGCTGATGAAAAGGGCATGACAGTCGGGCTGTATCGTGATCTGGCTGTTGGTGTGTCTGATGCGGGTGCGGAAACGTGGGCGGATCATGGTAACTTAGTACAAGATGCGTGTATTGGTGCTCCGCCAGATGTGCTTGGGCCCCTTGGCCAGAATTGGGGGCTACCACCATTAAATCCACAGGCGTTACAAACAACGGCCTACGATGCATACATTAAATTATTACGCGCAAATATGAAGCATTGTGGTGCACTGCGTATTGACCATGTGCTCGGTTTGTTACGTTTGTGGTGGATTCCGAAAGGTGAAAATGCCACTCAAGGCGCATACGTTTACTACCCCGTTAAGGATATGCTCGCAATTCTTGCGTTAGAGTCACATCGCCATCATTGCAGTGTTATTGGGGAAGATTTGGGCACCGTTCCGGATGAAATCGTACAACTGTTACGCGATGCGGGTGTTCATTCTTATAAAGTCTTTTTCTTTGAAACGTCAAAAGAGGACGGCGGGTTTATTTCTCCTAAACACTACGCTGAACAATCTATGGCTGCACTATGTACTCATGATATGCCGACCTTGCGTGGTTTCTGGCATTGTGATGATCTGAAAATGGGGCGAGAAATTGGCCTTTATCCTGATGAAGAACAACTTGAAGGATTGTTTGCTGATCGCTTGAAATGCAAGCAGGGAATCCTTGATTCGGTTGCATGGCATGGTTATTTACCAGAAGGTGTTGGGCGTGATGCGCAGTTGGTTCCGATGGATTCCTACTTGAGTGAGGCCTTACAACTTCATGTTGCCGCGGGCTCTTCAGCTTTACTTAGCGTACAACTTGAAGACTGGTTAGAAATGGATAAGCCTGTGAACATACCTGGTACGGTGAATGAATATCCTAACTGGCGTCGTAAACTCTCTATCAATTTAGACGAGTTATTTGCCCGTGAGGACGTGAACCGTATTGCCGCGAAATTGACCGATATCCGGGCTAAAGCTCGCCATTAACCTACTCGTCATTAAACTAAGAGATGGCCTAGTGTTTTCTTTGTCATGAGTTTCATAAATTAAGGCTAGGTCACTCCATGTTGGATTAGAGTTCGTTAAGATGTCTTTAATTAAATAACCAAATGGGTATTACGTTTCTTTATAGATGATTTTTCTAAGCGTGCTCTGGTTATTTTTACGCTAACAAGCCCGCTTTGTGCGGGCATTTTTTCCATTTTGAGAGAGTCGGCTAGGAGAAGGTATATTGAAACCCATAAAGAAACCATCCAAAAAACAGCAAATCTATCATCAGTTATCTTATGCTGCTTTTGCTGATCCCTTTTCATTTCTAGGTCCTTACCTGCCAACAGAGCAAGGTGCGTTAAGGGTTTGGATGCCTGGTGCTGATAAAGTCGAGCTGTTAGTTGACGGTCAGCCACGTATTGAATTATCGCCAGAAGAGCCTGGCGGCTTTATTTTAAAGTCTGAGCTTGATTTACAATGGACACACTATCGACTAGCGGTTGATTGGGCTGGGGTTGAGCAAATCATCGATGATCCTTACCAATACCACGCTTTATATGCGGAGTATGACGATCTCCATACCCCAAAACAGATGTATCACCAAATGGGATCACAATTTGTTACGTTAGAACGTGACGGACAATCGATCAGTGGGGTTCGTTTTTTAGTTTATGCGCCTCATGCATCGGCTTGTAGTTTGATTGGCGCGTTCAATCATTGGGATGGTCGTCGTCATCCAATGCAGCGGCTTGACTATGGTATCTGGGGGATTTTTGTGCCCGATTTACCAGAAGGCACACAATATAAGTTTGAACTCAAAGGGCCACATGGCGAGAGCTTGCCACATAAAGCAGACCCATGGGGTTTCTATGCTGAGCAACACCCTTCTTTTGCCTCGATCACTTATAACCATCACCGTTATGATTGGCAAGATTCAAATTGGCAACAACGGGCAGTGACAGAAAAACGTAAGCAAGCCTTATCATTCTATGAATTACACCCCGGATCTTGGAAACGAGCCGCCGATGGCCGTTTTTTAACATATCGTGAATTAGCGGATGAATTGGTACCTTATTTACAAAATATGGGATATACCCATGTTGAGTTAATGCCGGTTTCAGAACATCCTTTCTATGGTTCCTGGGGCTACCAGCCTGTCGGACTTTTTGCGCCGACCAGTCGCTATGGGTCTCCCGACGATTTTAAATATTTTGTAGATCAATGCCATCAAGCTGAAATTGGTGTGGTATTGGATTGGGTTCCAGCTCATTTCCCATCTGATTCACATGGTTTGGCAAACTTTGATGGTACGCCACTTTTCCATGATCCTGATCCGCGTCGTGGGTGGCATCAAGATTGGAGTTCATACATCTACGATCTAGGTCGTGAGCATGTCAGACGCTTTTTAGTTTCTAATGCTTTGTATTGGTTTGAAATGTTCCATATTGACGGTATTCGGGTTGATGCGGTTGCATCCATGCTTTATCTCGACTATTCCCGTAGCCATGATCAGTGGATTCCTAATGTTGATGGTGGACGTGAAAATTACGATGCCATTGCAACGTTGAAGTGGATGAACGAGGAAGTATATAAGCATTTCCCTAATGCGATGACGATTGCCGAAGAGTCAACCGCGTTTCCCGGTGTTTCCGCTCCGACTTTTAGCGGAGGGTTAGGGTTTGGATTTAAATGGAATATGGGCTGGATGCATGACAGTTTATCCTATATCAAAGAAGATCCGATTCATCGTAAATATCACCATAATACATTAACTTTTCCACTGATTTATGCCTTTAGTGAGAACTACATATTATCACTTTCGCACGATGAAGTTGTGTATGGTAAGCAATCATTGATTTATAAAATGCCTGGAGATGAGTGGCAACAAACTGCCAATATGCGTGCTTATTTAGGTTATATGTATGGTCAACCGGGTAAAAAACTCAATTTCATGGGCGCTGAATTTGCTCAAACATCCGAATGGAATCATGATGATCAATTGCAATGGTTCTTGCTTGAATTTGATCGCCATAAAGGGGTACAAAATTTAGTGCGAGATTTGAACCATATGTACCGCGTTGAAAGTGCACTGCATGAACTAGATTGTCAACCACAAGGGTTTGAGTGGCGTTTGCAGGATGAAGCGCAGGCAAGCATTATTGCTCATGATCGCTTGAATGCAAAAGGGGAGCGTATCCTTGTGATCACCAACTTTACTCCAGTCCCTCATGAAGCATTCCGGTTAGGTGTTCCACAGGCGGCGAAATATCAACTGCTACTCAATACCGACAGCGCTGTTTATGGCGGAAGCGATTTTGCCGTGTTGGAGTCTGTGACGACTGAAGCGGTAGTGAGTCAAGATCTCGATCAATCATTACTATTGCGTATTCCACCGTTAGCAACGGTCTTTTACAAGCGCTTGTGATGTGTCGTTATCATGCGACGAAAAAGGCCCATTCGGGCCTTTTCTTACGCTGAGTTACGTTTTAAATTAATTGCCAATTGGCCAATAAGAAAATGCCAAATGTACAGGTAAAGAGAGAAAGTACCGTCGTTAAGGCAATGATATTGGCTGCTAAGGTTGCATTCCCTCCCATCGCTCTTGCCATGACATAGCTGGCAGCGGCGGTTGGTGCACCACTCATGAGAAAAACAATACCCAAATCCAATCCTCTAAATCCATACAGTAGCGCAGCCCCGGTAATCAATATTGGTGACCAGACTAATTTATACACTGTGGCAAACCAAGCCGAATGAGTATCTTCTCTGAGCGATTGTATATTCAGAGAGCCGCCAGTACAAAGTAGTGCCAGTGGCAGAGTCATATTAGCAAAATAGTGTCCGGCATCTGCAATCATGGTTGGAATAGGCAGTGCGATCGAGTAGCAGATCATGCCTAATACAATAGAGATGATGAGTGGATTTTTAGTCAATGTTTTAAGTATGATGGTCGAGGCTTTGGTGCCATGAGCCTCTCCTTTTGCCGTCAAAGCAATCACCGCTTGGATATTATACAGTACCGTGGTGGATGCCACATAAATAGCTGCCAATGCCACCCCAGAATTACCGTAGATATTGGCGACATAAGCAAGGCCAATAATCGCCGTATTGGCTCGAAACCCACCTTGGATCACGACCCCTTGATCTTGTGGCTGGTGAACGTTTCGCTGACTCATCCAACAGATAAATAGAAAAAACAACATATTAGCGATTAAGCCGAAGATGATTAACGACATGCTGGACGAAAAGTCGTGTCGTTCACCGACAATACTTAAAAAAAGCATCGCGGGTAGAGTGACTTGGAACACGATACGAGAAGCAACATCAATAAAATTGTCATTAATGAGCTGAATTCGTTTAAGAAACACACCTAACATCAGCATTAAGCAGATTGGGCCTGTGATGGAGAGAGAAAACTGCAGCTGTTCAAGAATTCCGTGCATAGTCAGATCATCGTCATGAGTATTATTTTTATTCTTTCATAGAAGGCTCTCTGCGGGAATGGGTATTCAGAAAATCTTTCTTCGGTACGCTATTGGTATGGTCGATTGTTTAACCCACGGTAAAGTGTTTTTACTATGTTAACAACTTGGCATTGTTCAAGATGTTTTATTTCATAATGTTAAATGTTTATCCATAGTTTTGATAAGGTTAACATTTTTGCAATGATAATTATCCTCTTGTTTGAATCTATGAAATCATAGCGATTGCCAACTGGCCCGATGAGGAAGAATTATAATGAATCGAAATGATAGTGTCCCTTTGCCTAATAACACCCGAGAGTGGTTGTTGAATAGAAATAGCTTAATTGTCCTTGCAGACATAGTGTTGTTTTTCGTTCTATTTAATACATTGCCTTTTGACGCAAATGTAGTACTCGGCTTGAGTATTCTAGCGTTTATTGCGGTGTTGTGGTTAACAGAAGCCTTACATGTCACGGTGACGGCGATTTTAGTCCCGATCATGGCCGTTGTTTTTGGCATTTTTGATACGCAAGTTGCTTTAAATAACTTTGCCAACTCGGTTATTTTCCTATTTTTAGGCGGTTTTGCACTCGCTGCAGCCATGCACCGACAAGGATTAGATAAAGTCATTGCCGATAAGGTGCTTTTAATGGCTCGCGGCCGTTTTAGTGTGGCTGTTTTTATGTTATTTGGTGTGACGGCAGCGTTGTCGATGTGGATCAGCAATACCGCCACGGCTGCGATGATGCTGCCTCTAGTGCTTGGTATTTTGAGTAAAGTTGATCAAGACAAAGGCCATAATACCTATGTTTTTGTTCTACTTGGTATTGCCTATAGTGCCAGTATCGGTGGGATTGCGACTATGGTGGGTAGCCCTCCGAATGCAATTGCTGCGGCTCAAGTCGGCCTTTCTTTCTCTGAATGGATGAAGTTTGGTGTGCCGATCACGATCATCATGCTACCCATCGCCATGCTCTTGCTTTACTTGCTCTTGAAACCGAATCTCAGTGGCCAATTTGAGCTTAACCACGATGTGGTGGATTGGGATAAAGGTAAAGTGGTCACTTTAGCCATATTTGCCCTCACCGTCGCTTTGTGGATTTTCAGTAAACCGATTAATGCGATGCTTGGTGGCTTTAAAAGCTTTGATACCATCATTGCGCTTGGTGCGATCGTTTTAGTTAGCATCGCTCGAGTGGTTCATTGGAAAGATATTGAAAAAACAGCAGATTGGGGAGTCTTGCTGCTCTTTGGTGGTGGTATCTGCTTAAGTAATATTCTCCGCCAAACAGGCACCAGTCTTTTCCTTGCCCATGAGCTGAGTGCGCTGATTTCAGAGCTAAATATCCTCTTTATTATTATTGCAATTGCCGCTTTTGTGGTGTTTTTGACCGAATTTGCGAGTAATACCGCGAGTGCCGCTTTGCTTATTCCTGTATTTGCTGGCATTGCCGAAGTACTGGGTGTTTCGCCGATCATTCTTTCGGTATTGATTGCCGTTGCGGCTTCTTGTGCCTTTATGCTTCCTGTTGCGACACCACCGAATGCGATCGTATTTGCGACGGGCCATATTAAGCAAAATGAAATGATGCGGGTTGGAATGGTACTCAATATTGCCTGTATTGCGATTTTATCGGTAGTTGCAATGTTATTCTGGAACTAAGTTTCAAGAAGTGAATGTGATCCCCCATCAACACACGGCCTGATGCAAGTTAGCGCTTGGTGTTGATGGGGGATTCATATTATTGATTATTCATGATAAAGGCTTTAAAGCGTGCTTTTGTTGCGGTATCGGCTTTGTTATACCAAAAGTGCAGCATTTCTTCAGCAGTCGTCTCTGTCGGATGATCAAGGTTTGCTGTTGTTGTGGGAGGAAGCGTTGATACCATCGCAATCGCAGCTGGGCCACCTTCCAAATTATACTTAAAGATCTCTTGTGGGTAATCTCGTCCAATTTGCATTCCCGGTTTAATTAAACGATCTTGACGTAGCGGAATGGCCGTATGGTGTTCATCAAGTAATGACCAGGCCATGGATTTAATATTTTTTTCAGCATCAAGCGCATTTCGATATTGAGGCATCTCGAAAGTTAACGTTTGCTCTTGAGCTTGAAACGCGGCCACAATGACATCACTTTCAACCCGAACGCGATCACTTCCTTGAGTGAAATAGGGCTGGTAACGAAAAACAATTTGTTGCTCGCCATCTTCTAAGTTAATGGTTTTATTGGCAGAAAAAAAACCACCAGAAACTTGTGGCTTCTCTCCATTTACAACCAGTAGATCGATGGTATCTGGAATTTCTATCGTGACTTTTGCCATGGCTGAAGCACTAAGTAGCATCGCCATAATGCATGATAAAGATTTCATTTTATTCATCAGGGTTATCCTTTTAACCGCTTACGCATTATCAATCACGAGGTTGCCGATTGTCGGTGAGAAAATCAAGCGCTTATCACCGGAAGGTCTTGCTTGGTCATTAAAATTTCATTGTTTAAGATAGCCTTTGATTGGTGGGGTAGTCGAAGAGCGTTATTTCTCTATTTTGTTTAAGGATATTTTCCGTTTCTTGGCTCAAGGTTGAATTTGTCATGCAATGGCTTGAATTTTCCCTGTGCAATGGTCGTAGTCACTCGTAAACTCTAGCACGAAATTTTCAAAATTCGCGTGGTTGTCAAATACTCTTTCTTGATGCTTTTTTTAATTATAAAAGAGCAGTTATGACGCATTTTGAGTGCAATTGGATAACAAGGAAGAGAGATCACTATGAACCGTATAACTCTGTGTGCTGCGAGCATTACGTTAGCGCTTTCGGGAGCAGTAATGGCAGCGCCTGCAGCCCCGAGCATTGATATTTATGGCTCGAACAACCTACAATTTTCGAAAATAGAACTCGCGATGGAAACCACTGCCGGTTACAAGCAGATGGTGAAATATCATGATCAAGCTCCGATAAACCTTACCTTTAACCAATGGAGCGGTGAAACCGGCGATACTTATAAAATATACTTTGATGGCTTAGAGGTTGCTTCTGGTGCCATCACAGGAAGTCAAACGACGGCTCGCTTTACGTATGAGAAAGGTGGGCGTTACCAGTTGGAAATTGCAGCATGTGATGACAATTCATGCAGCACAAGTGCTCCCGTCGAACTGGTTATCGCGGATACTGATGGTTCGCATCTCACTCCCTTGTCGATGAATGTGGATCCTAATAATAAAAGCTACTCTTTAAAGCCCAATACCGTTGTGGGAACCTATTTTGTCGAATGGGGGATTTATGGGCGTAACTATACGGTAGATAATATTCCAGCGCAGAACTTAACCCATATTTTATACGGTTTTATTCCTATTTGTGGCCCGAATGAATCGGTGAAATCGGTGGGAGGTAATAGTTACAATGCCTTGATGACCGCTTGTCAGGGCGTTCCAGATTATGAAGTGGTGATTCATGATCCGTGGGCGGCTTATCAGAAAAGCTTTCCTCAAGCCGGTCATCAATACAGTTCGCCGATCAAAGGCAACTATGCGATGTTAATGGCACTTAAGCAGCGTTATCCTGATTTGAAGATTTTACCGTCAGTTGGCGGTTGGACCTTGTCTGATCCTTTCTATGATTTTACTACCAAAGCCAACCGCGACACTTTTGTCGCTTCGGTTAAGCGTTTCTTACAAACTTGGAAGTTTTTCGATGGTGTTGATATTGATTGGGAATTTCCAGGCGGCGGTGGGGCAGCTTCCGATCTTGGTGACCCCATTCATGATGGCCCAGCATATATCGCGCTGATGCAAGAGTTACGAGTGATGCTGGATGAATTAGAGGCAGAAACCGGACGAACCTATCAACTTACTTCTGCAATTGGTGTCGGCCACGACAAACTCGAAGATGTTGATTATGGACAAGCCACCCAGTATATGGATCATCTCTTTGCCATGAGTTACGACTTTTATGGAGGGTGGAATAACGTATTAGGCCATCAAACGGCTCTTTATTGTGGTAGCTTTATGCGGCCAGGTCAGTGCGATGGAACGGGAATTGATGAAAATGGTGAACCGTATAAAGGCCCAGCTTATACCACCGATAACGCCATTCAGTTACTGCTGGCACAAGGCGTTCCTGCCGATAAAATCGTTGTGGGAACCGCGATGTATGGCCGAGGTTGGGAAGGGGTTATGCCAACCTCATTAACGGATCCTTCCGATCCGATGACCGGTGTCGGAAATGGCAAGCTAACAGGGTCAACGGCTCAAGGGGTTTGGGAAGATGGCGTCATTGATTATAAAGGCATCAAATCGTATATGTTAGGCCCGAATAATACAGGTATTAACGGGTTTGAGTATGGCTATGACGTTCAAGCTGAAGCACCTTGGGTATGGAACCGTACTACAGGACAGTTGATTACCTTCGATGATGAACGCTCAGTAAAAGCGAAAGGAGCCTATGTTCGACAGCTTGGCTTAGGAGGGTTATTTTCGTGGGAAATTGACGCAGATAACGGCGATATTTTAAATGCGATGCATGAAGGGCTATCAGGAAGCGCTCTTCCTCCGGTTAATCGAGCCCCAACGGCAGATGCAGGTGCTGCACAAGTAGTCGTAGGCCCAGCTACCGTCATGCTTGATGGACAAGCATCAAAAGACAGTGATGGTACGATTGTTCAGTATCAATGGCAGCAAGTATCAGGCCAAGCGGTCCAGTTAGAGCATGCTGATGCAGTACAAGCGAATTTCACGATCGGGGAAGTGCGAGTCACGGAAGTATTCACCTTTAAACTGACCGTGACCGATGACAAGGGGGCGAGCGACTCAGCCACCGTACAAGTTACGGTAAAACCGGTTGAGGGCGAGGTTGAAAATACACCTCCTGTCGCCATCATTAGCGCGCCAAGTCAAGTTCATGCTGGCGATACTATTGTGATTGATGCTTCGGCATCAAGTGATGCTGATCAAGACCCATTGACTTATCGTTGGGAAATCCCAGCCGGTCTTAATGCACAAATTAAAGGCGATCACGTGCTCTTTACGGCAGGAGAATATACACAAGAGACGACGCTTAGCTTTACTGTAACCGTGAGCGATGGAGAAGCAAGTTCATCTGCGACAGCTTTAGTGGTTGTATTGGCGAGTAGCGCAGAGGAGCAATGTGAAAACCTTTGGGATGCTTCTGCGGTATACGTTGGTGGTGATCAAGTCGTTTGGTCTGGCAAAGTTTGGCAGGCCAGATGGTGGACTCAAGGGGATGATCCTGCTCAATCAGGCCCTTGGGGAGTGTGGAAAGAGGTTGGCTTGGCCGGCTGTACCACACAATAATGTCTTCGCTTTATTTTGCCCGACTAGTGAGACTTAAATGACTCAGCGTGGCAAATAAGCGGTTAAGCGGTAAGTCAGCTCCTCCCATGAGCATCGGTAAACGATAGGATTGGGAGGACAAACGTTGTGAATACCGTTAACTCGAATACCTTGGGATAGGACCTTTTTCTTCTTTTCCATATCAAATAATCAGCTTTTTTATTTGAATAGCTCACACTTTATCAACCCGATACCGCACTTTTATCGCCATCAACTATAGTCATAATAATAACCTGAGTTACTGCAAGCTCAAGCGAAAGATCTATCGATACCGAGCTGTATGTAGCGATGAACTGCCCTTGATCGTTTATGTGATTTATCTCGTCAGTACTCATTGGTTGTAAATCTTCATCTCTATTATTTTTAGTAAAAAATAAACCAATACGTTGGTCAGTTCGCATTAATTTCGAGGCTAAAAATTATAATACACATCTAATAAAAAGTGCTTCATAAATAGAAGAATACCCAAACCACTTGGCGTTGCAGGTCGGTGGCAAGTGAGTAACAAATTTGTCTGGAACCAATTTGACCAGCCGTAGGCTGGCCTTTGGTGAGAGTCAGGAATGGCTCTCACCATCCCCATCAGCATAGATAGGCGATGGGATTGGGGTGAAAGAACGTAGCCAACACCGCTGCAGATTCAAGTAGGAAGGGTATACACGGTATTAACGAACGAGGTTGCATATGTTCAAAAACCTATCATTAAAAAATAAACTGGCCATTTCTGCCAGTATGGCCATCATCATCGGGGGCATATTAGTTGAAGCGGTTTCATTTAATTCGGCATTGGGACGTTTGGATGTCGAAGTTGAACAACGTCTGCAAAGTGCCACTGCTTCTTATAATCTGTATGTGACGGATTGGTTATCTTCAAAAGAACGCGCATTAACTTCTTTATCGCAAGAGGTTAAGCCTGATGCCATCGTGACTCATTTAAAACAGGTAAAGCATTCGGCTGCATTTGATAATGTTTTTCTCGCTTATCCTGATGGCTCGCAATATAACGCGAATGGTGTGGTTTTACCGCCAGGAAATGACGATCCTCGGCAATGGGGATGGTATATCAATGCGAAAGCTAGCCCCAATGAAGTATTTATGGATAACCCAACCGTAGCGGCAGCGACAGGGGCGAATGTGGTTTCCTTAGGTAAGGCGATCAACTTACATGGTCAGTTGCTCGTGTTAGGAGCTGATGTTGAGATCACTGACATTCTCAATAGCATGAAACAGGTTATTTTACCGGGTTCAGGTTACATGTTTATTGTTAATAAGCAGGGCAATATTTTTACCCACGCTAATACTAAATTATTGAATAAAAGCGTTTCAGAATTAGGACTAAGTTTTAATCAGATCCAATCTGCTCAGCGCTCTGGTGAGGATACCAAGGTTGTGATTGATGGTGAGGAGTATGTGCTTTTTGCGCGAGCCATTGAAGGAACAGCATTAAGTACGGTGGTGGTGATTAACTATTCATCACTGATTGCGCCATTATTTGATGGGTTGTGGGGGCAACTATTGGTCACCTTCTTGGTCGTCGTGGTGTGTACGGTCTTGTTTAACTTGCTCTGTAATATCTTATTTCGTCCTCTCAATAACGTTTCTCAAGCTCTTGAGCAAATTGCCAATGGTAGCGGGGATTTAACCCAGCGCATTACCGTTGAAAATAATGATGAGGTGGGTAAGCTCGCCAATAGTTTCAATACTTTTGTTGCTAGTTTACAGCAACTTATCGGTCATATTCGCCAACAGTCACAACAGTTAACGGTGCAAGCAGAACACAGTGCACACCGAGCAAATCAATCAGCTTCCGAGCTTGGTTTGCAGCAGCAGGAGGTGACTATGGTGGCAACGGCTGTGACAGAAATGGCTTCTGCAACACAAGAGATTGCTTCGCATGCAGAGCAAACCGCCCATGCTGCACAAGATTCAACCACCAGTACCAATAATGGCCGTACATTGGTTTTAAATACCAAATCATCAATTCATAGCTTGGCACAAGAAGTTTCCCAAGCCAGTAATGTTATTTCTGCTCTCAATCAGCATGCGCAAGAAATTTCTACCGTATTATCGACCATCCAAGGCATTGCCGAACAAACCAATTTATTGGCGTTAAATGCGGCAATTGAAGCCGCGCGGGCTGGAGAGCAAGGGCGAGGTTTTGCTGTGGTGGCGGATGAAGTGCGAGTCTTGTCTCAACGGACACACACTTCAACAGAAGAGATAAAATCAACCATTGAAACGCTGCAAGAGACAACCCAACGAGCCGTTATGCTAATGGAGAGTAGTTCTGGGCTTGCGGCTAATTCGGTTGAAGATGCGGATAAAGCAACGCATGCTTTGGAAGAAATTAATACTGCAGTGGCATTGATTAGCGATATGGCGACACAGATTGCCACTGCTGCAGAAGAACAGACTCATGTTACGAGTGAGATTACGCAAAATGTGACCGCAATTAAAGATGTGACCGAACAACTGGCTGAAGGCGCGGAAGATAGTTTGAATCAGTCAAATACCTTGAAACAGCAAGCCGCTGAATTAAGTGAAAAAGTATCAGCCTTCAAACTATAATCTTTATGGTTCAAGCGATGCGCTGTTTGGCATCGCTTGATGTTTATCATCAACTATCGACCAGTAGGGTGAGCAAGAAAAATGGCTACAATGGCTGCCAAGGCAAGGGCAAAACAGTAGTAAGAATGGGTAATAATGGCTAAGGGGGATAGTTTGAAAATAGAACCCAGTAATAGCACTTGTGCACCATAAGGAAGAATGCCTTGCATCACACATGAAAAAATATCTAATAAGCTAGCGGCACGGCGTGGAGTGACGGCATTTTCTTGTGCTAACTCTCGAGCGATTCCCCCTGAAACGATAATCGCAACCGTATTGTTTGCCGTGCAGGTGTTGACTAAGGCGACCAACCCCGCTATCCCAAGCTCACTGATTCGACTATTGGCCATAATAGAGTGTTTTTGACCAAAAAGATGAATCACTCGGCTGATATATTGGGTTAAAAAAGCAAGCCCGCCTTGGCAGCGCATTAACTCACTAAGCCCACCGATCAGCATCGACAGTAAAAAGATCTCCTGCATATTGCCAAACCCAGCATAAATGTCTTGCCCGAGGTGAGTTAACTGGTAATGATTATTGTCAACTAAGCTCACACCTCCGGCGAGTAATATTCCGACCGTTAAAACCACAAACACGTTTATTCCAGAGATTGCGAGCACTAAGATCATGATATAAGGCATGACTTTTAGCCACTCAATATCATTGGTTTGCGGTATTTGTGTTGCCGCGCTGCTAAACGTGAATACAATCAATGAGAATAGCGCCGCAGGGAGAGCAATGCGGATGTTTTCACGAAATTTATCTTTCATCTCACAGCCCTGTGAGCGTGTTGCCGCAATGGTGGTGTCGGAAATAATCGATAAATTATCACCAAACATCGCTCCGCTTAAGACCACTCCGGCAGTCAAGGGGAGGCTCATACCCGATGATTC
Source organism: Vibrio sp. 1-1(7) (assembly GCF_013048485.1). Classification (NCBI taxonomy): domain Bacteria; kingdom Pseudomonadati; phylum Pseudomonadota; class Gammaproteobacteria; order Vibrionales; family Vibrionaceae; genus Vibrio; species Vibrio sp. 1-1(7). The sequence goes on along the minus strand of NZ_VHSP01000002.1, from coordinate 178,959 downwards.
AGCGATACCTAAGGCAACAGGGGCGACCGCCGCAATGGTGCCCATTGACGTTCCCATGGCCGTGGCAATAAACGCGGAGATGATAAAAATACCGGGTAGAATCATTTCAGTGGGGATGGCAGATAAGCCAAGATTAACCGTTGCATCCACACCTCCAGACGCTTTTGCGACCGCCGCAAAAGCCCCCGCTAACAAGTAAATTAAGCACATAGCAATAATATCGGGGTGGCCAACACCGCGGATAAATTGTTCTATTGCTCGATTTAATGAGTCCTTACTCAGCAATAAGCCAATGATGATAGCCGGTAAAATCGCAATCGGTGCGGGCAATTGATAAAAGGCAAACTCAACACCTTGAAACGTTAAATAGGTGCCTACTCCAATAAAAAGCAGTAAAAAGACCAACAGCGGAATCAGTGCTGTGGCTGAAGGGGTAATGATTTTATGGGTAGAGGAATTTGAAGACATGCAAACAACAACTTAATTTTGGGATAACAAAGGTGTGCAGACTAATCGCTCCCTGGTCGCTTGTCAATTTATAGCCATCTAAACATCTGGATTTTTATATGGCCTTTCCACTTTTAGCGATCAAACTCCACGTATTCTTTTTTATGCTGATAATTGATTTATTTTTGCTCATTTCTCACTCTATAAGAAAGTAATGCTTTCAATGTCGATAGATTCTCGTTATATAAGAATAAAAGTTTGAGTGAAAAGCGAATAAAGGCTAAAAATAACCCTATGAATGAGAGCAAACCTTCGGCCAGTCAAGTTAATGAAAAATCGCTTCAATTGTTAATGCAAGTGGCGGTTAACGAGGTACCGATATCCGCCAAAGAGTTAAGTGAACAGCTACAAGTTCCACTGAGTAGCCTCTACCGACATTTAAAACTGCTCAAAGAGTGGAATTTAATTGAAGAGAGTCCTCACGATAAGACGCTGATTATTGGGCCTGCGGCGTTGTTGCTGATGCGAAGTTATGAAACAAGTCAGCATAACTTGGATGCGGTGGACGCGGTATTAAGTCGTTTACAAAAACAGACTGGGGAGATGGCCGCGTATATGGTGCCAGTAGGATACCGTGCACTGTGTGTCAGCCAAAAAGAAAGTATGCAGGCACTTCGATGTAGCTTCGTCCAGGGTCAAAGCCAACCACTACTTCGTGGTGCCTCATCTAAGGTATTACTGGCTTATATGCCAGCACAACGTTGTGAAAAAATTCTGCGCTATTTTGGAGAAGAATACCAAATGGAAAAGTGGCAGACAGAATTAGAAAAAATTCGCCGTCATGGGTATGCCGTGAGCACTTCTGAGATCGATCCTGGTGTCTCAGGAATTAGTGCTCCGGTCATGAAAGGAAGTAAATTGATAGGGGCGATTTCGGTGATGGCACCCGCTCATCGGGTTGAAACTCATCGGCAACGAATCATTTTACATGTATTACAGGCCGCTCGTGCGTTGCCACCAGAAAGGTAATTCATCATGCTTAGTTTATTCAAACGTTCTCGTCTTAGTCGGCCTTCAACCGCCGCGATTCCTGCCTTTACGTTTTGCACCGTGTGTGAACAAGTAAAGCCGATGTCACCAGTCGAGTTTGAATTTGCTCAGCAAAGTTTAGAGTTTGCTTCCGATTGGCTTTATCAAAGACAAGTAAATGCCACCTATGCCGATGCTGGGCATCTGGTTTTACGAGACCCAGCAGATAGCCGCTTTCGAGATTTATTAAGTCACCATTTAGCCATGAATTCGCTACCCGTGGTTTTAGGTAATTGCCATGAATTATTATTGAATGCATTACCATTATTAGCGTTAGATAACGAAGAACTGGGTATTATTCATATTGGTCATCAGTTTGAACTGAAGCAAACATTAGATCGTCAGCTAGGGTCGGTATACCATTTTGCCTTGTCTCGGTATCAGCAAACGCATCTGTTTTACTTTGGTATCGATCCCGAGCGTGTGGATAGCCAAACTTGGGAGTACGCAGAGGATTTAGGCTGTAATTGGCTAACGGAAGCAGAATGTAGTTTTCGGCATCGTACCCAAGTCAAGAACCAGCTCGACCATTATATTGAACATTGTGATCAATTGGTGGTGTCAGTTGATCTCGCTTCTTTAGTGCCCAGTCATGGTTTAGATGAACATAAAATTTTAGATAGCCAAATGGTGCTCCGTGTCCTGCGTCAAGCGATTATGTCTGGCAAAGTTAAAATGATCCAACTGATTGGTGCTAAAGATAAGCTTATTTATTCCAAACAAACGAAAACCATGATTGATGAACTGGCTCATTTATCTCGAGAGTCTTTTTATTGATTGCATCGCTAACAGGGCTGTTGCTTTCAGTTGGAAGGAGATAACAGAAATTGACAGATAGCTGATAGTTCTCTTATTTTTTCTGGTTAAACTGCACAAAAACAGTGATAGGGAACCAGAGAATGATGCTGACAACGCGACCATGTCGTCGTACCGAATTATGGCTATTGACTGGGTTTATGCTCGTGCTTGTTTTACTTACTGGCGTGACCTCGATGGTGAACTGGTCGAGTTTCGGCCCCGAGTGGTTGACACGATTTTGGTTTGCATTAACCCAGACAGCAGGCAAAGAAGGGTTTGTGTTAACGCTGGTGGTTCTCATGATATGGGTCTATTGGCGAGTACCTAGTCATCGTCAGCAATGGTTGAATCGAGGCATTCAGTTAGTCTTGTTATTGTTGTTCACCATGCTAGTTAAGGTCGGCCTCAAGCAGGCCACGCATAGCCCTCGGCCATATACCGAAGTTATGGTGCAAAAACTAATTCTCCCTTCGCCAGAACATTTTTATCGGTTAGATCGCCAACAACAAGAAGCGGCGATTGGATTAATGGCAGATAGCACTTCTCCTTATCGTCTACGGGTTTGGCTGCAGGAGCGCGATTTTTCTTTTCCGTCTGGACACACCACCTTTGCAGTGACTTGTTTACTTTTTTTTGGTGGTTTATTGGTTGAGCAAAAACGCTGGATCAGCGTTGCGTTACTGTTTAGCTGGAGTAGTGCGATTGCTCTTTCTCGCTTATGGCTTGTAATGCATCGACCAGAAGACTTATGGGCGGCAACGCTACTTGTTGGTCTGGTGTATTTATTGATACCAAGGCGTTACCCATGGTTAGAAGAAATGATCGCGTCCTTAAGTTGGAGAAGGAAAAAGAAAATGGGCTGAAAGCCCATTTTCTTTTTGGTAGTGGCAGAATTATTGGACTAAGGCGGCGATCACTCCGATAAGGCCACCAAACATCGCCAGCATTCCACCAAAAGAGGAGTGTTGGATAACATCAACCAGTGAATCAAAGCTTGGGGTGAAATCCACTTGCGCAATGACCGGCTCAAGATCAAGCGGTTGGTCACGGTTCATTTCTTGCTTTAAGAAACGGTTGATGTTGGCATCGGTAAAAAACTCCTCCATCATTAAGCGTTTAATCGCCGTTTTAAATTCCTCAAAACGGGCGGGGATCACTCCTGAGCCGTATAAACCAGGTACTTTTTCAAACAGCATATGAATGGCTAACCAGTTAGTGATCGCACCAGAAAAGGCGAATAAACCTGCATTAAACACAATGGGTTGGTTAAAGTAATTGCCGATAGCTAGCAGTAATAACGCGATAAGATTAGTAAGGATACTTTTGTTCATGATGACTTCAATTGGATATCAAACAATAAGGAAAAAAGAAGAAAGTTATAGTAAGAGAAAACGCCAGAGCAGGGAAGAGCTAGCACAATCTGTTGACGATAGGCGATTGACCTCTTGCCGCGATTAACACGCTTTTATTTCAAACAAAATTTAATCGCGAAAGGCCAACAAACCCAAGGTCTGTTGGCCTTTCGAGCTGATTTTTGCAACAGTTTGTGGCTTCTTTATACAAGGCAGAGGCTTTGAAATGTCGTGACTCTACTTGAGAAGCCAAGCATCAGTGAAGGTTCTCTTCCTCTGTGCCACCAATAAATCCGCCAGTCTGATGGGCCCATAATTGAGCGTAGATCCCCTTCTGGTTGATCAGGTCTTGGTGAGTCCCTTGTTCAACGATTTGTCCCTTATCTAACACAATCAGTCGATCCATCGCTGCAATGGTCGAGAGGCGGTGTGCAATGGCAATTACTGTTTTGCCTTGCATCAGTTCATTCAGGCTTTCTTGGATAGCCGCTTCGACTTCTGAATCTAATGCAGAGGTTGCCTCATCTAATATTAATAACGGAGCATCTTTAAGTAACACGCGAGAGATGGCGATTCGCTGACGTTGTCCTCCGGAGAGTTTAACACCTCGTTCTCCCACTTGTGCGTCATAACCGGTATTACCCAAGGTATCGGTTAAGGTTTCAATAAAGTCGTGTGCATGTGCTTGCATCGCCGCCCGCCGCATCGCTTCGTCATTTGCTGAGGGATTGCTGTAGAGAATATTATCCCGAATCGAACGATGCAGTAATGAGGTGTCTTGTGTCACCATACCGATAGCGCCGCGCAACGAGTCTTGAGTCACCTCTGCAATATTTTGTCCATCAATTTTTATTGTTCCGCCTTCGACATCATGAAAACGCAGCAATAAATTAACTAAGGTCGACTTACCGGCACCAGAACGACCAACCAAACCTACTTTTTCACCGGGTTTAATCGTTAAATTAAGGTGATTAATAACCGTTTTACTTTCACCATAATGAAAACTGACATCAGAAAACTCAATAGAGCCCTCGGTCACCTTGAGTTCGGCTGCATTGGGTTTATCTTCAATAGCAATCGGTTTTGCAAGCATTTGCATCCCATCAACCACGGTTCCCATATTTTCGAATAATGCTCCCACTTCCCACATGATCCATTTCGACATGCCATTAATTCGCAGTGCTAAGCTAATTGCTATCGCAATCGCACCGACGCTGATCGCACTGAGTGACCATAAATAGATCGACATAGCGGCAATGATAAACACCAAAAAATAGTTGGCAATTTCGACCCAAATATTAAACCCAGTCACAAGGCGCATTTGGCGATAGACGGTATCTAAGAAGCCATTCATTCCCTCTTCGGCATAATCTGTTTCGCGACGACTATGGGAAAAAAGTTTGACGGTCATAATATTGGTATAGCTATCGACAATTCGCCCTGTCATCATCGAGCGAGCATCTGCTTGCTCACTTGACACTTGTTTCAATTTTGGAATGTAATGAAGTTGAATGGTGATGTAAGCACATAGCCAAAACAGCATCGGAAGCATTAAACGCCAATCTGCCTGAGCTAACATAACCAACATCGCGGAAAAGTAGACAATCACGTAGACGAAAACGTCGAGTGTTTTCATCACGGTTTCACGTACCGATAGGGCTGTCTGCATCACTTTGGTTGCTATACGACCAGAGAACTCATCCTGATAAAAAGAGAGGCTTTGTTTTAGCAGATAGCGATGGGCTAACCAACGAATCGACATGGGGTAGTTGCCAAGCAGCGTTTGATGAATCAACAATGAATAAATCGCGACGAGTAGCGGCATCCCTACTAAAAGCAGTAACGTAAGGCCAATTAAGGTGTTGCGGTTCTCGGTAAAAAAAAGATCGGGTTGGCTATTGGAAAGCCAGTCGACCAATTGCCCCATAAAACCAAATAACGAAACTTCAATAATGGCGATTAACGTGCTGAGTAATGCCATGATGATTAGTGGTTTTTCATAGCCTTTCGTGTAGTGAAGACAAAAAGCCCACAAGGTATTCGGGGGACGTTGTGGGGTCGCTTTCGGAAACGCTTTGGTAAAACTTTCAAATCGTTTATACATGAAAAATCCTTATTGAACTCGGTCAAAGAGCCATTAAGAGGAATAATAGAAATGGAGGAGGCATGGTTATAGCAGAATGGCCGCTCGAGATCAAAATTGTAACATTGTTGTGACGATATGTTCGTAAAACGGCGGATCAGCCAATACAGCATCAGCCAATATAATAGCCAGCACATCCTCAGAGCGCTGAACCGTTCAGTACTCTGAGATGAATGAGGCTTATTCTTTGGTTGCCTTCTTTTTCGGTTGATAGTGTAAGATTGCCATCGAAACAGGCAGCTGTAACACTTCACCTTGGGCAGTGTCTTGATGGACGGTACGCATATTGGTATCACAGATCACGCACCATTGCTGTTGTTTATCACCCGGTAACGTGAAACGCGCCGTGGCGTTAGTTTGATTGATTAAATAGAGCAACTCTTGGCCATCTTCACCAATACCAATATGCAATGCCACAGAGTTGACTTGATTCCAATCGTCTTGCTCCATTAAGCTGCCATCATTACGACGCCAAAAGACTCGGTTAGAATTACGGGTCTCACCACTAAAGGCACGAATAAAAGGCACCATATAACGTTGGCGAGCCGTGATCATCTCAGATAACCATTGCTTAAAGTATTGCTTGCGCTCGGTCATTGACCAGTTTAGCCAACTGATTTCATTGTCTTGGCAGTAGGCATTATTATTTCCTTGCTGAGTATGTGAAACCACATCAGCAGTAAGAATATGAGGAATACCAAAAGCAAACAGTAAGCTTGCCATGAAATTTCGTTTTTGCCGCTCACGAATGGTGCGGATCACCATATTATCGGTATCGCCTTCCACACCGTAGTTATCCGATCGGTTATCACCGTGACCGTCTCGGTTTTGTTCACCATTGGCTTCATTATGTTTGTGTTTATAAGAGACGAGATCTTGCAGGGTAAAGCCATCATGGTAGGTAATGTAATTAACGGTTAATTTATAGGGCCAAAGTGAGGCACTATAGAGATCGCGTGAGCCCATAAGACGGGTGGCAAACTCTTTGAGGTAACCTTGATCGCCACGCCAAAAACTACGAGTAATATCACGTAATTTATCGTTAGTTTCATTCCAACCAAAAGGAAAATTACCCACCTGATACCCATTAGGGCCAATATCCCAAGGCTCTGCGATCAATTTGACTTCTCGTAATAAAGGATCTTGTGCGACGGCTTTAAAGAAGGCCGATTCTTGGCTAAAATTTTCTCCATGACGACCAAGTGTCGCCGCTAGGTCAAACCGAAAACCATCAACTTGATACTCACTAACCCAGTAGCGCAGAGTATCCATAATCAAATTTAAGGTCGGTTGATAGGCCAGATCGAGGGTATTTCCACAGCCGGTAAAATTAGCGTACTGTTGACCATGTTTAAGGTAGTAATGTGGATCGAGCGCTTTAAGGTTAAATACGGGCCCGCCTTCTCCTCCTTCTGCTGTATGGTTGTAAACTACATCAAGAATTACCTCAATGCCTTGCTTATGCAGTTCGCGAATGGCTGTTTTTAACTCAGTGACTGCATCATGCTTCGCATAACGAGGATCGGGTGCCATAAATACATAAGGGTTATAGCCCCAGTAGTTGACTTTGCCCATTTCTAACAAATGGGGTTCATGCATACAAGCGGCAATGGGGAGCAGTTGTAATGTATTAATATTTTGTTCTCGGTAAAAGGTCAGCATGGGTTCGCTAATCAGCCCAAGGTAAGTGCCTTGTTGGTTCTTATTTACCTCCGGATGCAGTTTCGTTAAGCCTTTTACGTGCGTTTCAAATAACACCATTTCATCGCGTGGGCGTCTTGGCTTTGTGACCCCTTGCCAATCAAACTGTGGGTCGATGACCACACATTTAGGAAGATCAAAACTTTCTGCTGATGTGAATGGAACTTGGTAACTCAGTTGATGATCCAATGCTCTAGCATAAGGATCAGCGAGGTACAGCAGCTCATCATTAACATGAGTGAGGTAACCATAGCGTTGTCCGGCTTTAATGCCTTTAACATGGGTATATCGAATACCAGCATATTCTTGCTCCAGTGGCAGGGTTTGATAACTGCCATCAGCGTGAAAAAGAGCCAGCAGCAAGTGAGCGTCCGCTGGAGCGTAGATTGCAAAATTACATCCGTCATCATCAAGTGTCGCGCCGAGTGGATACGGCTTAGAGAGCATCAATGTCATGGGTAAGTTACCGTTATGATTCTATTTTCAGTCGCTGCCTTTGTAAGTAAAAGGCTTTGTCAGCTTAAGGTCAAGCGTCTTGTCACAAATATTCCACTGTAATTTTATTTCATCTAATACGTTAATTTTGAGTAAAAGAGTGATCAAAGAGACACTTTGTAGTGAAAGAAATAGAAAGTGAGTAAGACTACTCCCCCTTATTTCGTGATCAGTACTTCAAAAACACCATACGGTTAATTTTCTCATCCTTTCTCATCCCCCCTAAATATCATAGGGGTGGAGGAAGCCACGCCCCTGCGCCTTTAGTAATCTCTCCCACAGTTGAAACAAACGGGGACTCGTCCCATCTTGCTTCTTTTTATCGTGAATTCATTTCTGCCTTGGTGAGTTGGATAAAAAGAGCGTGAAAATAGAGTGACATAAAAAAAACCTAAATGGAGTTAATAATGATGAAAAAGATTAGTGTAATTGCTGCTGCAGTGGCTGCTTCTTTAGCAGCGGGGTCTGCATTTGCTGTCGATTTTCATGGCTACATGCGTGCTGGCGTAGGGGTTAGCGCTGACGGTGGTCAACAAGTGACGTTTGAAAAAAATAAAATTGGCCGTCTAGGTAACGAAGGTGATACTTACGGTGAAGTTCAATTAGGCAAAGAAGTTTACAACAACAATGGTAAGACGTTCTACGTTGATTCAATGTTTGCGATGAGCTCTAACGGCTCTAATGACTGGGAAGGTACAGGTACCAACTGTGGTCTAGGTAAAAACGATAAAGGGGACGATATTGTTAATTGTGCGGATGATGCAGAGTTTGCACTACGTCAATTTAATGTACGTGCTCAAGGGGTATTAAATTTTGCTCCAGAAGCCACATTATGGGCTGGTAAACGTTATTATCAACGCCATGATATTCATATTTCCGACTTCTACTACTGGAACATTTCTGGTTCTGGTGCTGGTATTGAGGGTATTGAAGCTGGCCCAGGTCGCCTCTCTCTAGCTTGGGTTCGTAATGACCGAAATGATAATTTTAAATTGGGGGAAAATAAAAGTGGTGATACCCCTGACGTTGGCAACAACGGCGGCGCAGTCAATGTCAATACATTAGATGCACGTTATGCCGGTATTCCTGTTTGGGAAAATGGTTCTTTGGAAGTAGGTATGAACTACGCTTTAGTTCATGATACTGATGCGGCGTCACAAGCGGCTAAAGATGCTAAAAATGGCGTAATGTTAACGGCTGAGTTAACTCAAGGTCTTGCGAGTGGCTTTAACAAAACAGTATTGCAATATGGTACAGAAGGTTATTCTAAAGCGTTTGCTTTCTACGGTGACGGTAGCTGGTATGGTGCTGAAGCGAAAAAAGGCGCTAGTGGTTATCGGTTAATCAACTGGGGTGTGGTTGGCCTTGGCGATAGTTGGGAACTGGGTCACCAATTAGTTTATGGTGTAGGCGAAGAGATGTGGGATGGCCAGGATAAATGGAAAGCCATGTCTGCCGTTATCCGTCCGGTTTACAAATGGGACGACAATCACAAAACCATTTTTGAAGCTGGCTATGCTGTAGATGATAACGATGGTGCTAAAGATAAATATGGTAAGTTGACCGTTGCTCAAGCTTGGTCTGCTGGCTCAAGTTTCTGGGCTCGTCCTGAAATTCGTCTTTACGCCTCATATCTAACCAGCGATTATGATAATGATCGTAAAGTCTTTGACAGTGGTAAGTCAGATGACTCATTCCAGTTTGGTGTTCAAGCTGAAGCATGGTGGTAATGAGCAATAGAGATTAATTTACTGTCCTAATCAATACAGCCAGAGTTTCTCTGGCTGTATTCTTTCAGCCCTTATTAGATTCCGAGGTGAGAAAATGATAAAAAAATGGTTAGCACCATTATTAGTTGGGGTGTTAGTGACCGGATGTACTTCAACGGAACAACTGGATTTACAGCAAAACCAAAGTGCTGAGAAGTTTATTACTCACCTTGAAAACGTCTCTTGGAATGTCCTTGATATACCTACAGAGGTTGAATTCACGTTTAATCAGTCAAGTCAGCTCTTGTTAGATGGAAAGAGTGCAGGGCCTGTTGCCGGATTTATTATTCCAGGAAATAGAGGAAGTTTAGACATTTCTCTGGCGAGTTTTGTCTCTAATGATTTAAACGTTTATGCACCCACCGTGGTAATTCTTGATGGTCAAGGAAAAGAGATCTATAAGAAAACGTTTTCTGATTTTCAATATTATCCAGCCAAAATGCTAGATAATGATCAGTTCGTTACAACGTTTAATGTTATTCCTGATATGACTGGTCAAGAATTAAAAGTTCTTATTTATACAACTGCGGAAGATTTAGCCGGAACGAGTCAAATTTTGCATCCTGCTAAAGCTCATGCTTTAGCTCGACATACCCAGCCACCTGATATTGCTGACCCTTATGCAAACCATTCATTATCAGGACATTTACGCTTAACCATTACTGCGAATGATATGGTATCTAAACATATTGTTTCACAATCAGATGTGCGTCCTCAAGGAACGGAGTTGACACTTTATTATCATAGTGAAATTAAAAAAGCAGTAGAAGAAAATAATATTCCTAAAGCACTTGGGTTATTAGATGAAGCGAAAGCACTAGATATTAAAGATGCACAAGATGTTTTTATTAAAGCGATAAATACACAAAAATAATTCAATGCCAGAGATTTCTGGCATTTTTACTGAGATTAAAAATTAATATAATAGGCTAGATCACATTAGGTGATGATTTTTTTCTCTATTATAAATTAAAGTTTACTATTTAATTAATGGTATATAATACAAGAAGTTTGTTATTGATATTAAATAAAAAGTTAGTATATCTAATAAAAGGAATTAATATGAAACTACAAAAATCCTCATTGTTTATTGCGGTTATGATTGGTTTAATGGGATGTCAATCAACATCCGAGTCTAGTGTTGTAGAAGAAACAGTAACCAATTTATCGCCACAAGAGACGATAGACTTTATGTCCCGTTGTGATAATCCAGATAGCCTTGCCTCAGGCCCTATCAAACAGCCGCTGTATGTGGTTGGCAGTTTCCCTGATGCTGAATGGAAACATGTATCAGCTCGACAATATCATTATAAGGGAAATAACTTTTATCAAGCCGTGACGGTTGAAAAAGAAGGTGGTTATAAAATGCAGTATGCGACCGAACTTTGGTCACCACAATTTACCGCCAAAGGCCGACGACTTAATGTCGGTGAGTTAACAGAATTAACATTCGGTGGATATGGTACCGATACCATGGTAGACATTAAGCAAGCCGGTAAATATGTTTGGAGTCTACAGTTTGATGAAAAAGGTAAACCACTTAACGTCATGGTTAACCCTTGTAAATAATTATACCCTTTCTACTTGAATCTGCAGGGGGCTTGGCTACGTTTGTTCACCCTAACCACATCGCCTGTCTATGCTCATGGGGATGATGAGCGCCATCCGTGGCTCTTAACAAAGGCCAGCCTACGGTTATTCAAATTTGTTCCAGACAAATTTGTCACTCACTTGCCGTCGACCTGCAACGTCAAGTTGTTTGGGTATAGCCCTATTTCAACTCACTAAAATACAGTAAGGCTATTTTCATAGCTTGCTGTATTTTAGCTCTATTCGATTATTCCAATGAAAAATAAATTATATAAACGATTAATTTTAATATCAGCGATTAGCTTGATATTAATTGGTTGTTCTTCGTCTGATGATCAAGAAAATCCAGATACAAGTGGTGATTTAAAACATTATGCGTGCTCGACCCAAGTCGCAGAAAAAACTAATACATTAATGACTTATCAAATCATGGTCGAAAGCTTTGTCGATGGTGATCCCAGTATTGGCCATGGGACAGGGTATGGGACGAGCGACCATAACGGGGATTTACAAGGCATTATTGATGCGTTGGATTATATTCAAGCATTAGGCGTGAATGCGATTTGGTTGACTCCGATATTTGAATCTCAGCCGATAGCAGGACAAGATCATTGGGCTGATCGCCTAGATGCAACCGGCTATTTTGCGACCGATTATTTTAAAATAGATCCCCGTTTTGGGGATTTGGCCACCGCGAAAACCTTAGTGGATGAAGCGCATAAAAGAGGGTTATACGTTTTCTTTGATGGGGTCTTTGGCCATCATAAACAAGGCTTAATTAAACCTTCACCTTCTGGTTTACTGCCTGCGGGGGGAAATAACCCGGTTGATTACCCAGCAAGTTTGGCGTTTTATAAAGAAGTGGCAACTTATTGGATCGAACAGCTTCGTATTGATGGTTGGCGGCTTGATCAGGCTTATCAAGTCCCGCTGGCAGATTGGGTTCAAATTCGTCAAGCGGTTGAACAGGCTTCTCAACGCGTTACTTATATTAATGCCGATGGCGTTGCCGTCAATCCATTGGGGTATATGGTGGCCGAAGTCTGGAAAGGTGAATCTGACATTGCTCGTCAAGCTTATGGCGAAGCACAAACCCCAGCGCTATGCTCTGCGTTTGACTTCCCGATGCGTTATCGAATCGTCGAAACGCTCGCGGTCAATGAAAGTGGTGTCGGTGGAAAGGGGGCGCAATGGCTAAATAATGGATTTACGACACACGACCAATACCCCGTACACGCTCAGCCTAACCTAATGCTTGGGAACCATGATTTAGTGCGCTTTGGGGATTTATTGCAACGCGGTGGACTTGCTCAACCCAATGATGTGGATTATTGGCTGCGCCACAAAGCCGCATTTGCTTTCCAAGCCGCTTATACCGGGCCAATTACACTCTATTATGGTGAAGAAATTGGCGATCAAGTGGATGATTTTGCTGCGAAAGAAGATAACCAAACGTGCGCAATACGTGGTGTCTGTGACGATCATGTCGCTCGCAGCAGTGCAAAAATTGACGGCGTCAATGCAACGCTTGATGCAAACCAAATGGATTTAAAAGACTACGTTGCATCATTACTGGCACTACGAGCTAAGCATCCCGCCCTTTATCAAGGTTCTAGAACTCATTTACTTGCCGATGAAACCCGTTATGCGGATCTCAAACAATCAGGTGACGATCGAGTGTTATTTTTATTAAATACCTCTCAAGAAACCAAGCAGTTTTCTTTTTCTGTTGCAGAGCTTGGTTCCTCGGTTGAGCTTATTGACTTACTTGTTGACGGTACAAGCATTGCGCCTAGCCACGGTAATTATACGATTGTGATGGAGCCCTTACAGGCTCGTTTTTTACAGGTTCAAGCGACAAACTAACTCGATATGGCAACCTCTGTTTGTTGACGCTGAGGTTGCCGTATTGGTTTATCCTAAAGTCGATATTTTTACTTTGAAGATTGTTATCTCTGGGTATGTCATGTAGCCCAAATGATCAGTTGGGTGCGACGCTCTTTTTTCTTATTGAACCTACAACAAATTCTTGACGAGGAAAAAGGAGAATCGATTGGGGAATAGGTCGATATACAGTAAGCTTACAGGGAGTGAAATAAGGAATAAAACTCTATTCATGACAGTAATTCGACGACTTTGCTCGTGTCATTGTCGTTAGGTGGAACTTTGCTAGATCAAAAGAAACGATTGAATAGAGATGGAACCGTCAATAAAAAGAGATGATATGAATACCATTGGTATGGCAATTGGTGCGGCTGGGCTTTCTCTAATTCTAATTTTTGTTTGGATGATTTCATTATCGATCCGTAAAAAGCGTTTAGAAGAAGAGAGAAAAGCTCGGGAAGAGGCCTATCGCAAAGCACTCGATCGAATGCGTGAGCAAGAACGAAAAGAACGTTTGTTTAAAGCTGAATCCGGCCATGTACCGACTATCTTATATTTAGCCAAAGAAGCCGAGCGAACCAATTTAAAAGAAGCGCTGTTTTGGTATGAGAAAGCGGCGCAGTTAGACAATATTAATGGCATGTATGGTGTCGTGCGCATTTGTGAAAAAGCGCGTGATGACATGATCCTAAGAGGAAAGGCTAAGTTTTGGTGGCAATTTATCCGAGCCATTGAAGGGGATCTTAATGCGAAGTTTGAGACAGGGCTTGCTCTCATTTATGGCCGAGGGATTGAAATCGATGTGGCAAAAGGTCTTACTTTAATTCAAGAGGCGGCGGAAGCGAAGCACATTGAGTCGATTATCTTCATGGGTGAATGGTGTGTCTCGAAAGATAATATTGCGCCAGCCCCTCGTGATTCAACATTTTGGTTTACTAAAGCGGCCAAGTTGAACAGCCTTGAAGGCATGATGAAATTAGGCTTGAATTATCTACAAGGCGTCGGTGTTGCTGCCGATCACGGTAAAGGCTGCTATTGGCTAGAACGCGCCGCAGAAAAAGGCCATGCAGAAGCCATGTTTCACGCGGGTGAAGCGTGGATTGAACGTGGAACAAGCGGCAATGCGATTGCTTATATTTGGCTATTTCTGTCTGCTTTTTTTGGTTATCAGCCAGCCAAAGGGTTACGCGATCATATTGGTGGTAAAATTGGGGTCGATTCAGTCGTTGGATTACAGTCTTTAGCCAAACCGTTGCAGAAAAAAATTAGCGCCTCGACCGTGAATAAACATTCGATTATTCGGGCACTGAATAAGTTGTATAAACGAAGTGTCCCTGTGCCGAATAAAGGAGAAGTGCTTGAAGACGACGATATTCTTGAGCCTTTTGAGTCGGTTCTCGACGGTCATGACTTGGTGGATGAGCAAGAGGGGCAGCCTGAAGAGAGCCAAGAAAAATCCAGCCCTAAACCATTAGACTTTTCTCAAGCCGCAATGGATAAACATCAGTAACCATGATGGTTAGGTAAGAGAAGAAAACGGCTCGATTGGATCGGGCCGTTTTTTGTTTGAATAAGTAATATATTGATTATGCTTGGTTTTGTTTTGCTTGGCAAACTGCGGCGGTAAACACAACATCGGTTGAACTATTCAGCGCCGTTTCTGCTGAGTCTTGAATGACGCCGATGATAAAGCCAACCGCGACAACTTGCATCGCGACATCGTTAGAGATACCAAATAGGCTACAAGCAAGAGGAATCAATAATAGTGAGCCACCAGCGACACCCGATGCACCACAGGCGGATATCGCCGCGACAACACTGAGTAACAAGGCGGTCAATAGGTCGATTTGAATTCCCACCGTATGCACGGCGGCGAGCGTTAATACGGTAATGGTAATTGCAGCGCCACCCATGTTAATAGCGGCACCCAACGGAATAGAAACCGAATAGGTGTCTTTATCCAGTTTTAGTTTTTCACATAGAGCCATGTTGACCGGAATATTAGCCGCACTTGACCGGGTGAAAAACGCTGTCACCCCACTTTCTCGTAAGCATTGCCAAACTAGTGGGTAAGGGTTGCGCTTGATTTTTTGGGCGACGATTAATGGGTTTACGATTAAGGCAATAAAGAACATTGCACTGAGTAATACAGCAAGTAGCTGAGCATAACCGGCTAAGGCATTAAAACCTGTGGTGGCTAACGTCGATGTCACTAAGCCAAAAATACCAAACGGCGCTAAGCGAATAATAAAGCGAACAATTTGCGATACACCATGGCTAAGATCTTCAAATACTGACTTCGTGGTTGCCGAGGCGTGGTGAAGTGCTAGTCCTAAACCGATAGCCCAAGCAAGGATACCAATGTAGTTCGCCGACAGTAGCGCATTGACCGGATTATCGACCAATTTATACAGCAACGTTTGCAGAACTTCAGTAATTCCTTGCGGTGGTGTTGAACCTTCTATGCCTGAAACCAGAGTTAAAGTGGTTGGAAACATAAAGCTGAGTACAACGGCAGTCAGTGCAGCAGCAAATGTACCAAAAAGGTAAAGAATGACAATTGGGCGCATGTAGGTGTGTTGGTTTTTCTTTTGATTCGCAATCGAGGCGGCAACCAAAATAAAAACTAGAATCGGTGCGACTGCTTTTAGCGCGCCGACGAATAAATTACCCAGTAATCCTACTTTTTGTGCGTGTTCTGGTGTGAATTCGAACAAATGGCCGAGGAATTGTAATTTTGGTGCATACTTAGGCGAGAAATTCACCAAGGCAGTTTGAATTTGCTCTGGTGAAAAACTCGCTAAGGTTGCTAGTATTGCACCAGATAGGATCCCAGTTAAAATTTGTAGTACTAGATTCCCACGAGCAAAACGGGCAAAAATAGAGTTGCTTTGCATAGTTATCCCTGTAATGAAAATGAATTTATTTTATTTTTTCCAAGAAATGTTAGCCATCTGGCATAGAATCCCCTGCACCATCGTGTTTCTTGGATCGCTCTGTCATGCTGTGATTACGAGCTGTGCTCAGTAATATCGAGTGAACGAGGCAGCCAATATTAACGTTGCCAAACAATGTGTCTAGGTTTTATTGATAACAAGCATAAAAAATTACGAAGAAGAGTGAAATACAGCTCAAATCAATGTGAATGGATTGTGGTTTTTTCGAGAGGGCCAATCTTTAATGGTTGTTGGCTACGTTCTTTCACCCCAATCACATAGCCTGTCTATGCTCATGGGGATGATGAGAGCCATCCGTGGCTCTCATCAAAGGCCAGCCTACGGCTGTTCAAATTGGTTTCAAACAAATTTGTCACTCACTTGCCGCCTACCTGCAACGCCAAGTTGTTTGGGTATAGCGGGTATTTATCGCCCCCCCTTCTGATCAGTTAATGATGTTGCTGCATACTGCTCATCACCGTTTTTATCGGAGCGACAAATGAAAACGATTGACCGTCTTGCGTGGTTAATTGAAGCGTGATCTGCTCACCGGCAATAAACGGATGCTGAAGGTCAAATAACATAATATGAAAGCTGCCTGGCTTTAATGATAAAACCCCTTGTGCAGGTATTGTTAATTTATCAACTTGGCGCATTTTCATCACATCACCGTCTTTGATCATGTCGTGTAACTCAATTTTTCCTGCCGAAGGACTCGAAGCTGCGACAATATAACGGTCAGTTTTGCTGTGATTGATTAATGTGCCAAAAACGGCGCTGGTCGCAGCATTCGGTGGGGTAGCGCGCGCGTAAGGTTCTTTCATCATCAAACGATCTGCATAAGCGCTAGTATCTGTATAAGAATTATCATGTGTATAAGAACTATCATGCGCATAAGTATGAGCGGTGCATAAACTGGCAATTAAAATCAACAAGCGATATTTCATCGTGACCATCCTTTTTGAGTTATAAGCGCTTCAATGGCTGTGATAATCGGGGTGGGGGTATTGGTATGAGGAACTTGAGTGAGTAACGTGCCGTCAGGCTTTAGAAAATAAAAGTAGGAGCTATGATCAAGGGTGTAGTTTAATTCAGAATTTGGCAGATCGATTTTTTGCACGATGACGCCATATCGATCAGTCAAACGCTGAGTCTGAGCGAAAGGAAGAGCGAGACCTTCTATTTGCGGGTGAAAATACGCCGCGTAAATTTCCGTTGCTTGTGGTGTGTCTCTTTGAGGATCCAATGAGATAAAAATAGGGCGCAATTGTTGCAGAGCGGACTCGCTGAGCTGGTTGAGTGCTGCTCCTAGCATAGCCAGTGACGTCGGGCAGACGTCCGGGCAACGCGTAAAACCAAAATACACAATACGAATCCGCGAATCACGGGGGTCAAATAAATCTGCCATGAGCGGATGTTGAGTGTCAGCAGTTGAAGCGGCCTCTGGTATGGTTTTTTGCTGAGAGGTTTGTGTGTCCCAGTAGCTTTTTAGGCCAAAACCAAAAGCGAAAATGACCACGCAAAAAAGCGACCAATTTTTACTCATTTTTCCATCCTTACTGAAAGATAAACCGTAGTTTCCCCATCGGTTAATGTGCCTATCCAGGTCATATTTTGCATGGTACAGACGGGGAGCATTAATTGGCCGCTAAACGAGTGTCCGGTGCTTCTGGTGAGTAGAAACTTGACCGTCCCCATCTCCATTTCCAGCCCTTGTAGAGTGAGCGTTAATTGCTGAGTTTGAGATGTTGGCCAATCGACCATCAGTGTCGTGCTTACAAGTGGCTGTACCGTATCTTGCGTTAATCTCATCGTTACGCCTTGCTGCTGACAAGGTTTACTGGTAACAGGGCAATAGTGCTGATTTTGTTGTTTGGCCTCCGATGAAAAATGCTGCGTTAGATCGCTGGCGTAAAATCCGGCAAGCAGAGCAAGAACAGCACAGAGTAGCTTGATCACCATTGGCATCGTACTGGTATCCATGACAATAAATACAGAATGTTAACATAGTGGAAATAGGCGTAAGCGGTGAATAAGAAAGAAGTGTGTCACGAGTCAAACTCTGAGCGGTTTTCCCTCGCCGCCCCGGTGCTGATAGCGGCGAGAGAAATGCAATGTCCAGCCTTTAGCGAGTGCGAGAGGCAAATTTTTCTAGCCCAAGGACAAGAATCATTGCACCAAGCATAGCGAGTATAGCAAGGCTTAAATGAGCTGACTGAGCGGTAAGGGATTCATAGTCAAATGGTGATAAATTTTGTTGAATGAGTGGCACTTGCTCGCCGTGGGAGTTGATTCTCCAACTGAGGGTTTGTTTCCAAGGCCAAATTTTAGGTAAGGTTCCAAGCATGAGTCCGGTTAGAAAGGTGAGCGTTACATCTCGGTAGTGCTTTAGTAGCCAAGACAATAGATGAGAAAAGCTCGTCAGTCCAATAACACATCCGACAAGGAATACGCTCAAGATATCAATTTGTAATGTTTTAATTGCGTTCAGTATTGGGGTGTACATACCAAGGAGTAGTAAAATAAAGCTGCCCGAAATTCCCGGTAAGATCATGGCACAAATGGCGATACTGCCAGCGATAAGTATATTGAGATGAGTGATCTCCATATCGATAGGTTTAAGGACGGTAATCGTATAAGCTAGCAGCACACCAATACCAATAGCGCACCAGCGGGATAAGCAACGCTGGTGAACTTGTTGTAACATATGCCACACAGAAATGAGAATTAGACCAAAGAAAAATGCCCAAGTTGGAATCGGATGCGTGGCTAATAGCCAAGAAATAAACTTAGCTAAACTTATGATGCTTGTGAATATCCCACCAAATAATGCGAGTAAAAACCCCCCATTAATATGCTGGAAAGTTGCTTGAATACCTCGTTGTTTCCAATAGAGGATAAGGCTTGGGTTAATGCGTCGGATACTTTCCAGTAAGGTGTCATAAATACCTGTAATAAAAGCAATTGTCCCACCAGATACGCCCGGAACAACATCAGCTGCTCCCATGGCGATTCCTTTGAAAAAGGTACTTATATAATTCATTGTACACCTAACATCATGTTAAATAACAAGTCGCGCAGTATAGCAGACATGGTTTTGAAAGTGTTGTACAGATTATTGTGAGCCCTTGTCTTATCTGTGACTGCGGTTGTTTGGATTTTCAGTGTTTTTTTTGCATTTTGCAATTTTATTTTGCAATTTACTCACTGGCATCCGAGGTGAATTACAGGATGGATTCGCGTTGTGCCTTTATTAGGATAAAAATAAAAAAGAGTAATAGCGCGTTATTAGTGTAATTTGTGTTTTTTTCTACTAATTGTTGATGATTTTAATGTTGATCTAAGCGATAAGTGCTAAAAGTATTTATTTTTTCTTATTTTTTATAAATTGGCACGTTAAGTGCTTTATGTTTGTTGACCCTTACTAAAGCCGAGGGTCACCTAGCCAACTGACGTTGTTAGTGAATAGAAATTTGTTCACACATAATATAAGCCAATCGACCTATTGCGATTGGCTATTTTTTTATTCGTGCGAATTTATATAACTTTCCTACTTCAATCTGCAGAGGTGTTGGCTACGTTTGTTCACCCCAATTACATCGCCTGTCTATGCTCATGGATGATGAGAGCCATCCGTGCTCTCACCAAAGGCCAGCCTACAGCTGTTCAAATTTGTCACTCACTTGCCGCCTACCTGCAACGCCAAGTTGTTTGAGGATAAACATCAGTTGAATGCTGGTAATGAGAGTTGGTCTACTCTGTACAAATTTGATTTCGACCATTAGCTTTTGCACGGTACAAGGCTTTATCTGCTCGGTAGAAGGTTCGTTGGGTATTTTCTCCAGGACGATGCACCGTGATACCGACACTGACCGTTAGCCTTCGATCCCCTAATATCGGTTGCCAATCAACATCGGCAATCCGTTGACGGAAGGCATCAGCGTGTAAAGCTGACTGCTTTAAGGTTTCACCTTCTAAAATGATCAAAAACTCTTCTCCACCAAAACGGATACAAGAAGCGGGATAGTGCTGGAAATAGTCGGTTAATGTTGTTGACACTTGGACAATGGCTTTATCTCCGACTAAATGGCCGAGATCATCATTAATCGCTTTGAAGTGATCAATGTCGACCACAAGGAAAGCAAAAGGCGTAGCATGGTGAATAAGTTCTTTCAGTTTGATCTCTAGCCAGCGTCGGTTATGCAATTGAGTTAATGGGTCGGTTAATACATCTTGTTGCAGTTGGGCGACCGTATTCTTTTGATGTTCAGTGGCTTCTTTGAGTTCTCGATTCTCTTGTTCAGAGACAATCAGTTTGAGCTGAGGTTCGAAACGAGCAAGCCGTCGTAATTGAGTCGCTCCTAGATCACCGATCGGAATCGATTTGATCAGGGTCGATTCGATCTTAAATCCTTTTTTTTCATAGTGGAGTGCAAGAGCGTAATTACTTTGGCGAGCACAGACATCACTGAATGCAGCATAAAGACTTTGTTCTAGAATTGAGACATTTTTTAATAAAGGGATTCGCCTTTCCGCTGCGCTCAGTAACATATTTGCAATATGGATTTTATTTAGCTCCAGCAAACAGTAAGCTTGTTCAATTCGTACCATATTGAATAGCCAGATTGAGTGAATATTCCCCTTGATATACTGCACATTAGTTAGTGTATGAATCGCTTTTTCAAGTTGATTTTGCTGACGATATAATTTGGCCTGATAGAGTGATATTTGCCCAATTAACGTTTTGTTAGTGGCGAGAGCGCTTAAGGTTTCACATTCGCTGAGCAGCGTTTGTGCTGCGGAGTATTGGTTTAACTGCAAGTGGCAAGCCAGCATACAGAGTTTATAGCGTAAACGTAGTGAACGGCTACTTAATGCACGGTCGAGTGCATCGACTTTTTGGTAATAGCGCAAAGCACGTTTGTGATCCCCATACGCATCACATAAATTACCCATCCCTAGCACGGCTTGAGCATAATCATCAATATAGCCATGCTCAACCGCTAAACTTGAGCTAGAGACGTATTCGTTTAGTGCAGCGGTATACTCCCCATATTCGACTAATCTATCGCTCAGACTTCGTTTTATATGCAGAATGAGCTCAATATTTTGGCTGGTTGATAACAAAGCGAGTGCGCTACGTAGCTCTTGGATGCTGTTGGCGATGTGTTTTATTTCTGTGTAATATTCTGCACTGAGAGTGAGACACAGTGCTTGTTCCTCGGGACTACTGGCAATATTTTTTTCAACATGATGCCAAAAAATCACCGCTTCTTCGCCATTCACTGACGTGACATCCAACCCTGCTTTCTGGATTTTATTCAGTAGCGCTTCCATGATGATTATCCTGTTGTTGAACGTGTTCCAGCTGCTCTAAAGTAAAAGGGAAACTTAAAATAGTTTGCAGTGTGATGACGGGCAGAGAATCGCTCAATCCTTTACGCTGCCATGGGTAAATTTGAATCATGTTAGCGACGGTTGCTTTGAGTTGTTCGGCACTTTGCCCAGTTTCTGCTAGCAGTAAACCGAGTTGGGTCGGACTTAAACGTGAAAGTAAGTCGTGCTGTGTGCAAATGGTATGAATAAGTTCGGTACAAATATCGAGATAATGTGGCTCGTCATGGTGGATCACCATGACAGAATGTTGGCAATGTTGTAGTTCCGCTTTAAACATCATTAATTGTTCCCACCAATCGTTTTCTGCTACAACATGCGAGAGCTGTTTTTCAGGATTATATTCATAGTGGTTACGGACGCGTCGAATCAGTTTGTGAGCACGTTGTTCGAGTTGACGCTTGGAAATGTGGGCGCGATCAAGCCCGAGGCGAAAAGTTTGCTCTCGTAACATTGATAGGGAAAAACGGCGATATTTTTTAAACGCAATCAGGGCTTTTTGGTGATCGCCTTGTTGTTCAGCAACCCGCGATTGCTGCAAACAAATTTGTGATAACAATTCCCCATTATCAAATGTTTGTGCTGATTGTTCTGCACAGAGTAATAACTCAGTGGCTTTGTGATGATTTTTACGCAGTAGCTCAAGCCGTGCTCGGCTGATATAAGAGTGCGCTTTCATCCATACTAGATTATGTTTTTTGGCCAGCTCATGAGCCCGTTTTGTCGCTTGCTCTGCATCTTCTAATCGCTCTAACCCGAGCAGCGCCAAGCCTCGGAAGTCCCAAACTTCGGCTTGCCATGTATTATCGGTGTGATCGCGTAAAGCTTCTTCGGCCCCATCTAACACAGAAAGCATCTCTAAATATTGCTCGAGTAAATAGAGATCCCAGGCCCATAAAATACGGGCTTTACCTTCCAGCCAATGAATTCGAGTTTTGTTGGCAACACTGACCGCCAATTCATGTGTACAGCAAGCAAGCGAATATTCATTGGTTATTCGCCAGATATTTCCTAAGCCAATTAAACTTTCGATGATGATTTCGATCTCATCGGTTAAAGAGGCCTGTTCTAGTGCATTAATCCAATATTGTTGAGCGGTGTAGTACTTTGCTTGTCCCCAAAAATGGAGTGCATGGATATGCAGGATCTCGGGTAGGTATTCATCACTCTCAAGACTATGTTGATACTGAAGAGCTTGCTTAATGGTCTTAAGGCCAAATCGATAATCCATTTTGCACCAAGCACCGCGCGAGATCAGAATATGAGATTGCAAAATACCATCAGAAAAATTCAGTTGCTTGGCTTGTGCTAAGCATTGCTCCGCAGCGGATATCACTTGTTGAGGGTCAGATTCTAGACGGCTTTTTAATTGTTCAAGCTCAAGTTCAAGAATGTGTTGATGCTTATCCAAATGGTTGTCCTTGCCAATATCTCGCTGATAAAGAGGCCAAATTTGCTAGGTGCCGACAGGCATGGTGAGCGGACTCAAGTACAAATCTAAGCTTAGTGTTATATGACAATAATTTAGGTTTATTTACCACTGGTTATCACAGTTATTGATCTTGGTTCACATTTTTAATTGAGAAATTTGAAGTTAATTTATGCCTGCCACTTTTGTATGGCCAAGGGCAGGTATTAAGACAGTAATTCTTTTAATGTCAGGGGATGCTCTGTCACGCCTAAGTTTTGCGCGGCAGTAAAGCCATATTTATCTTGATAACATAAATTGTGCCAAGCGCGAAAAATATCCAATAGCGGCATAATTCCGCCTGGACGTAGCTTTCTTCTTGGTTCATTGATGAGTGATTCAAACAACAATTGAAATCGCTGCTGATAAAAATCAATTTGGCGGGTGCTGGCAATGGGTAGCCAATGTTGTGGCGAGGGATGGTTTCCTGCCAGATAGCAGATGCCTTTGGTCGCGTGATGCTGGTGGATAATCGCCCAACGATCTCGCCACCACCCCATCAAAACAATATCAATGCGAGTAAAAGGCTCGCTGGCGTTCCACTGATGCTCTTCTTCTACGTACATTAAATCAACTTGTTGCTGACGAATACGAGGTAAACAAACACTCAGTGCCGCTGAGCGTAGCAGCGGATCTTGCGGCATAAATAAAGAAACATGTTTATTGGGTAAACACATATCTAATACATGCAGATAGTGCGCATAAGCGGTATAAGGCGGTCGAATTAACGCGCCTTTAGAAGGATAATGAAAGGCGGTGAGGTTCCCCATTGGGTCTTCAACATTGCCTCTTGCTAAGATCGTTTGATATTTTTGATCGATACGTTCACGTAATATTGAAGACGGCTCTGGCATAGCCAGATTCGACTCGGAAGAATAATCGCGAGCCACAAAACGGGCAGGAAGGCGATAAGGATCGTGATCGCCGCAACTGGGGGCGTCTTCATTAGCAGAGTAGTTAACGTGTTGACATAAAATATAACCGGTTTTGGCATCGCCAGTGGTGATCCACAATGCACCATTATTGCTCAGGGGTTGCAAAGCGGTATAGTGAGAGGCTAACTGATATGAGTCAGCGTGGTTGACCCAACGTGCATCAATCATGGCTAATTTGCGTCGACAACGGCTGGCAATATGTTCAACATGGTCATAAAACGTTTTAGGGTTAATCGTCAGTTTGCGGCAAATTTCACGCACAGAATAGCCAGTAAACAGTAATCCTAGCAGGCTTTCTTGCAACGCGAGTTTATGATTCGCACCCGACCATTTATCAACGAATGTGGTTTGACAAGCTTTACAGCGATAGCGCTGGCGATCCCCGCTGTAACCGAAGGCATGGTAAAGGTGTTTATGTGTGTGAACCGATAAGCCAAAATTTGTGCAGTCAGTATGGCGACATGCAGGTAAGCCATCGCTATGCAACTGGCGTAGACGATGCAGTTCGTTGAGTACATCGGCATTATTAAGTAAAGGGGGGAAAGCACCACACTCTCGACAAACCATCGTTGGCCGCTTCGGGTTCGCATGTTGCAAAACATAATGTTTTGCATCGCTCAAGCCAAAGTTGTTACACGCCAATGTTTTACAAAAGTTGAGTTGTAAACCCTCAGCCGCCAGCGGTAATTGGTCATTTGGCACGATCGCCCCCTCGGGGTAAAAATTAGAAATCGATGTTGATGGCAGTGTCCAGTGCGATTTGCATCATGTCATGGAACGATTTTTGACGGTCTTCTGAGCTGAGTTTCTCACCACGTAAGATGTGATCGGATACGGTCAGAATTGTCAATGCTCGAGCACCGAGGTCAGCAGCGACACCATAAATGCCTGCAGCCTCCA
The DNA here is from genome assembly GCF_013048485.1 of Vibrio sp. 1-1(7). Classification (NCBI taxonomy): domain Bacteria; kingdom Pseudomonadati; phylum Pseudomonadota; class Gammaproteobacteria; order Vibrionales; family Vibrionaceae; genus Vibrio; species Vibrio sp. 1-1(7). Next base: position 154,058 of record NZ_VHSP01000002.1, on the reverse strand, counting down.
TATCAACGCCTAAGATGCCAAGACTTTTCATTTTTTCAAAAATCTCAGGCTCTGGGGTATAGAATAAATCAGCAGAAAAAACATTACCGACTTTAACCGCGACTTTGTGCGCTCTGGCTTGATTGACAGCGGTTTCAAGTAGATCATAATCGGCAATCGCAGCAAAGTCATGGCCATTAAAGCGAATACGGTTTACTTTCGAGTCAGTAGAAGCTCCCATGCCAATGACAACATCCATCAATTTCACGTCATCGCGAATTGCACCACAGCTACCAATTCGAATAATGTTTTTTACGCCATATTCAGCAATCAGTTCATGGACATAAATACTGCATGATGGGATCCCCATTCCATGTCCCATGACGGAAACTTTTTGACCTTTATAGAAGCCAGTGTATCCGAACATATTGCGTACATCACACACCTGAGTCACGTCATCTAAGTAAGTTTCAGCAATAAATTTTGCGCGTAAAGGGTCGCCTGGCATTAATACCGTTTCAGCAAAAGCGTCTGCTTTTGCATTGATATGTGGGGTCGGCATGGGTTGTTCTCCAAAAGTTAAATAATCAACAGAATACAACTATTTACGAATACTGTTGATGAATGAAAATCGGTTGAGGCAATAATATCGAGCAACACCAAGGCCCCATGAGATATCGGTCACAAAATATAGTGAGTACGAGTTATTTTACCTTATTGATAACTAAATGTGTTGGAATTGGTAGCGCAAGCGATTTGTTGCGACTTAAGCCAATAACATTTAGGCCAACAAGCAGAGCGCATCAAGGGGTGGAACATTCAATGTGTACAGAAAATAAAATTGTATAACATTGAGATACTGTGCTATATCTTATACAAGAATATTTTATGTATAATCTTTTCATCGTTGTTGGTGAATAAGGCTTGGTTGGTCGGGAGGCAATATGACGGTTAAACTCATTCGTGTGGGCATTAGTGCCTGTGTACTTGGTGAACGCGTTCGGTTTGATGCGGGGCACAAAGTGAGCCATTTTGTTACTCAAGAGTTAAGCCCTTTTTTTGATTTTGTCCCTGTTTGTCCGGAAGTCGGGATGGGGTTACCTGTTCCGCGTCCCACTATCCGTCTTGTTGCTGATGAGCAACGTATTGCGCTAGTCGAAACGAAAGACGCGAGTCGCGATCATACCGAAGCCTTGCTACAGTACACCCATAAAAAAATTGACCATCTTCAATCTCAAGCTTTGTGTGGTTACATTGTTTGTGCCAAATCCCCCACGTGTGGCATGGAGCGAGTCAAAGTCTATCGAGATCATGGTGCAGAAAAAAATGGGGTTGGTTTATACACCGAACAATTAATGCAACGTATGCCTTGGTTACCCGTGGAGGAAGATGGGCGACTGAATGATCCGGTGTTGCGTGAGAATTTTATTACCCGTGTGTTTTGTTTACACGATTTTTACCAAAGCTTAGGTGATAACCCAACCGCTGGTAAAGTGGTGGATTTTCACTCGCGATATAAATTGACCTTAATGGCCCATCATCCTACGTCTTATCAACGCTTAGGGCGGTTAGTGGCAAACGTGGCTCAATATCAATTAGCGGATTTTATTCAAGAGTATCGTTTAGAGCTGATGCAAGCCCTGACCTTTCGCGCGAGTCGAAAAAATCAAACCAATGTTCTGATGCATATTCAAGGTTATTTTAAACGTTCACTCACCTCATCACAGAAAGCAGAGCTTGCTCAAGTGATTGATGAATATCGTCGCGGATTATTACCACTTTTGGCTCCTTTAACGTTAATCAAACACTATTTAGCCATGTATCCAGATGCGTACCTTAGCCAACAACGCTATCTAAACCCTCATCCTCAGGAGTTGAAACTACGTTATGGATTGTAAAGAAACCCGTTATGCCATTCGTGAAGTGTCGGAGCTGACAGGGGTTAAGCCTGTCACGTTACGCGCTTGGCAACGTCGCTATAATTTAATTCAACCAAAGCGTTCAGACAAAGGACATCGACTGTACAGCGAGCACGATATCAATACCATTCGTCAAATACAGAGCTGGCTGTTAAAAGGGGTCGCTATTGGCAAAGTAAGCCAGTTACTGCAAGCCAATGAGTTGATCGATGCCGAGTTACCGTTGGAAACCGCGGCAGAGTTGCAAGCGTGTCACCAATTACTGGATGCTTTGGCTCAGTTAAATGGTGTAAAAGCGGCAAATGTGCTTGCTACAGTGATGAAAGAATATCCTTTAGATATTGTTGAAACACAATTTGTACTGCCTGTGATTGAGGCGTTGGAAAAAGTAAAAGGGCCACTGCGATCTTTACAAAAAGGATTATTTAACAGTGTGATGTTGAGTAAGCTATCGAGCATTCTTGAGGCGGAAAATAAAGCCGCTTATAAGGGAAAATGCTTATGTGTTAGTTTTGAGCATGCCGGTCATATTCTCGCGTGGCTATGGGCCGTGAGCTGGGCAGAGAAAGGATATCAGGTGACCTTCATGGAAGGCATTGACGATATTACTGGCTTAGTTGACCATCAAGGTAGTACGAACTATTCAAGCCTTGCATTATTTTCGTATCGTCATTTATCGGATAACCAACGTAAGGCGTTAACCGCGCTGAAAACACAGTTCTCTGAAGCGATCTATTTTTCAGAGGTATTAGCCACTCTGGTAAAACAGGAAGACTAGGAATGAAATTGGTTTGGTTAAGGCGCGATCTTCGCGCTGTGGATAATACCGCTTTACGTTATGCCATCACCAGTACTCAACCGGTTTATGCACTTTATATTGCAACGCCACAACAATGGCAGCAGCATGGAATGGCCGCGATTCAAGCGGATTTAATTTATCGTCGCTTATTTGAATTACAGCAAGAGTTAGCAGCGTTAAATGTGCCACTTCTCTACATCGAATGTGATGATTTTAGCCAGGCGGCTCAAGCGGTGGCAGAGATGTCCGCCGCGCTTGGGGTGGATCAAGTGCTGGTTAATCGTGAGTACGAATACAATGAACAACAACGGGATGCGTTAGCGCAGCGACTGCTCGCCGAACAAGCGATAGAGTGGTGTGATTTTGATGATAAATGTGTGATTCCTCCTGGGCAGGTGTTAACCAAACAAGGGGATTATTTTAAAGTTTTTACCCCTTTTAAACGCGCTTGGCTAACTCAGTTTGTTCCACCGACGATTTTAACCACCCCTGTCGCGCAAAAGGTTAAAGTACCAGAGGCTTATCGTGCTTATGTATGGAGTGAAGCACAGCCTTTTACCTATCCACGTTACACGAGTGAGCAATGGCCGGTCGATTTTGATGCAATACGGCAACAGCTTCGTCAATTCTGTCAGCATAAGGTGGATGAATACCATCAACAACGCGACTATCCCGCCCAAGAGTATACCAGTCGCCTTTCTGCTTATCTGGCTATTGGGGCCCTTTCTGCTCGCCAATGTCTTGCTCGACTCTATACGCAATCGACTGGCGGCGTGCTTTCTGCGGGGGCTGATATGTGGATGAGTGAATTAGTGTGGCGAGAGTTTTATCAACATTTAATGGCATTTGAAGCCAAACTTTCACAAGGAAAAGACTTCCACTCTTGGGCGGCTCAACTGGTTTGGTACAATGATACCGCTGCATTTGAGCGCTGGTGCGAAGGACAGACGGGGTTTCCTATTGTGGATGCCGCCATGCGTCAGCTTAAACAAACGGGCTGGATGCATAATCGATTAAGAATGATTGTGGCGAGTTTCTTAACTAAAGATCTACATATTGATTGGCGTTGGGGAGAAGATTACTTCATGCGTCATTTGATCGATGGCGATTATGCGTCAAATAATGGAGGCTGGCAGTGGTGCGCATCAACTGGATGTGATGGCCAACCTTATTTTCGAATTTTCAACCCAATTACTCAAGGTGAAAAGTTTGACCCCAATGGCCAGTTTATTCGCCAATGGGTTCCTGAATTAGCTCATGTGCCGCTCACTTATTTGCATTCGCCGTGGACATGGTCTGAATTTAATCTGATGTCATACCCATCGCCAATGGTTGATCATAAAGTACAAAGAGAAGTAACCTTGCGTTTATACAAAGAAGCCAAAGAAATGGAGAATGGTATTGCGTAATGGGTTGATATTTTTGCTGATGTGGTTGAGTTATGCGACGACCAGCCAAGCGACAGTTTATGATTTTCCTAAAGAAGGAAGCCGTTTGGTTGGCCGTATGCAATACCATGTGGTTAGCCAAGGAGAAACTCTTGCCAACATTGCTAACCAGTATGAAGTGGGTTTTTTGGCTTTAATGGCAGCGAATAAAGGGGTTGATCCTTTTCTGCCTGCCGAAGGCAGTGTTTTAACCATTCCGTCGCAAATGATTTTACCTGATGTGCCATATGAAGGCATTGTGATTAATTTAGCGGAATTACGCTTGTATTACTTTCAACCTGAGCAGCGTCAAGTGCATATTTTCCCTGTTGGCATTGGCCGCATTGGTCGTGATACACCCGAAATGGAAACCTATATTAGTCAAAAGCGACCGAATCCAACATGGACACCCCCTCAATCTATTCGTCATGAGTATTTGCAGCGAGGCATTGAGCTGCCAGCGGTGGTACCGGCCGGGCCCAACAACCCACTCGGCGAATACGCGATGCGTTTAGCTTATGGTTCTGGAGAATATTTGATTCATGGCACCAATAAAGATTTTGGCATTGGTATGCGGGTCAGTGCTGGATGTATTCGGATGGAGCCTAAAGATATTGAGTGGCTATTTCAGCAAGCCGAACGAGGGATGAAAGTTCGTGTAATTAACGAGCCAATAAAAGTCACCTTAGAAGCGGATCGCAGTGTTTTTATTGAGGCGCATGAGCCGTTAACTCGTAGTGATGGCAGTAAAAAAATCTTGAGTTTACCCATTGAGTTAACGTGGTGGATGCGTGAATTTAATCAACCTGAAGCACGAGCTCGTGCTGCTATTTTGGCTCAAAATGGCATTCCAATCGAGGTGGTTCCGCCAAGTGAACAGTAAACGACTCGAGGAAAGGATTGCTTCTCGTAGCGCAGAGAAATCTATCGTTGCTTTGCTCAATAATTAGACGAAAATAACATAATTTACGAAAATGTCAGTTAATATGCTAGAATCTGGTCTCGTTATGATAATCACCTCTATTGAGAACTTGAGTGTTTCCCGAGGTTCGGCTCGTTATTTGTCATGAGTCAGAGTGATTTCGCTACAACGGGAACAAGTCAATCTTAGAGGTAGAGCGCTTTAAAACAGCGCTCTATTTTTTTTGTAATAGCGGGTAATTTTGTTCAAGGAAAGGCCATGTCTGTTTAAAAAAGGAGCCTATGGAGAGGCGCAGACATGACTGTATCGCCGGTACTCAGCGTAAAAAAAGAGCCCTATCATTTATACCAAGGTGCTCTTTTTATATTTTATGGGGAATAGCAGCGTAATAAAAACACCGTTTAGTCATCCCTTTAATTTAGCTTCAGGCGCATAAGTAACGTGTTGAGTAGGCTTTCTTAGTCGGCGATCGCTTTGAACAAACCCATCAATTTTCCCTCAGTCATCATGGAGGATGAAGAGAATAAAAATAATGAGGTTATATGAATCATTTGATTTCTATTGGCACATTGGAGTCCTTTTTGGTGGCCATCAGTGTTCTTTTTCTTGGCCATTTTGTGAATGCTAGGCTACCAATATTAAATAAATTTAATATCCCAGAACCCATTGTCGGTGGTTTGATTATTGCTTGTATCATTGCAGGTTTACACTTCAATGGGATTGATTTGGATTTTGAACTCCCGTTGCAGAGCACCTTTATGTTGATGTTTTTTGCAACGGTGGGTTTGGCGGCTAATTACACTCAACTGATTAAAGGCGGTGCTAAAGTGTTTATTTTTTTAGCGGTAGCCTCGTTGTATATCATTATTCAAAACGCTATCGGTATCTCTTTAGCCAGCGCATTAGGGCTTGATCCGCTAATGGGCTTGATTGCTGGATCTATCACCTTGTCAGGCGGCCATGGCACTGGCGCGGCTTGGTCACAAACATTTCAAGCGGTGTACGGTTTAGATAACGTATTAGAAATTGCCATGGCATCGGCGACATTTGGCCTGATTATTGGCGGGCTTATTGGTAGTCCTGTGGCTCAGCGCTTAGTGGATAAGCACAATTTTGAGTCGGAATATGGTCGCGGCTCAAGAACACATGAGCGCTTTCCTGAAGTGGTGACTTATAACGAGAATGAAGAAGATAGCGTGACAGCGAAAACGGTAATTGAGAACCTGTTTTTCTTATTGATCTGTGTTACGGGCGCTAAGTATGTTGAGCAGTGGGTAAGTACATTTCATATTCCGTGGCTGATGATCCCTGATTTTGTTTATGCCTTATTTATTGGGGTATTGATCACCAACCTATTAGAAGTGACTAAGGTTCGTAAAGTGGATGCGGAAACGGTGGATATGTTGGGCACGGTTTCTTTGGCGCTGTTTCTTGCCATGGCATTGATGAGCTTAAAATTGTGGAATATTTTCGATTTAGCGATCCCATTTCTATTGATTTTAGCGGTACAGTCGGTGGTGTTAGCCTTTTTTACATACTATGTCACCTTTAAAGTCATGGGGCGTAATTACGATGCCGCGGTGATCGCTGGTGGTCATTGTGGGTTTGGCCTAGGTGCGACACCCACAGCGGTCATGAATATGGGGTCTATCGTCAATCGATTTGGCCCTTCTCCGCAGGCTTTTATGGTGGTACCGATTGTCGGCGCTTTTTTTATTGATATTGTGAATCTGATTATCTTACAGGGATACATCACACTGATAAGCTAATCGCTCTTTTTGTTTATTGTTTAGTCACTAGATTCAGTGAGCGAACCACCAGTGAAAGAGGAACCGCTAGGTTCCTTTTTCTTTTTTATCAAATTATGAGAATTATTTGCGATTTATTTATTCTTTATTCTTATTTAATGAGAAAGTTGCTTTTTTAGACCCTAGTAATGTTGGCTTTCTCTAGGCAACCTGACTTTATACCCAATCATGTTTTTATATCGATTCTCAAAAAACATGAGAAAAAGTAGGAAAGAGGTGTTATGAATCAGGTTATTTCTATTGGCCCACAGGAGTCATTTTTAGTTGCGATTGGCGTGCTTTTTTTAGGTCAGTTCATCAATCATAAATTCCCCATCTTAAAACGATTTAATATTCCCGAACCCATAGTTGGGGGGCTTATTGTCGCCTGCCTGATTACCATAATGCATTTGCATGGCATCGATTGGGTTTTTGATCTACCACTGCAAAATACCTTTATGTTGATGTTTTTTTCAACCGTAGGATTAGCCGCTAATTATACGCAATTGGTCAAGGGCGGCATGAAGGTCTTTTTGTTTTTGATCATCGCATCCGTGTATATTGTTATCCAAAATGCTGTGGGCGTGTCTCTTGCTTCGCTACTTGGCCTTGATCCTTTGATGGGATTGATTGCGGGTTCTATTACACTCTCTGGTGGGCATGGTACGGGAGCTGCGTGGGCGCAGACATTTCAAAATATGTATGGGCTAAATAATGTGCTCGAAGTTGCTATGGCATCTGCAACGTTTGGCTTAATTATTGGGGGGATTATCGGTAGCCCGATTGCTAACCATCTGATAGAAAAACGTCATTTAGAATCTGAATATGGACGCAGCCTTCAAACACACCAGCGTTTCCCAGAACTGGTCACCTACAACGAGCATGAAGAAGATCGGGTGACATCGAAAAAAGTGATAGAAAGCTTATCGATTATCTTGCTTTGTGTTACCGGGGCTCATTATCTTGGGCAATGGGTTCGTCATTTCGAGATTAGTTGGCTAATGATCCCTGATTTTGTCTATGCACTTTTTATCGGTGTTGCAATAACTAATGTGATGGAAGTGACTCATGTTCGAAAAATCGATATGGAGACGGTCGATATCTTAGGGACGGTATCATTAGCACTGTTCCTTGCCATGGCATTGATGAGTTTAAAGCTGTGGAATATTTTTGACTTAGCGATCCCTTTTTTGGTGATCTTAACCGTTCAGTCGGTTGTGTTAGCACTTTTTGCTTATTATGTGACCTTCCGAGTGATGGGGCGTAGTTATGATGCCGCCGTTATCACCAGCGGTCATTGTGGTTTTGGGCTAGGTGCAACCCCAACAGCGGTGATGAATATGGGATCGGTCGTCAACCGCTTTGGCCCTTCTCCACAGGCTTTTATGGTCGTGCCGATTGTGGGCGCTTTTTTTATTGATATTGTTAATTTAGTCATCTTACAGGCCAGTCTCTCTTTTTTAACCCATTGATGGCAATAAAGTAGAGGATGAACAAAGCCTAGGTTTATACGCTGGAATTGGTTCAGTTCGCAGTCATCGTTTGTGAGGTCTATTTTCAAGCGCAAAAGTAGACCCTAATATTGGCTTCAGTAGCCCAGATGTCGTACTCTATCTAAGGATTCAAGCGATGAAATGGGTTAAGGTGTGGCGCAATGTATCAATTTACCGACTATCAAAGCCCGCTGGGGAAAATCATATTACAGTCCGACCCTAATGGTTTATCTGGCCTTTGGTTTATCACGACGGTGGGTATGCCTATAGAACTGGGGGCATATACCAAGTCTTGTCCTATACTGATACAAACAATCAATCAGTTAAGCGAGTATTTTTTAGGCCGTCGCACCGATTTTGATTTGCCACTGTCGCTCCAAGGGTCGGAATTTCAGCAAAAAATATGGCAAGTGTTGCGCGGTATCCCTTATGGTAAAACATGGAGTTATGGACAACTCGCTCAAGCGATTAACCAACCCACTGCGACGAGAGCTGTCGGAGTGGCAAGTAGTCGTAATCCCATCTCTATCATCATACCTTGTCATCGAGTAATTGGTAAAAATGGCGCATTAACGGGCTATGCTGGGGGAATCGAACGGAAAGCGTATCTGCTTGAATTGGAGAAAAAGTACACAGAATAAGGATCACCTTGATGCGTAATAAGCCAATGCACATTATCGGTATGCTGTTGCTCTCTCTCTTGAATGGATGTACTCAGGACGATTTGGAGCGCATGGCTGATAAAGAAACGTTTGCTTTTGAAGGCGCGTATGATAATCAACATACCCCTTACACCTTGAAATTTAAGGATGGTAAGGTTTCTTTTCAATCTGAAACAGCAAACTTAGAGTGGCAGCGTAATTATACAGTCAAGGAGAACCTCCTCTATATCGAAATTCGTAATAACTCGAAAGAAAAGCGAGATGATCTGGTGATGAGGATTCATGGTGGCGGTGAGGTCTTGACCTGTAGTGCTTGTGCCAAATATCAATTAAGTAATATTTGGGTTCGTATTGATGCATTACCGCAAAATAAGGAGTAAACAAAAGGCTCTCTTATCGAAAATGAAAGAGAGCCTGAATAAGGGGGGGTTAAGAAAATAACGCTTGGTTAAGCAGCAGATGTACCGCAATGCTGGCAATGTAACCGAGCATAATTACGGGCGTCCATTTTAGGTGACCGATAAAGGTATATTTACCGTGAGCGGCTCCCATCAAGGCCACGCCAGCGGCTGAACCAATCGATAATAAACTTCCCCCAACACCGGCGGTTAAAGTGATCAGTAGCCAGTTTCCTAATGACATGGAAGGATCCATACTTAGTACCGCAAACATAACGGGAATGTTATCCACAATGGCAGAAATGCCACCTAATGCGATATTGGCCCAAATCGGGTTCCATTGGGTATACATCACCTCAGATACCATGCCGAGATAACCTAATAAGCTTAGGCCACCGACACACATGACAACGCCGTAGAAGAAGAGCAAGGTATCCCATTCTGCGTGGGAAATGCGGCGAAAAACATCAAAAGGAACCACGGAACCGAGACGTTTTAAAGCGGCTTCATCCTTCTTCGCCATCGCAATTGCGGCTTTTTTCGCTAATGAGCTGGCTAACGTTTTTCTCAGGAAATAGCCAAAAAATTGTAGGTAACCTAACCCCATCATCATGCCGATAACGGGTGGAAAGTGGAATAAGGCATGAAAAGATACCGCCGTAGCAACAGTGAAAATAAACAAAGCCACGATACGACGTGCGCCTCGTTTTAACTCTACCTGTTCATAAAGCGCGTCCGGTTTTTCAGTGGGTAAGAACCACGAGATGATGACGGCAGGGATCACGTAGTTAATCACCGATGGGATAAAGAGATCCATAAATTGCATAAAGGTGACGTGACCCGCTTGCCATACCATTAGCGTGGTAATATCACCGAATGGACTAAAGGCCCCGCCAGCGTTAGCCGCAAGAACGATATTAATACAAGCTAAATTGACAAATTTAATATTATTGCCACCCACTTTAAGGACAACAGCACACATAAGTAGTGCGGTAGTCAGGTTATCGGCAATAGGGGAGATGAAAAAAGCGAGGATACCGGTAAGCCAAAACAACGTCTTAAAGTTAAACCCTTTACCCACCATCCACGCTTGCAAAGCATCAAAAAGACGGCGTTCTTCCATGGCACTAATATAAGTCATGGCAACCAACAAGAAGAGTAGAAGTTCTGCATATTCGAGAAGATTATGCTCTAACGCAGCCCGGGCGATCTCTACGTTATCATGTTGTTGATAAACATAACCGATCATCGCCCAGATTAATCCTGCCGCAAGCAGTACGGGTTTTGATTTTCGCAGATGTAAGTATTCTTCTAACATCACCAGAGCATAAGCAATACAAAATAGAATTAGCGACGCATAACCTATTGTGGAATGCGTCAGTGGTAAGGGGGAACCTGGGGTTATCGTGGTTGCAAAAGCAAGCTGGGGAATAAATAGCAGACAAAAGCCCACCCATATTCGATTCATTATTGGTACTCCGATAGTCAAAAAAATTGCTCAGAGTGTAATGATTATCCATAAAAATGACTGTGAAGCAGGTTGGAAATGTTTGATTTGTTTTATTTTTGTGTTATTTGTTAATGGAATTTATCCGAGGCGTGTCGCAGAAAAAGTGTTGGGCATCCGGTGATATGGGCCACTTAATATATGGTCGTGATATTGGTTACTTTATTTTGTGATGTTAATTACCTTGAGCCCGAGGTGTTGAGTTGCCTTTTCAAGCCAAAATGCCACAATAGCGCGTATTCCCATGTTCCCGATAAAAAGAGAAGGTTATGGCGCGTCCAAAAATTCCAAGACAAATTTGTGGCTTTCCAGCTCAAAGTTGTTTTAAACCCAATGGAATTCCGATGGCTCAGTTAGAAGCGGTTTCCATTCAAGCGGATGAGTTTGAAGCGCTGCGTTTGGTTGATTATCAAGGAATGCAGCAGCAAGAAGCCGCCATGGTGATGGGCGTTTCTCGTCAAACCTTAGCGAATCTAGTGAAATCGGCGAGGCGTAAAGTCTCAGACTGCTTGCTTCATGGCAAAGCACTGTTGATGGAAGAACAGCCACAATAACGGCCACCACCAAGTTTTGACGGTTTTATCTATCAAAGAAATAGGTACAATCGAGCGTTCGAATATCACCCTCTCCTTTATACTGTGCTCTTATGACATTGATAGACAGGGCACCGTGTTATGCGTTCACTTTCCATTACTCGATTAGTCCGAGCCAATGCCGCGTTGGCGGTTTTTGCGATTGTTGGCTTAAGCTTTTTCCTTATTCTCAATTTAACCCGTGTCCAGCAGCAGTTTGGTACGGTGGTTGATCGTAATGTTCAACTGCTCACCGCGATTTCTGATCTGCGTTATTACACAGTGACTTACCGCCGTTTTGCTCTCGACTATGGCTTAACTGATGATGTTGATGAACATCGCACGATTATGCAAACCATCGAATTTAATGATCAAGCGGTCAAACAGGCATTACAACGTATGGAGCAGTTAGCGGATTTGCCCGATATTCAAACATCAGTATCTGATTTTGAACGCCAAATAGAGGCCTACCAAATAATGCAGCAGCATTATATAGATCTCATTGATCAAAACCGGATTGAAGAAGCTCGCCGTCAAATGCTGGGTCCAATGTTGGCACCTTTTAATGAGATTGTGGAAGGATTGACACAATTTCAGCATCAACTAGAGCAAGATGCGACTCGCATGAAAAATGAGAAACAAGCACAGATTGAGCGAGTGATCCGTAGTTCTGTTGGGGCTGCTGCTTTAGTGGTACTTGCGTTACTTGTCAGCGGATATTTGACAGCCAAACGAGTATTGCGGCCATTGGCTCGGTTAAAAGCACACATGTCGATTGTTGGACAGGGGCAGTTGGAATCGCGTTTATCACTGACACAGTTTAAGCACGATGAATTTGGTGAAGCGGCGCAAGCATTTATTCATATGCAAGAGAACTTAACCACATTGATCCTTTCCGTAAAAGAGAGTGTCCATTCGTTAGACTTGGCTTCTGAAGAGCTGGCCGCTAAGGTTGCGCATACTCAGCAAAGTGTGGATGAGCAGAAATACGAGATCCAGAAAATTGTCTCATCTGTGGCAGATTTATCAGGCAACACTCAGCATATTGATCAAGTGACGCATAAGGCATCGTACAAGAGTGAGGAAACTCAACAACAAGCGCAGCTAGGTGAGCAAAGTATTGTGCATTCCATTGAGCGGACAGAACACTTATCACAATTACTGGATCAAGCCGGACAAGTGATTAATGGGCTGTATCAACGTAGCTCAGATATTAGCCTTATTTCTGAGGTGATTGGTAATATCACCAAGCAAACCAACTTACTGGCATTAAACGCGGCAATTGAAGCTGCGCGAGCCGGTGAGGCTGGACGAGGGTTTGCTGTTGTAGCCGATCACGTTCGTGAATTAGCTCAGCAGACCCAGCAGTCGATTGAAGAAATTGCCGGAGTGATTGAAAACCTGCAAGCTCAAGCTTCGGATGCGCAAGGTTTTATGAAACAGTGTCAAATTGAAATTGGGGAAAGTTTACAGCAAGTCAAAGAGGCGGGAGCTGCTTATCACCAAATCGTGGAGGCCGCGCAAGCTATTGCAAAACTTGATGGACAAATTGCTCAATTGGCACAAACGCAGCAACAGTTATCAATGCATGTGAGTGAGAGCGTCAACACGATTGAAGGATCTTCTCTTAATATTGAACATATTGCTAGTGAAACCACGCAGACCTATCACCTTGTTCAGCAACAAACTGAACACTTAAAGCAGTACATTGGTGCATTTACCGTTTAGTGGTTTCAATTTTTCATGGTTTGCTTGACCTGAATCGAGTTGTTCTCTTGATGCTGATTCAGGTCTTTTCATGTTCAAATTGGTCATAGCGAATGAAGTGGTCAATTTGTTTGGCGATATAATGGTTGTATAACATACTGGTGTGTGTGGTTCGTGTTTCCAGATGATCCGTCATGCCTGCAATTTTGGTTTCTTCCACCGTCACCGTGCCATCGGACTCCTTTTGATTCCCCATTAATAATGTGCGCATTCCGATGGGAAGCGTCCCCGCGATACTGCCGAGCTTTTGTGGAAAATGCCAGCTATCATGATGTTTTTTTAAGCCATATTCAGTGGCGTTTCCAAGAATCATTCCCAGCCCTAATTGCTCTATTTTGCTTACAATCGAGGCCCCCTGCAAAGGAGAACCGATGGTGATCACATGAGAGATATGCTGAGTATTGGGGTGGCGTGAAGCTAAATAGCGTTTGATCATCAAGCCGCCTAAGCTATGCCCGACCAACACATTGCTTTGTTTGCAATCGAGTGCGGCATCAATTTGGAGAAACAGTTTTTCCTCATTAATCGACAGTGTATTGTAACTAAGTGCGATCGCTTGATAACCCAACTTAGTCAGTTGCTGGCGTAAGGGATGCATAACAATGCTATGCATGTAGAGTCCATGAAGAATAATAATTGGCATGATAGGTCGTCCTACAAACGGCTCGAAGTGGTGATCTAACCATGCTTTTATGACAAGTTAAAGTGGTCTTTTATCCGCGTAAGCAGGTTTGAAAGTAAGTGACTTCGTGGTTGGCAAGGCGATATACAGTGGCGGGTTTCCCACCTTTTCCTTTACATGAAGCGGCGATTTTGTTCGCGCTGACAATTACGCCTGTATTAATCAGCCGCCGTTTGACCGTCATGCGATTCATGTCTACCCCAAATTTTGCATAAGCATCAATGATATCTGCCACCAGAAATTCTTTTTCCAATGAGAAAAGTACAACCGATGTGTATTCGACCGCGGCACGTAGTTTTTTCCATGCGTGTTGAATTTGAGCGACATGGTCAAAAGCCAGTTCCATTTCATTATTTAGCAGCATCTTCAGACTAAACCAATTAGCGCGATTGCGATCGATACCAAAATCTTCAATTTGTTGAACATTAGAAGGATTAAGCAGCGCGTAATGCGAGATACTGACGCTCCAACCATCGGGATCGCGTTTAGGGTTACCATCAACGAGTGGATCGCTAATAAAATTCGGATAAGTATGAATTTTTTGCCGACAAATACGTCGTCGGGCAGAATCAAAATCTTCATCGGCGGGTTCACCACCCTTGGCCGTCATATCTTCATCATACACGAGTCCTCCCGGCAAGGCCCATTGACCGCAATCTGGCCGATTAGGATTACTGCGTTTAACCAATAATATTTGAATACCGGTTGGTGCAAGGCGTAAACAAACCAGATCAATGGTAACAATCATGCTGACATTCCTAAAAAATTGAGCCTTTATTCTAGGTAAGAGCTGAGAGAGGGTCAAATGTAAATAACAGTTTGTGACAAACATAGTTTTTATCAGTGGTCTTATTTCAGTAACGCCTTCACTGGGTTGTTATTTTTATATTATCGCCATAAATAAACATACAAATTATATGGATATAAGGTAAGCGTTAGTTTGTCACAATAGTTGACAAACTTGTAAGGCTAATTTATTGTGCTGAAAAAGTTAGCAACATAATGTTACTAACATACAGCTCTGTTAACCTTGAATGGAAGGATGGCATAATGAACGCTTGCCTGTTTTCTCCCCACCTTATCCGCAGCTTGTTGGATCTTGATGCTTATAAAATCAATATGATGCAGGCCATTCATTCTTTTTATCCTGACGTTCAAGTTCGCTATGAATTGATTGTTCGGAGTGATGAAGATGTTAGTGACCTTTTGGAAGAGGTGCGTGAAAAGATCGCGCATTTAGCCTCTTTACGTTTCTCTGATGCGGATATTACCTATCTAGAGAAAAGCTCCCCTCATCTTAAAGCTTCGTTTTTACAATCCTTGCGTTATTTTCATTTTCAACCAGAGCGTCAGGTTGAGATGGGGATTATCAAGCAAGAGGGAAAGCACCAGTTACGTATTGCGATTCAGGGAGCATGGCGAGATACCATTTTGTATGAAACCTTGGTGATGGCGATCGTCTCTGAAGTTCGTAGCCGCCGTCGATGGTCACAAGTGCCTATTGAGCTACCTTTGCAAGTATTGGCAGAAAAAGTTCAGACTTTAAAAGTCGAACTTAAAAAACGTGGTATAGAGAATTTTTCATTGACAGAAATGGGCACTCGCCGCCGTTTTTCCAGCCAAGTTCAGCGCGATGTGATTGCTTATCTGCACCAAGAAATTCCCGAGTTATTACTTGGTACCAGTAATTACCATTTTGCTCGTGAATTTAACCTTAAACCGATTGGTACAATTGCTCATGAGTGGTTTATGGGCCATCAAGCTTTAGTCAATGTCGGCGATTCACAACGAGTTGCTTTAGAACAGTGGTTACGAGCGTTTGATGGGCAGCTGTCTATTGCCCCAACCGATACCTTAACCATTGATGCCTTTATTCGTGATTTTAATGTGCACCTTGCCAAAGCCTATGATGGGGTTCGCCATGACTCCGGTTGTCCGTTTACTTGGGGCGATAAAATGCTCGCTCACTATAAAAAGTTAGGCATTGACCCTAAAAATAAGCTGTTTATTTTCTCCGATGGGCTTAACTTTGACCAGGCATTATCATTGTGTGAATACTTTGCAGGGCGAGTTCGTATCTCATTTGGTATCGGAACCTTTCTTACTAATGATTTAGCGGGCTGGAAAAATGATCGGGATAAAGCCTATCAACCGTTGTCGATGGTGATTAAATTAACTGAGTGCAATGGTCGTCCGGTAGCGAAGGTGAGTGATGAACCAGAAAAAGCCATGTGTGAAGACCCAATTTTTCTCGCTAACCTGAAGCAACGCTTTAATATTGAGGTGGATATGGATCGGTTAATTTTAGAGTTACAGCAAAAAAAGAGTCGAAAACGACAATACATTGCCGCTGCATAGCTAATCATGACTGAAAACCACCGGCTATGCCGGTGGATACTTTTTTTAGGTGGTGCATGCAATAGGTAAAACTTTACCTAATTAGTCCGATTCGGCATGATAATAAAACTCGAGATGCATAAAGAGAAACGTCATGATTTATACGCCAATCAAAACCGCCGTTATTGGCTACGGTTATTCTGCTAAAACCTTTCACCTCCCATTTATAAAAACCTTACCTGAGCTAGAGCTATGCGCGATCAGTTCTAGTCAACAATCTGCCGTTGAACATGATTGGCCACAGGCGAAGTGGTATCAAGATGCCGAGGCATTACTCGATCACAGCGATGCAGAACTGGTGATTATTACCGCTCCTAATGATGTTCATTTCCCTTTGGCCAAGCGTGCGTTAGAAAATGGCAAACATGTGATCGTTGAAAAGCCATTTGTCACCCAAATTGAACAAGGCAAAGCTTTAATTACTTTGGCGCAAGAGCAACGGCGAGTGTTGAGTGTGTTCCATAATCGGCGTTGGGATGGGGATTTCCTCACCGTAAAAAAAATGATTGAACAAGGTCGTTTGGGGGAGGTGCGCTTATTCGAGTCTCATTTTGATCGTTATCGTCCAGACGTTCGCCAGCGTTGGCGTGAACAGGCACAAGAGGGGGGTGGCATTTTATTTGATTTAGCTCCACACTTATTGGATCAAGCGTTGGTGCTGTTTGGTCTTCCACAAGCCATCAATGCTCAATGTCGAATGATGCGCCCAGGCGCGACAACCATTGATTACTATAATCTTATTTTGCACTACCCTAATCATTTAGTGCATTTGCATTCTAACCTATACAGCCCCGAGCCCAATCTACGTTATAAGATCTTAGGAACGCTTGCCAAATACGAAAAAATGGGGCTTGACCCACAAGAAGCGCAGCTTAAACAAGGGGTAGAGCCTATTGGTGACCACTGGGTAAGTGAAGACCCAACGCTTTATGGTCAACGCTATAGTGAATCCGGGGCTCAGGCGATAACCACTGAGTGTGGCGGCTATCAGCACTACTTTAAAGCCGTTGCCGATGCGATTCGGTTGGGCACTGAAAACCCCGTTCCTGCTGAGCAAGCGCTGCAAAATATCGCCTTAATTAAGCTAGCACAAGAAAGCAGCAAAACCGGACGAACGTTAGCGGTCATTGCTTCTGAGATGGGCATTATGTAGCGATATTCAGTTGTTAAGAGAAAGGTGAGGGGGGGATTTTCCCCCTCCTCGGTGATATAATCAAACCACACCTTGCTCGATCATTGCGTCAGCGACTTTTCGAAAGCCTGCAATGTTGGCTCCGAGAACCAAATTGTTCGGTTCGCCAAATTCTACTGCCGTATCACGGGCATTGCGGTAGATATTTTTCATGATCACTTTTAATTTTTCATCGACTTTGGCAAAACTCCACGTTTGCATACTGGCATTTTGCGCCATTTCTAGCTGGCTGGTGGCCACGCCTCCTGCATTGGCCGCTTTACCTGGGCCGTAGCAAATGTTTGCATCAAGGAACACTTCTACTGCGTCTTGGGTTGACGGCATGTTTGCACCTTCCGATACCGCGATAACGCCATTGGCCACAAGAGCTTGCGCATCTTGTGCGGTCAGTTCATTTTGTGTGGCACATGGAAAGGCTAAGTCAGCAGGGAAGCGCCAAACTGCATGACCATCGGCTGGATAATCGCTAGCCGGAATATAACGAGCATCAGAATGATACTGTAGGTATTCTGCTAAACGAACTTTACGCACTTCTTTGAGTTCTTTTAAGGTCGCCAAGTTAATGCCTGTTTCATGGTAGAGGGTTCCGCTTGAATCCGAGCATGTAATGGGGCGAGCACCGAGTTCATAGAGCTTTTCAATGGTGTAAATCGCCACATTACCGGCCCCAGAAACTAGACAGGTTTTGCCTGCTAATGATTGATTGTGATCTTCTAGCATGTATTGTGCGAAGTAAACGCACCCATAACCGGTGGCTTCTTTACGAACCAAAGAACCGCCCCAAAGTAGGCTTTTTCCTGTGAATACGCCGTCATAATTACCCGTTAAGCGTTTATATTGACCAAACATATAGCCAATTTCACGTGCTCCAACGCCAATATCGCCTGCTGGAACATCACTTGTCGGGCCAATGTGACGGTACAATTCATTAATAAACGATTGGCAAAAACGCATAATTTCAGCATCCGATTTCCCTTTGGGATCGAAATTTGCGCCCCCTTTTCCACCGCCAATGGGTAAGCCAGTTAAGGCATTCTTAAACACTTGTTCAAAGCCTAAAAATTTGATGATACTGGCATTGACGCTCGGGTGAAAACGTAGTCCACCTTTGTATGGCCCTAAAGCCGAGTTAAATTCAATCCGATAGCCTTTGTTAACTTGCACATTTCCTTGATCATCAACCCAAGGTACACGAAACATAATTTGTCGCTCAGGTTCAACCATTCGTTCGATGATGGCATGCGCTTTGTATTTTTCATTGGTTTCTAAGATGGGTTGTAGTGAGTCTAAGATCTCTTCTACTGCTTGATAAAATTCGGCTTGTGCGGGGCTTGTTTTTTTTAATCTGGCTATAGTGTTATGAATGTAAGTCACGATGATTTCCTTGTGAGATTAATTTGTTGATGTCCTTGATTAGGAAATGATGCCCTCATGGCTTTTCCTAACTTTTTGATAAAATAAGAGTTTTTCGCTCGTTAATGGGTGTTGATGATTCCAGAGCAACCCATATATGCTATTGAATCATGAAATAAAATGCAGCAAAAATGTGTATAAATGTATTCAACGTCGGAAAAATAAATATTAAGGCGAAAAACCAGCCAAGTATTTTTATGGTGAATGCTTTGGTTTCATGTCACCACTCACAAAATAAAGAGCAAAACGATCTGCTCGCTTGATAAATATCAAAGTTTACTCATTCATGTCACGGGAACAAGGAAAATTTTTTAGGCTCGCCTATCCTTAGTATCGATATGTTTTAAAGGGAGATATTCCCTTTGTGACTTGAGGCGACCGCGGTATTGGCGATGTTGGTTTTCCGCAATCATATAGATTGGCTTTTAATAAAAATCAGCCTTCGGTTGGGTAAATTTATCACTCACTTGCCGTTTTCTGGTTACTTCAAGTGGTTTGGGGATAGTGTCTATTAAATTGATAGCTATAGTGTATTAGTGTTTGATTTTTAAATAGCTTAGCCTAGATCTAGATAACCGTTTATGTGTGAAATTACTCGGTAGTCACTGCAGCAATGTATAGCAAGGAGAATAGAATGGAAAATAATGGGATAAATTCAGGTGGTAAGTGCCCAGTCATGCATGGTGGTGTTACCTCTGCCGAGATGTCTAACATGGATTGGTGGCCTAAAGCACTTAATCTTGACATCTTGCATCAACATGACGCAAAAACGAACCCAATGGGGGCTGATTTTAATTACCGTGAAGAATTAAAAAAACTCGATGTTAATGCCTTAAAAAACGACCTGAAAGCGTTAATGACCAATAGCCAAGAGTGGTGGCCAGCTGACTGGGGGCATTATGGTGGTTTAATGATCCGTATGGCTTGGCACTCGGCCGGAACTTATCGTATTGCTGATGGCCGAGGTGGCGCAGGCACCGGCAATCAGCGTTTTGCACCAATAAACTCTTGGCCTGATAATGCTAACTTAGATAAAGCTCGTCGTTTACTTTGGCCAATCAAGCAAAAATACGGCAATAAGATCAGCTGGGCAGATTTGATCATCCTCGCGGGTAACATGGCCTATGAATCGATGGGGCTTAAGACTTTTGGTTTTGCTTTTGGTCGGGAAGATATCTGGCACCCAGAAAAAGATACTTATTGGGGATCAGAAAAAGAGTGGTTGGCACCGAGTGGCGCTAAAAATAGCCGTTATTCTGGCGTTCGTGATCTAGAAAACCCATTAGCGGCAGTCATGATGGGGTTGATTTATGTCAACCCAGAAGGCGTTGATGGCAATCCTGACCCACTGAAAACGGCTCATGATATGCGCGTTACTTTTGAACGTATGGCAATGAACGATGAAGAGACGGTGGCGTTAACCGCTGGTGGTCATACCGTGGGTAAATGTCATGGTAATGGCGACGCGGCCAATTTAGGGCCTGATCCGGAAGGGGCGGAATTAGAAGAACAAGGTTTAGGTTGGATCAATCACACCACACGTGGTGTGGGGCGTAATACGGTCACCAGTGGTATTGAAGGGGCATGGACAACCAATCCAACACAGTGGGATAACGGTTTCTTCTATTTATTGTTTACTTACGATTGGGAATTGAAAAAAAGCCCAGCGGGCGCTTGGCAATGGGAGCCCATCAATATCAAAGAGGAAGATAAGCCAGTTGATGTCGAAGATCCAAGTATTCGCTATAACCCAATCATGACTGACGCCGATATGGCGCTGAAAATGGACCCTGCTTATCGCAAGATTTCTGAGCGTTTTTATCAAGATCCGGCTTATTTTTCTGAGGTGTTTGCTCGTGCTTGGTTCAAACTGACGCACCGTGATATGGGGCCTAAAGCTCGCTATATTGGCCCTGATGTTCCTAAAGAAGATTTGATTTGGCAAGATCCAATCCCAGCGGGACGTAGCGATTATGACGTTGATGCGGTAAAAGCGAAAATTGCCGCCAGCGGATTAAGTATTAGTGAAATGGTCTCCACCGCTTGGGATAGTGCCCGTACCTTCCGTGGATCCGATAAACGGGGTGGTGCAAATGGTGCGCGGATCCGTCTTGCGCCACAGAAAGATTGGCAAGGTAATGAACCTGAGCGCTTAGCAAAAGTGCTTGCTGTGCTAGAAAACATCGCCAGTGAGTTTGGCATAAGTGTCGCGGATACCATCGTGCTTGCTGGTAATGTCGGAGTTGAAATGGCGGCTAAAGCGGCGGGTGTTGAGGTCAAGGTACCATTTGTTCCTGGGCGTGGCGATGCAACATTAGAGCAAACTGATGTGGCATCATTTGATGTTCTTGAACCCTTATCTGATGGTTTTCGGAATTGGTTGAAGAAAGACTATGTTGTTAGCCCAGAAGAATTGTTGCTTGATCGCGCTCAGCTCATGCGTCTTACCGCACCAGAAATGACCGTATTAATGGGGGGAATGCGCGTATTAGGTACCAACTATGGCGAAACATCGCATGGTGTCTTTACCGACAATGTCGGCGTGTTAAGTAATGACTTTTTCGTGAACTTAACTGATATGCGGTACACTTGGAAACCTAAAGGGCGAAATTTGTATCAAATATGCGAGCGTCAATCTGGCGCAGTCAAATGGACAGCGACGCGAGTCGACTTAGTATTTGGCTCAAACTCTATTCTTCGATCATATGCGGAAGTGTACGCACAAGACGATAACAAAGGAAAATTTGTGCATGACTTTGTTGCGGCTTGGTGCAAAGTGATGAATGCTGATCGTTTTGATCTGATAAAATAGCTTTATCAACGTCAATAGCCCCCAAGTTTGGGGGCTGTTTTTTAAGTGAATGATCGCTTTTCGATTTAATCTGGCCTCAATATTATCGATCATCCTAACTGGTTTAGGCATGGCTGCCAGATGAGATACCTGCCATTGATTGCCAAAACGCTTGCCACTGATTAAGCTTCCCATAATAAACGCTCGGCTGAACCGAGTGCCACTGGCCATTTGCCTGCTCAATCATCAGTGATGGAAATCCCCGCAATTGATACTGAGCCATCAGTTGTTGGCTATTGGCAATCGTGGCCGGTAAATCAGATTTGGCTTGCTGCATGGCGTTGTGCCATTTATCGTGTTCAATACCTAATTGGCTTGCTAACTGAGCCAATACTTCTGGCTCGGCAACTGTTAATCCTCGTTGATAATGGGCTTGCTGAATTTTTTTCAACATCGCCAATCCTAGGCCTTGCAATGCTTCCGCGGCGATGATCGCCTGAGCGGTAAGGTAAGAGTCAACGATGAGCGGCTGCTGGCTGGCAATTCGCGAGCGGTACGCTTCACCAAAAACTTGTCCAGTCACCAGGCTAATCTGTTGATCTGCCTCTAATATATGCGCTCGAAACTCGGCGGCCAACTCGGAGCGTGGCAACATGCCACCCGGATGTAACTTGAGTGTGATAGTCGGCATTTCAGCCAGTGTTTCTAGTAGTGGGCTAGCACCGAAACACCAGCCACACATTGGGTCAAAAAAGTAGTGTACTTTTACCATTGCATTTCACCCATATGTACTTTTGCGCCAATCTCTAATGCCATGGGTAAACCGGCTTCAGGATAAAGCTTAAGCATACGTTTGATTAATTGTTGACTATCTTTACTGGTTTGTTTTGCTTGGGCAAAATCCGCTAAATAGCGCTGAGCAAAGCTAATCGCTGAGGCATCTAATTGAGTACCGGCAATCATGTGACCAGGGATCACCACTTCTGGTTTTAAGGCTTGCATACGCTCAAGCTGCTGTGCCCACGCTTGACGGCTGGCATCGCTTTGCGCATCGGCCATCCATAAGTGAACGTTACCGTAGACCGCTACATTGCCCAAAATGGCTTTGTTGGCTGGGATCCACAAGTAAGGGCGATGCGCTAGCTCACCGTCTGCATCGTGGATCTCTATGGTTTGTCCATCAATGGTGAGCGTTTTACCATGATAAGCGGTCGGTAATACTGGTTTCACTGGCGCGTTAGTGCCCATTTTCGGAGCCCAGAACGCTAGTTTGCCATCGAGCTTCTCTTCAATCGTCGCGCGAACTCCCGGAGTGGTGAGGACTTTCGCATCAGGGAATAGGTCATGTAATACTTCCGCGCCAAAATAGTAATCCGGATCCGCTTGGCTAATAAAAATCGTGCTTAGGTTTTTGCCTGAATCGATGACTTTAGCGGCAATACGTAAGGCATCGGCTTTGGTAAAGCCAGTATCAATCACCATGGCTTCTGTTGCGCCGTAAACTAAGGTTGAGTTTACATGAAAGCTATTGCCATCGGCGTTGTATACGTCCAGTGTTAAAGGTTGCTGTACCGCAAATGCAGTGCTGGTGATCAGTGTCGTTGCGGTCAGTAGAGTCAGTTTTTTCATGATGATTGATCCTAAAATAGAGTATCGAAAGTGGGTTATCGGTTCGGGAGCTATCATACGAATTAGACTTGTTCGGATATATAGCTAATAATTAACATCATTGTTTCTTAAATCGAGCAAATTATGGATCGACTCACGGCAGCAAAAGTTTTTCTAGATGTGGCGATAACTCAAAGCTTTACAGCAACCGCAGAACGTTTAACCATGTCACGGCCAATGGTGACCCGTTATATTGATACCATGGAAAATTGGTTGGCGATTCGATTACTCAACCGGACAACACGGATGGTGTCACTAACGAGCGCTGGTGAGCAATGTTTGCCGGAAATTGAAGCTTGGGTTCAGCAGTCAGAAGTTTTATTACATCAGACAATGAATAAAGAGGATTTGCGTGGCAAGATAAAATTGGCGGCAAGTATGTCTTTTGGTTTTTCGCAGTTAGTGCCTGCCATCAAGACGTTTTTAATAAAGCATCCGTTGGTATCGATTGATATGGAAGTGCAGGATAAAACGGCTGATCTTATTGCTGAGCGAATTGATCTTGCGATCAGGATTGCCTCTAATCCTGACCCTAGTTTGATTGGGCGTAAGATTGCGGAGTGTGAGTCGGTATTGGTCGCCGCTCCAGACTATTTAGCTACTCAGCCTGAGATTACCATTCCGCAAGATTTAGTCTTGCACCGCTGTTTAGGATATAAAAGTGCAGAGCGACATATTTGGCATTTAAGTCAAGGAGAGCAACAGACGTCAGTAGAGGTACAATGTGCATTCAGTGCTAACGAGGCAACGGCACTCTTGAGTGCTGCGATTTATGGAATGGGGGTGAGTTTACAACCGACTTACCTTGTTGCGCGAGCATTAGCGAATGGACAATTAATACGCTTATTACCCGATTGGCAACCACAAACGATGGCAATCTATGCATTATATCCATCACGAAAGCATCTTGCTCCTGCTGTTCGCCATTTGATCGATCATTTGGTCGCAGAGTTTTTACCTGGCGAGTCGCTTTCTAAGCAAAGCATCGGGATGGATAGAGTGTGGCAACCCTTATGTTTGTGAGCCATTCACTAGATTGCGACAACGATATCGGCGAGATTCGCTGATCGTGTCTTATGCTTGAGTATTACTGCGGGAAGATGCCCCACCTTAGTCGCAACAAAAGCGGTTAAGGTGGGGAAGCCGTTAGCAACCGCCTTGTTGCTGCGCCTGTTTAACCATTGCTTGGCGCTGAGTTTCCTTATCCGATGTCCATTCAGTGTTTTGCTGCGTTCCTTCTTCCAATGCTTTAGGAGCAAATACAAAGTACTTATTGAAGGTCATTGTTAATTCTCTCAGTAATAAAAATTAACCAAAAAATAGAGGATGTTAACTCAGTTAACATCCTCCCTGATGCTTATTTTTTAGGCGTAGATAATAGGGATGAATTTATTTACCGTCAATAGGGCGAGTAAATTTATACATCATAAGTCGTGGAAGCGGTATTACCACCCGTTCCTGTCCAATTGGTATGGAAGAACTCACCACGAGGTCGGTCGATACGTTCATAAGTATGAGCGCCAAAGTAATCACGCTGGGCTTGTAGTAAGTTTGCCGGTAAACGAGCGGTGGTATAGCCATCGAGGAAAGTGAGTGCTGAGGTCATGCACGGCATTGGGATTCCCACTTCCATTGATTTCGCTGCCACTTTACGCCACGCGCCAAGGCAGTTATCCAAAATACCTTTGAAGTAGGGATCAGAACCTAAGAATGCAATGTCTGGGTTTGCTGCAAACGCATCACGAATATTACTTAAGAAAGCGGAACGAATGATACAGCCACCACGCCACATTAGCGCTACGTTGCCGTAGTTAAGATCCCAACCATTTTCATTCGAGGCTTCACGCATCAACATAAAACCTTGTGCATAAGAGATGATCTTCGATGCCAATAAGGCTTGACGAAGCGCATCAACCCACGCTTGCTTATCACCTTCAACCGGTGTGATGGCTTTGGCAAATAATTGTTCAGCAGCAACACGTTGATCTTTAAGTGCGGATAAGCAGCGAGAGAATACGGACTCAGTGATTAGCGTCAGCGGAATACCCATGTCTAAGGCATTAATCCCCGTCCATTTACCCGTGCCTTTTTGACCAGCAGTATCAAGAATTTTTTCTACTAATGGTTGGCCATCTTGATCTTTATAGCCAAGGATATCGGCGGTAATTTCAATAAGATAGCTATCAAGTTCGGTTTTGTTCCAATCAGAAAATACCGCTTGCATTTCATCCGCAGACATCCCAAGTCCATCTTTCATAAACTGGTAAGCTTCAGTGATAAGCTGCATGTCACCGTATTCGATACCGTTATGAACCATTTTCACAAAGTGTCCCGCACCATCATTACCGACCCAGTCACAACAAGGTTCTCCAGAATCCGTTTTGGCTGAAATGGCTTGAAAAATGGGTTTTACGGCTGGCCAAGCTTCCTCGGCACCACCCGGCATGATAGAAGGCCCGAAACGTGCACCTTCTTCTCCACCAGAAACACCAGTACCAATAAAGTGAATACCTTTCTCTCGTAGCGCGGCAACACGGCGGTTAGTGTCTGGGTAGTTAGTATTGCCCCCATCGATAATGATGTCGCCTTTATCGAGTAAAGGAACTAATTGATCGATAAATGCATCCACCACATCTCCAGCTCGTACCATCAGCATGACTTTGCGTGGTGTGGCAAGTTTATCCACTAAGTCTTGTAGTGAGTAAGCACCGACAATCTTGGTGCCTTTGGCTGGGCCTTGTAAAAACTCATCCACTTTCGCGGTAGTACGGTTATAAGCCACCACGTTAAAGCCATGATCATTCATATTTAAGATAAGGTTTTGGCCCATGACTGCTAGGCCGATAACACCGATATCACCTTTCATTTCTTATTCTCCTTTACGCAATTTTTGCTGCTGCGTCTAAATCTAAATACCACTCCGTTGCACCGTGAGATGACTGAATTTTCGCCGCTGGATAAGGGAGAGCTACGGCTGGAGTGGTGTGAATTTGATGGACGATCTCGGCTTTACTTGAGCCCAGAACAAGGTAACTAATCCGTTTTGCCGCTTCTAATACTTTTGCTGTTTTAGAAATACGAAGTTGCCCCGATTCTGGATGAGTGGCCACGACCGATAGCTGTTCATCTTGATAGTTGGTCAGGTTAGGAAAGAGCGATGCGGTATGTCCATCAGCGCCGACTCCCAATAGAATCCAATCAAAAACTGGGACGCCATTTTCCACCGGAACGATTTGCGTCATTTCTTCGGCAAAACGTTTTGCTTCGGCATGGGGTTCATTTTCGCCTAAAATACGGTGGATATTTTCCGCGGGAATGTTGATTTGGCTAAATAAAAGCGTGTTCGCTTCGCCATAGTTACTTTCGGCATCATCGGGAGCCACACAGCGCTCATCACCCCACCAAAAATGTAAGTTTTGCCATTGAATGTTGGAGGCGTACGGTTGAGAAGCCAACAATTTAAACAACATCTTCGGTGTGCTGCCGCCAGAAAGAGAGATATGTATTGGCTGGCCTTGTTGGCTGTATGCCTGTAAGTCCTTCGCTAAGGATTCAACAACCGCGTTTGCCGTTGGAAAAATCTTATTTTTAATCATAATTCGCAATAATCCGTATCGGTTAAATTTTTACATGGGAAGCGCCATTCACGGCCATCTCGCTGTAATAAATCATCTGACTCTTTGGGCCCCCAAGTGCCACAAGCATAGCCATAAAGTGATTGGGGATCTTGTTTAAAATCTAAAATAGGCTGCACAAATTTCCAACAGGCTTCTACCGCGTCAGTTCTTGCAAACAAGGTCGCATCACCGTTAAGAGCATCAAGTAATAGACGCTCATAAGCTGTCAGCATTTTTTTCTCAGAGAGTGACGTGTAGTGAAAGTCCATTGCGACTTCTTTGGCTTTAAAACCAGCACCTGGCTCTTTTAATCCAAAGCTCATCTGAATACCTTCATCAGGCTGAATACGGATGATTAATTTATTTTCTGGCGCATTGTGAGCAAAAACTGGGTGGGGTGTACGTTTGAAATGGATGACGACTTCAGTGACTCGAGTCGGCAGACGTTTACCTGAGCGCACGTAAAAAGGTACACCATTCCAACGCCAGTTATTAATAAACATTTTCAAAGCAATATACGTTTCAGTACGAGAATCATCGGCCACGCCTGGCTCATTTCGATAACTGGGTAAAAACTTACCTCGTACTTCTGATTCTGTGTATTGACCGAGTACTAGGTTATTTCGTAGATCTTGTTCAGACAGTGGTTGTAAGCTCTGCAACACTTTATTCACTTCATTACGAATGGCATTGGCATTAATTTCAGCCGGAGGCTCCATACTCATCATAGCCAGTACTTGGAGTAAATGGTTTTGGAACATATCACGCACTGCACCGGAACCATCGTAATAACCGCCACGCTCTTCGACGCCAAGAAATTCTGCGCCAGTAATTTCGACATAGTCGATAAAATTCCGGTTCCATAATGGCTCAAACATACCGTTGGCAAAGCGGAAAACCAGTAAGTTTTGGACGGTTTCTTTGCCTAAGTAATGATCAATTCGGTAGATTTGGTGTTCGGAAAAATAGCGGTGGATTTCGATATCCAATGCCTGTGCAGATTTTAAATCATAACCAAATGGTTTTTCGATAACTAATCGTTTCCAGCCATTTTGTTCACTATTTAATCCGTGAGCGGCCAAATTACTCGGGATGACACCATATAAGCTGGGTGGGGTAGCAAGATAAAACAGCGTATTACGCTTGGTTTGTTGATATTGCAGCGCAAGTTGATCAAGGCGTGTCGATAACTTGGCATAATCATCAACGTTTGAAGTGTCAATGGCTTGATAGTGAAGGTGTTCACTGAAAGCATCAAGAATGGCGGGTTCGGTTTTTTCTAACTCTTGCAGGGAGCGTGTTAATTTTTCTCGATAAGTTTGATCGCTATATTCCGTTCGACTAACACCTAAAATACAAAAGGATTCAGGAAGTTGTTTGCTTGCATATAAATGATATAAAGCAGGAACTAACTTACGGTAGGTGAGATCTCCCGATGCACCAAAAATAACGATGCAGCTGTTTTCAGGTATTACCATCATCTTTCCCTTAAAAACGAAGTACTTAGTATGCGCCAACTCTAGGATTGTTGACTTTAGCAGCGCAGTACACGTATAAAAAGTAGTTTTTGGCTATCATGCTCATAGTCAAAACCGATATCCAGATCACACAGTGAGTGAAATGGCTACCGTTCTTTGGCAGGTATTGTCTACGACAATTTGACATACATCAACTATTGATGACGCAATCGATTAAATATTGAGTGTTCAAAGTGCGAGATAAATTAAAACTGGTCGCGTAAATAAGTTTTCACGGCTTGAATGTGTTGATCAATCGCGACTTGGTCTCGTTGTGCTTCATCGAGAAATTGATCGGCATAGGTTTGGTACACCTTCTGTTCTAAAAAAAGTAGGTAAAGTTTTGGATCAATATGGCCACTGGTCGCCATGGTCGTCATGATGTCTATCGATTCGGTGAGTGTTTTGGCTTTTTTATATGGCCTATCACTCGATGTCAGTGCTTCGAAAACATCGGCGATGGCCATAATGCGAGCTGGAATGGAAAGTTGTTGTTCATTTAATCCTCTTGGGTAGCCTTTTCCATCCATTCGTTCATGATGTCCTCCTGCAATGTCGGGCACATTTTTGAGATGTTCTGGATAGGGAAGACGTTTTAGCATGACAATTGTTTGAATAATATGGTCATTGATCATAAAGCGTTCTTCCTCGGTTAAGGTGCCGCGGCGCACACTGAGGTTATACAGCTCACCGCGGTTATAGCGCAGCGGTTTGGGCTTAAGTACAAAGCCTTCTTGTTCTATTGTTGCTAGTGGAGCGCTATCCCATTTTATTTGATGAACCACTTTATCAGCCAGAACGTTTTCCATCACTGGCAAGGTGGGTTTGTTGCGATGACGCTGAGCTTCCAGCCAAGAGATACCGATTTGATCATCTAAGGTGCGCTTCCATTGTCGTTGAGCAATCTGTCCAAGTCGGGCGATATCTTGCTCCGTCATTGATTCACTGCCAATATTGCACTGTGCGACAAAGGTAAATTCATCATCAAGCGTCTGGTGTTGTTTGGTGAGTGTTTTTTGTAGAGTGACGGGATTACCACCGTTAGCGATGGCTTGCCAGTAATCGGCTTCAGCTTGTACTTTCAGCAATTCAAAACGCATACGTATTTCGTGGATTCGGTCATAAATCGTCTCAAGTTTGGTCGCTTTATCGACCACATATTCGGGCGTGGTGACTTTCCCGCAATCGTGCATCCAAGCGGCGAGCATTAATTCTTCCCACTGTTCGGTAGATAAGATGAAGTCGGGGAAATAACGCTTATCTTTAGTTGCGGCTTTGGCGAGCATTTGGGTCAATTCAGGCACTCGTTGGCAGTGGCCTCCTGTATAGGGAGATTTAGTATCAATGGCCGAGGCGATTAAGGTAATAAAAGCATTCAGCATCTCTTTTTGCTGCTGCATTTTATCAATATTATCTTTGGCAATTTCTGCAAAGCTAAGCACTTCACGCAGGAACGCGTGTTTGTCAAGTTGCGATTTTTTGATTGCCCGTTCGTACCCCAAATTCAGTACACCAATCAGTTGACGTGATTTATTAATTAATGGAAACAGATAAATATCGCTATTAAATAGCTGATCTTTATAAGGGAATAATACATTGTCGTTACGATTTAAATGTATGATTTGTCCTTGACGTAGCTTGGTCAATAGCCAAGGTGTGCTTTGTACTAAGGTATTGATGTCAATTTTAAATGGTATGATTGCGTGGTTGGCGGCGGTGGTGAACTGCTGCTGATCGTGGTTATAGGTATAAAGTAAAATAGTTTCAGCCTTCGTGATCAAATAACCTTGATGAGTAATGGTTTTCGCAAAAACGTCAAAGTCTTGGTTAGAGGCAGCATCACGTAGTAGGCGTAATAAGTCATGCAGCGTGTGTTCCATCAATTCGATCGATTTCGTTAGATCGGCAACTTCTTTAATGATGCTTTTGGGATAGCGAGTTTTTTGGAAATCAAAACGAGAAATGTTACCGGTTTGCACGACTAAATCACTGAGTGGCTTGGCAATTCTATTCGAAACAAACCGGACAAAAAGAAAACTAATACTCAACATGAACAAAGCTAAGAATATTTGTTTATCCCGAATGCTTAATAAGGTTGCCATTAGGTCATTTTCTGGGGTTGCATGGGCAAGAATTAGGTTTACCTCTGGGCTTAACTTAATCAAGGAGTTTGCTCCAATCCAGGATTGATCCGCAAAAGTGAAGGTTTTCAGCGTACTTTTCTTGGCTGCTTCTGATGTTAAATTGGCAAAGATACTGGATGAAAACGGGGTTTGATCTCCTGAGCTAGGTTCACGGAATGTCATTGAAGTGTTGTGCTGTGCCAATAGTTGGAAATTTTGATCAAAGAGTGCCAGTTGAGTATTGGCGGTATAAGCGATGTTTGACAACTGTTCTGAGAGGCCATCTAGGGTGAAATCGGCACCCACCACTTTTTTTTGATCCAAGGATCGGCGCGAGAGCGATACACCGTACTGATTGATAAAGTAAAAAAAATAAGGTTCAGTCAGGCGGATAGCACCATCACTTTTTGCATTCACAAACCACGGGCGGACACGTGGATCAAATGGTGTGTCGTGATGTTCTGTTTGTTGAATAGGAATAAAGTGTTGATCTAAAAAGGTGATGCGGCTATATCCATTGACTAGTGTTTCATTAATCAGTAAGTGAGCTTCTTGCGGAGCTTGATAACGTTGTTTGCTCTGTTCGTTAAATAAAGGAACCAGCATGGTGAAATCGCCATTTTCATTGCCGAAATAAACCGTTACTAAATATGGATTTTGCTGAAAAATTAGATTTAATGCGTTGAGTGAGCGAATGTCTTCATCAATAGGATAGTGCCCATCAATAAAATGGCTGAAGGCCATAAAATCAAGCGTGGTGATGATTGGGGCAATACCTTGCTGGAAAGTCTGCTCTATTTTTTCTCGTTTTTCTTGATGGCTCTGTGTCAGGCTAACTTGAACCAGTTGTTTAGAATAATGGGAGCCCACCATAATAAGTATCATGCCAATAAACACAACCAGTACCATGAATAGTGTACTGATTTGTATGCTGAGGGAGAAATAGCGCTTCACCATGATCACATCCTAAGTTAGGTCATGGATTAAGTATTGTTCAGGTCGATTGAGTTGCCAAGCGGATGGAGTGATTGTGTGAATCTCACCCAAGATGACGGAGGGCGAGATTTGATCCGATATATGACATTGAAAGGGCCTCTGGGTATACGATTGGTAAGCTGATTCTCAGGCTGGTAAACTGTTCACCTGCTAAATATAAGGGAGTTGGTTATGAAACTTGCGGTCGATACTCATACACACACATACGCTAGTGGTCACGCTTATAGTACGTTAATCGAAAATGCTAAAGCGGCGCAAGAAAAAGGGCTGCAGATGTTCTGTACTACCGATCATGCTGAGTCGATGCCTGGGGCTCCTCATTATTGGTTTTTTGCCAATCAACGAATTTTACCCCGCTTTTTACATGATGTAGCGATTATTCGAGGAATAGAATCAAATATTCTTAATGTACAAGGTGAGGTGGATCTTCACCCTTCCGTTGATCAACATCTAGATTGGGTTATCGCTAGTTTTCATGAGCCAGTTTTTCAGCCGAGTACCCAAGCTGTTCATACCCAAGCGCTGATCAACACGATAAAAAGCGGTCGGGTAGATGCATTAGGACACTTAGGCAATCCCAATTTTGATTTTGACTTTGAAACCGTGATTAAGTGTGCGGCAGAGTATAATGTTGCAATAGAAATTAATAACAGTACCTTAAAAGGACATAGTCGAGTGGGCAGTGTTGAGCGTTGTTATCATATCGCTGAAATAGCCAAATCGGTGGGAGCCTGGATCACAACAGGGAGTGACGCGCACTTTTGTCATGACGTCGGCAATTTAACGCTCGCGAGTGAATTATTAGATAAGGTTGGTGTCGAGCCATCCAGCGTTATTACTCATTGCCCGCAACAATTTTTGGCCTTTCTTGCACTACGCGGACGCCAGCCTATTTCTGAATATCAATCTATTTTTGAATATCAATAAAGGTAAATATGTCTGGTTTTTTGATCGGTTGTTTAAGCAAAATAGGTATATCCCCTTTTACTTGAAGACGCAGTGGTGCTAGCTGTTTTCGTTTACCCCAATCACATAGTTGGTCTATGTTAATGGGGATAAACTCCTTTGCCGCCTACCGGCAACTGCAAGTCGTTTGGACATAGACATTATAAGGAAGTTATACAATGAAAAAACGTTTACTGTTGAGTACGGGACTATTATTAGTCGCTAGTCAGGCATGGGCGGCTAATATGGATCTGAAACCACTCATGCAACAGATGAAATTGGAATTTAAGGCCGCAGCAGAAGCGCAAACTGTTGAAGACATGCAAGTGCCCATTGCACAGTTGAGCGTGTTGGTAACACAAGCAAAACAGGCGCAATACCCACCAGAAAGAGCAAGTATTTATCAAGAAGGGTTTAACAAGCTGACGGTGGCCTTAGATCAAGTGACGAATGAACTCTCAGCAGGTGAATTTGATGCGGCTAAACGGTCACTAAAAGAAGTCGATGATCTTCGTATTGAATATCATGAGAAAAAAAAGCCGAGTCTATGGCAACGTTTATTTGGCTAGCGGTTAGGTGATGATAATGATTCTCCCATCGCCCATGTGCGTTTGGGGATGGGGAATCATTTTGCTGGTGTTGCTAATTTAGGTTTGAGGTGCAGCAGAATAAAATCAATAAAGACGCGTAATCGAGCGGGCATATATTTGGTTTGAGCATACTGCATGGCAATGGCTCCGTGGTAGTTACTTTTTATCGTCCAATCTGGTAGTAATTGAACCACTTCCCCCTTTACTAAAGCATTTTGTATAACAAAATCATGGAAAATTCCAATTCCCAGTCCACTTTTTACTGCATTTAGGCGCATTTGCGAATGGTTGACGGCATAGCGACCTGAAATGGGCACGGTATGGAATTCATCCTCTTTAAGAAAATCCCAAATATGATCGCGTTCCGTCTCTGCAAGATATAAGCAATCATGCTCTTTCAACTCTGTTGGGTGACAAGGCGTGCCTCGCTCCTGCAAATAGGTAGGGCTCGCGCACAGCACTAAGTTTGTTTTGCACAATTCACGTAGCACTAAATTTTCATCGGGTTTATCTGTTAGTTTAAAAGCCACATCGATGTTATGGCGGAACAGATCAATCTCTCCATCGATAACCCGCAATTTGAGCTGAATGAGAGGGTACTGCTTGAGGAAAGGAATGACGAAAGGCTGGAGAACCGAATTAAGAAAGGCTTCGGGAGCTGCAATCGTTAATGCTCCAGAGGGTTCAGTATGGTCAGCATGAGATAATTCAAAAGCTTGCTGGGCGGCATTAACCATCACTAAGCACTGATCATAGACTCTTTGTCCGGCTTGAGTAATGACCAGTTTGCGGGTCGTTCTTTCAAATAATTTAACAGAAAGCGCCAGTTCTAGGCGAGTAATCAGCTTGCTCAATGCTGATGGCGTAACCCCCAGTTTTTGGGCGGCAGCAGTAAAGCTACCTTCATTAACCACTAAAATAAAAGTGGCTAGATCTGGGAGTAGGCTGATGAGTTTCGTATTAAGCATAATGGGTGTGCTTACTCTGATAAATTGCTAATAGGAGTTTATAACCATCTATCGATAGGATAGTTGTATGGCTAAATTATTCGCTTTTATTATGTTTTTATTTTTATTTATCAATATCCCCTTCCTACTTGAAGCTGCACGGGTGTTGGCTACGTTCTTTCACCCCAATCAACTAGCCTGTCTATGCTGATGGGGATTGACTCACTTGTCGCCTACCTGCCACTCCAAGTTGTTTGGGTATAAAATGTATTTTATTTGAGTTCTTCATTGGGTGTTTCATCGTCAATTGCCGAGTTATTGCGACACAAACGCACTATTCTGGCAGATTAATGACCAATCAGCCCTTGTGTATCATTTTTAATATTCACTTTTGTGATCTGTGCCAAGGTTTATTGATATTAATTTTATATTCCTCAGTCGTTTATTTGTGATTTTATTTCATAAATGATTTTCCACAACCCAAGATAATGCTCTCTCTAGACATCGATTACACTTACACTGATTCAAAGTTCCACCATTGTAAAGCCTGTTATGTCAGTGGCTTTACAGTGTAAATGGGAAATTTACTAAATGGTTCCACATCGTGAACGAGCAAGAATATTAAAGAAGGAAATAGCAATGTCTTGTGATTTTTATCAACAAATACGCCAACAGCTGGATGATGTTAAAACCGAAGGTCTCTATAAGTCTGAACGTGTGATCACCTCACAACAACAAGCGGCGGTTTCTATCTCAACCGGTCAAGAAGTGCTTAACTTTT
Organism: Vibrio sp. 1-1(7); assembly: GCF_013048485.1. Classification (NCBI taxonomy): domain Bacteria; kingdom Pseudomonadati; phylum Pseudomonadota; class Gammaproteobacteria; order Vibrionales; family Vibrionaceae; genus Vibrio; species Vibrio sp. 1-1(7). The sequence continues at coordinate 119,167 of NZ_VHSP01000002.1, read as the reverse complement.
GCGCCAATAATTATCTTGGTTTGGCTAATCATCCGGCTTTGATTGAAGCGGGCCAGCAAGGTATGGCGACCCATGGTTTCGGGATGGCTTCGGTACGTTTTATCTGTGGTACGCAAGATATCCATAAGCAGCTTGAAGAGAAGCTGTCTGCTTTCCTGGGCAAAGAAGACACCATTCTTTACACCTCGTGCTTTGATGCGAACACCGGGTTATTTGAAACACTACTTGATAAAGAAGATGCCATCATCTCTGATGCGCTGAATCACGCTTCGATCATTGATGGCGTTCGTTTATGTAAAGCGATGCGTTTTCGTTACAGCAATAACAACATGCAAGAGTTGGAGCAGCAGCTGATTGCTGCTGACCAAGCGGGCGCACGCCATAAGCTGATTGTCACAGATGGTGTTTTCTCTATGGACGGCGTAGTGGCGAACTTGCCAGCGATTTGTGATTTAGCGGACAAATACCATGCTTTGGTGATGGTGGATGATTCCCATGCAGTCGGCTTTATGGGCGCAAATGGCCGTGGTACGCATGAATATCATAACGTTATCGACAGAATTGATATTATTACCGGAACGCTAGGCAAAGCGATGGGTGGCGCTTCTGGTGGTTATACTTCTGGTAAAAAAGAAGTGATTGATTGGCTGCGCCAGCGCTCACGTCCTTATCTGTTCTCAAACTCCGTTGCACCAGCAATTGTCGCCGCTTCTTTGCGTGTTTTGGATCTGTTAGCTGAAAGTGGTGAGCTGCGCGATAAATTGTGGAGCAACGCAGCACATTTTCGTACTCGTATGGAAGCAGCAGGTTTTACCATGGGCGGCGCTGATCATGCGATCATCCCGATTATGCTGGGTGATGCGAAAGTGGCCGCTGAGTTTGCTGAGCGTGCATTAGTGAAGGGCATTTACGTGGTTGGTTTTTCTTTCCCGGTGGTGCCAAAAGGTCAGGCGCGGATCCGCACGCAAATGTCAGCGGCTCACAGTCGCGAGCAGCTCGACAGAGCGATTGACGTCTTTATTGAAGTCGGCCAAGAGATGGGGCTTATCAAATGAAAATTAAAGCATTAGCCAAGTTAAAACCCGAGCAAGGTATCTGGATGACCGAAGTGGATATGCCAGAGCTGGGTCATAATGACTTGCTGATTAAAATCAAAAAGACCGCCATTTGTGGCACCGATGTGCATATTTACAACTGGGATGAATGGTCGCAAAAAACCATCCCTGTACCTATGGTGGTGGGCCATGAATACGTCGGTGAAGTGGTTGGTATTGGTCAAGAAGTTCGCGGTTTTGAAATAGGAGATCGCGTTTCTGGTGAAGGTCATATTACGTGTGGTCACTGTCGTAATTGCCGTGGTGGTCGTACTCACCTTTGCCGCAATACGATTGGGGTGGGGGTGAATCGCACCGGTTCATTCTCAGAGTATTTAGTGATACCCGCTTTTAATGCGTTTAAAATTCCAGCCGATATTTCTGATGATTTGGCGGCGATTTTTGATCCCTTTGGCAATGCGGTTCATACAGCGTTGTCGTTTGATTTAGTCGGAGAAGATGTACTCATTACTGGTGCTGGCCCAATCGGTATTATGGCGGCAGCGGTGGCGAAACATGTTGGTGCTCGTCATGTGGTGATCACCGATGTGAATGAATACCGCCTTGATTTAGCACGTAAAATCGGTGTAACGCGGGCGGTTAACGTCGCAGAGCAAACACTTGAAGAGGTCATGAATGAACTCGGCATGACAGAAGGCTTTGATGTCGGCCTTGAAATGTCTGGAGTACCAAGTGCGTTTAGCTCGATGCTGCAAACCATGAATCATGGCGGACGGGTGGCTTTGCTAGGTATTCCACCTTCATCGATGGCGATTGATTGGAACCAAGTGATTTTTAAAGGCTTAGTCATCAAAGGCATTTATGGTCGGGAAATGTTCGAAACTTGGTACAAGATGGCAAGCCTCATTCAATCGGGCTTAGATTTAACCCCAATCATCACTCATCACTTCAAAGTGGATGACTTTCAAAAAGGCTTCGACGCTATGCGTAGCGGGGCTTCCGGTAAAGTCATCCTTGATTGGGAATAATGAACAAAGCGCTCCGAAAAGGGGCGCTGTTCATTTTTACTATCACTGTAAGCATAAACAGTAAAATGGAAGATCGAGCTGTTTTTAGCCCCACGAATGGTCCCATTTTGGTCCCATCGCTTTGCAATTATCAAACTTATTTCTAAAATTTGGTCCCATATAACTGGTGTGACTAGTAGTACTCAGACATAGCAAACCATAATCTCTCCGCCAAGTCTCTATGGAACAACATTGAGCGATGTTTTGTATTTAAAAATGGATAATTAGGACAGACAGATCTATATCTGGTTAACTCGCGCTAACTATTAATATTGTTTTCTGTTATAACGTTACGCAATTAAAATAATAGTATTTTACAAGTTCATTTTAGATACGTCGGGAGCCAATTGGTATGGAAAGAGACATTCAACTTATACCTCTCAATTCAATTAAACTTGATCAAGAGAATGTGCGATTTGGTGGAGATATTGCTCAGAGCCAAAGAGAAGCACTTGAACTAATGATGGCTGATGTCGAAGATGTTAAAAAGTTAGTTCGATTGGCCGAACATATCGCAGAGAATGGACTTGATCCGACAGAGCTTCAATTAGTATACCCAGATGAAGACGGCTCTTATGTGGTCCTTGAAGGAAACAGAAGATTGACTGCATTAAAAATGCTTCAGAACCCTTTGTTGTGCCCAGTAGAAAAATTTGTTCGTGGGTTTAAAGGCGCTCAGGAAAAACTGAGCGGTAACTTACCCTATGAGATTGCATGCAGCGTTGTTCCCAGTCGAGCTCATGGAAGTATTTGGGTAGAACTTAAGCACACTGGACAGAACAACGGTGTGGGCCGAGTAAATTGGAGCAGTGATATTCGTGATGAAGTTCGTTCAAGAGCGACTGGAGTGGAGTCCGTTGGGCGTCAGATAAGGACTTTGGTCTCTGAAAACGCTGAGATATTTGGTTCCAAAACAGTAGAAAATATAAAGAAAATACCGGTTACTACACTGACCCGTTTATTTGCATCCACTCCTGCTCAAAACACTTTTAAGCTAAAGATCGAAAACAAACTTCTTATTCCTAGTGTTGCTCTCAAGTATATAGCCCCAAGCGTAGAATTTGCGATATCAATGTTTGTACAAGAAGGGTACAACGTTAATGACATACGAGGAAATAAAGATCGTCGTGAATTTATTAGCCACATACCACCAGAGCTGCTGCCTAGTAAACAAGAGCAAAATAGTGGCGCTTCGTCTCCAAACGGACAAGGAAGTAGTCATAATGGTAGTGCACAAAATAGCAACGGAATGAATGGAAGTGGTAATAAGGAGCCATCATCAGAATCTAATTGCGGAGAAAACAGCGATACTGCATCTAAAGGTGATACTGCATCTAAAGATGATACTGCTCCTCAAGGTAGCGGAGATGGTACTCAAAGTAATTCTAAAACCATATCTCAAAGAACGACTAAGGCAAGAAAATACCTGTTTCCGTGGACTCTTAGAATTGGCAATTCTCGTATTAACGAAATTTATAGAGAACTCAAAAGTTCTTTGATAGTTGATAAAACACCAAATGCAGTTGCAGTAACTTTTAGAGTCTTTTTGGAAACAAGCTGTGATGATTACACTAAGCGTTATGAGAAGTCGCCTACCCCTGTGAAGAAAACAGATAACCAACAGCCTTTATCTGAAAAAGATCCGTTGTGGAAAAAAGTTGTTGCAGTAAGTGCGCATCTAGAAAAGAGACAATGCATCGGTGGTCAAGAACATAGAGCGATCTCAAAAAGAGCAGGAGCATTAGACAAAGTCGGTTCGATTGATCATCTAAACTTGTTTGTGCATAGTGCCGCCAGTTCGCCCATTGCTTCGGAACTTAAAGACGTGGCTGAAGAGTATAAGCCTTTACTAGAGGCGATCTGGTCGTGATTCAGGTATGGCCATCATATACAAAATGTGGTCTAATTTACGTATGATCTCTCAATCAATTTGAAACGATGTCGCATAAATTTTCAACACCTCTCCGTTACCCCGGAGGAAAAGGCAAATTTTCCCATTTCGTTAAACAAGTATTCGAAACTAATGAGCTACTTGATGGACACTATGTCGAACCGTTTGCTGGTGGTGCAGGGGTTGCACTAGATCTACTATTTAATGAATTTGCAAGTCATATACATATTAATGACTTAGATCCGGCAATCTATTCTTTTTGGAAAATTGCTACAGAGCAAACCGATGATTTATGCAAAGTAATCCATGATACACCAGTAACAATAGAAAATTGGCATAAACAAAAGGTAGTCTTGAATAACCCATCGGCCTACAACATGCTGGAAGTCGCTTTTGCTACATTCTTTTTAAACAGAACAAACCGGTCAGGAATACTGAAAGCTGGTGTAATTGGAGGAAAAGAGCAAAGTGGGAAGTGGAAGCTTGATGTTCGCTTTAACAAGGACGACTTGACTAAACGTATCCAAATGATCGGCCGTTTTAAAGATAGAATACATGTGTACAATAAAGATGCGGTAGATTTGCTTACTACTGTTGTCCCTACGCTTCCGGAAAAAACACTAGTTTATCTTGACCCTCCTTATTATGTGAAAGGACAAGGTCTTTATCGAAACTTCTATAGACATGACGATCATGTAGAAATCGCTAAGACACTTAGTTCAGTGTCACACCCTTGGATTGTGTCCTATGATAATGTGCCTCAAATAAAAGAAATCTACGCTGCTTACCGCACTGATGAATACTTCTTAAGCTATACAGCTCAGGAAAAGAAGAAAGGAGCTGAAGTTATGATCTATGGTCCATCCATCACTCCTCCAAATCTGGCTTTGTCCTTACTTAAAAGCACATAGTTTACATTTAACTTTGCATATCAAATACTGTTCTTCAGCTTTAGCAGTTCAAGCCACACCCGATCAGACTCTTTCTTGTTCGATTCCTTTAACCACTTCCCGTAAACTTTTGCCACCATTGTAATGTCGGCATGTCCCATCTGTTGAGCCAAGTAACTTATGTTCACATTGGCGTGGGTGATCATCCAGCTAGCGTAAGTATGGCGTAGCTGATATTGGTTACGATGAGGAATGTCAGCCTTTTTGCACAGTTCTGTCCAGACTCTTCCAAGGGCTCGCTTACCATAGTAGTCATAGTCACTGTTTTTCTGTTCTCTTACGGCTTTGGGGTTGAATACAAAGCGCAGTTTTTCAGTTCTAAATGTTTTGCCCGGTAGTTCTACACTGTGTTCTTTGGCTGGATATAAATAAGTTAGGTGACGCTGAGCTTTTAGTGCTTCAACGGCTGGTGGCAGTAAATCGACAAATCTTTCTTTATCTGTTTTTGTCGTTTTCAGCCCACGATGATCGTAGGTCGAGCGGCGAATTTGAATGGTCTTGTTTTCAAAGTCAACATCTTCCCAAGCTAGTGCGCAAAGCTCACCACTGCGTATTCCAGAGTAAACGAGCAAGGTAATCATATTACGATGTTGCAGTTGGCGGCATACAGAAAGAGCTTTGGTGATTTCTTCCATTGAGAAAGGCTGAATATCCGATTCCCCTTGTTTCACTCGCTTTAGAGCATTCGAAAGATCTCTACTGACATACTCCATTTTGTGTAACCAGGATAAAAAGGCGTTGATCGTCACTAGGTTATTATTCACTGTTCTGCTACTTCGCCCCTTTACCAGTTCTTGCCGAAACTGAGTAAGCGAACGAGGGGATAATGTGTCACAACTTCGGTTTGCACCGTAAGTTTCAGCAAAGTCTTTCAGCACCCACTTGTATCGGTTGTAAGTAGAAGTTCGAATATCGTGCTCTTTTGATGCAAGAAATAGTTCCGAAAGATGCTTAATATCTAATGCCTTGGGTTTTCCTGAGGCATGTTTGGAGTTTGGAAAGTGAAAAGCATAATTGAATGTACCGATCTTGATCTCGTACTGGATAGCTTCACGCTTTTGCCTCGCAAAGTTGATGTTCTGTTTGGTAGGGGGGAGCCCTAAAGATTCGCGGTGGCGTTTGCCATTGTAGTAGAACGAAATACGTAGGGAGTTACCACGTACTTCAATACCGGATGGGAGGTTATCTACTATTGCATTCTGTGCCATCTATTCCACTCTTCAATATCAACCATCCAAGTGCCGTGAATTTTTCTCATGACAGTGGATGGGTATTGACCGTCAAGAGCCTTTTCTCTCAATGTCTTTGTGCTTAGGCCAATTTCTTCCGCAGCCTTTTTAAGCGTGACAATAGCAATTTGAGATCTACTCATTGTTCAGACCTATATAGCTTGTTATGTCTTTGGGCGTAACCACCAAAAAGATTTGATTTTGGTGGTTGATAGCGTCATTTCTTCCCTTGACCAACGTAGGGATTGAAATTTATATTTTTGCGCCCGCCTTTACTGGCATCACTGTTATTGAAGAAATAAACCGAGGTCGCACACTCTTCATCGCGCATAATGGCGGCGAGTTCTTGCTGGAACTGCATATCACTCATGCGTTTTAGTTGATTAGGCCGTTTAGGTTCGGTGGTTCGTGGTTTAGTGCCAACTGGTCGCAGAGCCATAATACCTTCCACGGCTTTTTGGATTTGTTCTTGGCTCATCATGTCAACTCCTTATATGACAGCACAGCATCTGCATCACGAGCAAACATAGTGAGAAACTCAGGAGATAAGGAGATGTTGGCTGGGCATTCACGACTTACCCCCCAGCCATGCTGTATATTTTCTGCTTTCACCAGAGTGAGATTGCGCACCAAGCATTTCAGCTGGTGGCTGTAATAGGGTTCCGAAGTGGTGACCTTTCCGTACTGGGTATCAATGGTTGCCGCCATGGATAATTTCCTCGCAAGATGCGCCCCCCGAAGAGAGGGCGCTGATGGTTAATTAAGAAGAGAACGAGCCGATAAACGTTGCGATAGCTATGCTTTCATCAACAAAATGCTTACAGAGTTTCTCTTTAAACTCTTCACTCATTTCTTCTTCGTGCTGTTCTAGCTTTTTGATACGTAGAACTAAGGTTTCATTGCCGATGGTGCTCATTCGTAGTTCGAACGTGCGATCATCTAAGCCCACATAAGGTTCACAAGTGAATTTAAAGACAGCAGGCATTGGAAACTCGTCTTTAGTGCGAACAGCAATAGATTCATATTCTGATTGGTGGTGACTAAAATCATCTACGTTTGACTCTCGCCCTGCTTTCGCTTCAAATTTCATATTACGTACTGCTGCGGAAGCCACAGGATTACTAATAAGCTCGCCGTCAGTTGCAAACACTTGAATAAAATCGCTATAATCTTCGATCCATTCTGCGAGTTTTTTCTGAGGTAAGCGGTCACCGTTAATTTCTAGTAACGCTCGGTAAGCGGCTGTTTTACGTAGTGTTAGTTTTGCTTGGTGTTTGCAATGCCCGGGTAACGCCATAGTTCCCACATCAAAAATGGTTACTGCTGCCATACGATCTGCATTAATGAAGCATTGATTGCCTTCGATTTGGTACTCCTCATGGTAACGAACAAATTCATCAATATTGCTGGTTTCCATCACACCACGAAACTGATTGCGGGTAGGCATATATTTTTCTAAGTCGTGTACGTTGAACGACTCGGGCAGCGCAGCAATAGGAAACGAAGCCTTGAGTAATTGGCCCAAAAACTCTTTTGCGTTTCCGGATTCTTGGATCTGTTGAATGGCTGATTTATCCATAGTCATAGCTATCTCTCTTGAGTTTGTTTGATAAATGAATTAACGAATTTCGCGCAGTTTGGAATCTTCTATGATCAACTGACCGCGTATATCTTCTTTAGGGCGGTCGTAGGTAAGTTTGCCGCCTTTGCCTACGTACGCGATTGAGGTGTATTGAAAGTCTTCAGATTTGGTACCAAAGCCAGTTTTGGGTTCTTTCACTGACATATTGACGGTAATTTCAACCATCTCATTGTTAGTTCCCATTGGCTTGAGCTTTAGATCCATCTTAACGTTGCCTTGTTTGTCGCTGTAAGAAACAGCACGAGCTACGTTCGATAGGGCTAAACCAACCACGTTGGAGATCACTCCGCCGTCAAGGTCTTGCATCAGTTTGGGGAAGTTGGTGGTACGGTCCTCAAGGCTGAGGTTTCCCGCTTCTGGTTTGGACATGTGTTTTCCTCGCTGGTGGGTAAGTTCTGATGAACCAAATGTACCACAAGTTCATTTGTTGTAAAGAACTAAAAGTACATTTTGTTGCGAGGGGTATAAAAAAACCGCTATTAAAGCGGCTAAGACATAGTCGTGAATTTTTATTAGTTTGCCTTGCTTGAAAGCATTTCTTTAAGGCTATCAATATTTTTATTGTGTTTGTAGGTGCAGTGATCACCAATAGCGATTGCGAGAATCCAGCATACAACGGGACCAATGAAAGTTGGCGCACTTACCAGTGCTATCAGGGTTAAAACAATACCTCCCGCGATAGTGGAGTAGAACGCGCCTAACGGACCAAAAAGTATCGTTAGTACTAAGGATGTAATTCTTGATTTTGGTGTGATATTCATGCGTAAATCCCTTTAATAACCGAGCCTAAGTGAAGTGTTATAACATGATGATTTTAACCCTGAGTACATGAGCTTTTTCATTTAAAACTGCCAGAAAGTCGATTTTGGAAGTGATAACTTAATTTAACTTAAACTCGTCACGTAGTAATTCCGTATCAAACTTAGCAAAATCAATTAGTTGGTTTTTATCATTAAATTGATGGACATGAACGCCGAGATTTCTCATTGCGTTTTCTACTCCCTCATAGGCCTTGCGGTATACCGTTTTGTTGCTAGTAGGAGCTTCAACAGCGAACATAAAGTTATTTGGCAGTAAGGAGTTAGCATTTATGATATAACGAACTCTTGCTACCCACTTCTCACCGTGGTCTACAAGCTGCAATGGAGTTGATTGGTTAAATGCAATCGGCTTAATTCCTTTGACCGTAGAACCCACAGACGCCACAAGAGGAAGCTTCACTGCTCCAAAATTAGTATCGAGTGCTTTCTCTTTATATTTTAATTTGAAAGGTAAAGCATCGAGCCTTGCTTTAAGCTCGTGAACCATTGCTCGTTCGCGTTGTTCTTTGCTTGGAACCGCGTCTCTACCAATGAAGGTTTGATAAAGCTGGTTTAAGGTATCTTTAGGGTGTTCCGTTAAAATAGCTCCGTGAGCACCAAAAATCATCACACCTTCTCTGGGGCGAGTGACTTCAGTAACTATGTTGTCAAGTTGTCTTGGGTTGCTTCTAACAAATTCAGCAACCCTAGCAAGCTCTTCATTGATGTAGCGATGAGCATGCTTAAATAGAGATCCATCTAAATCATCAAAGAAATGATTGATACGAGGAAATGCATCAGGAACAAGTTTATAGCTAAACCAATTTGAATTAGGTGTCCAAGTTACTACGCCTATGTTGGCAAACTCTTCGGTTTCTGCGAACGGCATAAAGCGAACGATTGCATATTTCATCAACGTTTTCATATTATGTCCTCCCAGAATTTATCTTGTTTATATCTTTGAAGTATAGTTAGTAGACTATCCTTCAACTCTTCTCTTGTTGTCATAATCAGCCAGTCATCAGGAATTTCTTCCATAATTGAATCGAATAGAGACAAAGCTTTTTCAAACCTTACAGTGTAAGTTTGTTGATCAACTGCAATAAGTGATGTCCATTCTTGTCGACAATGACAAACGTGTAAAGCTTTATGTTGTTCCACACAGAATGTTTCATCAAATGCGAGATTATGATCTAACACGTAAACTGCACCATTGCGTTGATCTACAAAAAGATTAGGGTTGCCGCCGCACTCAGTTAGATTTCTGTCTGCATTTTGAATCCAATAATCGAAAATGTAGAGGTCATTTACAATATTTTGAGGAACCTGCTTCAAGGTTACTAGTGTGATATCTTGAATTCCTGAAATAAATTTTGAGGCAAAATTGTATTCGTATAATCCATAGCCTGATTCTAAAAATGGGGAGTCTACCCAAGCTATGGTATATGGTGGGATAGGTAAACCAAACGCCTCGCCCAAGCGAGCGCACACCCATTCTTTGGCCAGCCCTAATCCGGTAGTTCTTGAGCCTTTAACAATATAGGTTTCACTATTGTCATCCTTACAGAGATAGGGTGATGTTTGACCTTGATTGGTTTCTCTTATTATTTGTTCTATATAGATTTCTTTAGGCTGTCCATTTTTTTTCATAATAACACCGAATACCAGAACACACGGCCAACAATCGTGATTTGCTGTTCTAATACTTGTGCTTCAGTATATTCCCTTGGTGGATATTCTAGCTCGTTGAAGCTGTAAATTCTGAGGCCACCGCCAGGTAACCGGTACAGTTTCTTGATAAAAAGCTCACCATTGTGGTTGATAGCAAAAAGCTTTCCGTCCACCAGCGTTTTATTACCGCAGTCAATACCCACAGTTGAATTATCTGGTAGTACGGGCTCCATGCTGTCGCCTTTTACCGAAACACATTTAGCATTTGCGGGGTCTACGTTATATCGGCGCAGCGTCGATTTAGCAAAACGTAGGCGGTAACCCTTGTCTTGCTCGGTATCACAAATAAATCCATTACCTGCTGACAGCCGCACATCTGATAAAAACGGAATGGCGACCTCATCATCGCCCAGCGGCGTTTTGCTGTCCCAAACTTGCATATTTCCAATTAGTTCAGCGTTTCCTTTTGCTTCGAGTTTTTCTTCTCCAAGTTGGAGCCATGATAAGCTCACACCAAGGGTATGAGCTAGCTCTGTCATTTTATCAGGGCGAGGCATCGACTCAGCATTTAGCCACTTGCTAACAGCTTTAGGTGTAATGCCAAGCTTTCTAGCGAGTATGACGCCTCTTCCGTGTTCTTCTATCCCAGCGTTTGAACAGGCCTGTGCAAGCCGACGGGAGAATTCTAATCGCACATTATCAATATGAACCATAGGTTCAATCATAATACCTCTTGCCTGTACTTTCAGTTCTGTTGTAACATGTACTTAAAGTTCATTTTTGAGTTGAGACATATGTTGAGAGAAGCCATTACATCTATTGGTGTACAGAAAATTTCCGAAGAGTGTCACGTCAGCGTTCGTGCTGTTTATAAATGGTGCGAGAAAGGCGTTCTGCCTCGCACCGAGTACACAGGTGAAACCAATTATGCAGAGACAATCGAAGCTCTATCAAACGGTGACTACAAAAAGGAACAACTTCTGGGCATCCCTAGATAAGTTGATTGTTGCAAAACCTAGAGCTTTAAGTAACTACCAACATAAGGAGTAAATGGTGAATAAGAAAGAAATGGTTAACCGAACCATTGCAGGCATCACCGGAGGAAAAGAAGCAGTTGCAGCGATGCTGGGTATGTCCGTCGATAGTTTCAATAACCACCTGTACGAAAAGAAAGGCTCACGTTTCTTCAGTGTTGATGAGCTGGTGGAAATGGCGGATTTAACTAATACCCCATACGTTGCTGAGTATTTTGCTCGCCGTGTCCATTGCCTTGTTGTCGAGTGCCCTAGCGCTGCTGAGCTAGATAGCGTGGATATGTTTGATTGTCATTTACACCTCAATGCGGTGAAAGGTTTGTTAGACCAAACCATTGAAGAAGCAAAAGCAGATGGAGTATTTGATGCTAAGGAACGTAAAGCGATAGCGAAGCTAAAAGGGGAATACCAAGCGGCTTTTGAAGCTTTTATGTTGAAGATGGATGCCTTGTATTCAAAAGGTAACGGTAATTGATGGAAGTGATGCTCAATTAAAAATGCATGGGTATTTGCGCGGTATAACACTGAGGAAACTTACATGAGAACAGGGACATTTTGGGAAACGGTAAAACAGATGGCAATGATGACGACAAATACTTGTCGAGTTGCAGCGCATCAAGGGCAAAACACAACGATGTTTGAGCGTGAACAGATTCAATTATTAAAAGAGAAATGTGAGCGCCATTTGCGTGTTTTAGATGATGAAAGAGAGTTGGCTTTAAACCGCGGCAACGGTCTAAAGCCGAGTGAAAAACCTTGCGAGGAAATTTCACATACCACTTCGGAGAAGCAGTAATGATAAGCATAGCACTAAGAGCACGGATAGAGAACCACCAGTACCGCTGGTTTAAGGTGGAGAATGGGCTATTTATCGAAATCACTCATGATGAGCTGGCTGATCTGTATGAAGCGAAGCGTCTTTATGTCAAAGCGGTTTATGAGGGCGGAGCGATCTAATGTCGAATAGTGAATTGATTTTAGATAAACCCCTTACGGCTGATCAGTTAGTTAACCAAAGCTCTGGCTGTACTGAGTGGTACACCCCGTCGTGGCTAACATCGCTTTGCTCTGAATTGATGGGCGGAATTGATTTAGATCCTGCCTCTTGTGAAGTTGCTAATAAAACGGTTGGTGCAACGCGTTATTACACAAAAGCAGATGACGGGCTTAGTCGTGATTGGTTTGGCAATGTGTTTATGAATCATCCTTTCGGTAAGCCGGAACAGGCTTGCGTGAGAAGCAAAACCGATCGTTCACGTTTTCTTTGCAACAAAAAAAGATGCAAAGAAAGAGGCTACCACACGGAGCATTATGTTCCTGGCAATTCAGACTGGATCAACCGGTTTATTGAGCAGTATGAGGCGGATAAATTTCGTCGTGGCGTCGCACTCACTTTTGCAAGTACTTCGGAAGATTGGTTTAAGCCCTTGTATCAATTCCCAAGATGCTGGCTGTACAAGCGAGTTCATTTCCTTGATGCCAACGGTAATGAGGTGAAGGGAGCAACCAAAGGCTGCGTTCTAACTTTTGCGGGCATGGAGTTCGGAAAGATTGAGCGGATATTTTCTAAGTACGGCAAAGTTGATCGGGGGTAGATGATGGCTAAAGACAGAGAACTTATTGAAAAGTTAGAAGAAGCTGAAAATTTTATCAAAGCAATAAAACACGGTCTTGAGCGTAAAGTGAGAGACGAAACTCAGCTTGAAGTTATCAACATGGATGCAAAGGCGCTTGTTGATGTGAGCCAAGAGATTGAAATGATCACTCAGTATCTAGAGTCGATTGGGGTGGTGGCATGAGCGAACTGGAGAAAAATTTCAAAGCATCAGCAGTAATGGAATTTGTTGACATGATACGCGGTGCTTATGATTCAGGCTTTATCGACAATCATCCCACCATTTACGACATCTACCGCTCAGCTCAAATGCACGTCAAGGATCGCTACGGTGTTGACACTGATAATTGGGATGACGAGTTAGCTAAAGAAAGCCGCACTGATAATTTTGAAAATGCACTTAAGGCAATGAAGGGGGGGGGCAGAGTGATGTCTTTAGTTCATAACTATCAAGGTATTAAAGGGCTTCGTGCTATTGCTGAAAAGTTTGGTATTAATCCTTCCACGCTTCGTCATCGCGTTAACAAAAGAGGAATGGATATTGAACAGGCGTTGGGAATAAAACCCTACGTTAAACCGAAAAATACCATGGGTTTCCGTAAGCCGGACTTGTTATCCGATTTGTGGTGTTTGGCATTGAGTATTAACAGGGGAGCGAATCATGACTAGGTTATTTGAGGTGGTGCGTGAGCTTTCAGGCCACTCATCATCAATCAGCATTCCCCGACCATATATTAAGTTTTGCGAGGGTAATCATACCCACGCCGCTGTACTTTCTCAGCTTGTTTTCTGGTCTGGTACTAAATCAGATGGGGAATGGTTTTATAAATCTAATGACGAGTTAGGTGAGGAGCTTTGTCTTTCTTGTGATCAAGTTCGCTATGCTATTCGTCAGCTTAAAAAGCGTTTAGACGGCGTGATCATCAGTCGAGTCAAAAAAGCAAATGGAGTTCCGACTACTCATTATCAAATAGATGGCAATAAGCTGGTAGAACTTATGTTCCCCAGAAATGAGCAAGATTCCCAAATGGATTTGGGAAAATTACCAGAACCGAATCCAGTGGAAGAAAGTGAACACAATTCCCAAATGGAAACGGTAATTTTACCAGATGGAAGTGGAAATATTACCGAATCCAAACGGGAAAATTACCAGAACCTTGGAAGTGGTAATTTTACCGATTCCATTAACAGATCCAAACCAGATACTAACAAACAGATCATCCCCCTAAGCCCCCCTGAAGGGGAAGGCCAACAAGATATTAATTCTGTGGTTATGGATTCTTACAATGAAATCCTTGGGCAGCGGTTTGTATTTTGTAAAACACTCAACGACAAACGAAAGCGTTCGATTAAGAAGTTTGTATCTGAGTTGGAGTCGCTAGGTGTTGACTCTGTTGCTGATTACTTTCAAGCCTTTAACGCTTCTGCTGGTGATTTTTATGCTGGTGTGAACGATCGTGGTTGGCGAGCCAGTTTTGATTATGTTTTGCGTTCGGATGTGGTGGTTCGCGTGGTGGAGGGATCGCTGGGTGGCCAAGTTACCAGAAGCCTTTCTGATATCAACGATAGCACCGATTGGATTTATGACATGGACATGCCAGAGGGGTCACTATGAAAAGTGTTAGTCAACTTGCGACGGTTACCAATCTTCAGCGCTCAATGAATCAGCCTAAGAATCCTAATGTGGGCGTGAAATCTGATGAGACCGCTCGTCATGTGAATTTTATTTTTCGTGAATTATTGAGCGCATGTCCTGCGTGGAATGCTCGTTTTGAACGTAATCCCGCTGAGTTGAATGCCCTTAAACAATCGTATTTGAAAGGGCTGGTGGAGAATGGCTTATCTAGCATGGATGCTATTCAGAAAGGGATCCGCAACGCTCGTATGAGTGAAAGTGATTTTTTCCCTAGTGTGGGTAAGTTCATTAACTGGTGTCGTAATGATGATTTTATCCAGTGTTTTGAACGATTCATGCAAAACAACAAACCACAAAATCAATTTGAAAAACTGGTTTTTACTGATGCGGTGCATGCCAATGTGAAACGTAAAGCGATTGGCGATGACGAAAAAACCTTTAAGCGAATTTTTGATAAGTGGATTAAACGGTTTTCTGCTGGAGACATTCCACAGGATGTGCCCGCTCTTCCTCCACGTTCAGTTGTCATGCCTACGGACATAGCAAGAGAGCGTTGTGGTGTACCTAAACCAGAGCAGTTTCGTAAGGGGTCAGTGTTTGCTCGTATTGCTGAGCGGGCCCAAGGGGGAGTGCATGGTGAGTGAAAAAGATCTTATTGTGTTGATGAAAGCTCGCCGTAAGTTGTGGAGCCCTAGTGAACTTTGCGACGCGCTAGGAATGCATGTTTGTGAGCTTATTAGTTTGATAAAGAGAGCTCAGGTTAAAGGAGCGCCGCTTAAACATGTAAACAGTGCAGAAACAGCATATACCAGTAAATTTTGGTTGATAGAGGGATGAGTATGTTAGCGCAGTTTGAGTATCTTAAAGCGGTGGCGTCATGATCAGTCATTTAGAACAATTACTTTTAACCCATATTAAAGCGGTAAAACTCCAATTGCCCGAGGCTGAGTATCGGTTTCACCACAAGCGTAAATGGCGTTTTGACTTTGCTTATCCTGATTATCAATTAGCGATTGAAGTTGAAGGCGGTACGTGGACAACGGGGCGACATAACCGCGCAAAAGGCTATGAGTCGGATTGTGAAAAGTACAATACAGCAGCATTGATGGGATGGCGAGTTTTACGATTTACGGGAGACATGATAAAGCGAGGGGAGGCAATCAAAATGATAGAGGAGGCATTGGGTTGAAGAAAATTTATATTGCAGGGCCAATGACTGGGTTGCCTGAATTTAATAAACCTCAATTTTTTAAAGCAGAGTTTAAGTTGAAGTGCGAGAACTATACCGTCCTTAATCCCGCCATTCTCCCTGATGGGTTGGAGCATCATGAATATATGGAGATTTGCCTTCCGATGGTACGTGTTTCTGATGCTGTTTATATGCTGAAAGGATGGGAGAGATCGAGAGGGGCAAATATGGAACATGATTACGCAATGGATATAGGGCTAGAGGTCATTTACGAATGTTAGTGCTACAGCCTTTTTTGCAAGCCGATCTTGGTATTGTGATGTTTAAGCCCGGTAAAACGTTACTTTCTGAGTTAGTAAAAATGAGCCAAGGTAACCGGCTGGTAGTTATGCCATTACCGGACGAGCTTGTTAACGTACCAAGCGGAAAACTCAATAAGCCATTGTTATCATCTGGTGATAAGTCATTAGTAAAAGATCACCGACTTGCCGAATTTTTCATACATCAAGAAGTGCAAAAGCGACTAGGGGGATTCAATTACTGGCTTGAGCGTATCCCTCACTGTCAGCTTTCGGATGATGGTTATTGTGATAAGAACCTGACCACGCTTAATCTTGACGTTGGAGGCGTTCGTCTCTGCTGGCACCACGACAATCATGAGAGAGCTATACCAACAGAACGATGCCAAGAAATAGCAAAGAGAAACGTAATGCTATGGGCAATGGAGAGGATTTGCTATCAACTTAAATTAGAGCAAGGGCATATCCTGACGCTAGCAGAAGTTTGCTGGTGGAGTGTTGTTAATGCTGTGTATGAGTATTTACCACAGTCCATAGTTGATGAAATCTTTGGTGTTAAACCAAAAAAGACAACTGGTGAGTTAATTCGACGAGAAAGTGATGATCGCTACTATGTTGATAGCAAAGATCTACTGCGTGACAGAGTAAAGAAAGTCGAGCTAATCGTTGATGACGAACCACCAGCTCTGTATATGGCTAGACCAAAGGAATTGACTTGGCACTGTGAAAAATACCTTAAGTTTGTTCGATCACTACCTTGCGTTATCACAGGCAAAACAGTGGATGTTGTCGCTCATCATCTAATAGGACATGGCGAGGGAAAGGCAGGAGCGAAGGCTCATGATTTATTCACTATACCCCTGCATATTGATGAACACCGCCGCTTTCATGATGATCCTAAAAAATGGGAAGCTCAACATGGATCACAGTTGTTCTATGTAAAGCAGACGATAAAGAAAGCGTTGGATTTGGGGGCGCTATTGTGAGAGATAATTCCACAGTTTAGTGATGAGGATCGTGCTATATAAAAGCACATAGAATTAGCTTATACTGTTTTTTTATACAGCTTTGTAGTTAAGGTGGGTAAAACAATGGGGTTGGTTATTAATGTTGAGCGATGGGATATGGCTGCGGCTATCAGCATAGCTACCGAGGGTATTAGAGCTAAATACAATGCTGGTTCCGGTGGGGGTGGCTTTGGTGCTGCAGATAGAGAAATCGGTGCTAAGTTAGATGGAGCTAAAATTCTTGCTGTAATCGATCAGATGGAAATAACCGCGCAGCATTTAGCAGATTGGTGCTTGTTTGCTTATGCATCGCCCCTGTGGAATTCAACTGATAATAAAATCCGATTTCTGAAAACACTAATGAATGATTGGGCTGTACTCTCTTTGGAACAAGGCACAGTTATTCAGAAAAAAACTTTTGAGAGAATGGCTTGTCTTGCCTCTGTTGTTGCTGGTGCATTTGCTTTAGAGCAGATACAAGGAGTTTCAGTTATAAATACCGATAGGGGGCTAAGTTACCAGCCTAAGCTTACTCGTTCTTACCTGATACATTTGCTTGTTGAGCATGACCTCAAAAACGCTTCCGAGAGTGTTAGAAACTCGGAATTTGAAAGTAAGCGTAGACGATATTACCAGACGCATTGGGATGTTTGGCATTCAAATATTGAGGAGATGAGAAGTCTCTTGATGAATTATGATAAGTCCGCCCGTTTTCTTTTTAAGAAAACACTTGAAAAACAAAATGGGTCATATTAGTGTATGTATATCTAGTATGGATAAGTATACAGTTAACTAAGTAACCGCTTTAAAGGCGGTTTTTTTGTGCCTACTATTTCTCGTTTAGCTCAGCATTTTTGCTGGGCTTTTTTATTGTCAAAACAAAATCCAAGGGCACTCCGGCAGGGGGTGAATATGCGTATGAATGAAAAAATCTCCAGTTCTCTGTCGTATGCGTGGGCGTGGTTCTGCGGTTTATTCGCATGGGTTCCTGGTATTTCGCCGGACTGGTGGACGGTAATTATTGGTGCTATTGGCATGGTGATAACCGCTGCGATTAACTGGTATTGGCAAGAAAAGCGGTTCAAAGAGGATTATAGCGACGAGCAAGCTAAATAATATAACGGATCCACTAATCGCGGAGGAGTCATGATCGATGCAAAGCACTTAACCACCTTAGTTGTGCGACCGACGTTGAAACAGTTGGGATTGCACAGCCGCGCAGCTGAACAGCTTATCGTTGGTACGATCTACCAAGAAAGCCACGCCAAATACTTAAAGCAGCTGGGCAATGGTCCGGCACTGGGTGTTATCCAAATGGAGCCGGCAACATACAAAGATATCTGGGACAACTACCTGACATATAAACGCAAGCTGGCGAATCAAATCACTGAACTGTCCAGTATGGCAAGCTTAGATGAAGATATGCGCCCGGATGTTACCCAATTGATCACCAACTTAGCGTTTGCGGTGGCCATGTGTCGTGTTCACTATCTTCGAAAAAAGCCCGCGTTACCGAAAGCCGGTGATATTGATGGCTTGGCCCAGTACTGGAAAGACCACTACAACACCCATTTGGGTGCGGGTACCGTTGACGAGTTCAAGAAGAATTTCCCGCTTGAGGTACTGAATTGTTAAGCAGGAACAGCAGCGCACCCGAACGGTGCATTAACAGGGCGGTCATGATGGCTGCCTTTTCTATATATAGAGGAGTAAAGCCGACATGAAATATCTGTTTATGGTGGCGTTCTTTCTGATCGCCCCCACAGTCCTAGCTAATGGAGTTTCTCCGGAAGTTCCGCCGATTGATTGGGTAACGTTGCTTGCTGTTCTGTTTGGTGAGCATGGTAAAACGATAGCGGCCTGGGTGTCTGTTGCCCTTGTTGTCTGGTCCCAAGTCCGCCAGCTTATCCCGCCACAGTGGATGGCTAAGTTACCAAACTGGTTGATCGATGTTCTTGAGTTCTTAGCCGCGAACAAAGGTAAGGCGGGCAATGAAGCATGGAACGACCCCAAACATATTAAGCGGGCAAAAACGACATGAATTTACCTGGCTGGTTAACCGTAATTCCCGCCCTGGTTAAACGGTTCATTAACGAGCTAGACCGCCGCCGCGTGGAAGCAAAACGAATACGCCGAGAGGATCGACTTAATGAGATTAAAGAGGACCCAACGGCTAGTCATGCTGATCGGTTCGGCCCTAGTGCTGGCCGCGTGTCAATCAACCCCGATGATAGCAACACCTGATTATGTGGATTGTAAGCCAACGCCCCCACAGCTTGAGTGGTACGAAGTGGACGGTGGCGGTATCTACTATCCGCAAAGGTCAGTAATCAATATGCAGTTGTATATCGAGGACTTAAATAGCTGCATTGACTATCACCAAGCTAATCCTGGCTAGGTTTCAACTATCCGGTAATTCCAGATAGTTGCCGAGTGTTGTTACTGGCTGCACTTGTTATCAGTTAAGTCAGCATGTGATCGCAACGAATCCCGCATGTGTCCAATAGGAAGGGATAAGGATCGGTTAGCGCCCGATAGTGCATAAGTTAGCTACAAGAAAAGTGACCCAAGGCTACTGGCTGCCTTAAAGCCAGTTCTAACACCGCCAAAGACAAAGAATGCTAGTGACTTGCGACGTCGTCGAGCGTTGCCAGGCTTCGGCCATTAAACAGCAGTGCCTACGGCGGTGACCCTTTTTAAATATCCTTTGTGTATTTAGTGAGTATTCAAAGGATATTTTGTTATGCCTCCACGAACCCCTAAGCCTTGTCGCCATCCCCATTGTGGTGGCCTGACTAATGACAAGAGTGGTTACTGTGACAAGCATCGTCACACCGGTTGGGAAATGCACCAAGCAGGACGCAGCCGCCATCAGCGTGGCTATGGCAGTGATTGGGATAAGCTCCGAACCAGAATACTGAGACGAGATAAGTACCTATGCCAATGCTGCTTACGTGGTGGTCGCGCTGTTCCGGCTTGTGATGTGGACCATATCATAGCCAAGGAACATGGCGGAACGGATGAAGATAGCAACTTGGAGGCGTTATGTCGGCCATGCCACAAAGCGAAAACTGCACGAGAAAGAACGAAAACACCCATTCGAAACAGCAAATAATGATCGTTTTGCAGATCAAATGGGCGTTTTGGGTACCAATTTACTTAAAAACTTTGGTGTTGTTTTGCCGAACCTTTGGCACACAACCAGACCCTCTCAAGGTCGCACAGACAGCACGAAAAGGTATCAAGGTGATGCTACCTCAATCCTATAATCAAAAAGGCTTCAAGGCGGTTTTAGTTCGCTTGTTGTTCCCGTTCTCAGACCATGGGGGGTGGGGTAAATCTCTACGACCTTTTCGATAGGTACCGCAGCCCCAAGTAAATTTTTATGTGCAATAAATAAGGATCTTTTTTTTACAGCTAGATCCTTGTTGTGACACGTCACTAAAGATGAGGTTTTAAAATGACGAGAGCAGCAGGCGGTGGCCGAAAAAGCGGCAAATCTACGCTGCCATCAGCCCCCGCTCACGAAGCTATGACTAAAGCACCGCCTCCCGATGAGTTACGAGATGATAACGCGGTGGCTATCTGGAAAACGCAAGCCAAAGTCTTAATCGAGCGACGCATTTTAACTGTCGACCATCTGCCGCTTCTCATGGCGTATTGCAATAGTTTTTCTTTATATCTTGAAGCTGAGAAAGCCATTAGTGAAGCCGGTATGACCGTTAACAGTGCCCTAGGTGGTCCTAAAAAAAATCCCGTGGTCAATGTTCGTCAAGATGCGCTTTCTGCTCTCGTGCGCATTGGTAGCTTGCTTGGTTTAGATCCGCTGTCCATGCGTCGAATGGCCGGAGGGGGTGGTGGAGATAAGAGCGACGAAAACGAATTCGCTGAATTCTTACCATCGAGGTGATTTATGTCGAGATGATTTATGGCTAAGTATCCGAACGTAAGTGCCGCAGCGAAGTACGCACGGGACATTGTTAGCGGTCGGATCATTGCTTGTAAATACGCTATCCAAGCGTGTCAACGCCATTTGGACGACCTCGAAAAGAGCAAAGACAAAGCGTATCCGTATCGCTTCAACAAAGACAAAGCTGAGGGCGTTTGTAGATTTATACAGCTCTTACCGCACACCAAAGGTAAATGGGCAAAAAAGCCATTAAAAGACCGGCGCATTAAGTTAGAGCCCTGGCAATTGTTCATTCATGCCGTTCTCTATGGTTGGGAACGAAAGAGGGATAAGCGTCGCCGCTTCAGAGTGGCTTACGTCGAAGTGCCACGAAAGAACGGAAAAAGCATCATCGCCGCGGGCAATGGTCTCTGGATGTTTGCGGCAGATAACGAATACGGCGCAGAGGTTTACTGTGGCGCAACCACAGAGAAACAGGCTTGGGAGGTATTTAAACCAGCGAAGAAGATGGCCGAAGCACTGCCAAACCTTCGTCGTTCGTTCATGATTGACGTCATGGCCAAGAAAATGGAACGGCCAGACGGCAGCATTTTCGAACCGGTGATCGGTGACCCTGGCGACGGTTCAAGCCCACATTGCGCAATCGTCGATGAGTATCACGAGCATGATGGTCCCGAACTGTATGACACCATGTCAACAGGTATGGGGGCACGTGAACAACCGCTCATCTTTGTGATCACCACTTCGGGCTACAACATAGCTGGCCCTTGTAAAGACTTGCACGACGATGTCGTAAAAATCTTAGAAGGCACGACCGATGACGACGAGATCTTTGGCATCATCTACACCATTGATGAAGACGACGATTGGACAGACCCCGCCGTTCTGGCCAAAGCTAACCCTAACCTGGGCGTATCCGTGGATGAAGATTGGCTGCGCAGTCAACAAATGCGCGCTATTCGTAACCCGCGCTATGCCAATACGTTCAAAACAAAACACCTTAATCGATGGGTGTCCGCATCACTTGCTTTCTTCAATATGGAAGATTGGAAAGCTGCCGAAGATACCAGCCTATTGATAGAGGATTTCAAAGACAGCTCATGTTGGTTGTCGCTAGACTTGGCATCAAAGATTGATATATGTAGCCAGATCATGCTGTTTACTCGGAAGGATGACAAAGGACAGCTTCATTTTTACATCTTCTCCAAGCATTATCTGCCGGAAGATACGGTATTCGACCCCGACACTAAGAATCGCAAGGTTTACCAAAAGTGGGTAAGTACGCCTTGGCCAAACAGTGGCGGCAGTGCGCTGATCTCCACTGACGGGGCCGAGGTGGATTTCAACGAGATTGGGGAAGATATTCAGAACTTTTCTGATGAGTTTGAAGTGCGCGAAGTACCCCACGATCCGTGGGGTTCCACCCAGCTTGCGCAAGAGCTTACGGCGGCGGGAATTACCGCCGTCAAAGTACCGCAAACCACGGCACACCTATCACCGGGCATGATTGAACTTGAAGCCGCCTTAAAAGCAGGGCGTGTTCACCATGACGGAAATCCAGTGCTCACCTGGATGATGAGCAACGTTGTCAGCAAGCCAGATGCCAATGAAAACCACTTTCCACGCAAAGACAAACCAGACCAGAAAATTGATGGTGCGGTGGCGTTGATTATGGCGGTTTATCGCGCGCACTTGGCAACGGAAACCTTTGACCCATACGACGATCTAGATGATGAGGATTTATACCTGTGACATACATACTCAACCTGATCGGCCTCGCAGGTTTTGCCGCGTTGCTGAGTGGGGTTTATCTCAAATTCGGGTTGTCGGCTACCTTAATGTTTGGCGGATCCATGCTGTTGATTTTTGCCTTATTGGCATTAAGAAAACTAGGGAGTCGCCATGCTTGATTTGTTGTTTGAAAGCCGCTCAAATCCAGAAGACCCATCCGTCCCGTTGTCTGAGCTCGATCCAGCTGATTGGGGAGTGGGCTCAGGTGTTAGTGTGGAATCCGCGATGGGCTTGTCTGCGGTCTATTCCTGTATTGGTGTTCTTGGTCGCTCTATGGGCCAGTTGCCATTGCATGTGATGCGCCGTAATGAAAATGGCTTCGTTTCTCGTGCCACGGATCACCCTGTTTACTATCTGCTACATGATGAGCCAAATCCCTTTCAAACTAGTTATGACTGGCGAGAATCAGGTATGGTTCATGTGAGCGGCTGGGGTAATCATTACACCGAAATCGTGCGTCATCCTCGTTCGGGGGAAGTGCGCGAACTTGGTTTGATTAGACCTTGGGAATCCAACTTAGTCAAAACCCATTCAGGACGTTACACCTATGCCGTTACTGGTGACGACGCACGTGGGCGAGCAGTCAGTCCTGAAGATATGATCCACATAAAAGCGATTGGTTCAGATGGCAAAGTAGGGAAAAGTCCAATCACCCAGTGTCGGGAATCCTTTGCGCTAGGCCTAGAAACCCAAGGTTATGGCAACCAATTCTTTCGAAGCGGGGGCAAGCCAACGGGTATTGTCTCTGTCAAATCGCAACTAGAGAAATCGAGCTGGGATCGATTGCTCGACCGCTGGCGAAAGTCGAAAGCAGAGATGCAAAGTAACGACAATAAAACGTTGTTCTTACCATCTGAGCTCGCATATCAGTCGATCACCATTCCGCCAGAAGATGCACAGTTCTTAGAAACTCGCAAATTCAGTCGTTCTGAAGTAGCGGGTATTTACAACGTGCCGGCACACATGATTAACGACCTGGAAAAAGCCACCTTTTCCAACATTTCAGAGCAAGCCATTCAGTTCGTTCGTCACACTATGATCCCGTGGGTCGTGAAGTGGGAGCAGGAGCTCAACCGGAAACTATTCACTGAGCAAGAACGACGGGCTGGGTATTACGTCAAGTTCAACCTAAACGGTCTATTACGCGGTACCGCCCAAGAACGCGCTGAATTCTATTCGAAAGCCATTCGTGATGGCTGGATGACCCGCAACCAAGTACGAGAACTGGAAGATATGAACCAAGCCGATGGTTTGGATACTTATCTGCTCAGCGCCGATCTTCAAACAAAAGAGGCCAAACCTAATGAGTAAAAACCTCAATGAGATTTTTATCCGCAGTGATGAAATCAAAGTTGAAAAACGGGAGGACGGAGAGGGGCCACGTATCGTCGGGTACGCGGCCAAGTTCAACACTCGCAGTAACAACCTCGGCGGTTTTGTCGAAGTGATCGCCCCTGGTGCGTTTGATGACGTTTTGGACGATGACGTTCGCGCCCTGTTTAACCATGACCGAAATTTTGTCCTAGGCCGAACCAAAGCGGGTACGCTCACACTGACCGTTGATGAGGTTGGTTTGCGTTACGAGATCACCCCGCCAGACACCCAAACGGTGCGAGACATGGTGATCGAACCAATGGACCGTGGCGACGTCAGCCAAAGCTCGTTTGCGTTTCGTTTACCTTCAGACGGATATCGATGGGATGAGGATGATGATGGGGTATATGTCCGCACCATCACTCGCGTTTCAAAACTGTTGGATGTCAGCCCAGTGACCTATCCAGCTTACAACGACACCGAAGCCAGTACCCGAGCCCTTGAAGAAGCGCGCGCGGCTTGTACTGACGACAGTGAAGAACAGCGCCAATTGGCGCAGCATCAAGAGCAGCAGTACCGCGATCGGTTGTTGCAAACCCTGTAAAACCTTTCATTACTCAAACCGGAGAAAGTTGAATGAAATACCATGAAATGAAGAAAAAACGTGACACGATCGCGCGTCAAATGCGTGAGTTAAACGATAAGGCGAAAGATGAAAAACGCGCGTTCACGGATGATGAAACCACTCAATGGCGAGACATGACGTCAGAGCTGGAAAGCTTAGATTCACAAATTGAACGTGAAGACCAGCTTCGAGAACAAGATGAGCGATTTGTTCGTGATGATAACAATAATACGCCAAACAACCCTGAAGAATCACCAACCGAGCTGCGCCAAGCCGAAGCTTTTACCAATTATTTGCGCCATGGTTTTGCTGAGCTATCGCAAGAAGACAAGGCCCAGCTTCGTGCTCTAGGTACGACAGCTGGTACGACTGGCGGCTTTACCGTACCAAAAACCTTTGTAAATAGAGTGGTTGAAAGTATGGCGGTGTACGGTGGCATTGCTAACGTTTGTCAGGTCATTACAACTCAAGATGGTCGTTCTATGCCTTGGGCTGTGTCCGATGGTCGAACTGAAATTGGTGAAATGCTGGCAGAAAACCAAGAAGCAGGAAAAGGGGATCCGACATTCAGTCAAGTTGAGATTGGCGCAAAGAAAGGCAGCTCTAAAATCGTATTGGTATCGAATGAGCTATTGCAAGACAGCATGATTGATGTCGATGCGTTTGTGGCGCGTCGTATCGGTCAGCGCTTAGGTCGTCTGGAAGCGAGCCAAATCATTACTGGGGATGGTCTTGGCAATAACTTAAATGGCTTGAACAAACAGGTGCAATTAAAACATGAAGCGGCGGCACTCTCTGGCGTATCCTACGCTGATTTGATTAACCTCAAGCACAAAGTGGATCCAGCTTATCGTAACGGCCCAAATACGCGTTGGGCATTCAACGACGACACATTCAAAGGCTTCAAGCTGATGAATGATTCCAATGGCCGTCCGCTATGGTTGCCAGCGATTGCCGGTGTTGCACCAGCCACCATTGATGGCGATCAATACGTGATCGACCAAGGCATCGCTAAAGCGGGCGCAAGCAATAAGTCCGTGTTCTATGGTGATTGGTTATCGGTCGTGCTACGCCGTGTGGCGTACATGAACCTGCGCCGCTTGACCGAGCGTTACGCTGAATTCGATCAGATGGGCTTCATTGGCTTCCACCGCTTTGATGTACTGTTGGAAGACGTTGCAGCTATTGCCGCGCTAGAACACGCTGCGGCTTAATTATCACCCTCAGAATGAGCCCACCAAACGGTGGGCTTTTTCATGCAAGAAGGAATAGCCCATGACAACCACCAAAGCCAAAACGCCCGCTGCAAAAGCGAAAGAGAACACCAAAGATTCAGCAACAATCTCAGAAGTGAAAGCTCCAAGTGACGCCACCGCGCAAGAGGGAGCGACGTCAGAACCTTCTGTTCAACAAACTCAAACGCAAGGTGACGCTAAATCACCGAAAGATCCGGAACCAGAGTCTCAAGTTCAGCAGAGCCAAGAATCACCAACGCCGCCTGAAGCATCAACCGACGAAGTTCAAGTAAAGCTGAAAATGCCACTTTGGGATTCTCTAAAACAGCGTTCTTTCACGATTAACGATCTGTATCCGTGCTCAGAGAAAGAGGCGCAGCGCCTTATTGAGAATGGTACGGCGGTAAAAGCCGATGCTTGATCTGGTTAAGGTAAAAAACCAGTGCAGTATCGATGACGACATCACCGAGCATGATCAGCAGCTTACTCTCTACTTGTCGGCGGCTAAGCGAGCCGTTGAGAACTACCTCAATCGTCCCGTCTACTGGACCCAAGAGGAAGTGCCGCAAGACCCAGAGTTAGTGCCAGAAAATGCTTTTGTGGCCAGAGAGGACACAGAACTGGCGGTGTTATTGTTAATTGGCCACTGGTTTGCGCATCGAGAAGCAGTGACAGAAAACAGCGTTAAAACCCTTCCTCTCGGCGTTAGTTTTCTGTTGGATTTTGATCGAGATATTAATCTGTGAGGGTGTATGCAAGCAGGCAAACTCAATCAACGAATCACCCTGTATCGCACTGCAACCGGCAAAAGCCCAAGCGGTGCACCCACGGTTGAACTCGTTAAGTCAGCCTCTCCTTGGGCAGAACTCATCGCAAACGCCAGCGGCCAAAACGCTGGCAACGACCGAGAGCGGCCCGAGAACACTTATCAATGGCGGTTGCGCTGGCGTGAAAATATCGAGCAAGACCACTGGCTGCACTGGCGTGGTCGCTGGATGAAAATCACTGGCGTCAACGATTCCGATCCTCGCCGCCAAGAGCTTATCCTTGACGCCGTTGCCAATCCAAAATCAAAACCGCCACCGATAAAGGGGGAGGAATAACGATGATAGAGAGTTGGGATGTATCTGGTTTGCAAGAGCTTGAAAAAGCCCTGACTGACATCGGCGAAAAGGCTGGCTTGCGCACCTTACGCAAGGCTAGTCGTGAAGCCATGGGCGGGGTGCAGTTCGCTATGGCCATGGGTGCTGGTTACGATAATGAATCGATGGAAGGTGAACACATGCGCGACAGCATCAAGATCACCACCAAAAAACTAGACAGCAAGTATGGCGGCAAAGATAACGCTCTGACTACTCGTGTCGGCCCGTCGAAAAAACATAGCCAAAAAGCCATCGCACAAGAATACGGAACAGCAAAACAAACCGCTGTGCCGTTTATGCGCCCAGCGCTATTTGAAAACCGTCACCGTGTAGTCAGTACATTCCGCACCGTACTGGCTATCGAAATTCAAAAAGCCATTAAGAAACAAGTAAAATGAATCTAGAGCAAGCCTTAAATGCCTGGTTAAGTGAATTAACTGGGCTGAAATGCTATTGGTTAAAGCGGCCAGATCACGCAGATAACGCCGTCGTCTATCGATGCATTTCGCCCGGCATCGTTGAAGCCAATCTAGCGAGCACGGGCATTCGTGAAGATAGCTATAGCATCACGATTTATCACCGCGATCCAGAAAAAGGAAAAGCACTCGCTGATGCTGTTTTTAAGCGTCTAGACAACTTCAATGGCGCGTTAAACCCCTTGACCGAAAATGAATATTACATCCAACTCATTACTTTTAGCGGCGGCTTTGATCAGTGGCTAAGCGGCGATGAGTACCAATTTAACCGAGACTTTGTCCTTTACCATTAAGGAATCGACATGACTGATATTAAAGACCCCGTTAAGTACGCCAGACTTCCTGCAGGAACCAAGGTTTATTGTGCCGAAATTGACACTCCTGAATCACGAAAGCTGCTTAAAGACATGAACGCTATTGGCACAACAGGCAAGAAATCCGGCTTTGTTGAACTTGATCGGCTTATTGATGTCGAACCAAAGTTCATGGCGGACACTCCCGAAGCACCTGATAAAGAGTGGGTTCTGATTGACGATCCAACCGATGAGAATACAGCTTGGTTGCTTGAAAAAGCAGATCGAAACGAAGCGGTAATTATTTATGTTGAATTTCCAAATCGGCGCTGGGCTGAAATGGTCATTGCGCTTGGCGGATGGGAACTCAAAGAGTTGGAGAAAGGTAAGCCGATGATGCTGTCAGTTGCAGGCAAACAGAACAGCATTAAGCGCGGAATCATTGCAGAAAGTGGAGAATAACGACCCATGTCAATCAAACAAAAATTACTTACCCCAGCGCCAAAGCCTCCTGTTGAGCTTCAACTGTTACGCGAAACATTTCTTGCCCGCCGTCTGAGTGCTCATTTACTTGCGCATTACAATCAAGCGTTTGTTAAAGCGCGAACCTCAGACGATTCCGATGCCGCTGTGCAAGCGTCAGCATCATTAGTGCTTGATTCCATCATCGATGAAGATGGCCGACCACTCAGTGATTCGGTTTCACCGGACGAAATTATCAAGGTTTACGATCACGAAGATTTGAAAGATGCGGTCGACAAACTCATGAGCTTTAACTTCATGGGTGTTACGTCGGAAGCTGACGCAAAAAAAGATTAAAAGATGACCCTCTCCTGTTATTTTGCTTTGAGCTCGCCGAGCATATCGGCGGTGTCATTGACCCTTTTGTTATCTACAAAACGTTAGATAGCGAAACCTTGGCGCTTTGGCGCGCTTATTTGCAAATCAAATACGGACAAGACGATGATAGTTCACTGCTTGAACTGTCAGATCTTGACGCCCAAATAGCCGAGTGTGAAAGGATGATGATGTAATGTCCGATATAGCAAAACTAACCGTTGCGCTTTACGCAAACTCTGCGCAATTTGTCAGCGAATTAGAGAAATCGAAAAAGAAATCAAAAGACTGGTCTAGTTATGTTAGCAACTCTTTTGCTAGTGCTGCCAAAGCATCCGCCGGAGCAGCCACGGCAACCGTTGCGGCGCTAGGGCTCATCTATAAACAACAATCATCACTTATCGATCAAACCGCTAAGTTTGCTGACCGCATCGGTATTAGTACGGAAGCGCTCACGCAGTATCGTTATGCTAGCGAACTGACTGGCGTCGGCCAGCAGAAATTTGATACCGCGATGCAACGTATGACGCGCCGTATGTCTGAAGCTGCCCAAGGAACGGGGGCTGCTGCGGGGGCTATCAAAGAGCTAAATCTAACGGCTGCGGAGTTAAATCAGCTTACACCGGACCAGCAGCTCAAGCGCGTGGCTGATGCGATGCAAAACGTTGAGAGTCAGTCAGATCGTTTGCGACTCTCTGTTCAGCTTTTTGATACCGAAGGTGCAGCGATGGTTAACATGCTGGCGAACGGTTCCCAAGGCTTAAATGACATGGCCGCCGAAGCTGATCGGCTCGGCGTTACGCTGTCGCGTATCGATGCGGCAAAAATCGAGATGGCGAACGACTCGTTATTTAGAGTCAACTCTCTTACTAAAGCGCTAAAGCAAAATATTGCGATTGAGCTAGCGCCAGTAATGGCAGGGCTTGCTGATGAGTTCTTGGCAATGTCGACTCGATACGGCGGCATGAACAAGATGATCACCGATGGTCTTGGTATTATGGTAACGGGCGTTGGCTATCTTGCCGATGGCTGGCGAGGCGTAGAGCTTATCGTTAAGTCGCTCGAAGTTGCTGTGACTGGTTTTAAAATTGGTGCAATGATCAGTCTGCAAGCTGTTACTGATGGCGTTATCTCTCTTGGCGAGATGATCGTCAAAACTGTGATTTGGCCGCTGCAAGAGTCGCTCAACATAGCCGCAAGATTTAGCGATACAGCGGCAGAGATGGCGACCAGTTTGTATCAAATGACCAGCTTTCAAGCGCCGGAACTCTTCGACGCTGCCAGTGCAAACCAAGCCAAGTTAGATTTAAACCAAGCCATTTGGGAGCTGAAAACCCTTGCGAGCCAGCCATTGCCGTCGGAGGGTATCGAGGCCTGGTACCAAAACGCAAAACTCAAATTTGATCAGCTTGCGAAAGGCTACGCGGCAAGTGTTAACCAAAACTCGGGCATGCAATTACCAAGCATTGACGGAGAAGAGAAAGAAGATCGAGCTGTCCTCGCCTTTAAAAAAGCCAATGAGGAATTTGCACAGGACTGGCAACGTCGCATCGCAATTAATGCCGCTGGCGAGCAAGCTGACACTTTGCGCGAAGAGTTTGCTTATGAAGACAGAATGGCCAAGCTCGCCGATCACTTTACTGACGCTTACGCTGCGGCGAAAAACAATCATGTGCTGCAACAAGAGCTTGAAGAGCAATATTTCATGGGTCGTGAGGTGCTCTGGCAAGACCATCAAGATCGACTAAGTGAAATCGAAAAAGAATCAGCAAAAAAGCGCGCAGAGCATCAACAGCGTGTCGGCATGGAGCTGCTTGGTTTCACTCAGCAGCAAATGTCAATGACAACAGATATGCTAAAGAATGGTGGCCAAGAGTCAAGCAAGCTCTATAAAACTCTCTTTTTTGCACAAAAGGCAGCGGCTATCCCATCGATGATCGTTGCAACTAACGAGGCTTACACTAAAGCGCTAGCTGCTTTCCCCCTTACTCCTTACTACGCTGAATCGGTGCGCGCAATGGGGTACGCCAGTGTGGGCATTGCAGCAGGAACCGCGCTTGCTGGCATGTCTCACGACGGTTCGAGCGGCTTTGCCAATGGTCGAATCCCCAAAGAGGGAACGTGGTTGCTTGATCAAGGCCAGCGCGTACAAACCAGACCTGAAGCCGATAGAACGGATGCGCTTCACGCTGCAGTCATTCAGTTGGCGCAAAAAATCCAAGGTTCAGGAAGTTCGTCGGCGTCTAATTCTGGCGATATCCATCAACACTTTCAATTTAGCGCGTTGGATGCGCGGGGCATGGATGAGTTGATCCTCAACCACCGTTCAACCATCTATAACGCTGTGAAAATGGTGAAAAACGACATGGGAGAAAAATTCTAATGGGCTGGACTGATTACTGCAAAGAAGCCACGCTCGCGACGCACTATCCAACTCACAGCAATCAGTCCCCAAACCTGCATGTCAACATTGTTGATATGCAGAGCCATCGGTTTGAGCTGACTTATCGCTCAGTGAAGCTGGACCGCAACACAGAGCTAAACGATTTTTGGCTGCTGGTTGAAGAGTTGCGCGGCGGCGCGGTACCGTTTAAGTGGAAGCCGCCGATTATCAGCAAAATCGCTGGCGTTGGCGGCGTTGCAAACTGCACAGAAACGGCTGCTGGAAGCTATGAAGTGGTTATCTACAGCGCGCCGGCTAATGCGCTTTTTTTGCAGCGGGGCGATCTTATTACGTTTGCGAATCACACAAAAGTGTATCGCGTGATGAACAACGTCAACACCAACAACGCTGGCATGGCCACTGTTAAACTTAATTGCCCGTTGAAAAGGGCGGTTAATAACACAGTATTAAACGGGCAGGGTGCTGAGTTCACTTTGATCTTAAAGCCCGGCTCAAGACCGCAAGAGTTTGGCTTGAAGGCCGGCACTCGCTTTGTTGAATCTATTGAACTGTCATTTATCGAGCTGCTATGAAAACTTATCCCAAAGCTGTATTGGATATGCTCGAATCGGGCATTATCCGCCGCGCTCACTTGCTCAGTTTTGAGCTAGATACCCCGTTTTATTTCACTGATGTCGGCTTTGATATCGAGAATCAGGGGAAAAACTATCGCTCATCGGGCGAGTTCATCGGGTTAGATTCATTAAGCCGGCACGCAGAAATGCGCGTCGGCGAGGTGACGTTCTCGTTTGCTATGTCCAACGCTGCGATCACAGCAACCATCCTCGGCACTGACGTGTATAAGCGCCGCGTGAGCATTCATCGCGCTTACTTGTCGGAAAGCAATGAAATATTGCATTTAGAGTCAGTATGGCGCGGCTCAGTCACGGGCCGCTCAGATAACGACAAAGACGCAACAATCCAGCTCAAAGCCGCATCGCGCTGGGCTGAATTTGAGCGGGCCAACGCGTGGCGCACAACGCCAAAATCCCATCATCGCCGCTATCCAGATGATGATGCATTCAAACATGCGGCCAAGGCCGCAGAGACTATCTATTGGGCTGGTAAAGCAGGGGCTAATTGATGTTCGGTATTATTGTCGGTGTTATTTCTCTAATCGGTACTGCATATTCTTATCGAATGGCCAAAAAAGCGGCCAAGCAGCAGAACCAATCTCGCGCAGGCATCGGCGTTAATCGTTTTGGTACCGATGAGCCACTTGATATCATCTACGGTACGCGCCGTGTCGCGCCATGCATCGTGTACCAAAGTGTTAAAGATGTCGTTGAAAAAGACATCCCCAACGAAACGTTTTACGCAATTTTAGTATGGGGCGTTGGCCCTGTCGATTCGATAAGCAATCTTCATTTTGACGATCTGCCTTACACGCAGTTTGGTTCTTTTGGCGGCAGCGGCAATGGCCAGCGCATCGAACACTGCCTTGGTCATAAAGACCAAACCATGCCAGCGTGGTTTCGCGCTGAAGCGCCAGACGATATGAAAGACATGCGCTTTTGTGGCGTTGCCGTGACTTACGTCAAGCTCGTCATGGATAAAGAGTTCAAACGCTATCCGCAGGGCCGTCCTGAGTTTAAAGCAACAATCACTGCGCGCAGCGCGAACCCGATCGAAGCGCTCAAGGATTATTTCTGCAACGCTGATTACGGGTGCAGCTTTAGCGAGCAAGACTGGGACGATGGCTTTAACGCGACGATGCGCAATCTTTGCAACACTGTCGTTGATGAACAACGCTTGTTTGAATGCAACATCGTGCTAAGCACAGATGCGCCATTAATGGACAACGTCCGCGACCTACTTCAAACTTGTCGAGGCTACTTAATCGAAGGTCAAAACGGCCTGCGCGTTGAAATCGACAGACAAAAAGACGCGGTGATGCACATTGCAGAGAGCATGCTAACCTCTGGCATGAGCACTAGCTCAGTTAATATCAATGAGCGTTACAACTCAGTCACAATCCGCTATCCCGATAAAGAAAATAACTATCAAATCAACGAGATCACCTTCCCTGCCCAGGGAGGCGAATTACATGACAAGTGGCTAGCAGAAGACAACTACGTCCCACTGACCAAAGAGGAAACGGTCGAAGGCATCGACAACTACAAATCAGCGCATCAATACGCTGAGGTGCTCGCCCGTCAAAGCCGAAATGGCATGACGCTCAATGTGTCAGTAAACTTTTTCGTCGGCGAACAACTTGAAGAGATGGACGTTGTCACGTTCGAGTCAAAGCTGCGCGGATGGGAAGCAAAGCCTTTCTCTGTGCGCGAAATTGAGTACACAGAGCGCGACGTAAAGCTAAAGCTTGTCGAGTACCAAGACAGCAATTATTTGTGGCACCCTAAGCCGCCGAAGCCAGATTACCCAAACACTCAACTGCCGAACCCAAACCAAGTGGCCGCTCCTAGCGGCCTTTCTTTTGCGCGCTCGGAAAGCACGCAAAGCGTCGGTCGCTTGAGCTGGTCTTCGCCAGCGGGATTCATTGAGTCCTACGATGTACGAATCACGGGCAATGATGAAGTGATTTGGCAGCAAAACACCAAATTGAACTTCATTGATGTACCAGTTCTGCTCAGCGGTCGCTACACGTTTGCGGTCCGCGCGATTGGGGCCGTGGCCGCATCGGGCTGGTCTGTGCTTGACGCTGACATTACTGCGCCGAGCGCGGAATTCACTTTCGAAGTGGATACAGGTAACACTTACGTTATTTTGCGGCCACGGTCGCAAAGCCTCGCGTGGGGTACTGAGTATGAGTTTTGGTTTGATGGCGAACTTCGAGGCCGTGGCGTTGCATGGCAACTTGAAGGGCTTTCACCAGACACGGAGTACCAGTTTCTTGTGCGCGCAGTCAACGCCGTTGGCCAAAGCCGCTTTAAGACCGTCACCGCTACAACAACCAATGATGCCAGTGTGATTTTGGACATCATTGGCGACTCGCTTGACGAAAAGCTCAATCAGTCGTTTGAAAGCGCGGTTAATCAGATAACTGAGCGTGCCGATGCTTTAAATGATCGTCAAGACGAAGGCTTTGAGGCGCTACTTAGCGAACTCGAACAAACTCGGCAAAAAGTGGAGATTGAAAAAGAGAGCATTGCTAGCGCCTACGCAAAAAAAACGCTCAAACAGCATACTGATGAGCTTCACGCTCATGCCGAGAGTTTGCTTACGCTATACGCGGGGTTTGAAGGTAACGAAGCATATATCAAGTCGATTGAACGAGCGCTGTCTGATACTGATAAAGCGCTAGCAGAAGCGAAGCGAGAGCTGTACTCGGCAGTGGGAGAGAATGAATCGTATATTAAAGCAGTTGAAAAATCACTATCTGAGAGTGATCTCGCATTTGCTGAGATAGCGGAAGACTTGCTTGCAAAAACGGAAGAAAACAGCGGTCATATTTCAGAACTCAGTCGTGCTATTTCTGACACTGAAAACGCGTTAGCGGAAACGGCAACTTTGCTTCGCGCAGAAATAAAAAAAGGAGATGAGCAAACCCTTTCTCGCGCTAATGAATACACTAGAGCAGCCGTGGGCTACTGCATTGATAAAGACGGCAACATCACATCGCACACCAATGCTGTCGCTTGTGTCGCCGCCGGGCACTCTTGGCTAGACGGCCCACTTGCTGAGTTTATTAGAAATCTGCAAGTGAGCACAGGCTCAGGTACAGCAAGCGTGTCACAGATGGGTCAAGCCTTTGTTGATGCCGACGGCAATCTCGTTGCAAAGGGCTCAATCCTTACCGACGTTAACGGAAAAGTCTCTGGTTTTGTTAATACAAACAACGGAGAGCAATCGTCGCTCGATATTATCGCCGATCATCACCGCATAGGCATCATGGATGATGGGCAATTTACACCGCTGCTATCGCTTGATAGTCAGCTAAGAGAGCTTATCTTACGCGGACGGATGATACTTAGCGACGGTTATGAGCTGGACTCAAAAGAAGCAATTCAATCTCAAGCTGGCGCAGGTTTTTATACGCTAACGCTGCGCAACGGTGTGTTTCCGAGTGACGCAGTCGCTACTCAAGATTTCATCACCACGTATAAGCGCAAGCCGGTGCTTGATGATCACTTAACATATCGCAACACGGACGGCAGCGCGTCGTCAATGAAGCGTTTTACAGGCTCCGGCTGGACAGCGCCAACGATGATCATTCACGGCGATCAAGTGACACTTGGCACTATGCACGGTAACCGGCTGGTCGCTGGAACGGAAGTTGTTGCTCCGCACTTGCGCGGTGGAACTGGTGATTTCACGGGCGAGGTGACAGCTAAAGATGGCTCGTTTATTGATAAAGTCGAAATAGGCTCTGTCGGCGGTTATCGAGCGTTTATCAAGAGTGTTGCTAATGCTGGTCACAATATGATTGTGATTGAAAATCCCAGCGGTGACGTTGTTTTCTCTATCCAAGGCAATGGTAATTTGTACTCAATCGGCGGTGGGTATTTAAATAATCTGACAATCGGTGAGAACTGCAATGTGCTCGGGCGTTTTCAAGCAAGTCAAATTGTTGGAGAAATCGTTGTCACTAAGATGAAAGTGAATACTCCCGTGTCTAGAGATCACGCCGGAACTTCCGGTGGATACACGCCGGTTTTTGGTAGCGTGACAGTTGAAAGATCGGCACCATTCGATCGTACTTTAGTTGTAACCCTATCACTAAAATTATCAACAGGAAGCCCCGCATGGCTAACTGGTCATTTAAACACATATGGATCGTTTGGTACAAAAAGTTCTCTTACATATCGGGTAGAAGCTAATGAGGAAAAAATAGTCAATCAAACTTTGGCGTTATTAGTACCTGCCAATACAGTTGGAACTCAGCACTTTCGAGGTTATTCAAAGGGAGGAGGATCTGGCAATAAAATACTGACTATTTCAGGAGTGACAACGTCAAACGAGTGGTTTCCACAGCTCTTTGCTAACAACAGCGACTTGTCTTAGTTAATTCTAAACATTTACTTCATTCACGATGCCAGCATTTTTGCTGGTTTTTTTATGGTTGCTATATATGTGGTCAAAACTTGGTATAAAACTGAAAAACAATAGCAATATTGCTGATGTCATGTCTGGCTCAACATTAACTGTCAAAGCCGGTGACGCTCTACTCGTGTCTAACAGTTTGTTAGAGATTGTAGAAGTACACGCTAACCAGTTAATTTTACGAACAAAGTGGGAGCAAGCAGATGATGAGTTAACGTGTTCTGTCATCCCAACATACGGCGATTTCAATCAAGCAGTGCGCGAGATTCGGCTGTTACGCGAAAATACCGCGAATAATATCAGTGCGCTAGAAGCATGGGGCACCCAAACTGGCACTGTCACGTTTAAAGGTGAAGACGGCGAAGAGCATACAGCAAGAACATTGCAGCAAATGGATGCGGATGTAGTAGAAATTGAAGAGCGGGCCAATCAACTATTTACTGATATTTCTGCATTTGGCTATGCAAGATCTCAAGCTGACATGGAAGCAGAGCGAGCAGCAAATAAAGCGCTATATGCGGCAGCTGGTTTTGTGCATATGGGTAAGCACGCTACGGTTTCCCCTGCTGCGCCAGTTAATGAAGGGATGTTTAGCGTTGTAGGTTCAGGGTGGCAAAATAAATTTGGATTGGGTAGAAACAGTGGGGAAATAGTTGGTACATCTGAAACGAATCATGCAGTTTTTCATACGGCAGGAATTACGTTTGATTTAGTTGGTGTGTCAGATATTGCATCTACTCCGTTCGTTGTGAAACTACCTGAAGCTCCCAAAGGCACTGAAGTATACGACTCGGCTACAGGTACACTGGTTAACTATGAAACCGCAGCAGAGGCATTTGATGCTGCTGATAATGAGGTTACTAAAGAAGTCGTCACACATCCAGTTGACTTAGTTGGGTTTGAAGTGTTTCTGCGGGAAATCAACGAATCAGACCCAATTATATATCCTTACGGAATGCAGCAATCCAAGCTTACTACTGTAGATGGTATTCCTACTGTAGAAAATACATTTAGACCAATCACTCATTTCGAAGTTTTTAAAGGAGATGAGACTAGTCGTGGTCGAGGTTGGAATGTATTAGATAATAGTTTGACTGATGCTCAATTAACCAAAATATTTCAAACCCTTAAGCATAATATATTCAGACTGA
The DNA here is from genome assembly GCF_013048485.1 of Vibrio sp. 1-1(7). NCBI lineage: Bacteria > Pseudomonadati > Pseudomonadota > Gammaproteobacteria > Vibrionales > Vibrionaceae > Vibrio > Vibrio sp. 1-1(7). The sequence continues at coordinate 81,861 of NZ_VHSP01000002.1, read as the reverse complement.
GTGATGGTCGTTTAGCACAATGGACGTTATCACAACGTACTATTCGTGGTGTGGGTAATGGGGATTTTAGGTATAACCCTGCTACTCCTGCCTCAACGATTCCATTATGGTTTGATACGGCAGGTAATCGCTGTGTATCAGTGCGCGGAGCGTTAGATTCGGTAGAACCTTTCGTTGCATCAAACGAAAACTGGTATCAAGGATGGAATGCGGCTGATAGTGTAAAAAGTATTCCTGCATTATCTCACTTGGGTGCTTTTATCCCGCGCCGAAGCACTACAAACGTAGCTGTAAACGGAGAGTCTTACTTCTACGTAGTAGCGACAATACCACGACTAAACCAAGGCGCGTATCACCCAAGTTTTAATCCATTTGGAACTGGTCGTATTCGCAATCTAGCTAATAATGCTTGGATTAGTTGGCATGAAGATTCAACGTTACTACTAAATAAACACTCATGTTTTGATTTTAAGACAGGTATAGGAGGTAAACCAAATTCTAAATTGTCAGGTAAATTAGGTACTAATTCAGGTCGCCCAGATGGTAGGTACTATGATGCAATTTACGATGGCGGGTTAAACGGTATCATTGATTGGCGTACTAGTGCTTGGGATGTCGGAAGCAAAGAAGAAGCTGCTAAAGTAACCCAAAAAGTTGTAAGTGGTGAGTACCGTGGGTTAGAGAAATTGATGTGGACTGTAGTTGATGTAGTTGATACGTCTACTGCTATTAGCTCTTCTCAGGTTCCTGACAATATAGCTCTTACTGATGCTTCGCCCAGATTTAAATACGATAAAACCGCGCTATTAGGTGTTCCCTACTTTGTAGTAAATGCGAGCACAGGAGAAGTTTACAAGCAAGAGCACCCTAATGCTTTAGACAGTAATCGCGCACCGAGCACTTATTTCCCGTCATCTTGGGGTACGTCAGGTAACATATATGTAATATCCCCAATGATTGAAAACATATCAGTCTCAGGTAATTTCGCTCAAACAGATGTGATTGGCTCTCCCGAAGTGATTCTCAAAGTAGAAGCTTTGAAGAATGGTTGGATGGGTAGTTGGCTCCCTGATTTTGTAAATGCAAATCCAAAAGTATCACGTAAAGCTGTAGTAATTAATCTTTTGGGCCCGCGCTTGTCTACTACTAACTTGGGTGAGACATGGACAGTAACGTTAGGTATTTCAGTGTCAGAAACACCCAATACTGTTTATCGTGGGTTTTCTGCGGGTGCGGGTAATGGCGTAGCTGTCATAAATTACCAAGCCTTCGCTAAACAAACCAAATCAAGTGTTAATAAATCAATATTGAATGATTCTGATGGTTTGGGTGATGTGTGGGCTTCGTGTGATTTTTGGGTGGACTCAAGTGGGGCTAATGGAGTTCTGTTGGGTGAGAGTCTTATCGGTAAAGTATTTACTTCAAATTCAGGTAAACGTGTAAGTAACTACACCCTTACCGATTTCAATTTGCAAAGAAAAAAGATAGATAATAGTCTGTGGGCTGGTGGGTTTTACCCTGCACATACACCTATCACTTTAGCTGCTCCATCGAACAATTCACCCGCAGTAAAAGTATTAACCTATCAAATCTCTAATAACCAGCAATGTAGCCTTGCCTTTGCATTTAATGAGCTGGCACACAATGGCACAGATTGGGGTGATGACTCTACACTCAAAATTGCAGACGGTACTACTACGTACACAAACTTAAACGGTGATGTGCTGCTATGTGGCACAGCAGAGCTAGCAATTCCATACGGCTATACCAAAAACAAGGCAAGGGTTGGTAAGCAGACGGCAGGAGTAGATTTATAATGTTTAATGATACAAGAGGAGTGCTGGCAGATTTGCCAGCTCCTATCCAAACCTTTTACAAAGAAGAAGTGAGACAGGAGCCGACAGGCAATAAAATACCTGAATCCTACACTTACTTTGACGAAGAGGGTGTTGAACGGACAGGAGAGCGCTTAGTTAATGAATACGAAAGTATTATTTATCTGGTAGAAAAGTCACGTCATGACTTAAAAACTTGGGGTTTTGTTGAACAAGTTAAGCTACGCAACAACTACGATTTCACTCGGTATTGCATTGAAAAAGCCTGTGAAGCAGAGGAGTGGTTGTTTCATGATGACTATCTCGAATGGCTAAACAAAGAACCAAAAAAAGAAGATGAAAAATATCTAGTTGAAGATAAAGAAGGGGAGCTTGTATATAACTACGAAGATGATTTAGCAACATGGAAATCATTAGAGCCAGTTAATAATGCCACTAAGGTTAATGATGTGTTAGTCAATTGGCATCAAGAGCTAGCTAAAATCACAAGAGAGCAGCTCACTGAAAGTCCTATTGTCGTTAATGGGTTTACATGGCAAGTAGACAAAATTGCTAGAGATAATATCAACGAGTGTATCGCTTACGCTGATCGAAACAACTTAGACAATTACAGTGTTAGTTGGATTCTTGCAGACAACTCAGTTAAAGAAACGAACTTGGCAGAACTTAAAGCTGTGATTGATGCGTATACAGAAAGATTAGGTTATGTAGTTAATAAGTATGCCGAATGGCGGGAGGGGGATAAGTTAGAGAGGTTTAATTAAAGTTTAACTGCACGTCTTAACACCGCCCCAAAAAAGCCCCACAACAAAAACAAAAAAACTTAATTCTTTGATTTATAGTCGTTAAATAATATTTATTCCTGAAATGTTCGAAACTTGGTACAAGATGGCAAGCCTCATTCAATCAGGCTTAGATTTAACCCCAATTATCACCCATCACTTCAAGGTCGATGATTTTCAAAAAGGCTTTGATGCTATGCGTAGCGGGGCTTCCGGCAAAGTCATCCTTGATTGGGAATAACCAACATAAACAAGAAAAGCGCTCCGAAAGGAGCGCTTTGGGAAAAATGGGTCACCTTTCTACTTATCAAATTAGGATTGGGACAGTTCGCTATTCGAAAACTGGTAAAAATTAGCGCTCCTTACTTTAACCAAGTTAAAATAAGCTCCGGTGTAGGGACTCCTCCTGCGTGAACCACTTCTTCATCCATGACGACACCTGGCGTAGACATCACGCCATAATTCATGATCGTTTCAAGGTCGGTCACTTTTTCAACCGAAACATCAATGCCTTGCTCTGCCGCAACTTTCTCAATCAGTTTCGCGGTATTGACGCAGTTGGCACAACCTGAACCGAGTACTTTAAATGCTTTCATGTTTATCTCCTAAAATTGCCAGAACGGTAAGTTAAATATCCACCCCATAACAGTAAACGCTGTTAGCAGTAGACCAAAAAGAAGCCCCAATAAGCGCCATTGCATCACTTGTTTTAGCATGACAAATTCAGGCACACTTGCGGCGACGGTACTCATACAAAACGCTAATGTCGTACCAATGGGAAGACCATTTCTCAGTAAACTCTCCATGATGGGAATCACCCCCGTCGCATTAGAATACAAAGGGATACCAATTAATACTGAAGCTGGAACAGACCACCATTGACCCGCGCCTAAGTGGGTTTCTATCCAGCCATCGGGTACAAAACCATGTAAGCCTGCGCCTATACCCACGCCAATAAACACCCATTTCCAAACCCGCCCGATGATCTCAACCATCTCCTGTTTGGCAAACTGATGCCGATATGAAAGCGAGATTGCGGCCTCTTCGTTGCTAACGCCTAGATTTCCCTGTGTATGTTGCCGGGCTTGGGCTTTCTGCATCGCTTTTGCGGCAAAAGGTTGCAACCAACGCTCTGCTCTTATGGTGTCTAAAAACCAGCCACTCAGTATCCCGATCAGCATTCCAATCAGCACATACAGGATGGTGAATTTCCAGCCAAGCAGGCTAAACAGAAGCAATACTGCGATTTCATTGATCAATGGCGAGGTAATCAAAAAAGCCATGGTGATCCCAAGCGGGATACCTGCGGAGGTAAAGCCAAGAAAAACGGGAATACTGGAACATGAGCAAAATGGGGTGATCGCCCCGAAAACACTCCCCGTCACATAGCCAAAAAGACGCCGTTTGCCTGCAAGGTAGTGGCGCACTTTTTCAACCTTTAAAGAGGCGCGAAGTAAAGCAATGAGGTAAATCATGACAACCAGCAACACCATTATTTTGCTGGTATCTTCAATAAAAAAGTGGGCTGCATCTGCCAACTTAGTACCTTGCTGCATAGCAAACAGCTGATAGGTCATCCAATCAGCAAGATGGGTAAAGACTTCAAACATACCGGCTCCTTCAACCTCATAATTTGTCTTTATGTCACTAAGACGAAGTCAGTGCCGAAAGGATGCAGAATTTTTACTATGGTTAATGGCAAGATAACCCAGTAAGGTTCGCTTTACTCAGAAGAGGCAATGAATGCAGATTATGATGCGCCTGCCGTCGCCTATTCAGCTGTGACAATATTATCGGCTGTCGCTATCTTTGAAAAAGCAGCAAACACGCTGTTGTTCGTCGAAACGTATATGACATTGCGTTTGCAAAATGTGTTTAAGTTTTTGTCTGGCGCGTTGAATGCGCGACTTGGTTGCCACTAACGTAAGTCCATTTTGCTCGGCAAACGCCTGCTGAGTAAGACCTTGTAGATCACACTGTTTGATAATTTCTCTCTCAGATTCAGTCAGGTTTGAAAGTGCTTTTGGTAGGCATTGCGCAAGGCTATCGACGGCGGAGAGTTCATGCTCTTGCCATATCGACTCATTATCACTCAGCTCCTGAAATTGTTCTTGATTCGTCTTACGTTGCTTATCAATGAGCATATTCCGCGCCACCCGATATAACCACGCTCTTTGGTTTTGAATATCGCAAAACGCTTGCTTCTGCTGTAATGCTTTTAAGAAGGTATCTTGTAGTAAATCAAAACTCAGATCAGAATCGCCGGTTTGTTTCAGAAGCCAGCGGTAGAGTTCGGATTCGGAAAAATGCCATGTCTCCATAAGACATGGCACGACGGATGTTTGTTTCGATAGACTGGGCTTAAGCATAATATTTACGCTTCATTCTTAAAGCGACGTTAACCAAAGCGATTAAAATAGGTACTTCAACTAAAGGTCCAATCACACCAGCAAACGCTTGATCAGAGTTGAGCCCGAATACCGCAATAGAGACGGCAATAGCTAGCTCGAAATTATTGCCTGATGAAGTAAAGGCGATAGAGGCGTTTTGGTCGTAAGGGATCCCCATACGTTTTCCGATGTAGAAACTGGCAAAAAACATCACCATAAAATAGATGATAAGTGGCACTGCAATACGCAATACATCCATCGGTAATTCAATGATCATTTCACCTTTCAGGCTAAACATTAAAACGATGGTTGCCAAAAGCGCAATCAAGGTGATCGGTGATATACGTGGAATAAAAATCTCGTTGTACCACTGTTCCCCTTTTGCTGAGACCAATACTTTTCGGCTTAAGAAACCCGCTAAGAAGGGGATGCCTAAATAAATTAACACGCTTTGTGCAATATCCCAGATCGTGATGTCAACCACGAAACTTTCCAGACCAAAATAAGGCGGTAAAACGGTAATAAATAGCCATGCCATAAAACTGTAGGTGACAATTTGAAACGCGCTATTTAACGCAACCAAAGTGGCACCGTACTCTTTGTTTCCGCCACTGATGTCATTCCAAACCAACACCATAGCGATGCAGCGAGCAAGGCCGATCAGAATCAGCCCTACCATATAACCAGGTTGATCGCGTAAGAAAATGATGGCTAATGTGAACATCAAGATAGGGCCCACGATCCAGTTCATCACTAGAGAAAGTGTTATCGCGCGTTTATCACGAGTCACCTCACCTAAAAGGCTATAGTTCACTTTCGCCAATGGCGGGTACATCATTAAGATTAAGCCAATGGCAAGTGGGATATTGGTTGAACCAACCGATAGGCTTTCGTTCCACTGAGCCGCCTGAGGGAACCACACGCCAACTCCGACACCAATGGCCATGGCAAGGAAAATCCATACCGTTAAGTATCGATCAAGAAAGCTCATTTTTTCAGCAGCGCTGGTTTCGACACAGCTTGAGATATGACTCATAAAACCTCTTTTATTTGAAAATGATAAACCAACGGAATATAAACACTATTTGTTCACCTCATTCGAACATGACTTGCCTTTGATGATTTGCAATTCATGTTCAACGAGTGACCAATTATGATCAAAAGTGATCTCGAGCACTTGTTTGACCCAAGCGGGTAGGGCGGGATTGATTCGGTAGTAAACCCATTTGCCACGGCGTTCATCCAGAACAAGCCCGTGCTTGCGTAATTCGGCAAGATGCCGAGAAACTTTGGGCTGACTGAGATTCAGCGCCTCCATGAGGTCGCAGACACAAAGCTCTCCTTGTTTCTGCATTAAAAGCAGAGACTTAAGCCTCGTTTGTTCGGAAAGCGCTTTGTAAAGAAGAATTGGATCGAACATAGGAATAATTCGCTAATTACATTACATATGAAATATCATATATCTTATATTCCATATGTGTCAATGGTTAACTTAACGACTTTTTTCTTTAGTCATTCGCTCAAATTAACGGCGGTAAAGTAGAATTTCCTCGTACCATAGACTCTAATCATCAAGAAAGGATCGAATTGGAATGGCGTAACCGTATGTTATCGGTAATTTTCCAGCACCGTATCTATGTTACCTTGCTCTCGAAATAGCGCCATTTGTTGATTAAATTCTGCTAGCAAGTGGTGAAAAGACGAAGTGTTACTAATACATAATGAAAATTTGACTTCGGTTAATTGAATAGGGAGTTGGAGGATTTTCTCCTGCAAATTTAATTGAGCCATTAAATAATCAGCAACAATCTTATCGGTTACAACCACGTCGCCTCTGCCATGAGCCAACATGATGAGTGCATTGGATAAGTTTGACGTCAAAAAACGCTGAAACTTCTCCTCAGGGAAATGCTGATTACCCCAATGATTACCTTGATAATCGAGGATCAAAAAAGGGCTGAGGTCATCCATAGTCTGGGCGTTTTTTATTTGTGCGAGTTTCCCATTATTGGGGCTGACAAATAGATTCATCGGGCCGACAATGACAGCTTCTGTAGAGGCATCGGTATAAAGCAATCTATTCGCGGTCGCGATAGTAATAAAGGCGTCGGCTTGCCCTTGTTGCACCATTCTTTGTGCTCTTTCCCATGGATAGCCTCGATGAATAAGTTCAACTCCCATTCTGGTTTGTAGTACCTGATCAGCAATATCGATCAAAATGCCCGTCATATTGCCTTGTTGATCGCGAAAAGAGTAAGGGGGAAAATCCTCATAATAAACTAAGGTCATCAATGATTTCGCAACGGCGGATAGACTAAAAAAGCATAGAATCAGTAGAAAAAACAGCCTAGTTATAAACATAACCAACCTTCCTTAGGTGAAAAAGAACCTTTTGCTACTCATGGATTACCTAACTCGCTTAAGTGCATGTTGTCGATTTAAGCTATCCCTTTCCTACTTGAAGCTGCAGGGGTGTGTTCACCCCAATCACATCGCCTGTCTATGTCCATGGCGATGATGGGAGCCATCCGTGGCTCTCACCAAAGGCCAGCCTACGGCTGTTCAAATTTGTTCCAGACAAATTTGTCACCTACCTTTGGATATAAATATAGTTAGAAAATATAAAACATGCGTGGTTGATTTGCTGACAAGACAATTATAGCCTTTCACTTACTGCCTACCTGCAACTCCGCATGGTTTGCGGATACTGGTAGACAGTGATGCAATCTGCGTTGCAATATGAAACGGTTGCATATCGCCTAGTTGATTAACTCAGTACTTCGAACTGACTTTTATCCCATTCGGTAAGGTTATCGGTGACTTTGCCAATCAATGGCAGTAGTCGCCCCGCATCTCTTTCTTTAAAAGGATGATTGGTGATCACGGCAAAGCCGGCAATGCAGCATTTCCCCCCTTTGGCTTGAATGAACTGAGCAAGTGAACGGACGGCTTCTTCGCTGTAAGATTCAATTTTATAGAGATGGCCCATGATGCTTTCCTCTAAACCAAGTATTTAGCGTGATGACTTTATCACCGAGGTATTTTTATTAAGCATATTTGGTGCCAGTTTATAGAGACGGTAAACAGTATTCTCACTTATCGATGATCTGGCAACGCCAAGTCGTTGGGGGTATCATTCAGCTCTTTTGCTCAGAAGGCTCAACAATCGCACTTTCATCGATATCGTATTTGCGGATCTTTCGCCATAACGTTGTTCGGCCAACGCCCAATGCTTTAGCGGTTTGTTGCAAATGCCCCTGATGATGTTTTAAGGCATGAATAATGGCATTTTTTTCCATTAATTCGAGGCTTTGAATGGGTTGTTCGCTATGGCATTGACGGCGAATTTTATCGGGTAGGTCGTGAAGATGGATCTCCTGATTGGTTGAGCTGCTGAGTAAGATTTTATCCATCACACTCAGGAGTTCACTGCGATTACCTGGCCAGCTATAAGTAAATAGTGTTTGCAGCGCATCAGACGTTATTGTTCGATTTGCGCCATGCAGAATATGTGAGATCAGAGCGCGAGTATAATCAACCGCCTCCCTTTGAGCGGGTATACACACCTCGATGCCTTGCATGGCATAGCATAATTGACGGCTAAATAAACCCGATTCCACTAATTTGTCTAAATTAGCGCTACTTGTGCTAATTAATCGTACATTGACAGGAATAATTTGCTGACTATGCAATCGAGTCAAAAAACCGGTTTTTAAAATCGCCAATACACTGGCTTGTAAGTTAGGGGGTAAATATTCCACATGTTCTAAAATCAGTGTGCCATTATAAGCCAATTCAAATTTTGATGGCTGGCTGTGTTGGTCATCTCCCAATAGTGCTTGGGCTAATTGCTCGGGTTGTAAAGCCGCACAATCAATGATCATCAATGGGGCGAGACGTTGCTGACTTTTATGATGAATAGCTAAGGCAAGCGAAAGCTTACCCACCCCATCTTCGCCTTGTAACAAGACCGGTACTGAGACTTTGGCCGCTTTTTCAACTCTATGTTGGCAAGGATGGCCTTCCAATAGCCAAAGATTCTCTTCAGGTTGCCAATAGTCGCCGCCAATAAAGTGACGCTCATGATATTGAGTCTGTGGTTCACTGGGGTGAAATAATGCCATCACTTCACCGCTGCTCAATGGTTTGAGAGAAAGAGTGATTTTGAGCAGTTTATGTTGGCAATCGACCATCACTTCGACCTTTTCCAGTTTCGTTCGGTTCACTAAGGCCTGTTCAACCACAGGTGGAAAATGGAATAGTGCTTCAATATGTAGGCCAATGTGGCTTTCATCTAACCCCAGCCATTGTCGAGCACAGTGATTGATGTATTGCACATGCCCAGAAGACTGCCAAGTAATCACCCCTTGCTCTATGCCTTCTAATAACACATCACGTTGGGTGAGCAGGGTATTGGCTTGTGTGAGGCGTTGTTCGGAGCTGAGTAAGGTTTCAATTTCGCGCGCGGCACTTTCAATGAGTGCGTCGATCATCTCGTTATGTTGCTCGGTTTCACCTACCAAGGTCAAACTCGCTAATAGCTCACCCATCGGGTCGAAAATAGGCACCGCCGAGAAAAACCAAGGATGTAGTGCTTTACTCAGGTGATCGGCTCCGCTAGAAAACTGGGCTTGATGAGTGATTAGACAACGTTCGATGGCCTGATTACCGATTCGTTGATCTGTCCAGTCAGCCCCTAGATGTAAACCAAGATTGGCCAAGGTTTGGCGAATAAACGTTGCGCCTTGCATATGCAAGGTGATTCCCTGCGCATTGGTGATACAAAATAACCAAGGCTGTTCGCGTAGCTTTTCAATCATGGCATCCAAGACTCGGTTAGTAAAACAGAGTAGGTTTTGCTGTGACTGAAGAATTTCGTCAAAAGTTGAACCTTTTACAGTCTTTGGATTTTGCCAATGTTTGGCTTGGCAAAACTGGCTAGCTTGTTGCCATTGTTGGTAGAGCTCGGCATGCTTACCTTTAGCGGGTAACCAGCCAGTATCGACAAAAATTTTCCACTGCTTATAGGTATCTGAAACCATAAATACATCTGCGGGTAGGGAGGCTGAGGATATCGTAACAAGAAGATGGCTAAAAAACGAATCCCCCAATCAGATTGGGGGATAAATAATACGATTACGCGGTAGTTAAAGCATGAGTGGTGAGTATCGCCGCATAGACTTGATCGGCACTTACTGGGAATGGCATGTTATGGATGGTTTCGCCTTCAGCGCAGGCCATTTCAGATACGGCCATTATTTGCTGTAGGTCGATGGTCGTCACGCCCATCTCGTGTAAATTGGTTGGCAAACCTACCTGGCGACAGAAATCTAGAACTTCAGCGAACTCTTCTTTAGGTGCATTTTCTAGTACCAATTGCACCAAAGTACTGAAGGCGACTTTTTCACCGTGATAGAGGTGATGACACTCTTCTAGTACCGTCAAACCATTGTGAATCGCGTGTGCAGCAGCTAATCCGCAGCTTTCAAAACCAATGCCACTTAAATACGTATTCGCTTCAATGATATTTTCTAATGCGGGGGTAACAAGGCCTTGTTTGCCGGCCATCATTGCGCTGTAACCATCTTCCATGAGCGTTTGATAACAGGCTTGAGCAATCGCAAAAGCGGCTTTGGTGGCGAGGCCCCCTGCCATTGTTGCTTTACCGGAGGCAATGGTTGCCCGCGCTTCAAAGTATGTGGCGAGTGCATCCCCCATGCCTGCAACCAGTAAACGCACTGGGGCTTTGGCAACGATTTCGCTATCGACTAACACCATATTAGGATTTGCAGGGAAGAATAAATACTCGCTAAACTCGCCTTGTTCGGTGTAGATCACCGCCAGTGAGCTGGTTGGCGCATCGGTTGAGGCGATAGTTGGGATAATCACCACCGGTAAGTCTAAGTAGTAAGCGACACTTTTCGCAGTATCCAGTGCCTTGCCGCCACCGATGCCCATAATCACTTGCGCCTGATCCTCTTTGGCGACCTGAACTAAGCGCTCAATTTCATTACGGCTACATTGACCATGGAAAGGCGATAAGTTGAGATGCATGTCTAAGCCAGCAAACTGAGTTACTAGACTATCTTCAACCATCGGTAACACCATAGGATCGGTGATAGCGAAAGCTCGCTGTCCAAAGCCTGTGACATGGCGAGCCACCTGATGAATAGCGCCTTTACCTTGAATGTATTTGCTGGGTGAGATTAAAATTTTTTCCACGTTATTGATCCTTAGTATTGTTTATTGCATGAATATGGTGAACATATCGTTTGAAGCAGATTAATCCTGTGCTGTTTTCAGTAGTAAGGTGTTCATTGTGCTTTGGCAATTAGTTTTGCCAACCGGATGTTCAATAAAAACCTTGTTTCACATTTCATCATGCTTTGAGTGACATTAAGCCAGCAAAAAAGAGATAGCTCACAATTTAGCTAATGACCGTTTCATGATGAAACTTTTATTGGCTACGAGCTGTTTCATTATGAAACTTGTGAATGTTCAATTGCTTAATTTACCGCTCGTGATAAAGTTTTTGGCTAAAACTAAAAATAGTGTGGAGTGATACTCGTGTATAATGTATTTGATGACCACTTTTTGAGTTACTCTCCTTCGCCTGTTGCGCTCATCAGCGGTGGTGGGCAAGGTCACGAGCCATTACACAGTGAGTTTGTTGGCCGAGGTATGCTAGCGGCTGCGTGCATTGGTGAGCATTTTACTGCGCCATCTGCATTACAAATCACGGAGCATGTCAAAACACATTTCCCATCTTCTACGCCGATCTTATTTTTAGTGAAAAACCACACCGGTGATGTGCTGAATTTTCAAATGGCAACCGAATGGTTAGCCGAACAAGGGTATTTGGTTGATTTTTGTCTAGTGGATGATGATTGTGCGCCTTTGCCAGCTCACTGCTCGATGGGTGGCAAAGGGCTTGCAGGGATTGTTATGTTGCAAAAATTGCTTGGCGCTTACAGCCTACAGCTCGCTGATTCGAGTTGGTCTGGTCAGCAGCAACTGAGTGAGTTAACTGAACAAGCGCGGCAATGGACGGCACAATGTCATACCATCAGTGTCGGTTTTGAGGGCCAGCCATCCCCCAAGCCAGATCAACGGATTGACCAGATCAAAATTGGCGTCGGCCTGCACAATGAACAAGGTATTATGCAGCTAACCTCAGGAACATTTTCTGAGGTGTTGCAACAGATGGTGCATGTGTTACTGAATGCGTGTATACGACCTCGATTACAAATTCATTGGTCGCATGTGACTTATCAATGGCAGCAGCAATTTGTTACTGCTGCGACGATTAATCAGCCACGTTATTTACTCTTACTCAATGGGTTGAGTGAACAAAGTGAACCGCAATTAAGCGAGATTTGCCAGCGAGTGATGCAACAATTTAGCCAGAGTGAGGTGACGATTGTCGATTGTGTCGCTCAGACTGTATGCCGTGGTGCGCATCCCAATGCTTTTTCTGTGACTTTATTCGCCCTTGATGATCTCGCTTTATCTTGTTGGCAAGCGCCGGTGGATACTTCCTACTGGCAATGGGGGAAATAAACCATGCTCACCCAAGCGATGGTGTATCACTGGTTACAATTACTGAGTCAAAATTTATTACAGCATAGCGAGTATCTGAATCAATTGGATGCAGAAATTGGTGATGCCGATCATGGGGTGAATATTCAGCGTGGTTGTACTTTATTAATCAGTAAGCTACCAAGTTTATCTGATATGAGTATCGCGCATTTATTGCAAAATTTGGGCTTTGTATTTCTTTCTGGTGTGGGGGGAGCGAGTGGACCTTTGTACTATACGCTGTTCCAACGTGCAGCCTGTAGTGTCGAGGGGAAAATGACCCTGAGCGTTGAGGATCTCAACCGAGCCTTAATAACGGGGCAGCAAGGGATTAAAATCCGAGGCTATGTACAATACCAAGATAAAACACTGTATGACATCTGGTATGTCGCCGCAGAAACGTTACAGCGGAGCGTGGCTCGCCAGCATACCATGGCACAGAGCTTAGCAGCACTGAACCATGCCTGTCAGCAAGTGGCTCATGATTCTATTCCCTGGCCAGCTAAACGAGGCAGGGCGGCGTATTTAGGCGAACAGAGTTGTGGTTATTTAGATCCTGGGATTGAATCAAGCCGAGTGATCATCGCCAGTTTATATCAAGCGTTTGAGCATCTTTCTGCCGCTTAATTCTTTTTTTTCTTAATCACACGACTTTTCTTGATCTTCTATTTGAATAAAGCAGCGCAGCTATTGGCTGCTTTGTCTTTCTATTCATACGCTCCACAGTACCCCAGCACTTGGGGTATTTTTTCATTTATCGTGTATGTTCTATTTGTCGTGAACGTGACTAAGCTAAGTCGTTCGTGGGGTTCATCAACTTTTGGCGATAGAAAGAAGTTGAGGGTCACGTGATATCGTTTCAACTCACAATCTAAAGAGAGGTGTCGTCAATCGTGTTTCATTATGAACCAATCTGTAAATCAAAACCGTTCCATTATGCAACGTGAGATTTTTTTTGCTGATCGGAAGTGTCATCCGCACAATCAAAGCTGTTGATTAACTTGTAATCCAAGGAATAACGTGATGACTCAATTTTTGATGAATAACAAAGAGCAATTAGTAAATGAAGCGATTGAAGGGGCCGTGTTAACCAGCCCTTGGCAAAACCTAGAACAACTCGATATCGATCCGCACATTCGCATCGTGGTTCGTCGTGATTGGGATAAAAGTCAGGTGGCGATTATTTCTGGTGGTGGTTCTGGTCATGAGCCCGCTCACGTTGGTTTTGTTGGGAAAAACATGCTCACTGCCGCGGTATGTGGCGATGTGTTTGCCTCACCCAGTGTTGATGCAGTGTTTAATGCGATAGTGCAAGTGACCGGTGAAGCGGGTTGTCTGTTGATTGTTAAAAATTACACTGGCGACCGGTTAAACTTTGGTTTAGCGGCGGAAAAAGCCAAGCGTCTCGGTTATCAAGTTGAGATGGTAATGGTTAGTGATGACATTGCTCTACCCGACAATAAGCAGCCTCGTGGTGTGGCTGGCACTTTATTTGTGCACAAAGTTGCCGGTTATATGGCGGAGCAAGGTCAATCACTTTCTGCCGTCACTGAAGCTGCGCAAATGGCGATTCAGCGCACCGCTAGTATTGGCGTGGCCTTATCCAGCTGTCATTTGCCGGGTGAAACGCATAGTGAGCGAGTCGCTCCCGGTCATGCTGAGCTAGGGTTGGGTATCCACGGTGAACCTGGAGTCTCAGTTTTAGCAACGCAAAATAGCCGCGATATTCTGGCGATGATGATTGAAAAGCTGCTTGCCGCTTATCCGTTAACGGGTGATGATAAAGTCGCGGTGCTACTCAATAACTTGGGTGGTGTATCCAATCTTGAAATGAGCCTGTTAACGCGTGATTTGTGCCATTCTTCATTAGCGACCACAATCGAGTACTTAGTCGGCCCTGCACCTCTTATGACGGCGTTAGATATGAAAGGCTTTTCCCTCTCACTACTGCATTTAAATCCGCCGCTGGAAGCGGCATTATTGGCTCCAACTGAGGTCAGCAGTTGGCCAACCCCGTTAGCGGTTAACGAAGTTGCGCGCCGCGTAGTCGAAAAGCAAGCCGATCAACTGCACTATCAAGCCTCCGAGCATGCTGAGCATCAAATGATCGTTAACTGTATTTGCCGTACCTTGATCGATAATGAAGGTGAGCTAAATCGGTTAGATAGCTTAGTCGGCGATGGCGATACCGGTTCCACGTTTGCTGCTGGAGCCCGACAAATCTATCGTGAAAGCCAAGCTAATCAATTGCCTTTCGCGCAAGTCGATAAGTTATTAGGTGTGGTGGGTGAGCGTCTTGCCACCGTGATGGGCGGTTCAAGCGGCGTGTTATTGTCGATTTTCTTTACCGCGGCAGGGCAACAGATGAGCGAAGGGCAACCCCTGGCGAGTGCATTCGTGGCGGGATTAAATAAAATGAAACAATACGGCGGTGCTGAGCTGGGTGATAGAACCATGATCGATGCACTACAACCTGCCCTGGAAGCGTTAGTGGCAGGACAAAGCTTAACAGAAGCGGCGCACGCTGCAGAGCAAGGCTGTGCTTCCACCGCGTTAATGGACAAAGCCAATGCTGGTCGCTCGTCTTATTTAGCCAGCGACAGTTTAAGCGGCGTTAAAGACCCAGGCGCGGTTGCGGTCGAAAGCGTTTTTGCAGCGCTTGCCCGATTGAATCGTTAATTATGTTAAGTCGCAACGCTGCTTAATATAAACCACCGGCCAAGCCGGTGGTTTTGGTTGTGAAGCAAAGAAAATTTCTTTTGCTTCCATGATGTCTTTGATGATGAATGATATCTATGGGGAGTTTTAGTCTTGTTTGATTTTTTCCAGATAGTCACTTTGTAGGATATACATCCGTTTGACATCGCGGTAACTGCCGTTAATGAAAAACTCTTGCACTAAATGACCTTCTTCAATAAAACCGCATTTTCTATATAAGTGAATGGCTTTATCGTTTTCAATAGAGACGTGCAGATAAATTTTGTGCAAATTGAGAATGGTAAAAGAGTAATCCAGCGCCCGATGAATTAAGGTTTGCGCGTAGCCTTTTCCTTGGTGTTCTGGGGTGATGATAATTTGAAACTCGGCACTGCGGTGAATGTAGTTAATTTCGATTAATTCAACTAAACCGATCAACGCTTTCTCTGCATTCTCAACCACAAAGCGTCGTTCAGCGTTGTCATGAATATGTTTATTATACAATTCCTCTAGTTCATCAAAAGATTCGTACGGTTCTTCAAACCAGTAGGACATGATATTGCGGTTATTATTAAGGTTATGGATAAAGCGTAAATCGCCGCGCTCTAAAGCTCTAAGCGCTAATTGATGTTTCATAAAGCCTCATATTATTCTTGTTTTGGAGAGATTACTTTACTGCGGATGGTGTCGTTTGGCGAGTGGTGTCTCAGATTTTGTTTGTTGTATTGATGATCCGTGAATGAAATATCCCCCTGACTATGTTCGTCGAGGGGGAGGCAGTATGCGGGTGCTAATAATATGTTTAGCGAGAAATGACCACGCCTTTCTCTTGATGTAGACGTTGGCAACCACGGCCATCACTATGGAATAAGTGGCAGCGATGCGCAGGTAAACCAATGGTTAAGCTATCCCCGACTTCGATATCTAAGGTATCGGGTTGGCGGTAGATAATATCTGAATCTGAACCTTTTACATTCATATACACTTGGGTTTCATTACCCAGCTTTTCGACAATCATCACCTTACCTTCAATCTGTGCATCGCCATCTTCAGCTTTTAATAAATGCTCAGGTCGAACGCCCAATGACATCCGAGAGCCTTTTTCGACCGTGGTGCCATCGACAGGAATCCAGAAGGTAAATCCATTAGACAGTTTGACTTTAACTTGATCTTTTTCAGCTTCTTCAATCGTTACACTCATAAAGTTCATTTTGGGGGAACCGATGAAACCTGCAACAAAACGATTTTGTGGGTAATGGTATAATTCCAGTGGTTTGCCTATTTGTGAAACAAACCCAGCATCGAGCACGACGATTTTATCTGCCATGGTCATGGCTTCAACTTGGTCATGGGTGACGTAGATCATCGTACAACCCAGTTTGCGTTGTAGTTTGGTAATTTCAGAACGCATCTGAACGCGTAGAGCGGCGTCGAGGTTGGATAACGGTTCGTCAAGTAGAAAAACATTCGGTTGTGAGACTAAGGTCCGGCCAATAGCGACACGCTGACGCTGCCCACCAGACAATGCCTTAGGTTGACGATCTAGTAGGTGGCTAAGTTGTAAAATATCTGCCGCGTGTTTGACACGTTTACTGATCTCTTCTTTGTTGGCCTTGGCCAATTTTAATCCAAAAGACATGTTGTCATGTAAGTTAAGGTGTGGATAAAGTGCATAAGATTGGAATACCATACCAACACCACGTTTAGACGGTTCAACATCATTCATTCGTTGCTCTCCGATATATAGATCACCGGAGGTAATGTCTTCCAGACCAGCAATACAACGTAGCAATGTTGATTTACCGCAGCCTGATGGGCCGACGAATACGACGAATTCGCCTTCTTTAATTTCTAAATCAACATTTTTAGAAACTAATACATCGCCATAAGCTTTACATACATTTTTTAACGTGACATTCGCCATCTAGCTCGTCCTCGATCAAGATTTTTTTATTGATTACTGCCTATCATTATATGAATTATGTCACAGGCAATAACAGTAGGAATTTTTGTTAAGGTGAATCATTTCTCATGGTAATGCACGCGATTCAGCGGCTACGCTGAGTTACCTTTAACGTGTGAGTAAGAAAAGAAAGGGTGATGTCCATAAACAAAAGGTTTATAGAAAGCATCACCCATCAAAG
Organism: Vibrio sp. 1-1(7); assembly: GCF_013048485.1. NCBI lineage: Bacteria > Pseudomonadati > Pseudomonadota > Gammaproteobacteria > Vibrionales > Vibrionaceae > Vibrio > Vibrio sp. 1-1(7). The sequence continues at coordinate 64,435 of NZ_VHSP01000002.1, read as the reverse complement.
CCAAGAATTAGCTTGCCTCCCCCGACATGAATGAGCGTCTCCCCCGTACAATAATTACCACGAACACTCAATTTATGACAGCAAACCAATTTGGCAATGCAAGCCAGTACCATTTTGAATACTGGAAAGGGTTCTTACCATCCACTCTTGGATGTGCTTAGTTTCTCTAAAGCCAAGGGGAATCACATCCTCCTAAGCATTTTTTTTGCAGGGGGAGTAGTAAAGGAGGAGGGGTGGCGGCTTGAAAAACACTAAGTTAGATCCAGTTCAAATTATTTAATCAGGTAAAGTTGAACTTGATCACAGTCGGTATTTTTTTTGTGATCTACATCGCCAACTGTAGAGGATGTAGATCACGAAAATAGGTCATAATAGCGAGGGCGTAGAAAGGAGGAGGATGAGGTCACACCATTTTTTACCGATGATATATGGCGAAATATGGCATAACCTCGATTCGGTGAGCCCTACAACACAAATAAAAGGATATGAATATGAAAAATGCCCTAAGCACTGTCGCGCTAAGTACTTTGGTTGCGCTTGGCTCATTTGGTGCAAACGCTGCTATTCAAGAAGGACAACTGACAATCTGGATCAATGGTGACAAAGGTTATAATGGTCTTGCTGAAGTAGGTAAAAAATTTGAAGCGGATACAGGCATTAAGGTGACGGTTGCTCACCCTGATGGTCTGCAAGATCGTTTCCCACAAACAGCAGCAACAGGCGATGGTCCAGATATCGTGTTTTGGGCTCATGACCGTTTTGGTGGTTACGCAGAAGCCGGTTTGCTAGCAGAAATTAAACCTTCACAACGTATTCAAGAAGGTATCGTCGATTTTGCATGGGATGCAGTGAAATATAATGGCAAAGTTATTGGTTACCCTGTTGCTGTTGAATCGCTTTCTCTTATTTACAATAAAGATCTTGTACCTAACCCACCAAAAAGTTGGGAAGAAGTGGCTGAACTTGATGCTAAGCTGAAAAAACAGGGTAAATCAGCCATCATGTGGAATCTAAAAGAACCGTACTTCACTTGGCCAATCATGGCTGCTGATGGGGGTTATGCCTTTAAATATACAGGTGGCGGCTATGACATTAAAGATGCCGGAATCGCTAAAAAAGGTGTAAAAGATGCCATGAACTTTGTGAAAGGTTTAGTCGATAAAGGCGTGATTTCAGCTGATATGGACTATTCTGTTTCTGAAGCGGAGTTCAACAAAGGTAACACCGCGATGACGATCAATGGCCCTTGGTCTTGGAATAACATTGAACGTTCAGGCATTAACTATGGTGTGACTACATTGCCTAAATTTAACGGTAAGTCATCTAAACCGTTTGTTGGCGTACTAACGGCTGGTATCAGTACCGCTTCACCAAACCGCGACTTAGCCGTTGAATTCTTAGAGAATTACTTATTGACCAATGAAGGTCTACGCATGGTGGATAATGATAAACCATTAGGCGCTGTAGCTCTAAATTCTTTCCAACGTGAACTCGATTCTGATGCGCGCATTGCTGCGACGATGGATAACGCAATGAACGGCGAAATCATGCCAAATATCCCACAAATGAACGCATTCTGGGGTGCGGCGAAGAGCGCAATCATCAATGTTGTGGATGGCCGTCAAACAGTAGACGCAGCGCTTGCTGATGCTGAAAAACAAATGACTCGCTAAACCTTAAGCGTCATTCATATCGTGTTAATTTTTGAGGAGGGGGTAACCTCTCCTTACTTTCCCAGTTTTTAATTCGCTAGCAGGTTGTCATATGCAGTCAATTCAAGATACAAAGGCGATGCCAGTTTCAGCCAAGACACGACCAGTCAGCAAGGGTGCCTTTATTAAATGGGCCGTTTTAGGCGCAGTAGGTATCGTGAATGGCTACGCAACGATTTTAATGTATTCTCGCGGTGAGCTTGCGTTTGCATTGCTTACCATGCTTCTTACGGTATTAGCTTTATATATTTTTGGCAGTAAGAGAACTTACGCACATCGTTATATTTATCCAGGTGTGGCAGGGATGATTCTATTTATCCTGTTTCCACTCGCTTACACAGTAAACTTAGCGTTTACTAACTACAGCGCCAAAAATCAGCTTTCTTTTGAAAGAGCGCAAACGGTGCTACTGAGCCAAGCTTATCAAAGTGGTGAAAGTTATCCTTTCACATTACATCACACGGATGATGGATATCAGATTGTCATTAAAGATGGTGACACCTTATATACCACAGAGAGTTTTACCTTATCAGGCAATGTTCCTTCAGAGCTCGATCTTGAGCCTGTCGATAAGGTGATAGGTGAGCCTGAGCCGATTAAAACCATCGTTGGATATCGTAGTTTATTATCGACGATTGATCTTCACTTTCCGTCCGGTGCAGATATTCGAATGAGTGGATTACGGCAGTTTGCTGCAGTGGTTCCGTTGTATACCTTACAAGACGATGGAGAAACACTGCTTAATAATAGAACGGGTGAATTGCTTCGTCCTAATATGGATGTCGGCTTTTACCAAGCTATTGATGAGCAAGGCCAATTTGTTGGAAATAATGTTTCTCCAGGGTTTATTGTCTCCATTGGTTCGCACAACTTTGAGCGTGTCTGGAAAGATGATGGTATTAAAGAGCCGTTTATTAGTATTTTCATCTGGACCGTGGTGTTTTCTGTATTATCTGTTGCTTTTACCTTGATCATCGGTTTAATTCTGGCCAGTGTCGTGCAGTGGGAAGCTTTAAAAGGTCGTGCTATTTACCGAGTGCTGCTGATCCTTCCTTATGCGGTTCCAGCCTTTATTTCGATATTGATCTTTAAGGGCTTGTTTAACCAAAGCTTTGGTGAAATCAATATGGTATTACAAGGCTTGTTTGGCCTGAGCCCAGCTTGGTTTTCTGATCCTTTCCTAGCGAAATGTATGGTGCTTATCGTCAATACTTGGCTTGGTTTCCCTTATATGATGATTTTATGTATGGGGTTACTGAAAGCGATTCCTGACGATCTTTATGAAGCGTCAGCCATTGATGGAGCCAACTTTGTACAGAACTTTACCCGTATCACTCTACCGTTAATGATTAAACCATTAACGCCATTATTGATTGCCAGTTTTGCTTTTAACTTTAATAACTTTGTCATGATTCAATTGTTAACTGGTGGTGGTCCAAACATGATTGGTACTTCAGAGCCTGCCGGTTATACCGACTTGTTAGTTAGCTATACATACCGTATTGCGTTTGAAGGTGCAGGTGGTCAGGACTTTGGCTTAGCCAGTGCGATTGCAACGCTCATTTTCTTACTGGTGGGAGCATTAGCATTACTCAACTTACGTTTTACCAAAGTATCTCAGAACTAAATAGGAGCGACGAATATGGCTATGGTTCAAGGAAAATCGCTCAAATATCGCGTTTGGGCTTCACATCTCGCGTTATGGGCATTCTTAGCATTGATTATTTTCCCATTGTTAATGGTCATTGCTATCTCTTTTCGTGAAGGTAACTTTGCGACAGGCAGCCTGATTCCAGAAAGACCATCACTGGAGCATTGGAAACTGGCGTTGGGCATTGCGGTGACGAATGCTGATGGCACCGTCACACCACCGCCATTTCCTGTCTTGACTTGGCTGTGGAACTCAGTAAAAGTGGCTTCGATTTCATCCATTTTTATCGTCTGTTTATCCACGACATCCGCATATGCCTTTGCTCGTATGCGTTTTAAAGGTAAAGACACTATCTTAAAAGCGATGATGATTTTCCAAATGTTCCCAGCAGTACTGGCTTTAGTGGCCATCTATGCACTGTTTGATAAGCTTGGGCAATACATTCCATTTTTAGGGCTAAATACTCACGGTGGTTTGATCTTTGCTTATCTTGGCGGTATTGCTCTGCACGTATGGACAATCAAAGGTTATTTCGAAACGATTGATAATTCGTTAGAAGAAGCCGCAGCACTGGATGGTGCGACACCTTGGCAAGCCTTTAGATTAGTTTTGTTGCCTCTATCAGTGCCTATTTTGGCTGTGGTCTTTATTCTGTCATTTATTATGGTGGTGGGTGAAGTTCCGGTAGCATCATTACTGCTTTCTGATGTAGAATCATACACACTTGCCGTTGGTATGCAGCAATATCTTTACCCGCAAAACTATCTGTGGGGAGACTTTGCCGCCGCAGCCGTGCTGTCAGCATTACCAATCACGGCCGTATTTTTACTTGCACAACGTTGGCTTGTCGGAGGACTTACCGCTGGCGGCGTGAAAGGATAATAAAAATAGGGCGGCCATAAGGTCGCCCATTTGTTCTCTCTTAACACTTTTGGTTTGGCCGCCGATCAGTTAAGAGTGCACAAGCTTCTGGCGTTACGCATAGCTGGCTGTTAGCTCTATTCCTTACTAGTTAAATGACTAACAGTTTTTGTAACCGGAACCTGAGCCATGCTCAGGTTTTTTTATGCTCGTTTGGTCTCTAAGTGTGATGATCGCTTAAGAAATTGAAAACACAGGGAGTAGGATAAAGCTTACGCGCCAAGAGGAAAGTGACGGGTTAGGATAATGCGAGTCAGATCTAATTGATTATGATCAGCGAGCGAAGCTAAAATTCACGATTTGAAGGTGCACATCCGACGTACTGGAGTAAAACATATAAACTCTCTTGCTGTAGTGCAACTCGACGGAAGAGGTCGGCAAACGTATCATCGCCGCCAAAACACGTTTTTATGTAATGATTAATATCATCAGGGTGATAGCCTTCGACATAGAGAGAACGAACCCATTGATATTCCACCGCTTTCGCATTCGTAAGTGTTGATTCACTTAATGTGATTTGTTTGAGCGTTAAGGTCATGCATGTTTTCTCTGACTGATGATGTAGATATTACAGCAAAGAAAAATGAACCTTCCATGACAATAAAAATATGCCGTTTCACTGAGCGGTAGCGGATTATTATTGACCACTCCACCCAGCGTAGCATTGGCCGTCAAACCACTCTATTGCATTACAGTGCCACTTGTATGGTGACCTCATGTTCTTGGGCGAAAGACTCGATCTCTTTTGGTGGCGGTTGATCGGTAATCACCAAATCGATATCAGCGAGAGTGCCGAGTTTAACCATCGCATTGCGACCAAATTTACTATGATCAACACCGAGATAAACACAACGGCTATTCTCAATAATGGCGCGTTTCACTCGGACTTCATGGTAATCAAAGTCAAGCAGAGAGCCATCGTAATCGATACCACTGATCCCCAAAATACCGAAATCGAGACGAAACTGAGAAATAAAATCTAAAGTCGCTTCACCGGTAACGCCACCATCTTTATTGCGCACTTCGCCACCGGCAAGAATAATACTAAAATCAGGCTTATTCATGAGGATGGTTGCAACATTGATATTATTGGTCACAATGCGTAAATGATGGTGTTCTATCATTAATGCTCTCGCGATCGCCTCTGGGGTGGTGCCAATGTCAATAAAGAGGGTGGCACCGTCTGGAATATGTTTGGCTAAAGCGGCGGCGATGGTTTCTTTTTCTGTTTGCAAGGTGACTTGGCGTGTATGATACGACGAATTTTCAGAACTGGTCGCGATCGTAGCGCCACCATGATTACGCCGTAATTTATTGGCATCAGCTAATTCATTAAGATCGCGGCGGATGGTTTGTGGGCTGACATCAAACCGTTCAACCAATTCTTCTGTACTCACAAAACCTTGAGTTTGAACAAGTTCAATAATTTCTTGATGGCGTTGAACCGCTTTCACTAGCATATCCTTATACGTTGAGGTGCTATACCTAAGAAATTTCAATTTTCATCTAAATATATCCTTCCTACTTGAAGCTGTAGGGGTGTTGGCTATGTTCGTTCATCCCAATCACATAGCCTGTCTATGCTGATGGGGATTTACTTACTTGCCGCCTAGCTACAACTCTAAGTTGTTTGGGTATAAATGTTTGAAGTCATTTGAGCGTATAAGTGTACGGTTTACTCAATAAAATTCAATGAATTCATTCGCTCAATGCTCGTTTTATGAAAAACGAACATTGAGCGGTCAGTGAATATCAGAGCGATGGCGCTTTTTCTATCGGTTTTAATGCCATTGTTCGGCGAGTTTTTAATTGCGATAAAATCACCCCACTAATGACCATTAAGCCACCGAACAAGTGGTAATGATGGATTTGTTCTCCAAGCAAGGTGGCGGCTAGTGTAAGAGCGACGACGGGTAATAAATTCATGAACATTGCTGAAGAGTCGGCCCCAATGGCATTGATTGCTTTTATCCACATCCAAGGCGCAAGCAATGAGGCGGCAATGCCGGCATACGCCATGAGAAATAGAGAGCCTTCGGTTGGAAGTAAACGCTCACTGGTTAACCAGAGTGGCGTTAGCATAATCACGGCACATACCCCTTGTAAGTAGATCAGGATCCAACTGTTAAAAGGCATTTTCCAGCGTTTGAGTAATACGCAGTAAAATGCGTAAACGATTGCGGCAAGTACCATTAAGCCATCGCCTTGAGTGATGGGTTGATGAAGGAAAAATAGCATATCGCCTTGTCCAAGCATTAAAGCTAAACCAATAAATGAAATGATACCGCCCGCAATGCTTAATCCAGAAATTGATTTATGCAACAAAGGGACACTAATAAAGACACTCAGCAGCGGAACGAGAGAGGTGATTAACGACATATTAGAGGCCGTCGTTGTTAATCCCGCGTAGTAGCCTAGTGATTGATTGAGTACCATCCCTAGTAGCGCTAAACCGGCAAGTTTGGGTAAATAAGGTTTGATCAGATGGCGCTGTTGATACACCTTGGGTAAACAAAATGGACTTAAAATGAGCACGGCAATAAACCAGCGATAAAAACTCATTGCGCTGGGTTCTATGACGCTCGCGGCCATTTTATTGACAATGGAGTTGCCTCCCCAAATCAGCACCGTAAATAAAGGAAGTAAATAAATCATCGTTTTTATCGCCAGTTAAGTATTGGCGGTAGTGTGACAGGTCTATATAATTATATATATCTTTAAAAAGACACCTTGAGCGATAGGAAGACAAGTTTGATAAAGCCAGCAAGAAACCTTCACCCCTCATTATCAATCGAACACGCACCATCCGATGTATTTATGAACTTTGAAGCCTTTCTTTCTAATACCGAAACACGAGAGCACAGCCATCATTGGGGGCAAGTACAACTCATTTCGGGTGGCATCTTAGAAATGGAAGCGGAAGATACACGTTTTCTCGCACCGCCACATTTAGCAATTTGGGTTCCGGCTGGTATTCGTCATAAAAGTTATAACCGTCGACCATTGGAGTATTGCTCTCTCAATATTGCCACCGATATGACACATGCCTTTCCTAATAAAACCAGCTTAATTAAAGTTACACCGATTGTGTCAGCAATTATTGATGACTTTCGTCAGCGAGAAGTAAGTGTTGCCGATAATGTTAAGGATAAACGTTTGGTGCAAGTGTTATTAGATCAGTTGGCGACTCAAGAAACACAGCACCATTTTTTACCGACCAGTGATCATAAATATTTAGCCCCGATATTGCAGGCGATTGAAGAAAATCCAACCGATGAAACGAACTTATCAGAATGGGCACAGCGGATTCATACCACCGAGCGTACCCTTGCTCGTTATTGTCAAGCCGAATTGGGAATGAGTTTTACCGAGTGGCGATTACGTGTGCGTTACCTTTATTCGATGGAACTACTGCGCCACGGACAGTCAGTCAAAGAGGTGGCATTAACACTAGGCTATAACCAAGCCAGTCCATTTATTGCGATGTTTAAAAAATACTCCGGCCAGACACCGGAGCAATATAAAAATCGTGTATTATCGCTTTGTTGATAGGATTTTAAACGAGTTATTTAACCATCCACTGCACAGCTTCGCCGGCGCGGATTGGGGTGACAATCTCTTTCCCAAATGGCAAAGAGGCCGGCACATCCCACGCTTGTTTAGTGAGTGTGACAGTATCACTATTACGTGGTAACCCATAAAAATCAGGCCCGTTATGGCAAGCAAATGCGACTAAATTTTCCAGCTTTCCTGCCTGTTCAAAGACTTCTGCATAAAGTTCTAAAGCGGCATGTGCGGTGTAAGAGCCTGCGCAACCGCAAGCGGCTTCTTTATTGCCTTTTGCGTGAGGAGCTGAGTCGGTACCTAAGAAAAATTTCTTATTACCGGAGGTGGCGGCGGCAATCAACGCATCTTGGTGAGTGGCACGTTTGAGGATCGGTAAGCAATAAAAATGCGGGCGAATACCCCCAACTAACATGTGGTTACGGTTAAAGAGTAAGTGATGTGCGGTGATGGTCGCTGCGAGATTGTCACCCGCATGTTGGACAAAGTTAACGGCTTCGGCGGTGGTAATGTGTTCTAACACAATCTTTAATTGTGGAAAATCTTGCACGATCGGGGCTAACACGGTTTCTAAAAAGGTTTTTTCTCGGTCAAAGATATCGACATCGTGCGTGGTCACTTCTCCATGGATCAAGAGTAGTAGCCCTTCTTCTTGCATCGCTTGCAAAACCGGGTAAATATTTTTCGGGTCGGTAACACCGGAATCTGAATTGGTGGTTGCACCTGCTGGATAGAGTTTTGCGGCGACAATCGCTCCTGAGGCTTTGGCGTTACGGATTTCGTCAACAGAGGTGTTGTCTGTTAAATAAAGCGTCATTAAGGGTTCAAAATGCGCCTGAGGTTTTGCTGCCATAATCCGCTCACGATAAGCCAGCGCCATTTCTGTGGTGGTGACGGGTGGGACGGTATTAGGCATTATCAAGGCGCGCCCGTTATAACGGCTAATATCGCGTACTGTATCGATTAGAACCTCGCCATCACGTAGATGGACATGCCAATCGTCAGGGCGAGTGATCGTAAGTGTTGTCATAAATTGCTCCCACCATGGATAAGTTGAATGATTGGAGCCTAAACTCAACCGTTTGATATCACGCAAACGCTTCCGTTTAAGCGACCGGATGATAGAGCAAAAGCGGCACAATATCATCTTTTTCTTGAAAGAAAAGTCGGCTGAAAGGGGCTTTGTGAACATTTGAGGACGATTGAATCTTGCTTTATTTGTTTTAGTATAGCCAGTGTAGAGAATAATAATGAATAAGGAATCGTAATGTCGTCAACGCTGCTTGCACAAATTTTGCTCTATCCCGTAAAGTCGATTGGTGGATTGTCTCTTTCCAGTGCTTGGGTTGAAAAACAAGGTTTGATGTTTGATCGTCGCTTTATGTTGGCTTTCTCGGATGGCAGCATGGTGACAGCGAGACAGTACCCCGCCATGGTTAACATTCGCTCGGTATTGACACCGAATGGTCTGATATTTTCAGCTCCCAATAGGCCCTCATTAAAGGTGTGTTACCAGACATTTAAAATGCAACCAGCTCAAGCTCAAGTATGGAAAGACCGTTTTACTGCTTATACCACCACGGATGAAGCCAATGATTGGTTTAGTGATATATTGGGCCGACGCGTTGAGTTGTTGTTCACTGGAGAGCAATCTCATCGCATACGTGAAAAAGTGGGTAGTAATGTCAGTTTTGCTGATGGTTATCCTGTGCTGGTGATTAGCCAAGGCTCATTAGATGAACTGAATCGCCGGAGCGCAGAAACGCACAGTATGGAGCAGTTTCGAACCAATTTAGTCGTTTCTGGAACCGAACCTTTTGCTGAAGATGGTTGGAAGCGTATTCGAATTGGGGAAGTAGAATTTGAAGCGGTAAAACCTTGTGAACGCTGCATTCTAACAACGGTCGATGTGAAGAAAGGCGCGTTTCGGGCATCGAAAGAGCCTTTGCACACATTGGCTCAGTTTCGTGCCAATGAACAGGGTGGAGTGTTTTTCGGTCAAAACTTGATTGCCAAAAATGAAGGCATGATTCATGTTGGCGATGAAATAGAAGTGCTCGAATACAAAAAGAAAGAAATCTATATCGATCACCGATTGACTCGTTATCAAATGACCTGCGTAGAGCGTGAAACAATAGCCAATAATTTTGTTACCTTCTGGTTGGAATCGGATCAGGCCATGCCCGATTATTTACCCGGTCAGCATTTACCGATTGACATCATGTTGGATGGGGAAATGGTTTCTCGCTGTTATACGCTCTCTTCTAGCCCTTCTCGCCCCGGCCGTTTGGCCATTTCAGTTAAAGGTATTGAAGGTGGGCTAGTCTCCAACTGGTTATTGGATAATTTACACCTTGGAGACACACTAGAAACACAATCACCGAATGGGCATTTTTATTTACAGCCTCAGCCGTCGTATCAGCCTCTGTTATTACTTTCAGCTGGCAGCGGGGTGACTCCCATGTTGTCGATGATTCGTTATCTGGCCGATCAAGGCCAATTAAAAGATGTGGTGTTTTATCATCAATGTCGGACAGTGAACGATATTCCTGTACGGGAAGAGTTGGAGCAGTTAAAGCGAACTTACCCAGGCTTCAAAATGATGATTTGTTTAACCCAGCCACCGATAGATTGGTTTGGTTTAAAAGGGCGACTATCCTTATCTCATCTTAAACAAGTGCCTAATCTGATACAGCGTCAGGTTTTTGTCTGTGGCCCAGATGGTTTTATGCAAAAAGCGAAAAATTTATTGCTAAAACAGGGGTTACCAGAAAGTGCCTACCATCAGGAGGTCTTTGGTACCAAGCAGTCGGTGAGTAAATCGTATCAAGCCGTACAAGTTAGTGTTAATGGTCAAACTTTTCAAGGTAATAACCAAAGCAGTTTACTTGAACAGGCCGAAGCAGTAGGGGTTATCATGCCTTATGTTTGCCGAGCTGGGTTTTGTGGAGCATGCAAAGTGACAGTGACGTCTGGCAAGGTCTCTCAGCCAGACGTGTCAGCATTACAAGAAGAAGATCGGCATCAAGGACAAGCGTTGGCCTGTTGCTGCATACCAGAAACGGATATCGACGTGGTCAGCGATTAGGTAGTCAAATAACAGCCTCATTTTGAGGTCATGATCAGCTGAAGCGTCAACGTTCGTCGATGCTTCAGCGAATAGACGGTTACGCCTTATTTTTCACTGGGTTGGCATAGCTATCGAGTAAATAGCGATGCGCACCGTCAGGTAAATGTTGTAATTTATCCGCTAATTGTGCTTGATGTTGTGTTGTTATCCCTTCATGGTCTACTTGTGCGGCAAGATAGTTGATCGGATAAAGACGATAGTGATGGTGAATTTGTCGATCAATTTCAGCCGCTAATGATTCTGGTGTGTTGAAGGGCTCACTAATCACATCACCAAAAGCGACATGCACTCGCCCTTTATCGCCGACAATGCCTCGAATAATGCTCTCTATATCTTCAAACTCTCCCTTTTGATATTGACCGAGGGTCGCTTTTTCATATAACTCACGCGCTTTTGCTATATCACACGGGTCATTTTCATAAGAAATGGACACTGGTACAATTTTTAACGATTGAATATAGTCGGCAAACTCAATTTTTTGTTTACGTCCCTCAACGTGAAACATTTTTAAAATGGCAGGGTCTGTAAAGTCGTTACCATCTTTTGCGCGTCCCTCTTTTTGAGCAATCCAGATCGAGTTGCCCGTATCGAGAGAATATTTGATGTAAGCTGATAAGGTACTGAGTGCCTTCATCATTTCTCGTGGACCTTTCGCGGAACGTTTGACAATAAAACTTTTGTTCAGCCGCATTAATTCGGTCGCACAGGGTTTTTTGAGTAAATTATCGCCAATGGCAATGCGTACCGTTCGGTGACCATATTGATGCAGACCATAATTGACCAGTGCGGGATCCATCGCAATATCACGGTGGTTAGAGATAAACAAATACGAGGTGTTCTTGTCTAGCTTATCTAACCCACTGTAGGTGACTCCTTGAGTCGTGTGCGCTAATGTCTGATCAAGATACTTTTTCACTTCCAGTTGAATCGCTTCCACGGAGGTAAGCTTGGCCCACTTCAATTTAAGATAAATTTTTACGAGTGGCCCTATTAGAGGTTTGAGCCAGGCAGGTTGGCGCGCAAAGCGGTGTTGCAAAATCGCGGCAATAAACTCTTCGTCATTGATCAAACGGTCAATGGCGGCAGGAATTTCCTCGTCATTATAAGGACGAATATCGAAATATGGATCGTTGGTTGAAGTCATAGTTTTGTACATCAAATAATAAATCGGGCTTATTCTACGCATACTAGTAAACTGTCGCAGCTACTGTTCGCACAGAATTTATAAGGTCAGACCAGAATCGGGCTGGTAAGGTTCAGTTCAGTTGGCTTTTTTATCGAGAAGCGTTACTCTTAGCGCCCTCTAATGAGATGAGGCAAACCATGAACTACGCTATTCAGTCAGAAACTTGCACGTTCCCTTATTTGCAAGTGACGGCGCGAAAACGTGCGATTAAACATAGCTTGATACAGGTTAATCAAGGGTTAGTACTCTTTAAGCTGGGTAAGCAAGAATACGCGATTGAAGCCCATCAAGCACTTTGGATTCCTTTAGATTGCTTGTCGGCGCTGACGTTCTTCCCTAACACGCAAATCACTAAGGTTGATTTTTCTGTCCGGTTACCCGATAGCTTCCCTCGTCAAGCGGGAGTGATCAGACATAGTGACCTCAGCTTGGCGGTGATTCATCGCCTGCGAGAAAATTCAAGCACAGATGCAGTGTACCCTCATTTACATCAGGTCTTGAAATATGAAGTGCAGAACTTTGAACCCAAACTAAAAATGAGCGCTTTAAGCCAAGCGTTGAGTTTGTGGTGTCCGATGCAATCGGGTCACGTAAGTAAAGAGCAGCATGTGGTGTTATTGGTGCGAGAAGCGCTAAAGCGTCGTCTTTCTGGTGTGAAGGAAAAAGAGATTGTTGATCAGTTGTTCAGTGGCCAGTTGGATCAATATTATCAGTTATGTCAGCTTACTCTTGGTGGCCCTTTAGGGTAATTCTCTCATAGAAAAACTACCTCGCGACCACGCCGCCTAACGTTAAGTTGGTCGGCCATTGTTGGATTTGATTGCCACCTAAAAAAATATTGCCATTGACGGTCATCGTCTCTGGAAAACGAGTAATCTTAGACCCGCCAATATACAGATCACCCTGTACGATTAGCCCATTTGGTAATGCTTCTAACGGGGTTCGTACCACGCTTAAGTCTCCTTTGACGGTCAGCCTTGGCGGTAAACGTACTAATGGTGTATCGGTGAGGTTTAAGTAACCGCCAACGTTTACTCCTGCTGGCCACTGAGTGATTTGTGTACCGAGTAAATTAGCATATCCCCGAATAAAAGTGCCTTTAGGAATACGTGCCAGTTGGCTATTCGATGCCTCTAAACTACCTTGAATCGTCAACCCTGATGAGAGCGTTCGGATCGCGGTTTGAGCAATATTTAGATTGCCTTTCAGCGTTAAACCTTCTGGAAGTTGAGTATAGGGTTTATTACGTAAATTCAAATTGCCATAGTTATCTAAATGGTTCAGGATTTGGTATTGATCAAGAGGGGCCGCGACCAAAGAAAAAGAGCAGAGTAAGCTTAGTATGTACATTAACCAGCGTGGCATGATCTGTTCTCTCAGTATCCGTTGGGGCCGTGTATGCCCGTCATTGTATTACTCATTTAATGGGGCGTCTTAAGGGAAAAAGTGAGCGTGGGTGCGCTCACTTTCTGATACGGTTTAGCGTGCTAGAGAGCGAGATTTAAGTTCAAAGATCAGTTTTTCTGCGCTGACTTCAAATTTAAACCGAGCATGCAACTCTTTTGCGTCATCAGCCATAGGTAGCACTTGGTGCTCAACATGGCTGCACACTTCCTTAGCTAACTGAATATATTTATCTAATTCCTGTTGCAGAAGTGTTGGGTTATCTGCAATAACAGTGACTTCGGCAACTTCATCACCTTCTTTAATGATAAAGCCCATTTCTCCCGCTACACCACATGCTTCACAGACTTCATTTTCTACGTAGCATCGATCACTCATCTCTTTATCCTCTTTCAAAATATAAGGTTATTTTACCTCTCTTGAACCGAGGATGCCAACTCAATCACCTTACTAAGCCATGAGCTGAAATTAAGCCTAGCGTTAACGGCTAGCTATTTGGTGAGTGAAATAGAGAAGGGTTGTGACTCATATCTAAGAATTTTCACACAATGTGCCAGTATTTTGTCAGAATGACAGGTGTTTCATTGTCTTGCTCAAGGGATTATAAGATGATTCTTTTGATACCTAAAATTATTGCGAATGATGAGTTACCGCCGGTTGAAAGAGATACTAATACTGTTATAGAAGAGTCTAAATCATGCCAAAACGTAGTAAAGAAGACACAGAGATCACTATCCAGATAATTATGGACGCTGTCATCGATCAATTATTAAGATTGGGGTATGACAAAATGTCTTATACAACATTGAGCCAGCAAACCGGCGTCTCTAGGACGGGAATTAGTCATCATTTTCCTAAAAAAACGGATTTCGCATTAGCGCTTGATGGGCCTATTTTTAACTTATTGCTACAAGATTTAGAATTCGAACAAGGAAGCGAGGCTTTTACTCATAGTTGGTTACGCGCCTTACAAGAAAATGAGCGGTTTTTATCCATTCTTCGTTTGATTTTTCACCATGTGGTGGCGGCAGAGCGTGCTGAAACCTTTTCGCAATTAGCGATTGAACGTCTTTATAAGCTCGTGCAAGAGAAATTCGGGGCTGGAAGTGAGCAACAAGTTGAGTGGTTGCTGGGTAAATCGTTAGTGGTGATGAGTCAATAAACCACAGATAAATCAAGTCTGCTCGGATGCTTCGCTTTTGGGCTCGAATGGGGGCGATAGTGGTTTGCATCGCTCTTTTAGTGCACTAAATGTGCGATTGAAATCATTTTTAACAGTACAGCATTTATAAATATTAAGCAGTTAGGCATTATGAACTTTTCTTTTCAAGGATGAGTGATGATATGCCTAGCGATTTGAGTGCATCTAGAGTGACGATCGGTGTTGTGATGCCGATGCTTAGTGGCTTCTATATGGGAGAAATTAGTGCCACATTCCGTCAATTGGCGGAACAACAAGGCGTCAATCTTATTATTATTCGTTCTGGCGATAGCCGTGATTTTTCACTGCCCATTGCATTACATCAAATCGATGCGTTGGTGGTCGTATTGCATGCGGCAGCAAACACGTATGTGGAAGCCGCCACTCGGATGGGTATTCCGGTTATCTCCATGGGGGCAAGCTATGCTCCTTTGCCTGTTGAACAGTTTTCCAGTTTACAAAGTAGTGGCGTTGAGCAGCTATATCAGTGGCTGGTTTCATTAGGCCATCAACACATTGGTTTTTGTGGTGATCTTTCTGTTACGGATATCCGCTCTCGATTTAATGCTTTTAAACAGTGTGTGAAGCGTTATCACCATCGAACCTTTGATACCTCTCAATTATTTAGTGTTGAAAATTGTCAGTTAGCGGGAGGGCGACAAGCGGCGGAAGAGTGGTTAACGCTGTCGGTGAACCGTTGTTCGGCGGTTATTTGCGCTACTGATCAAAATGCGCTGGGCATGATTGAACAACTGAAACGGCATAATATTGATATCCCTGATGATCTTGCCATTGTTGGGATTGATAATATTTTCTCAGGTGGTCGAATTACGCCCTCGCTAACCACGGTTGATCAACAGTTAGAAGTGTTGACGCGTACCGTTTTCCAGCGAGCGTTAGATCGTATCGCTGGAGTCGATCTACGGCGAGAAGTGTTTCATATTGAGCAAAGCTTAGTGATTCGTCAGTCGTGTGGTTCGATATCGCTTGATCAACCGTTAGATCTTGATCCAACATCGATTCGATATGCTTTGCTGTATGAGGCGTTACATTCTCCTTCTGAGCTGTTTGATAACCTTTATTCTTTAGCTAAAGAGGGGTTTCAGTCTATTCTTGATGCCCAAACACTCTATCAGTGCCAATTAAAGAGAGCAGAGCTGCACCGTTACGAACAATATCGATTAATCTCCCAACGCAGTTTAATGAGTAGTCATGAGGTGATGTCTCAAAATGAGATCCTGCAAGATGTGCGAAACCTACCGCAATTAGAGACTTCAGAAGCCTGTGTCATTACTGTCCTTCCGGTTAATCGAGGAGAACAGGGAAATTGGGATGTTGTCACTGTGGTTGAAAAGCAAAATGGTGAGCCAAGCATTGCTCAATCCGCTATGTTTTATAACTATTTAGATATTTTATCACTGTTTATTGAACGTGATGCATTGATTGAAACCAGCCAACAACGGCATAAAAAGTCACAGCAATTATTGCAGCAGCTGAAAGTGGTCTCTAGTAGTTCAAATGATGGTATTTGGGAGTGGGATCTGCTTGAACAAAGGCTCTACTGGAATGGTCGCTTGAGTGTCATGTTGCGTTTTACTCAGTCTAATCAATCCGGTGTGATTGACCCTCAGTTATTTCTGAACCGTATTCATCCTGAAGATATGGTGGCATTTGAACAAATGATTCAAGAACACCTGACCA
Source organism: Vibrio sp. 1-1(7) (assembly GCF_013048485.1). Lineage (NCBI taxonomy): Bacteria > Pseudomonadati > Pseudomonadota > Gammaproteobacteria > Vibrionales > Vibrionaceae > Vibrio > Vibrio sp. 1-1(7). The sequence goes on along the minus strand of NZ_VHSP01000002.1, from coordinate 47,965 downwards.
CTATGACGCCATTCAAAATGACACTCCGCTTATCCCGTGATGATGGACACTATATTTGGGTACAGATGAATGGATCGGCGATTCGCAACCATCTTGGTCAGCCAGTTCGAATTGTCGGATCGATGATTGATATTACAGAGCAACAGGAATCAGCCGATAAAATTCATCAAATGGCTTATTACGATGGGCTGACAGGAATTGCTAATCGTCGTAAGGTCATGGAAGTCATCGAACAGCATATCAAACGGCATCCTGGGCAACCTCGAGCGGTGATGATGATGGATCTGAATCGTTTTAAAATGGTTAATGACACATTCGGTCATCAAGTCGGCGATGCGTTACTTTGCCATGTCGCTGAAGCGTTGACAAAATCATTACGCTCTCAGGATCTTATTGGTCGTTTTGGTGGTGATGAATTTGTCTTTTTCTGTGATGTTGTCAACACACATCAAGCCTCTGAGCTGGCGTTACGTTTATTGCGTGCGGTAGAAAAACCGATGTGCTACCAACATATTGAATTGGTCAGTCAAGCCAGTATTGGAGTTGCATTTTATCCAAGCCAAGGATTGAATGCTGATGAACTAATTAAAAATGCCGATATCGCCATGTATCGTGCGAAACAAATGGGTGGCGGCAAGGTGATGCATTATGAGAAAAAAATGCATCAATCTTTTGAAAGTCATTTACAAACCGAACATTTACTTAGTCAAGCGATTGAGCAAGGTGAAATACACGTTCATTACCAGCCGTTATATGATAATCGCAGTAAACAGATCTGTTCTGTCGAAGCTCTGGCAAGATGGTCGTCACCCACCTTAGGTGTGGTTCCGCCGAACCAATTTATCGCGGTCGCAGAGAACAGTTTCTTAATGATGAAACTGGGAGACTGTATTATGGATCGTGTGTGTCAAGATGTTGCTTCATCATCATGGTTACGCAGTTTAGACCATATTTCGGTCAATATTAGTGCGCGTCAGTTAGTGCATAGTCACTTTACCCGTCACTTATTAGAAAAAATTAAAGCTTATCGACTTTCCCCTGCGCTCTTTTGTTTAGAAATCACAGAAACGGCTGCAATTTCAGATAAAGAAAGGAGCTATCGAACATTAAGAGAACTACAAAGCGCCGGCTTTAGTTTATCATTGGATGATTTTGGGACGGGTTTTTCTTCGTTATCTCTCTTGAAAGGGCTACCGATTAAAGAGGTGAAAATTGATCGATCTTTCATTAATGATATCAGTGAAAAACCATCAAACTTAGCGTTTATACAAGGGCTGGTGAGTATGGTACAAAGCCTTGGTTTTCGTGTGGTTGCCGAAGGGGTGGAAACCTTGCCTCAAATGGAAGTATTAAGCCAATTGGATATTGATATTATTCAAGGTTTTTATTTTTCTCAACCGAAAAGTTTGGCGGAATTAGAAGTGGCCGCGAGAGAAGAGTGCGTTTCAGAACGGTAAGTGGAGAGAGCGCTGCACTTACCGTTGATCCGATTGATTTATCCCCTAAGGTTTGTTTATCTTTCGAACAAATTTAACCGCAAAAGATAAACAGACCCTAGTATATTAACGAGTTTTAAGCCATGTTTTAGACTCAACTGGCTGAGGTTTGACAAGGCTCATAATAATAAAACTCAGTAGGCCGAGCAGTAATGTGGGCACTATCGGATGAATGCCCGCAAGATCCGGTTTAAACCACATAAGGCTAAGGTAAGTGGTCAATCCAACAACCATAGAGCTTAATGCACCAATTGGTGAGGCTTTTTGCCAATAGAGCCCCAAAACTAATGGCCACAAGAAGACCGCTTGTAACCCGCCTAAGGCAATGAGGTTTAACCAGACGATCATTTCAGGTGGATTGGTCGCAGCAACAAAGACTAACAGGGCAAAAATCGTTGTGATCCATAACGATAAACGGTTAAATTTTCGTTCAGCATTAGGTTCATTCACTAACTGAGGGTTAATGTAATTGATGTATAAGTCTTTGAGTAAGGTGGCAGAGGACTGAATTAATTGGGAATCAATCGTTGACATAATCGCCGCCATCGGCCCCGCCAAAAAGATACCAGCCACAAAAGGAGGCAATACGGTCACCATCAGTGTTGGCATAATTTGATCTGGGCTTGCCAATTCAGGGATGAGGGCTCGTCCCAGTGCTCCGGTGATATGAGTCCCAAACATCAGCAGAGCAATCATAATGGTGCTAATTACCATTCCCTTATGTAAAGAAGCACTGTCTTTATAAGACATACAACGAACAGCGGCATGAGGAAGGCCAATAACGCCAAAACAGACCAACACCCAAAAGCTGAGCATAAACGGTTGGCTAAGAAAGTGGTCTGGGCCATAGGGCGTGACTAATGCTGGGTCAATACGATGCAGTTCGGTGACTAGGTCTCCCAAGCTCCCGCCAGCATGAATGACGCCAGCCAGCAAGATAATCGTGCCAATTAGCATCATGATGCCTTGGATGGTATCGGTTAATACCACGGCCCGAAAACCACCAATGGTGGTATACAGCCCTACAGTAGCAGCAAAAATGAATAATCCATGCTGATATGAGAGCCCCGTAACCGTTTGTAATAAGCGCGCCCCTCCAACGAATTGAACCACCATGGTGCCAAAGAAAGCTAGCAATAAGGCCAGTGAGGCAAGAATGACGACGGGTCGGCTTTTAAATCGCGCATATAGCATATCATTGAGTGTGACGGCATTATGTCGACGAGCTTCTATGGCAAACTTTTTTCCCAATACACCGAGTGTTAGCCATGTTGCGGGCAACTGAATCATTGCCAGTAATACCCAGCCTAACCCCATTTTATAAGCCGCACCGGGCCCACCAATAAAGCTGCTGGCACTTGCATAGGTAGCAGCTAATGTCATGGCTAAAACAAACCCGCCCATACTACGACTACCTAGAAAATATTCATTAAGAAAATTACCGTTAGCCTGATGACGGCGGGTAAAAAAAGCAATAGCAAATACCCCGATAAGGTAGACCACTAAAGGGATGATCAATACGTTATTCATGGGTATCACGCGCCATCGGGTCGAGTGGAATATCACGGTAAAAGATCTTGACCATGGCAGCACATAAAACCGTAAACAGAATCGGGCCGATAATACAAGAGAGTAAAAACCAAAGCGGTAGCCCCCAGTAAAGCGTTGGCATCGTTGTGTCTTGTTGAGGAGCAGAAAATCCATAAGCAGAGACATACCACCAGAGCAAGTAACAAAGTGCTAAGACAATGGCTGTGAGTGCCTCTCGATGAGCTTGTTGCGTGATACGAGCTTGTGGAGTCATCAATCTCTCCCTGTGTGTAGATATTTTCGGGGAGAGGTATGGTATACAAATGTGCTGCAGGGCACAAAATATTACGTCAATAAATCAGTAAAAGGGTCGTAATTTAAAGCGAATTGGTTGAAAAATGAGCGGATTTAGAGCGGAGGTTAGATGGGGAGCAAAAGCAAGCCAAATCGTGATAGACGCCTTTCAGTATGCTGAATAAAGGATAAACACACTAAAAGGCAGTAAACCATACGTGATTGAGTTACGCACCGTACTGCTTATCGAATTCTCGTTGCTCTAAAATATCTTCAATTCTTTTACGTGTCTGGTGCTGCGTTAAGGGTATTTTTTCACTACTGGTATTTTGTGCTGGTGGATTTTTTACTTTTTTCGGGATTTTAGCCATAAGTCATCATCAATTAAAATTAAACATCATTTATTAGTACACTAATACGATATAAATGCTAGTCAAATAGCGTGTTTATTAGCAGCATCCCACATAATGTGTAAAGCAAAATGTCGTATGACCTCCAATTAAGGCGGTTGAAAGTTTCGGTGTCACTGGATGGGAATTTGTTTGACGGATCAAAAAGAAGGATAGCGCGGAACCAATGAAGGGTTAAACAAGCAGAGACAAAGAAATAGCGCGATAAATTATCGCGCTATTCATGATTCTATTTACAGAACCACAACTTGTTCTGCTTGAGGGCCTTTTTTGCCCTGCTCTACGCTGAAGCTTACTTTTTGGCCTTCAGCAAGAGTTTTGAAACCGTCTGAAACGATAGAATTGAAGTGTACAAACACATCGCTTCCGCCGTTATCTGGAGTTAGAAAGCCGAAACCTTTAGTTTCGTTGAACCATTTTACTGAACCTGTCACTTTAGCTGACATAGTTACCTCTATATTTTAATGACACTAAACAATAAGTGGCCGATAGATAAGCTATTAAACGGTAGATGAAGGTAAACTTGCACAGGCACTAAACGAAAAGGTTCGATGGTTTTCTGAGAAAAAACTTACACTTAATATCGCATTAACAGCTCTTCTTAAGAGCCGAGATTCACTATACACGGAGTGGAACAAATAGCTACACTTATTTCTTGTAGAGACGGTTTTTAGCAACCAAGTTCTCATATTCGACAAGACTTTTCATCAAAAGGAAATCAGCATGGCTAACGAGTATGTACCCCCAAAAGTGTGGACGATAGACCAGGATAATGGTGGTCAATGGGCCAGTATTAATCGCCCAGATTCAGGCGCTCGATTTGAGCAAGTGTTACCTAGAGGAGAGCATCCCATTCAGCTCTATTCGATGGGAACACCAAATGGGCAAAAAGTAACGATCATGCTAGAGGAGTTACTTGCTTTAGACGTAGCTGATGCTGAATATGATGCTTTTTTGATCAAAATTGGAGAGGGTGATCAATTTGGTTCGGGGTTTGTGGAGATTAACCCCAATTCCAAAATTCCTGCGCTGGTCGATCAATCTACACCTGAGCCGATACGCGTGTTTGAATCAGGAAATATTTTACTTTATCTCGCTGAAAAATTTGGTTATTTTCTGCCAAAGGCTTGGGTCGCGAAAACGGAAGTGATGAATTGGCTATTTTGGTTACAAGGTAGTGCGCCTTACCTTGGGGGTGGGTTTGGTCATTTTTATGCGTATGCACCAGAAAAATTTGAGTATCCGATTAATCGTTTTGCAATGGAAGTAAAACGCCAGTTGGATGTATTGGATAAGCAATTGGCCAGACATCGTTACATTGCTGGTGACGAATATACCATTGCTGATATCGCCATTTGGCCTTGGTACGGCAACCTAGTGTTGGGCCACGCCTATGATGCCGCTGAGTTTCTCGACGTACAAAGCTATCAACACGTGCAACGTTGGGCGAATCAGATGGCAAAACGTCACGCAGTACAACGAGGTCGTATCGTAAACCGTGCTTGGGGTGAGCGTTGGGAGCAGCTACCAGAGCGCCATTGTGCGGCGGATATTGATAGGGTGTTGGCCCATCAAAAAACACTCGATGTTTAACAAAGTCATCAAGGCTCTCGGGTGTATTTGAGAGCTTTTTATCAGTTTAGGCAACAGGAGAAGGGGTTTTCTCCGCCTTTTTCCAAGGAAAAACGAGGAGAAGGAAAATGCCTAATGCATAGAGCATCGACCAGCCTAAACAGAGAAATACCGCGCTGCATAAAAATAAGGCAATCGTTGCTAGTAGTTTGGCAAATCCACTTAACAGTTTACAGGCGGCAAACATTGCCAGTAGGTAAACCAAAATAAAAATTCCGTTGGCCAATTTCAGGAAAAACTCAAGATCAATACCTGATAGCTCTCCTAAAATACACGAGATAAGCAAAATAAAGCCCACAACCCAAGTCGCATTGGCTGGAACGCCACGAATGGATAGCCGAGCAATTGCGCTTTTCGGACGGTATTCTCGGGCTTGTGCCCAGACCATACGCGATAAACTCTGGGTATAAAGGTTAATACTGGCAAAGCAAGCTAAGAATCCAATTAGGCTAATGACGGCAGCTAATTGGGAGCCAAATAGTTGATCGCTTAACCATGGAATGGAAGCACTGTCAAACTCAGGGCTCCCGTAGGCTCCAAATTTTAAAATAACGGCAGAACAAGCCCAATAGGTGGCTCCTGCAACAAAACAGCCGACCAAAATGGCAATTGGAAAATCACGCTGCGGGTTTTTAAATTCTTCGCCCATATGAGCAAAAGCTTCTATGCCCACAAAACACCAAAACATGACACCTAAAGCGGCCCCGATTGACCAAAGAGAATCGTGAGTTAATGCTGGCATGATTAAGTCTTGTGTCGTGACTTCGCCTACCCAGAAAAAACTGGCTACGAGAGCGAAAATACTTAATGCGATCCCCGTTTGCAGGCGTCCTGATGATTTTGTGCCGGCAAGATTAACCCCGATTAACAGTGCGATGGTCAGCGCTTGGCAAAAAACGGGGTTGGCTAACGGTGCGGGTAACAATGCTTGCAAAAATCCAGCGGCAAGGGCAACGGCAGCTGGAACGCCAACAGGAATAACACTGACAAATAGCCATGCAACGGCACGCTCTAAGCGAGCATTAAAGGCTTTACGCACAAAGTAGGCTGTGCCCCCTGCGTTAGGGTAGCGTTTGCCTAATGCAGCAAAAGTGAGAGCGATGGGGCAAATCGCGATAAATAAAATAAGCCACGCCCATAAAGAATATTTTCCCGCTATTCCTGCTGCAATCGCGGGGATCATAAATAACCCGGTTCCCATTAGCGTTGTGGAAAGTTGTCCGATACCAGACAATAAAGTGATATCCTTATTCAGTTGTTGCACCGTGTTGTTTCCTATCGTGAAATCATCACCTGTCCTTATAAAGGGCGGTCTTTTCGCTAAGCATACCCCTAAGCTCAGTAATGTGCATTAGGTAAAATACCGGTTGCAATTGGCCGAACATCTAACGTCACCATAAGTGATGGGAAATTTTTATCAGTAAAGGTTATCGAAATGACGTTAACAGTGTGGTTTTCTTTATTAAGTGTTTCTATTTTAGGAGCAATGTCTCCAGGGCCAAGTCTGGCTATGGTGGCAAAACATAGCTTAGCAGGTGGGCGTAAAAATGGGTTAGCAACAGCCTGGGCTCATGCGCTGGGGATTGGAGGATATGCGTTTATTACTCTTGTCGGCCTTGCTGTAGTGCTACAGCGCTCTCCACTACTTTTTAGTTTGATTAGCTACGCAGGTGGGGGATATTTAGCCTACTTAGGTATTAATGCATTACGTTCGAAAGGTGGGGTAGCGGCAAAACTCGAATCCGGTGAGTCGGTGAGCATAATTCAGTCGGCTAAAGAAGGGTTATTGATTTCTCTGCTTAACCCCAAAATTGCCTTATTTTTTATCGCACTTTTTAGTCAGTTTGTTTCGCAAAGCAGTGAGCTAGTCAGTAAAATCATTATCATCGTCACACCATTTATCATTGATGGGCTTTGGTACAGCCTGATTACGTTATTGCTTTCTAGTCCGAAATTGCTGGATAAATTACGAGCGAGGGCCGTAGTGATTGATCGCTTATCTGGATTGGTCCTCATCGCTTTGGCGATCAGAGTGTTGATCTCGGCGTGAGACTTCTTCGAACTCTCCTTCGATCACATCACTGTTTTCATTATTTTTTGCTTGATGGAATGGACGGCGTTTTAATTGTTTTTCTAAGCGTTTACCCGTGATAAGCGCAACGATCATTAGTGGAATCGCCAATAACAAACTGAAAATCAAAGCGAAAAGCCCACATACCAGTGTGAGTGTGGTGACTAAAAATCGATACATAATCCTTACTCCGATACGTTATGAGCCATCATCATAACGTATCGAAGAGGAATAAAAAATCAATACATATATTTAAACTCACTAGGGCTTGTTTACCTTTCAAGCTGATTTTTGCCGCAGTTTGTGGTTTCTTTAGACAAGGCAGAGGCCTTGACATTGTATCGATCTAAAAATCAGGATTAAGAGCATAATAAACACGGTTGCAGTGAATGAATCATTTCATCCTTAAATTGATCAAGCCACAGATATCTTTCTCGATACATTTTTCTTTTAGGGCGTTTGATTTCTTCCATTGCTTTTCTTTTAGATTCAATTGGTAACGCATAGAACCATTGGTCATGTTCAGTACCATCATGTTCTTGCCACAATTGATCGTAATTTAAATTTATTTTCTTGTTGTACCGTTTGGCATTATAGATATGGGCTGAATTTTTTATAGCATAAATATGTTCAATAGCTAGATGTTGAGCAATAATTTGCAATGCTTCTACCATAAATGATTTAGGTCTTAACCCGAACACCGCTTTGGTAAATAGTCGGCTAAAGCCGTTATCATTCGTTGTACCTTGTATACATCCAATCAATATTTTATTGTTTTGAAAAGTAAATCCTAGGGTGTAATATGCATCCCCACTGGCATTTTCAAGTGATAGTGCTAGTTCACCCTCTTTTCGTATTTTTCCATCAAAGCTGAGTGTTAATGGATACCTATCGTCTCCGATAGGTATTTCCGCTAAATATAATTTTTCTGTATGAATTTTCTCAATGGCTAGACGCTGAAATCGATGTTCTAACCAAGAATGGTGGTCATCGAGTAGTTGAATAATCTGATTCTTATTCATGCCAACATGTAAAAAAGGAATCATACATTTCATTAAATAATTAGGTTGGCGAATGAAAAGGTATTTTCTGTCGTGATTGATAAATAATTTCACCATTTGCTGGAAATGGGAAGCATAGATATAAGAGCGGAGTATAAACTTACTAAGCTCTTTTATACGGTGTCTTTTATTATGGCAAGATGCTGCCTTGGCTAATTGTAAACGCAAACTAAAAACCATGAATAATTACTATGATCTAGAATTACTGAATTATACACATATAGATAGAGAGATCTATTTGATTGTTTTTCAAGATTGCAATCTAGTTATTTCAATAAAGGAATAACCATTGTTGTATTCATGAGATTGTTTTTTATTGTGATATCATTTTCTAAGAAAATACATTCAGGCGAATTATATTTATCCTCAAACAACTCTAAGTTGTTTGAGGATAAATATAATGGTGTGACATAGAGATAACCAAACTTTATGAGCACCGATACAGCATACGATGAAGATAGACAACGAAGGCGGCGATAATTTTTGTCGGCTGATGAGGCGTTAATGAATCTTAAAAAAAGCCGCCAATATCAGCAATAATGGCGGCAAATTTGGAGGAATTCCCGTCAGATCTGAGTATAGCGTCACTCAGCCCATGCGGATTTATTTTTATTATGCTGTGCAGTTCATGGTTTCACTGCATCGGGTAAGTTGTATAGCGAACCCCCATCATTTGCTCCATACAATGAATCACTTGGCAGCTATAACCAAATTCGTTGTCATACCATACATAAACAACGCAGCGGTTACCTTGGGCAATGGTAGCGGCTCCATCGACAACTCCAGCATGGCGAGAACCTACCAAATCAGTTGAGACAATTTCGGTTGAATCACTGTAATCAACTTGCGCCGACAAAGGAGAATGAATCGCAATACCGCGTAGATATTCGTTTAATTCCTCTTTGTTGGTTTCTTTTCGCAGATTGAGGTTTGCGACCACCATTGAAACATTCGGTGTTGGAACGCGAATCGAATTTCCGGTTAATTTACCTGAGAGTTCTGGGAGTGCTTTTGCCACCGCTTTTGCCGCTCCCGTTGAAGTTAAGACCATATTGAGTGAAGCTGAACGACCGCGACGCTGCCCCTTGTGGAAGTTATCAATAAGATTTTGATCGTTCGTGTAGGAATGAACGGTCTCAATGTGGCCTGAAACGATACCATACTGGTCATTTATCGCTTTTAAAATCGGCGTAATAGCATTGGTTGTGCAACTGGCGGCTGAAATGATGTTATCACTGGGTTGGATAATCGTTTCATTAACCCCAAACACCACATTTTTAATATCGCCTTTGCCTGGGGCGGTGAGTAAGACTTTACTGGCTCCTGGGGAGGCAAGATGACGGCTTAACCCTTCGCGATCACGCCAAACGCCAGTATTATCAACGATAAGGGCATTTTGAATATCAAATTGGGTATAGTCGACCTCCTGAGGAGAGTTGGCGTAGATCACTTGAATGAAATTACCATTGGCAATTAGGGCATTTCGTTCATGATCAACGATAATGCTACCATTAAATTGACCGTGTACTGAGTCTCGTCTTAATAAACTTGCACGTTTATCAAGATCGCCATCTTTGCCTCCTCGAACCACAATGGCTCCCAAGCGAAGTGGATAGCCGGGACCACTCTTTTCAATCAGTAAGCGAGCCAGTAATCGGCCAATACGGCCAAAACCATATAAAACCACGGTTTTAGGCTGATGGATTGTTTCGCCATTTAATACTTCTCGAAGTGTGGTCTGTAAATAATCTTGTAACGCATGTTGATCATCATGCTGTTGCCAGTATTGATGGGCGAGTTGGCCAAGATCGATTCGGCAAGGCGAAACGGTCATTCTAGCAAGGGATTCTAAAAGTGGCATGCTTTGCTCAAGTGCTAAAGACGCCCCGATATAGCGTCGTGCGACTCGGTGAGTTTTAATAATATCAATGGTTGTCGCATTAACCAGCGTTTTACCAAAGAGTAGAATTTCAACGCCTTGCTGGCGATAGAGTTGGCCAATTAGAGGCGGCATAGATTCAGCAATTGTTTGGCTGACTTGCCAGTCTAAAAGATATTTTTCTGGACTTATTTTCACTTGGGGACCTTTCACGTTTTGTTGAGCACTATGTTCATTGCTATAACGTATGAACATGAGAAACATTTGTTCTCTCTTGCTTGAGTTGCCACGTTGCTGGAGAGATTGCTTTTCACTTGAACCTTGGTGATTTCATATTGAAAATAGCCGGTTTACACCGATCACAACATCAACTCATTTGAACAATTAAGAGAGACAATCTCTATTGTGTTTGATATCGAGTTATTTGTTATTTGTTATTTGTTATTTTTATGTGTCGGCATTGTAATCTCCTATCAGTTATTCTGCTAGGAAAATTAATAACCCTATTTTTCGCTTATTTTTATGTAATATATAGTGGATATGGGGGGAGAATGGCTAATATGACGGGATTGACAACGTTAATAAAAGAGACTTATTTCGTATTAATAACGTGTCATATCTTATGAATAAGTGAAATATGAATGCATTATTTCAACAAAAGTGTGATTTGAATTTGTTTTTAATCTGAAAAGGTAAACAAATAGATGAAAAAAAATACAAGTTTTGACTTGTTGAGAAAGTTACCAGAAATCAAGTTGAAGGAATGACTGAGACTCAAACGGAGGTAAAAAAGAAAGCGACGGAGTAGGAGAACTTCGATAAAATGACTGCACGAGATTAAAAGGTAACCACATTGAGCGTACAAACTCAATGTGGTGTTTAATAATCACATTAAACTTGAGAGGTGTGGATGTCACTAATCGGTTTAAGCTCTTTAATGGGCAACCAATTTACTTTAACCCCCGCTTGCAAAAACATATCTTGGCTGACCTTAATTTTATCTCCCCAACGAGAGAGAAAATCCTCAGATTGCTCCGGGCAATGAACCGCAGAAATACCTGTTTGGATAATTTTAGCGGCACAATTCGGGCATGGAAAATGGGTGACATAGATTTCACAGCCATCTAAATCACGCTTAGCAAATAAAATAGCATTTTCTTCTGCATGTAAGGTTTTTAAATACTTCATATCGCGATCATCGGTATTCGCACTGTCTGAAATGCCGTGTGGATAGCCATTAAAGCCAACAGACACGATACGATTATTTTTAGTTATGACGGCACCGACTTGAGTGGATGGGTCTTTACTCCAAGAGCCGACTAATTCTGCCATTTGGTAAAAGCGTTGTGCCCATTTTGAAATCATGGTGTGGTTTCCTTAACAAAGAGTCAATCGCAATGTGATCGGTAACTGAAGTGCTCATGATCCGTATTTTTATTCATAGAGTCTAGAGAAATTTAGTGTGGCTAATTCGAATACTCTTTTTATTATGATATCCCCTTCCTACCTGCAACTCCAAGTGGTTTGGGTATAGGTGAGGGCATAGAAATGAGATCTCCACCAAGGTTTCTTGTGGATCATAAAAATGACAAAAGGTTATTATAGGATTTATATTGTGCGAGATCTCTTACATATTGTGTAAGAAATTGGTGGTTGATAGCAATGGAAATGAACTGTTTGTTATTTAACTGATTGTTTTAAATGTTATTTTTTTTGGCTTATTTTAAGGTTTCGTCATTTTATTTTTTCGCTAACTTGCAGAAAAATTAGGATAACGTAACGTTTAATTGTCGGCAGGAAGCAGACACGGAACAGGAAAGGCCCAAGGATTGGTCATCTTCAGGAAGAAGATTCGATAATTCAGGATGAATTATCGGCATGGAAAGCGAACAACATTAGCTGGAAGCGACTAACGAGGATGGTTATTACGGAAGGTTAATGCAGATATGGAATAAGGAAAAATGCTGTCAGGACGACAGGAACAGGACACCGCTAGGAAGGCGATGAAAGGGATTGTGCTAAAGGATTTAGCTGACTATCAAGGAATAGATGCAGGGAGCACCTATCAGTAGCCGGATTGCTGCGAGCAAGAATAGAACCCCACTAGGCGTAAGCTTAGTGGGGTTTCTTTATTTTAGGCTTTACACCAGTGATTTCAATGCGGTTTTTGTTGTTGTCCTGAGGTAACCGCTCAATATTAAAAATAAACCCGCTATGAGCGGGTTTATGCAGTTAACGAGTGACATTGACGGTAATTTGCAATTTCAGCGGTAAATTTGATAAACGCTTTTCAAGCGTACGACGCGTGTGTTCAATATCTTCAACAAGAATAACACCGCAGTCCTCTTCTGGATAAAGATCAATATCGACCCATAGTTCGGGGCCTACTTTAGTCAGTCCAGCTAATTCAATATCCTGTTCTGATTCTTTGCCTGCAGCGATGACGCTTTGATCTACGGTTTTACAAAGCTCCTTGCTAGGAGCCATGAGAAAAATTTCTCGTAATGCTGATTTAACCATCCCATATGGTACTTTTAAGAAATAAAAGGACATAGCAAGCATCATTAAAGGATCGGCATAAACAGCATAGTGAGCGAAAGGAGAAATACTTACGCCTAACGCAACAATGAAACCAGCTGTAACCGCAACACTTAGTAGTGTATCCATTTGCCATTGTTTGACTTCTGCGGAGATTAAGCCAGAAGCGTACCGTTTGCTTAGCTTGGCCATATACCACCAAGCGAAGCCACAACCGATGACATTAATCGCACCAAATAAGGTCGCAATCGATGGATCAACTTCTCGTCCACCAGTGAGCAAGGAGCTGACCGCCGAATATAAGGAATAGGATACAAGCATTAAGATCACGATTCCCTTTATAGCTATCACCGCCGGTTCAAATAATGCTCGTCCAAATGGAAATTGATGGTCTGAGGGTTTTCGAATAGAGCGAGCTGCGATGAGCGACAATAATGTTAACAGTAAACTGATTAAAGAATAGACACCATCAAAAACAATAACTAATGAACCTACAAGTAAACCAACAATAAGGCCGCCACCTGCAAATATAGAGGCAATAAGGGCTGAGAAAGTCAATACACGATTTTCATTTAAACTTGTTCGGGCACACATAACACACTATTCCAATAAAAAACTATAGCTATTGTGGCCCAAACTAGGGTTAATACAATGGTTATTTACTACTCACTGAGGCTGAGAGAGGGAAGGTTTATCAAATATCATTATATAACAATAGATTAGATGAACTTTCTAGCGTCATTTATTTTGTCGCTGGCTGCTATTACCGATTTAAAAATCAAATAAATAATCGCTGAGCTTATCAGCAAGCCAAAGCATGGCTGGGTTCTCCGCTCCACCTGTGGTCGTAAACATGCAATAATCTTCTTGAGTTAGTCCATAAGTATGACGGATGACAGTTAATCGTTGTTCGCGTAAATGATGGCGAATCAGTGGTTCAGGTAATACACCCCAGGCACTTTCTGTCAAAATGGTGCCTAGCATATATTCAAAACTTGAAAAACCGATATAACGACGAGAAAACGGTTCTAAATTAGAGTTATCTTGCTCATTAAGATAGACCATCACGGCTTGCATTGATTTTCGTAAATCTTCATCAGTAACAGGCTTTAGTTTTGTCAATGGGTGGTGGACACTACACACTGACATCATCCGAATTTTTCCTAATGGTTGATAACGAATTCGGGGATCATCTAAACGTTCATAATCAACCCCACATGCGAAATCAACTTGCTGCGTCGCGACTAAGTTGGCTAAGTCACCGCTGGATGCAAGTACAATATTAAATGAGGTATTAGGAAATAATTTATTTAAAGAGTGAGCAAGATCTTGCCAAAGTATCTCCGGTAATGAGTCATCTCGAGCAATCCACATTTCTGCGGCAAATTCATCGGAAACCTGGGAGCAGGTATGTTTAATCCGAGTCGCGGTGATGAGTAAACTTTGGCAGTCCTTATAAATCGCTTTTCCGGCTTCCGATAAAGAAACTTGGTTTCCGCTGCGTATAAATAACTCAACCTTTAGTTCATTTTCCAGAGCCTTAATGGCCATGCTGAGTTTAGTTCGGTTGCATTCCAACTGACGAGCGGCTTCGGATACTGAACCTGTATCCGCGATAGTACAAAATGCTTCTATTTGTGACAGATTCATTGCATTCTCAATAAATGAAAAGTGACGATTAGGGTTAGGCCGAAGATTTTGACACTATCTTCGTTAAAATCCTATTTTCTTGATGAAAATTGTACTTAAACGCTATGAAATTTACGCTATTTTGGTTTAATCTTGGCACATTGCCCAACTACAAGAAGTAATACGGAGACCATGATGGTACACGACTGGGACAACTACGCAGCAAATTGGGAAAATGATCCAATCAACCTTGATTTTTCTTATCATGTTTTTCAGCAGCTACAAACAATAACCGTATTGGATGGTAAGCATATACTTGATTTCGGTTGTGGTACTGGGTTACTCAGCCAATATCTCTCCCCTTTGTGTAAAGATATTGTGGCGTTGGATAAATCTGAAGCCATGATCGAAGAGCTGGATAAAAAAGAACTCGTTAATGTTGAACCTGTGGTTGATCACTTAAGTCGTGGGCTGGTTGCCCAACATCCGGCTTTTCGTAAACAATTTGACCTGGTGCTTGCCGCTGCTGTTTGCGGCTACATCTCTAACTTTCAAGAAGCTGCCGATATCGCCTACACCCTGTTAGATGAAGGTGGCCAGTTTATAGTGTGGGATTGGTTATCTGATCATGGCAATTTAGCATATGGGCTCAGTGAAACAGAGATAGTTAATGTTTTAACTCAATCTGGTTTTGCTCGCATCGATGTGTCTCATGCTTTTGATATTCAGACACCTCAAGGCCTTAAAAGCGTGCTGATGGGGCTTGGCCAAAAATAACGGTATTTCTTACATCATACTCAGCAGGCTAAATTTTTCTGGCTGAGTACGGTGATCTGTTTTTCCTCTCTTTTTACGGATTCATAATGACGATACCTAAGCGACTTGCAGTGGTAGATAAGCGGTAAGTGAGTTTATTCCATGGACATAGATCGCCTATGTGATTGGGGTAAACGAACGTAGCCAATACCAATACCGCTACATCTTCAAGTCAGATCTTCAAGTAAGAAAGGGATATACAGGTCTCTGCTTGTTAGGGTCAACAGACTCTAGCAAAGCCTGATCTTTGTTACATCATAAATTTGTCATTTCTCATTCATATAATTGTCATTACATTTACACATCTAATCATTTCTCTTCTCTGATTTATTTTTTTTCATATTTTTTTGTTTAATAAAAACAGATTCTTACATGTTATCTTTCGGTTTTCGTGATCAATAAAGGGTTGAAATTATCCTTTCAGCTGTTAGTTTATAAAAGGAATTTGTTTAGAGTTCTAATTGAATATGTGGCAAACAATGATGACAGCATCACCTTGGGTTGCATACCCAGAAATTATGCAAAACACTCAGGACGAGTGGACGTTTCGTACTCCAAACCGAACAGATGGAAAGCGTGTGCATGATCTTATCGCGCAGTGTTCGCCGCTGGATGAGAACTCCGCTTACTGCAACTTTTTGCAATCGATACACTTTCACAATACGTGTGTGGTTGCTGAACGTAACGAAGAGATGGTGGGTTTTGTATCAGCCTATCGCAAGCCGGATAAGTCGAATGAACTCTTCATTTGGCAAGTCGCCGTGAGTCAAACCGCTCGTGGTATGGGTCTGGCTTTCCATATGCTGAACGAACTACTAACTCGTGATGATCTACGTGACATTACTGTGTTGGAAACCACCATTACCCGTGACAATCAAGGTTCTTGGAGCCTATTTAAGAAACTTGACCGAGCACATGGCGAACGCGGTGAAGTATCAACGTTTCTTGATGAAACCCGCCATTTTCATGGTGAGCATGATACTGAATATTTATATCGCATTCCGCTACATTCACGAACTAACCAACAAGGATAAATCCCATCGCTATGGATATCTTTAAAAAGAAAGAATCAAACGTTCAATCTTACGCCAATAATTTTCCAGTCGTATTTTCTACGGCAAAAGGAAGCTGGCTATATACCAAAGATGGTGATGCCTATTTAGATTTTCTAGCGGGAGCAGGCTCGCTGAACTATGGCCACAATAACGCCATCTTTAAACAGGCATTGCTTGATTATATTGATAAAGACGGTATTACGCATGGCTTAGATATGCACTCAGAGGCGAAAGCAGGCTTTTTACAAGCACTGCAAAACCTGATTTTCTCGCCACGAGGCTTGGACTATAAAGTTCAGTTTACTGGGCCAACCGGAACTAACGCGGTCGAAGCTGCCATGAAGCTGGCCCGTAAGGTCACTGGACGTACTAACATTGTTGCATTCACCAATGGCTTCCATGGTTGTACCTATGGTGCATTAGCGGCGACAGGCAATCAACATCACCGTGGTGGTGCCAGTTTGGGGTTATCAGGTGTGACGCGCTTACCTTATGATGGCTATGCCGATATTGATGGCTTAGCTTTGTTTGAAACAATGCTAAATGATCACTCTTCGGGATTAGATAAACCAGCCGCTGTGTTGCTAGAAACCGTACAAGGTGAAGGTGGACTGAATGCCGCCTCCAAGAGTTGGTTACAAAAATTAGCCAAAATATGTAAGACACATGGCATTTTAATGATTGTCGATGACATTCAGGCTGGGTGTGGCCGTACCGGAACCTTCTTTAGTTTTGAACCGGCAGGCATTAAGCCAGACATTGTCACTCTGTCAAAGTCAATCGGCGGATATGGCTTACCGATGGCAATTGTTCTATTTAAACCCGAGCTAGATGCGTGGAAACCGGGTGAGCATAACGGCACCTTCCGTGGCAATAATCATGCATTTGTGACAGCGACTAAAGCGCTGGAAACCTATTGGGCGAATGATGAGTTCGAGCACCATATCAAAGCGCGTGCTGAACAAGTGACAAATGTGATTCAACAATCGCTTCGTCGCTTCCCAAGCCTATTTACTCGTTTAAAAGGACGAGGCTTGATGCAAGGCATTGAGTGTCAAAATGGCGAGATTTCCAACAAAGTGGCTCGTGAGTGTTTTCGTCTTGGTATGGTGATTGAAACAGCAGGCCCTGATGATGAAGTGGTGAAATTTTTCTGCCCACTAACAATCAGTGAAGATGAGCTAGAACAAGGTCTAAATATTTTCCAACAAGCGGTTGAAAATGTGGCCCCAAATTTTATTCAAAAAGCGTCTTAAGGAAAAATCATGATTGTTAGAACATTAGAAGAGTGTCGTCAAAGTGAACGTCGTGTGGTGGCAAAAACGTGGGAAAGCGTTCGTATGTTACTCAAAGACGACAAGATGGGTTTTTCATTCCATATTACAAATATTTACCAAGGCACCGAGACACATATTCACTATAAAAATCACTTAGAATCCGTGTATTGCGTTTCTGGGGAAGGGGAAATTGAAGTGGTTGGCGGAGAAACGTATCCGATCAAACCAGGTACGTTATATATTCTTGATAAGCATGATGAACATTACTTACGTGCTTATAAAGGGGCGGATATGGTGATGGCGTGTGTCTTCAACCCACCGTTGACTGGTGCTGAAGTCCATGATGAAGATGGCGTCTATCCCATCGTCGAATAACATCAATCCGTATTTAATACAAGGAGACCTCATGTCTTACACCGTAGAAAAAATCGGTGGTACTTCGATGTCTGCATTTGATGCAGTCCTCGATAATATTTTACTGAAACCGAACAATCCTTATGGTCGAGTATTTGTGGTTTCAGCTTATTCAGGGATGACCGATGCCTTACTCGAATGTAAACGTACGGGTAAACCAGGCATTTATCAGATGATTGCTAAGCGTGATGAAGGCTGGCAAGAAACCATGTATGAGCTTGAACAGCGCATGCTGATGATCAATGAAAATTTATTTGCCGATCCAATGAGCCGGATGCGGGCCGATAAGTTTATCCGTTCACGTATCTCAGAAGCGGTCAATTGTGTAAATAATATTTTGCAAACTTGCCAGTATGGACAGTTTTCTCTACGCCATTATTTACCGCAGATTAGAGAATTCCTCTCTTCGATTGGGGAAGCGCACAGCGCCTATAATACGGCTCTAAAATTAAAAGCGCTGGGTATTAATGCCCGATTTGTGGATTTGTCAGGATGGAATGAAGAGACGCGAGGCAAGCTTGATGAAGTCATTGAGCGTGCTTTTGCCGATATTGATGTCACGACAGAGCTGCCTATTGTGACAGGTTATGCTTATTGTGACGAAGGGCTGATGAAAACCTATGATCGTGGTTACAGTGAAATGACCTTTAGCCGGATTGCGGTATTGACCGAGGCCGATCAAGCCATTATTCACAAAGAGTATCACTTAAGTTCTGCTGACCCTCGTGTCGTTGGGCCGGAAAAAGTAAGTCCGATGGGGCAGACTAACTTTGATGTCGCCGATCAACTGGCTAACTTAGGCATGGAAGCGATTCACCCCAATGCTGCTGCTGGATTGAGAAATAAAGGCATTGAACTTCGCGTCAAAAATACCTTTGAGCCAGAGCATGCAGGAACGTTGATTGCTAACCACTATCAACCAGAAGCAAATAAAGTTGAGATCATTGCTGGACGTAATAAAGTCTTTGCCTTACATATGTTTGACCAAAGCATGGTTGGCAGTGTCGATAATGCCAGTTACGAATTGATGGAAATCATTGCTGAGGCGAAAGTTCATTTGGTGGGTAAGGAAATGAATGCAAACTCAATGACTTACTACCTCAGTGGCACGAGCGATAACCTTAACCATGTGCTGTATAAAGCGGAAAAACGTTATCCTAATGCTACCATTTCTGGAAAAATGGTAGCGTTAATCTCTGCGATTGGCGCATCAATCAATACCAATTTTGCATTAGGCAAAGGGATGCAAGCTTTAATCGAAGCTGGTGTAAATCCTATGGCAGCTCACTCTTCAATGCGAAACGTCAACGTTCAGTTTGTCGTTGAAGACAGTGATTATAACAGCGCTATTTGTTCGTTACACCAAGCGTTGATCGTTGATCAAAACGGCGGTAAACGAAACAATAAAAAAGTAAAAGCGGCCTAGTTGAATAGCAACCCCCCATGGATTTTGATCTGTGGGGGTTTTGTTTTTTCTTTCAGTCCGTGTGGCTTGAATGAGTATTAATGGATGGTTGGCGCTAACCATTGTGCTAATTTTCTTAAGTCCACTTGGATGACCCAGCGCACGGGTTGGGTCACTGCCAGGGGAGACTGAGGCAAGGAAAAAATCACATCTTGACAGCGCTGTGGAAAAGCCATAGCTGCTGGCCATTGAGTACTCTTGTTGTTGGTGGCTGATTCAGTAATTTGTAAATGCATTGTCGGGTATTGATTCATCTTCACCTCTCCTGATTGAGGAGAACTCGGGATCTTCTCTATCTATCATCAAAGCAAAGCTGGTGTATCCTATCTATTTTTCACCGCTTGCGCTTATCATTATAAATAAGGGGCTAAGAATAGAAGTTCAAGGTGAAAGTGGCTGAAATCATGAAAAAACGCGGGCGATGCTATTGCTAGAACTATCGTCATCGTTTTTATCGTTTATTCCTTCAGTGAAGTTGTGATTGGTCCAGTGATCGCTGAAACGCTGCCTTGTCCGTCTAACTGAGTACGAAACATCATACTGTTAGCGATGCAAGCTGTTAATGGTGCTACTATCACCAGTGATAAGCTTCCTATCAATGTTCTTGCGACTTCACTGGCGATTAACTTCATATTGAAAATCTGCATTAAGCTGGTTTCTCGGCTAATAAACAACATTAATAATGTCAAAAAACCACCCGAGTATGCCAGTAATAGGGTGGTTGTCATAGTACCAATTACTGCATTTCCAACTCTAAAGCCTGAGCGAAGGAGCTGTTTTTTATTCATGTCTGGATTGGTGAGTTTGAGCTCTTCCATCGTTGCGGCCATTTCCATCGCTACATCCATGGCCGCGCCGCTAGCACCGATTAAAACGGCCGCATAAAGCACATCAAGCATATTGAGATGCATACCCGTTTCGAATAGTAAAAGTTGTGCCATGGGTTGTGCCATTCCATCAAGTCTGAGTAATTGCCCGCATACTAGGCAAAGTAATGCGGTGATCATCAAACCAATAAGGGTTCCTGCAAATGCTGCTTTTCCTTTATTGGTCCAACCTGCGATAGAAAAGATAATCAGTGCACTCAACGCGATAAGTGTTGCGGTCGTGATAAGTATTGGAGGATAACCCGCAACCAATCCCGGAATTAATAGTTGCCAAATAATCAAGACTGACCCCACAAAAGAAAGCAGTGCTCGTAACCCAATATGACGGGCATAAGCGAGCAGCGCAATTGCAAAAAATGCAAATAACATCATCAAATAAGGTAGCCGATAATGAGAGAGCGCTTTGATATGGTGAACTTGCCCATTTTGATTGTGCTGTATGGCGACTAAAATCGTATCTCCCGACTGATAAAATTCATCGTATTCCAATGTCCCCGTAAGTAAATTGAAGGCAGAATAAGATTTTCCAGGATACTTTTTCAGCTCCACGGTTAAGATTTGTGTTCCAATACGGTTACTGCCAATGACCGAGAGTTGGCTATTATCACAGGCAAGCACGGTGGCAACGTGTTCGGGTTGTGTGTTTTTATTAGCGTAGCTACCCTCGTAGACTACAAAGCAGAGCAAGACCGTAACGGCCAGATAGATGCCTCGCATGAATTTCTCCTTATAAGAAAACGGAAGCGCTGTTGGCTTCCGCATTCAATCGGGTGTTGCTCATTAGCCTTGATAGCCAATATTGACTTGCATGATCTCTGCGATGGTTTGTGCCACTTGGGTATTGTCTTTAAAGCCTCCTAGTTTATCTGCCTGAACCCCGATAGCAGAGAGAGGCAGTTGTGTTGCGGTATGGGCATAAGATGTCCAATAAACCCCAGCACGTTTGGAAGTAATATGAGCCACCGCAATAGCCACGGGATCATAACCGCCATAAAGATTTTTGAGGTTAGGCGCTTTTTTATCAACGGCGTTCATTGCGGTTTCAATCAATGACTTTTCTTCATCGCTGAGTGTGCTTAAGTCAAATTGCGCGGCAATATGTTGGTAGAAAGCGGAGCGATTACCCTGATAGACGCCTTGTAGTTTGTCTTCGATAGACTCTTTCGCGTGGGTAACATTATCGAGAGTCATGAAATAATTTTTGCCGAACCCCATACCCATACCACCCGTTTCGTGATCGCCGGTCACAATCACTAACGTGTCATCTGGATTTTTGTGATAAAAATCGAGCGCTTTTTGTACTGCTTGATCAAAGGCAAGGGTATCGAAAATCGTGCCGGCAATATCATTGGCGTGTGAAGCATGGTCAATACGCCCTCCCTCGATCATAAGGAAAAAACCGTCTTTATTCTTTGCGAGGAGATCAATCCCTTTCTCTGTCATCTCCGCGAGTGATGGGAGGTGATTCGTTTTAATTCGATCAATTTCATAAGGCACATGTGAGGCGCTAAACGCGGCAAATACTTTATCGCCCGTTTTGGGGTGATAGCCGCGGAAACTCGCGACCGATTCACTACCGACAAAAGTTCGGTAATCATTTTTCTTCATCGTCGCAACCAGATCTTTACCATCTGTACGTTTAGAATTTTTACCTGCTACAAAGTGTCGATAACCGCCGCCAGCGAAATAAGTAATGCCGGAATTGGTATAGTCTTGCGCAATCTCATTTTCATTATCTCGACTGATATTTTTGGCAATAAACGCGGCAGGAGTGGCATGCGTAAGACGAGTGGTGGTAATTAGACCTGTGGCCATGCCTTTTTTTTGCGCGCCTTCGAGCAGGGAGGTAACTTTGGTGCCATTGGGTAACATGCCAATCATACCATTATCGGTTTTCATACCCGTGGCTAAAGCCGTTGCCGATGCCGCTGAGTCTGTGACTAGGGAATCGGCTGAGTGGGTTGTGTTTATTCCGGTAATCGGCAGGCTATTCATGGCTAACCGCGCATGTTTATTGCTTGTTTTCTCTTGCAGATAATACTCTGCGACTTGGCGTTGGGCTGTTGCCATGCCATCTCCAATCAGATAAATGACATGTTTGGGTGCATCGGCTAATACAGAGTTACTTAATAAGGTTAGTGCCGTGAGAGTGGCATAGTTAAACTTTGACATTGCGTTTATTTCCATGTTGTTAGTGTGGTTTCTGAAATAATACGCTAAGCGATAAAGATGACTGATTTCTTACAAAATAGTGTCATGGAAAATAGTCATGCCTAATGATTGATTAAGATCAATATCCAATCACTTCAACAGGTTTAGATGGCAACATTTAGTGAATAAGATCACGGGTAAAGTCAATTATGCTCAATTAAAAGAAAAGCGCTTCTTGAGAAGTTTGTAACATTACAGAGGTAGGTATGCGTGAATAAAACAGGTTATTGCTCAATTTAATCAAATACATATGTATCACCTATGTGTGTTAGGTGACATTTGACGGTCTTAAAACGAGAAAAGCCCTTGAAAAATCAAGGGCTTGAATGTGGCGGAGAGATAGGGATTTGAACCCTAGGATAGCTATTAACCATCGCCGGTTTTCAAGACCGGTGCTTTCAACCACTCAGCCATCCCTCCATTAGGTTTGCATCATATTGATTAGTATAAAGTTTGTAAAGTATTAATTGCAGTAGAGCGTTGTTTTGCTTGAAATTTGCACATTTCATTCGAGAATAGGTTGGTGTGGATTGTATTCAAATTTGTGATTTTATATAAATCTTGGTAGTCATTACTCTAAAGCGCGAGTGTCTAATAAAATAATGTTTTATTTATAACAATTTGATTTTTAAATTAAATTCTTGTTTTAGGATACACTTGTAAGCCATAAAGTGTTTGCGAATTATTGTGAAGTGTTTCAAAATTAGTCCATTAGCAGTGCTTCTTTGTTAAGAATGAGGTTTTGATGAAAGTTACCGATCTTTTAAAGCATCGAGCTGAGAATTTGGTTAAAAACACGGAATTTAAGCAATGGATGTCGCCAACGGTACGTGAGTATTGGGATGGTTTTTTAGATAGGGCTAACAGTCGTCAGCTTTTTTCATGGGTGAAAGAATTTCATCAACCCGCAAATGAAGAAGTTAATTTAGTTCCTGAAATTGAATTAAAACCAGAAGCACAAGCGCTTTACGATCAATTAACGAGTAAACTTGGTGAGGTGATTCACACGGGTGATTGGCTTATGGTTGATCAGCAGCGTATTAACCAATTTGGTGAGGTGACCGAGGATTTACAGTGGATTCATACTGATCCAGAGCGTGCTGCAGTAGAGTCTCCGTTTAAAACGACTATTGCTCATGGCTTTTTAACTCTAGCTCTATTACCCAAATTAACAGACAGCGTTGATGCAGATAAACCCTTATTTCCTACTGCTAAAATGGTGGTTAATATCGGGTTAAATTCAGTACGTTTTCCTTATCCGGTTAAGGCAGGTAATCGCCTACGTGCAGTGAGTACCCTGTCAAAAGTAACACCAGTCAGAAAAGGCTTAGAAATTGAGCGTGAAATAAAAGTGGAGATTGAAGGGGTTAGGCGGCCAGCTTGTATTGTGGTTTCTGTGATCCAACTACATTTTTAATCTGAATTGGGTAATTAGAAGGGGAGCTTTAGCTCCCCTTTATCGTATCAATTAGACAATCGCATACGGATCATAGACTCTTTTGTTTATTCGGGTAATACTCAGTGAAACGTAACGGCATCAGAGGAAATTATGGCGGTCATTAATCTACTACAACGTCAGATAGAAAAAAGGGCGGAATGGCTATGCCAAAGTCGGAATCAAAGCTTGCCAGTGGACTTAGGTAAATCGAGTTACGAACCTGTTGATAATGGTGTGCAGTTTATTTGGCATCATTATAAGCTTGATTCAAACCAATGTGATTACACAAGTGTTGTTGCCAGAGTGATTTGGGAAGAAGAACATAGTTTGTGGGCTTTGTATGTGCCGGCTGAACCGATTGGATCTGAGTACCAATGGATCCCTTACCCCTATTTATCAAAAAGTATTGATTTAACCGCACTGATCAGAGAAATTGAAAAAGATCCGAAATCGTATTTTTGGTCTTAAAGATTTCTATTTATTTCAAGTGTTGTGAATGGTATTGATGAACATAAAAACGGGTACCTTACTGTGCCCGTTTTTATGTTGGGAAACGTCGTTTTTTAATTAAGCTGCTGGAAAGGCGGCATCTCCTTCTTGTACAGATGGTGTATCAGCAAATACTTGAGTGGGTTTGGCTACAATACTGCGGGTGTCTTGATTGACTTCAGTCAGAACGACTTCTAGTGTGTCGCCTAAGCGGTAAATTAAGGCATTATCAATCATTACTGTTCCGTCTTCTCCATTGCAGACAATTCGCTGTTTATTATCAAGAATAAGCGCACCAGGAATAAAAGCCATCGCCCCATTTTCTAATAAACGAACACGCATACCTGAGCGATTAATATCAAAGATCTCGGCGAGAAAGCTGGTTTTTTTATTGGGTTCATCAGCCAATGTTCGGGCGTATAACCAGTCGGCTACATTTCTTTCAGCGATTTTGTGATGTTTACGATGGATTGCCAACTCTTCTCCCAAATTTTCATCAGGAAGTTGCTCTGGTGATTTTGCCAAAATGTGGGCTTTTAACATACGATGATTAACCATGTCACCATATTTACGGATCGGAGAGGTCCAAGTTGCATAAATTTCTAATCCCATCGCAAAGTGAGGTAATGGTTGATTGCCGATTTCACTATAGCTTTGGAATTTTCGCATTCGGTTATCAAGGTATGATGTCGGTTGTTTTGCTAACCAGCGACGTAAAGCCGCAAAACCTTCGAGAGTCGTTAGTGACGCTTCGTCAAAATCTGCGCCATGATTCTGAACTAAGGTGACCACATCAGCTATTTTATCGGTTTTAAAACCAGCGTGAGTATTAAATACGCCACAGCCAAATGTTGACTGCAATACTTGGCCTGCACAGATATTCGCGGTGATCATTGCTTCTTCTACGAGGCGATTAGCACTACGTCTTAGATCGGCATGAATAGCAATCACGTCGTTATCTTCGCTTAATTCAAAGCGGTAGTCTGGGCGGTCTGGGAAAACAACAGCTTGGGTTTCACGCCAAGCGGATCGTCGCTGAGAAAACTCATAAAGATCCCGCACAACTTGCGCGATTGTTTCATCGGGTTGCCAACAGGAATGGCCCGTCTCTAACCAATCAGACACTTGGTCGTAAATCAGGCGAGCCCGTGAACGAATATTTGCGGCAAAAAAGCGTATATCATCCTTGATGGTTCCGTCTTTATTGACAGTTAAAGTACAACAAAGTGCTGGGCGAATTTCATTTTCGATCAGAGAGCATAGGTTATCGGCTAACTCGCGGGGGAGCATCGGGATATTTCTTCCCGGTAAATAAATGGTGAAACCGCGCTCACGAGCAATTTTATCCATCGGATCATCTGCAGTAATATACGCAGTAGGATCGGCAATTGCGATGGTAACTTCAAACCCTCCGTCCTCGCATTTTTTGGCATACAAGGCATCATCCATATCTTTGGTTGACTCACCATCAATGGTGACAAATGGCAGAGATATCAGATCTATTCGTTGTAAATCACAATCGTCATTGAGTTGCCACTGTCTATTTCCAGTGGGCGCTGAATTTGGTAAATTATTTTCAGCTAACGTGACCCACCAAGGGGCAATTTTATCTTCAGCATCAGTGATTTTTTCGGTGATTTCGACAAAGAAACCATTATCACCTTTCAGTGGGTGGTGAATAAGGGTACCGACAACCCAGTCGCCTTCACCGATCTCTTCAGGATTGAGCCCTTTTTTTGTTTTCGCTTTTAAGGTGTGTTTTTTCAATTGTGGTTGATCTGGCGTAACATGGAGCTTCCCTTTTTGTCGCTTGGTTCGTCCAATAAATCGAGCAATAGCAGGTTCTAACAATTCTTGGGGCTCTGCGACTTCACGCTCATTTTCAGTGCGAATAATCGCAACCACTTTATCGCCATGTAGGCACTTTTTCATATAAGGTGGCGGTATGAAAAAGCTAGTTTTACTATCAACTTCGAGAAAACCATAACCTTTATCAGTCGCTTTAATCTGCCCTTCTTTTTTAGGGAGATTTTCTTGAATTTGTTGTTTAAGTTGAGCAAGCAGTGGATTGTCTTGAAACATATTTGATTGTAACCCTTATGATTCATAAAGTTGGATTAGGTTGTCTGGTACTTCCTAAACGCGATTCTGATCATGTTGAATAGGTGGCCTAGATTGGGGACGTTTTTGTGAAGCTATCATAGAATACATGGTACTTGGCAATGGGCGAAAAGTATAGCGCGCGTGACACTTCCCATGGTCGTGATGTCAGTTGGAGGCAGATAAGAGTCTAATAGACTGATGTTGTGATTCTTATCGTATGACGACGAACATTTCCTGCAATAGAGAAGAGGCATGAACTTTATTGATTTATCGGTAATTTGAACGGAATGTTCGATCGCTAGATTGCTTTTAAAGACGTGAACAACGATAGAAGTATGATTTCGTCATCAAGAGCGCAGTTTGTTATGTAGAAGGTATCTTTTGCCGACTTTAGGAAAAAATATGTGATGAAATTCAATTTTTTCTGGCTTTTTTTGTGCATTTAAGGAATAATCCGCGTCCCTTAGATGTCCCTAGTGGCTTGATGCTTTTTAATACTCATCCGCATCTGAACGGAATCAGCTCTTCTTTAGGATTGGTTGGAAAATGGTATAGCACGTGGGACCTTAGTTATTTTTTATTTTAGTGGGAACCCCATGCAAGAAACTGTCATTCAATTTAGTGACTTAGCACTAAACAGTGCCATCCTTTCCGCCCTAAACGAAATGGGCTTTGTTTCACCAACTCCAATCCAAGCTGCTGCCATTCCTTTTCTACTTGAAGGCCGAGATGCGTTAGGTAAAGCTCAAACCGGTACTGGTAAAACCGCCGCTTTCTCTTTGCCAGTATTAAACAAATTGGATCTTAATCAGTATAAACCTCAGGCTATTGTTATGGCTCCAACTCGTGAGTTGGCCATTCAAGTTGCTGCTGAAGTTAAAACACTGGGTCAAAATATCAAAGGCCTAAAGGTATTAGAAATTTACGGTGGCGCTTCCATCGTTGATCAAATGCGCGCTTTAAAAACCGGAGCTCATATCGTTGTGGGTACTCCTGGCCGAGTGAAAGACCTGATTACCCGTGAGCGTTTGCATCTTGATGAATGCCATACTTTCGTCTTGGATGAAGCCGATGAAATGCTCAAAATGGGTTTTGTCGACGACGTTACTTGGATCATGGAGCAATCGCCAGATACCGCTCAACGAGTACTTTTCTCGGCTACAATGCCACCAATGGTGAAAGACATTGTTGACCGCTTTTTGCGCAATCCAGCACGCGTTGACGTTGCAGGTTCAAACCAGACTGTTGCGAAAGTTGAGCAACAGTACTGGGTAGTAAAAGGTGTTGAAAAAGATGAAGCGATGGCGCGTCTACTGGAAACGGAAGAAACAGATGCATCTATCGTTTTTGTTCGTACGCGTCAAGATACTGAACGTCTAGCCGATTGGTTAAGTGCTCGAGGATTTAAAGCCGCTGCGTTACACGGTGATATTCCTCAATCTTTACGTGAGCGCACGGTTGATCATATCAAGCAAGGCGTGATTGATATTTTAGTCGCAACTGATGTTGTTGCACGTGGTCTTGATGTACCACGTATTACTCACGTGTTTAACTACGATATCCCATTTGATGTAGAATCTTATATCCACCGAATTGGTCGTACAGGACGTGCTGGACGTAAAGGTAAAGCGATTTTGTTAGTGCGTACTAACCAGATCCGTATGCTACGTACGATTGAACGTGTGACTCGCTCTTCAATGGAAGAAATTCAGCTTCCTCATCGTGATAAAGTCGCCGAATCTCGTTTAACAAAACTTGCGGTGGAACTTGAAGCTGATAAAGGTCAGGTTGCACTAGAAAAATTTGCAGAACTAGTCGAAAAACTGCAGAGCTCTTTAGAGATCGATGCGACAACGCTCGCTGCTATCTTACTGAAACGTCAACAAGGTAAGCGCCCGCTGTTCTATACCGGTGAAGACCCAATGATAGAAGCAATTGAGCGTGATAAATTACGTCGTCGTGAACGCCGTGATGGTGACCGTCGTGATGGTGCTGGTCGTCGTGAATTTGGTGGGCGTGACGGTGCTCGTAACGTTGATTGGGATACTTATCAATTACAAGTGGGGCGTGATCAAGGCGTTCAAGTAAAAGATATTGTTGGTGCATTGGCCAATGAATTGGGCTTAACCAAAGGTTCAATTGGTGCAATAAAATTGGCGCAAGGTCATACTTTTGTCCAGTTACCAAAAAGCATGTCAGCGGATGTGACTGGTAAACTTCGTAAATTACGTATTCGTCAAAAAGAAGTGGGTGCGGTTGTCTGTGATTTTGATGACTTCCGTGAATCTCGTGGTCGTCGCCCTGAAGGCAACCGAGATGGTGGTTACCGTGGCGGTCGTGGACGAGGTGATTCTTCTCGCCCTGCTCGTGATGGTGAACGTCGCTTTGACCGTAACCGTGGTGGTGACAATCGTGGAAACTTCCGTGGTGAACGTACAGGCGAACGTAGCCACAGCTCTCGTCGTCGTAGTGAAGCTTAACCGATAACGATCCAACAAAGCCCGTAGTTAAAACTACGGGCTTTGTTGTTTGAATAAGATTCTTTCTTTACATTACTCATGTGACCTAGGTACAATTCACGCCTGTTGATGATCCGGTATTCGTATTACCGAGTGAGCATCAATGGTTATTTTCCACATACTGAACACGTGTTGCTTGGTATGCAACACCACTGTAAGGATTTATCATGCCTATTATTACTCTTCCTGATGGTAGTCAACGTCAGTTTGATCACTCCATTTCTACTATGGATGTCGCTCTATCGATCGGCCCGGGTCTTGCAAAAGCAACTATTGCTGGTCGTGTTGATGGCGTTCGTGTTGATGCATGCGATTTAATTGAACATGACGCAAGCCTTGAAATCATCACCACAAAAGATGACATTGATGGATTAGAAATTGTTCGTCACTCTTGTGCCCATTTGCTAGGTCATGCTCTTAAGCAATTGTATCCAGAAGCAAAAATGGCAATTGGCCCAACGATTGATAACGGTTTTTACTACGACATTGATCTTGAACACTCTCTGTCACAAGATGATCTAGATATCATTGAAGCGCGGATGAAAGAGCTGGCGAAAACAAAATATCAAGTCGTTAAAAAGAAAGTCAGTTGGCAGGAAGCACGAGATACCTTTGAATCTCGAGGTGAACCTTATAAGATGGAAATCTTGGACGAAAATGTAGCCCGTGATGATCGTCCAGGGCTTTACCACCATGAAGAATATATTGATATGTGTCGTGGCCCTCACGTTCCAAATATGGGCTTTTGTCAGCACTTTAAATTGCTCAATGTCGCCGGTGCTTATTGGCGTGGCAACAGCGATAACAAAATGCTACAGCGTGTTTATGGCACCGCTTTTCACGACAAAAAAGCATTGCAAGCACACCTTACTCGATTAGAAGAAGCCGCTAAGCGCGATCATCGCAAAATTGGTAAACAACTTGATTTGTTTCATATGCAACAAGAAGCGCCCGGTATGGTGTTTTGGCATCATAATGGCTGGTCAATTTTCCGTGATCTAGAAGTTTTTATTCGTCATAAATTGAATGAATATGGCTACCAAGAAGTAAAAGGTCCTTTGATGATGGATCGCGTTTTATGGGAGCGTTCTGGACATTGGGATAAATATGCAGATGCCATGTTTACCACATCATCTGAAAATCGGGAATACGCGATTAAGCCGATGAACTGCCCCGGTCACGTACAAATTTTTAATCAGGGTTTGAAATCCTACCGTGATTTACCCTTACGCATGGCTGAATTTGGTTCGTGTCATCGTAACGAACCTTCTGGTTCATTACACGGTATTATGCGTGTACGTGGTTTCACTCAAGATGATGCACATATTTTTTGTACTGAAGATCAAATACAGCAAGAAGTCACTTCGTGTATCAAAATGGTGTATGATACCTATAATACTTTTGGTTTTGAGAATATCGCGGTGAAATTATCTACTCGACCTGAAAAACGGGTCGGTAGTGATGAAATTTGGGATAAATCAGAAGAAGCATTGAAACAATCACTCGAAGCCATGGGCATTGCTTATGAAATTCAAGGCGGTGAGGGGGCATTCTATGGCCCTAAAATTGAATTTACCTTATATGATTGCTTAGATCGTGCATGGCAATGTGGTACAGTTCAACTCGACTTTAACTTACCTTCTCGTCTTGGTGCTACTTACGTCGGCGAAAATAATGAACGTTTAGTGCCAGTTATGATTCACCGTGCTATTTTAGGCTCTCTTGAACGGTTTATCGGTATCCTCATTGAAGAATATGCAGGCTTTTTCCCAACATGGTTGGCTCCTGAGCAAGCTGTAGTTGTGAATATTACTGATAAACAAGCAGGATACGCTCAAGAAGTCGTACAAAAGCTACAAAAATGTGGTATTCGTGCGAAAGCGGACTTGAGAAATGAGAAGATAGGCTTTAAAATCCGCGAACACACTTTAAAACGTGTACCGTACATGCTGGTTTGTGGTGACCAAGAAATGGAAGCCGGTGAAATCGCAGTACGTACTCGAAAGGGCAAGGACTTAGGTAAATTTAAATTGGATGACTTTATTACACACATCCAAGCCGAAGTTTCTAGCCGTAAGCTTAATCTGGAGGAATAAACTATTAAAGGCGGAAGACGTGGCCAACAGCCGGCCAAACAAAACCAGCACCGTTTAAACGGTGAAATTCGTGGCGTTCGTGAAGTGCGTTTAACTGGCGCAGATGGTGAGTCCGTTGGTGTTGTATCGATCAGCGAAGCACTAGAAGCGGCCGTAGAAGCTGGTATGGATCTTGTAGAGATCAGCCCTAACGCCGAGCCACCAGTTTGTCGTGTGATGGACTATGGCAAGTTCCTCTTTGAAAAGAGTAAAGCTGCTAAAGAGCAGAAAAAGAAGCAAAAACAGATTCAGATTAAGGAAGTTAAATTCCGACCTGGAACTGATATTGGAGACTATCAGGTAAAACTACGCAACCTGACCCGTTTCCTAGAAGAAGGCAACAAAGTGAAAGTAACAATTCGCTTCCGTGGCCGAGAAATGGCACACCAAGATATCGGTGTCGATGTTCTTAATCGCTTGAAAGAAGACACAGCAGAACTTGCTGTTGTAGAATCTTTCCCTACGCGAATTGAAGGTCGTCAAATGATCATGGTGTTAGCCCCTAAGAAGAAGTAATTAGAGGCCTAGCAAGTGATAAACCTAGCTTTATATTGTAACAGCTAGGTTTTCCGCCTTAATTACATTGTTTATTAAACTACTACAATGCGGAGTTATTCATCATGCCTAAGATGAAAACCAACAGAGGTGCTGCTAAGCGTTTTAAGAAAACAGCTGGTGGTCTAAAGTTCAAGCACGCTACTAAACGTCACATTCTGACTAAGCGTACTACTAAGAACAAGCGTCAACTACGCCCTAACTCAATCCTTCCGAAATGTGAAGTGGCTGGTGTTATGCGCATGTTGCCATACGCTTAATTCTTTTTAGTTTAATTATCGTTTAGTTTAGGAGAGACATAATGCCTCGCGTAAAACGTGGTGTACAAGCTCGTGCACGTCATAAAAAAGTTCTAAAACAAGCTAAAGGTTACTATGGTGCACGTTCACGTGTTTACCGCGTAGCTTTCCAAGCTGTTACCAAAGCAGGTCAATACGCTTATCGTGACCGTCGCACTAAAAAGCGTCAGTTCCGTCAGCTGTGGATTGCGCGTATTAACGCTGCATCTCGTCAAAATGGTCTATCTTACAGCCGTTTCATTAACGGTCTTAAGAAAGCATCTATCGAGATCGATCGTAAGATCCTAGCCGACATCGCCGTATTTGACAAAGCAGCGTTTGCTGTGCTTGTTGAAAAAGCAAAAGCTGCTCTATAAATCCGAGCTGCTTAGTTTGAAGAAGGAGAGCTGATGCTCTCCTTTTTTATAGCCGTGATAAAGGGCTTAATACGCCGTTAGCACCTCGATCAATGACATGGGTATATATTTGTGTCGTGGTTACATCAGAATGACCGAGTTGCTCTTGAACTGTTCTGATATCTGCTCCTGACTCCAGAAGGTGAGTTGCAAATGAATGCCTGAGTGTATGACAAGATATTGTTTTTCCAATCTCAGCCGCTCGCACTGCTTTTTTTACTGCTCTTTGTAATGAAGATACATTGATATGCTGCCTTCTTAATAAGTTGCTTTCTCCATCTATCGATTGGCTATGTGATGGAAATAGGTAGTGCCAATGAAACTCAAATGGTGCAGTGGGGTATTTTTCTGCGAGCGAATGTGGCAACCAAACGCCGCCATAGCCTTTGGTTTGCATATCTTTATCATAATATCTTTTTGCTAATGCGATTTGTTCATGAAGTAAAGGGTAGAGTTCTTTTGCTAAAGTGACAGTTCTATTTTTACCGCCTTTACCATGCCAAACTCTTAATGCGCCATAGTCGAAATCGATATCTTGAATACGTAAGCGAATACATTCCATTAATCTGAGTCCAGATCCATACAGCAATTTGATCGGAAGTTGATATTTAGGATCGACGTGGTTGAAGAAACGTTTCACTTCATCTTTCGTCATAACAACAGGAAGCTTCCGGTCTAATTGAGATTTTTGAAATTTCATATCAATGGTTAATGGTTCTTTAATAATCTCGCGGTACAAGAAACTAAGTGCATTTAAAGCAAGGGCTTGGGTTTTAGTTGCTACTTTTTTATCTACGGCCAAATGGCTGAGGAAAAGCTCAACTTCACTTGACCCCATTTGGTTAGGATGGATTTTATTATGAAAAATAATGTACTTTGTGATCCAATGCAGATAAGCCTCAATGGTTTTATTGGCGTAATGTCTAGTTTGCATATATTCCTTTATGCTTAAAAGAAATTGTGATTTCATTCAAAATTCCATTTAACTGTTTTTATATACAGT
Organism: Vibrio sp. 1-1(7); assembly: GCF_013048485.1. Taxonomy (NCBI): domain Bacteria; kingdom Pseudomonadati; phylum Pseudomonadota; class Gammaproteobacteria; order Vibrionales; family Vibrionaceae; genus Vibrio; species Vibrio sp. 1-1(7). Next base: position 14,364 of record NZ_VHSP01000002.1, on the reverse strand, counting down.
AGTATTGGTTTGTTGTATCGTCAATAACTAAATGGCACTTTGCTATTTAATGAGAACTACCCCTCAGTTATTTTTTATAACTTTATGAATTTGTTGTGTATAGTGCTATTTTTATCACTGGCTTTTTGTAAAAAGATGGCGGTAGCGTGGAATAAATTAGGGCAATTTGCTGTATAAAAAGCGTTAGCCGACTTCTACCACCTTACTCATCAGTAAGTGTATACTTAGCCAAGTTTTACTTACATTGAAGAAGATCACCATGACAGCATTGACAGATAACATGTGGAATATGAAACCAAATATACCGTTGGCTAAACAACTTGCCAAAAGAGATGTACCAGCTTTGGTTTATGACGCTGTTAACCTCGAGGGTGTTGCAATGACTTTACCTGAGGTGCAAACCATTCTTGATGGGATCACCGTAGGTGGTCATCGAATTAGTGATCAAAATATGGCAATGAACCAAGCTCGAGCATGGGAGTTTATTTTTGGCTTAGTTGATCAAGGTGAGTTCCAATTTAATAAAGAAACCGCCTTAAAAATCCACAATATCGCAGGCAAAGAAGAAGCGTTGGAGTGGGGTAAATTTCGCTCTGGTTACGTTTCTATTACGGGTTCAGAGTATGAGCCTCCGGCTCCAGATGAGTTGGATGAAAAATGGCTTGAAGTTGAGAGTCAGGTGAATAGCGAATCTGATGTTTACGATCAAGCAATTACTGCATTTTTACAAATGGCACGCGCTCAATTTTTTTGGGATGTTAACAAACGTACGGGGCGGTTCATGATGAACGGTATTTTGTTAGCTAATGGTTTCCCTATCATTAATGTGCAAGCCAAGCGTCAACAAGAGTTTAATACGCTCATGCTTGACTTCTATTCTTCTAATGACATGAGAGCAATGAATAAGTTTTTACGCAGCTGTTTGGATGAAAAAATCATTCGTAATTTCAAGCTAGATCTGAAAATCGGCTAACAAACGCTTCAAGAGGGACTTCCAACGCGTGGCATTTTTATTATGCGTTGACTTTGGTGGTTTCAGTGTTATGCGGAAACTTGGTAGTAGCGTTGTCAGCCCCTTAAGCGGGCGTTATGTGCTTTTTTGTTAAACACACCTTCTCTTCTTATTTATCCCAAGAAATTCAGGTTGTTACATTCTCTCTGTCATGAATTTTATCGAATGTCGTTTGGCATAATATGCCCCCAAGACGCTGACTCTTAATCTAGACAGACCTGCATTTCTCGTAAGCAAAATCGTTGGGCTATTCAGTCTATCACCCTTACTTAAAGGGTTTGAGGATCCCGAAACTCTTACTGATGACCATTGTAAGAAACTCCGAATTAGGAACGTAAAGCGGTGTCAGCTCTCAATCGTAAGTTTCTAGAATTGAAAATATACCATAAAAGGTATTATTGTCAGGCACATAACAAACGCTTCAAGCGGGACTGTCAACGCGTAGCGTTTCCAGTCCCATTGAACCGAAGTGGTTACGGCTGTTGGTTTAAGCTGTGCGGTAGCGTTGCCAGCCCCTTAAGCGGGCGTTATATTAATGAAGGAGTATGTGAGACTTGAAAATCTTAGATTATGTCGACAGTTGGTTCGTCCATATGACTATTGCCGTTGTTTTTTCCTATGTCGCTTTGGCTTCTTCTGCTGATCCACTCATTAACCTAATTGACTCAGACTTCTATATCTATGCATTCTCAGATTTGTTGCCTGTAAACTCCGTAATCTTCAATATATCAATCGGCATATTGATTAGTTACATCTTCTACTTTTTAGTTGTGTTCCTTCCAAGCTTTAGGGCTAAGAGATTAGTAATGCCAGTACTAGTTAAAAGAATTAGCAAGATAGATGGCGCAGTTAGTAGAATGCTTAGTGATATTGGTAATTCAAGTGGAGTCATTCTTTCACCAGACTCTCTAAATTTTAATGACTTGGACTCTGCACTTTCGTCTGTTAACTCATATACAGTCCACTCAAGTTTTAAATACTATGTCCCAAAAGTTGTTAATGAACAATATTTATTTGGAGCAGATGGTAAAGTGGTTTTTACAGAATGCTGTGATACATTGGGTCATAGATTGGCACACGAGTGGTCAATCATAAAGTCTAGCAAAAATGAATTAATAAGCTTATACGGAGTGCTTCCAATTAAGTCTATAGCTGTTCTTGACTTAATTGATGATATAGGGTTCGATTTTGTTTTTCAAAATCACCATACGTTACACTCCTATAGTTCACAAAATATTTTTCAGCTTTATGAGTTTGTATCTAGGCTTAAACAGTCAATCACGAAATATTAATATAACAAAGCGTTCAAGAAGGACAGCCAACGCGTGGCATTTTCATTATGCGATGGTTTTTGTGCTTACAGTGTTGTGCGTTAAGTTGGTAGCTGCGTTGGCTGCCCCTTAACGCGGCGTTATGCTTAATCCATAAAAATCAGTAGTTTGTGGTTGTCGATTCCTTTGGCATTTCGTTCATGTTTTGTCGGCAATTCAATATTGTTTTTCGCTGCCTAATGAAGTGGCAATGTATCTGGCGCTGAAAAATCGCAGTGATTGCCTCATTGTGTTGTTGAGTCTGCGTGAGGTTAGTATTGTTGGCTCAAGTCGCTTTGAGCAGTTTGGTGCCTTTACTTACAGGCTTAAAGTCTGTCGGCAATTGAATATTGTTTTGCGCTGCCTAATGAAACGGCAATGTGTCTGTCGCTGTAAATTTCAGTGTTATTGCCTCATTGAGTTGTCGTGCCAATGCGTGGTGAGTGAGTTTGTCGGAGAGGGTTTCCACATTGGCCTAGTTGCTAAATGAAAGCCTGCATTGGTCAGTTCATAGGTAAAAAATGAGCCAGTTCTAATTCAAGATAATTCGAATTTTGGTCAATGATTTCAGTGAGTTATTCTTGGTTTGGTTAAAATGTAAAGTGTTGAAGCTTAAGCATAACAAACGCCTCAAGAGGGACTGTCAACGCGTGGCGTTTCCAGTCCCAATGAGCCGCGGTGGTTGCAGTTGTTGTGTTTGAGTTTAGTGGTAATGCGTTGTCAGCCCCTTAGGCGGGCGTTATGCTTAATCACCAAAAATCAGTGGTTTATGATTGTTCTTTGTTCCCTTGGCTTGTGAGTTTCGTGCTCGTCGGCAAATTGGCTTCAGCGGGCGCTGTTTTCTGGACATCCATTCTTGGTCGCTAAAAATGCTGAGAGTTGCCTCAGTCAATTTTCGGGCAAGCACGAGATTAGGCCAGTTGGCTCTATCAGCAACTTGATCTTAGGTTTTTTTCGTTTTAGCTGCCAAAGTTCAAAGTTTGATTTTCAAAATCATGAGTAATTTCAGTTTTTGGGTTTTGTTTGTGCAACAAAGCTGAGTTAATCTTGGTTCAGGTAAAGCGTAAGTCATTGAAGTTTAAGCATAACAAACGGTTCAAGAGGGACAGCCAACGCGTGGCATTTTTATCATGCGTTGGTTTTTGTGGTTACGGTGTTATGCGGAAGCTTGGTAATGGCGTTGGCTGCCCCTTAACCGGGCGTTATACGTTCCGATTAATTCAGAGAAAAATATGCATATTGAAATACCGACAACAAAATCTTTATATATTGAAATGTATTTCGGAGAAACTAAGTTGAGCTCTGGTACTGCGACATTAATATCTAAAGATAGAAGCTCTCACCTGACTCTTGTGACTAATCGTCACAATGTAACTGGTCGGCATCAAGAAACAGGCGATTGTTTGAGCAAATATGCTGCTGTTCCAGATGCAATCGTTATTCATTTTCACAAAAATGTTGATAATGAAGAAATTGGTCACAACTGGCTTAAGGTTCGACTGCCACTATATCGTGATGATGGCTCTCCATTTTGGATTGAACACCCTAGGTTAGGAGAAAAGGCTGATATTGTTGCACTGAATTTGAATTGGGGAAATGATGTTCACAAGTACCCATATTATCTTGAAACAGAATTGGATAGTGCCAACATGGTTTTGTCCCCGGCAGAGACAGTTAGCGTTATTGGCTTTCCTTTCGGGTTAACTTCATATGGTAAACTGCCCATATGGGCAACAGGATTTCTAGCGCAAGAACTCAGTCTAATTGATAAAGATAACCCTGTATTCCTAATTGACTGTAGAACACGTCAAGGACAATCTGGTTCACCTGTTATTGCATTTAGAACTTCAACTTATCGTACGAAAAATAGTGAAGGTCAAGAGGTTGCAAAGTTGTCAGGTACAAAAGCGTGGGAGTTTCTTGGAATCTACTCTGGTCGTGTTAACCCACAATCAGACCTAGGTATAGTTTGGCATGTATCAGCACTTCATGAATTGCTACAAGCCGCTGAAGATGATTATGTATCAAGGAAAAAAGCAGCAAATAGTTCGGAGAAAGAGAACGTATAACAAACAATTTAAGAGGGATTCCCAACGCTTGGCATTTTTGGTTCTACTTCAAATTAAGTGTTTATGGCACAATGCTTTAGGTTTGGGTGGTAGCGTTGCTCACCCCTTAATTGGGCGTTATGTGAATAGGAGATTCCAATGGACAAGGTAGTCAAAGATCGGTTTGATGAGTATCCGGAAAATGCTCGTGTTAGGTTAGAAGAGCTGCGAAATTTAGTCTTTCAAGTCGCATCTGAGTTGGAACTGGGTGAAGTCGATGAAACTCTAAAATGGGGTGAGCCAAGCTACAGTGTAAAAACGGGCAGTCCGTTAAGAATGGACTGGAAGCTTAAGTCTCCTAATAATTATTACCTATTCTTTAATTGCCAAACTAAGCTAGTCGATACATTTCGGGAGTTGTATGGTGACGAGTTGGTGTTTCAGGGAAATAGAGCAATAGTCCTGACCTTATCTAAACCGCTACCAGAAACGGTCATCAAGTCCTGTCTAGAGTTAGCTTTAACCTATCATCAGCGTAAAAACCTGCCTCTTTTGGGCGTGTGAAAAATTCACATAACAAACGCTTCAAGAGGGACAGCCAACGCGTGGCATTTTTACTATGCATTGGTTTTTGTGGTTACGGTGTTATGCAGAAGTTGGTAGTAGCGTTGTCTGCCCCTTAAGCGGGCGTTATGCCTCAGTTATACATAGGAAAGAAATATGGCAAATGAAGAGATACTCCGTAATGTACACGGAGAGGATGAAAAGCGTAAGAATAGAGAATATTACTTGGCATATGAAGAGTTAAATGAAAGGCAACATATGCTTCAGCAGCAAATTGCTCAGCAACAGGCTCTATTGCATGCACAAGAAAAAGAATTAAACGACAATCGGCAACGTTTGAAGCAAGAGCAAATGAGACACGAGAAGGAGCTCATGATTGAAGCTCGTGAGCGGGAAAGCATTTATGAGGAACGTGAAAGGGAGTTACTTTTACGGAGACAGAATTTAGAGGCTCAATTACGAGACCAGAAAAATGAATTAAATGCATTCATGGAGCATAAAGAAAAAGAAATTGCTGAAAAAGAGAATCGTCTAGAAATAGCGTATATTGAACTACAGCAGGAAAAAGAAAAATATACAGAAGAAAATAGAAAACAAATTGAGATTAAATCTCAAGATTATGTAATTACTGCTTTAACTGGTTTGGAATCAAAAGAAAATAGTTTTCACTGGCTAGCTAAGATGTGGTCTTTTATTGGTGCTATATCTATTGTATGTGGTGTCCTATTTATGGTTGTTTCGACATTTTATGGGCTGGAAAACTTTCATAATGTACAGATATTTAGTTGGACATACTTCCTTTATATTTTATTTAGAGGGTTAGTTGTCATTACAATGTTTATTGCACTTGCTCGCTATGCCTTTATTTTTAGCAATTCTTATATGCATGAATCGTTGAAAAATTCTGAGCGTAGGCATGCTATTAACTTTGGGAAGTTTTATTTAGAGGCATATGGTGCAAATGCTAGTTGGGATCAAGTAAAAGAAGCGTTTCAACATTGGAATATTAGTACAGATAGCGCATTTACAAAAAAGAACACTTCAGATTTCGATCCTAAAATGATGGAAAATATTATGGAATTAAGTAAAGCGTTATCAAAGAATGTGAATGGTAAAAAAGTCGATTTTGAGGCTGGGTCTAAGGCATAACAAACGCTTCAAGAGGGACTGCCAACGCGCGGCATTTTTACTATGCGTTGGTTTTGGTGATTACGGTGTTATGCGGTAAGTTGGTAGTAGCGTTGTCTGCCCCTTAAGCGGGCGTTATGCTTAATCACCAAAAATCAGTGGTTTATGATTGTTCTTTGTTCCCTTGGCTTGTGAGTTTTGTGTTTCTCGGCAAGTTGGCTTCAGTGGACGCGGTTTTCCGGACAATTATTCTTTGGCGCTGGAAATTCAGCGAATTGCCTCATTCAATTTTCGGGCAAGCACGAGGTTAGGGCGGTTGGCGCAATCAGTATTTTGAACACAGGTTGTGGGGCTTGAATTGCCGAAATTCAAAGTCAGTTTTTCAAATCTATGAGTCGTTTCAGTTTTTTAGGTCTTGGCTTTTGGTTGTGAATCAAAGCTGAGTTAATCTTGGTTTTGGTAAAACGTAAGTCATTGAAGCTTAAGCATAACAAACGCTTCAAGAGGGACAGCCAACGCGTGGCATTTTTATCATGCGTTGGTTTTTGTGATTACGATGTTATGCGGCAAGTTGGTAATGGCGTTGGCTGCCCCTTAAGCGGGCGTTATGTAACCGTAGAGAAAAGGCCGCAATGTATTGAAAATTAAAGTATTTTTATGATTTCTTCATTTTGAGTTTAGCTTCTGCTTTGCATGTTTTATTCTTTTAACTGATTGTTTTAATGAGTTATTTTTAAAGTTGTAAATCCAGTTTTATTCATATTAACTTAGTTTCCGTCTTCTTGTTCTTCGAGTTTTCAGTCTTTTCTCAATGGTTAAGTGAGTTTGCGATAAGTTTGGTGGCAGTCATTTTTTTTCTTTGAACTAGGGCTCGCAGTTTCGCCGTTGCCACGCAAATTCTACTGGGTTACAGCTAAATTTTCATGTGAATTAAATGGTATTTGGCAATGCTGTTCTTTGTAATGCTTTGAAATGGTTAGTAAAGTTACATAACAAAGCATTCAAGAGGGACAGTCAACGCTTGGCAGTTTTGGTTTGGTTTAGCATTTGAGGTTACGGCTGGCTAGTTTGAGTTTAGTTGTTTGCGTTGCCTGCCCCTTAATGCGGCGTTATGTGCTAGGGAAACAAATCAGGTTTGGTGATGAAAAGAATTAATGTAATAGGTACAAGTGGTAGTGGTAAAAGTACTTTCAGTCGTCAACTTGCTAATAAGCTCAAATACCCATACTTGGAAATGGATGCGATATTTTGGAAGCCAAATTGGCAAGAGTCTACAGATGACGAGTTCTTCGCAAATCTAACTGAGAGTCTAGGTGGCGAACAATGGGTGCTTGATGGCAACTATAACCGGACAGCCGAAATCAAATGGGCTAGGGCTGACACCATCATTTGGGTGGACTATTCCTTTTCTAGGACGCTATTCCAAGCTGTGAAACGAGCGTTAACTCGTATTGTGACTAAACAGGAACTTTGGGGTAAAGCAGGTAATGTCGAGTCATTCAAAAAGTCGTTTCTTAGCAAAGATTCGATTATTCTCTGGACGTTGAAAACGTATAAAACAAATCGTATTCGTTACAAAGAGTTACTGAATGACCCGAGGTACAGCCACATAAAATTCGTTAGGGTAACTAGCCCGAAAAAGGCTAGGGCGTTCATCGATGGGCTGCGCACATAACAAACGCTTCAAGAGGGACAGCCAACGCGTGGCATTTTTACTATGCGTTGGTTTTGGTGATTACAGTATTATGCGGAAAGTTGGTGGTGGCGTTGTCTGCCCCTTAAGCGGGCGTTATGTAACCGTAAAGAAAAAAGACCACAATGCATTGAAAAGTAAATATTTTTTATGATTGATCTAATTTCAATGTTGACTTTGTCTGAGCGAGTTTCATGCATGTTGATTTAACTTTCGGCTTCTTGTTCTTCGAGTTTTTTACTCTGGCTTCAATGGTAAAGCGAGTTTGCGATAAGCTTGGTGGCAGTCACTTTTTTCTTTGAACTAGGGCTCGCAGTTTCGTCGTTGCCACGCAAATTCTACTGGGTTACTGCTAACTTTTCATGTAAGTTAAACGATATTTGGCAATGTTGTTCTTTGTAATGCTTTGAAATGGTTAGCAAAGTTACATAACAAAGCATTCAAGAGGGACAGTCAACGCTTGGCAGTTTTGGTTTGGTTGAGCATTTAAGGTTACGGTTGGTTAATTTGAGCGCAGTTGTTTGCGTTGGCTGCCCCTTAATGCGGCGTTAGGTGAACAAATCGTTATCATCAGTATTTTTCGTTTAAAAGGAAATCAATTTTGTTTCTTAACTGATTATTTTCAGCTTCCAAGTTCTCTAGTTTTAATGTCGCTTTTGCTAACTCATTTTCCAGTGGTTTGAACGAGTTTCTAGTGTATATATTCGCGATTATTAACAGCCCAAAAACTACCCAGCCGTTGGAATAATACCAAATCAGCCCAAGCGCAGAAATCATCAGAATAGCGTCTATAATAGTTTGGAAATTTTCTTTTTTCATATGTCACCTGTTTGTAGTGCATTGATTATATGGGTAAATTAATACATTTGTGTGATAATGGTCACGCGTTGATGTTTCACCTAACAAAGTATTTAAGAAGGATTCGCAACGCTTGGCGAATTTCGTTTAAATTTAGCTTTAGTGTTTAAGGTAGTTTGTCGAAGCTGTGATGTATGGCGTCGCTCACCTCTTAATACGGCGTTATGTGATTGGAGGAAATATTATGAAAAATGCAGAAGAATTAGGATTTGAAACAGCGATTACATATTCAGTAATAAGTAATCATACTCCAGGGAAACCGATCGAGTATTCCGGTATCAATACAGGCGACTCTGTAACTCTTCAATATGATTCTGAGAGAATTACAGTAACATCTGTTAAAGAGATAGCTGCGAAAACATACCAAGGTAAAATTAGTGGGTTTGACCCAAGTATTAGCGTCGCGTTCAAGAGCTTGAAGCTGGGTGATGAAATTGAGTTTAATGAGCATCACGTGTTCAGTTGTACAAGAGTGTAGCGATAACTGTCAGTAATCACATAACAATCTGTTTAAGAATGATTCGCAACGCGTGGCATTTTTACTATGCGTTGCGTTTAGTGTTTAAGGTGGTATGCGGTGGCTTTTGGTATTGCGTTGCTCACACCTTAACAGGGCGTTAAGCGCTTTGGTGAAAATGAATAATAAGGTGGAAAATTGAAGTTAAAATTAACAAAACAGTGGCATCAAAAAAAAGAGTTGGCTAACTTGTTTTTTTTCGCTCAAAGATTAGACGAACTATTTTTTGATTATACACTCGATACGTATAAGCCACCGGCATTAAATTCCATCTTTTTATGTCGAGAAGCTATCAAGTTAATCAGTGACATCGAAGATGACCTAATTGATGAAGCAAATTTAACTCATGTGCTTGAAGAGTTAGCTTGGTCTATGGCGCAAGACCCTGTAGTAAAAGTGATGCTAACTGCTCCAGCCGAAAGTTTCATACTTCATGGAGATAGTGTGAAATTGTCGGACACTAAAGTAAGACTTGAGGTTTTAGAGCGTACATTAAACCCAGTTTATTACTTAGATATTTGTGAACTATTGCTTAAAGAGTCGATTGAAGAAGGTTCAAAGAAAAAAATAGATCGTGTAGCAAGATGCTATGCATCAACACTTATAAATATGGGTGTATCAAAACAACACTTATATGAGCAAACACAGAAGTTCTTCTTTTTCGGGGATGAAATAGAAGAATTAATAGAGATAGAAAATTTTTTCTATTCGGTATCTGTAACTTCCCATCACTACGAAATCTACTTCATTGTCTCTGATCTTATTAAACAAGTGGAAGAATCAATTCCTGTTTTTGGTCTTCAGGTGCTAGATGAGCTCCCTGATGATGTTGTAGAAGTTGCAAAAAATAATGGATTGCATCCTAGTGATAATGAAGTCTGGGTCGAAGTAAAAGGAATAGAAACTTATGATAGACATGCTGCCAGAATAAAAGCTGAAAAAAGCCTAGATATGGTCAGAGACCTGTTCTTACTTTTCTCGCATAAAAATAGAATTGTCTGGAGAGATGAAAGTATCATAACGCAATGTTGTGACGAAACCCCTATGTTGATCCGAAAGCCCAAAAATTCAATGGAAAAATGCTTTGACCTACGTGCTAAAGATGCCTCAGCCCGAATGAATGCAATGATTAAAAATATGGGGTTAGAAGGAAATTCTTTTATTAAATTCCATGGAGTTGTGGACCTACATGCAATTGGAACGACAAATGACTTACCTGAAAATCAACTATTGAATGTATGGATAGCACTTGAGACCCTCGTTCCATCGCAAGTGCACGGTGGAGGTAAAATTGTTAAAGTCAGTAATGGGATTATGCCTATACTTTTGAGGAACTATATTCCTAGGTTAGTTGAAAGACTTGCAGCAGACTTGCTTCGTTGGGATAGAAAGAAAACGAGTAGAATCCTTAGAAATATTAATAGCCCTGAAGACAAGGGGCTCTATCAGAAAGTACTTGAACTCATAGCATTTCCTGAAAACAATAGTGTTCTAACATCACTCTATGCTGAGTTAGGAGATTTTCACTTGCTACGTAACCGAACGTTCGAGTTAGCAGATATGTTTAAAAAACCAGAAAATTTAGTTAAGCGAATTTCTTTACACGAAAAGAAAGTTGCGTGGCAATTACGAAGAATCTACCGAACAAGAAACTTAATTGTTCATTCTGGTAGTTCCATATCATACATTGAAACACTAATTGAAAATGCTCACGATTACTTAGACCAAACAATGAGTTCAATTCTCGATTATACGTGTGGAATGCTTGATGCAAGTACTTTGGAGCAAGCCTTTGACATGGCAAAAATTGATTACGAAGTTTATCTTAAGGAACTAAAATCTTCGGATAAATTTAGCGCTGATAATATATGGCTTGGGTTGTCTTAAGACGCGCTTAACAAAGCATTTAAGATTGATTCCCAACGCTTGGCATTTTTCATTCCATCGTTGGGTTTTGTGTTTACGGTGGTAAGGTGAAGTTTTGTGGTAGCGTTGCTCACACCTTAATGCGGCGTTATGTTTACTTGTATTTCAGTGGCTTAAAGTTTCTTCTATCTCTGTTCTTTGTCCCTTTGGCAGTTCGTCCGAGTTACTTCAGCAAATCGGCATTGTCGGCCCAAGTTCATGAATTACTCAGCCCGTAAAACATGCCAATATTCGTGGGTTGCTTCATTTTCAGGTCGTGGTGGCTGTGTTTTGTGTCACTGGCTCTAAGTCGCTTTGAGTGTATTTGCTAATTGGCATATCGGCTTGGCAGTTGCCTCGGCAATTTGCCATTGTTTTGCGCTGTGGTTGGAAAGAGAGGGCGCTTGTTGAGGCGAAGTCGGGTTGCCTCATTGGGCAGGGAAGTGGACTTACGCGTTTTATGTTCCGTTCATCTGGCGGCCAAGTGAGTTTTGTCGTGTGATTAGGCCCAGAAAATCCGGTTAAGAATGCAGTTCTTTGCCAAATAAATCAGTCATTTGTGGTAAAACATAACAAACAATTCAAGCTGATTCGCAACGCTCGGCGCTTTCGGTTTCAATTTGTTTAGTGATTACGGTGAAGTGTTTGAGTAAGGTGGCAGCGTTGCTCACAACTTAATTGGGCGTTATGTAACCGTAGAGAAAAAGACGCAATGTATTGAAATTTAAAGTGTATTTATTTTTAAGTGTGTTTTTAATTTGCATGTTGTATTGCTTTAACTGGTTGTTTTAATTGGTTATTTTTTGTAGTTTATAAATCCAGTTTTATTCATATTGGTTTAGTTTTCGTCTTCTTGTTCTTCGAGTTTTTACTCTGGCTTCAATGGTAAAGCGAGTTTGCGATAAGTTTGGTGGCAGTCATTTTTTTCTTTGAACTAGGGCTCGCAGTTTCGTCGTTGCCACGCAAATTCTACTGGGTTACTGCTAATTTTTCATGTAAGTTAAACGGTATTTGGTAATATTGTTCTTTGTAATGCTTTGAAATAGTTAGCAAAGTTACATAACAAAGCATTCAAGAGGGACAGTCAACGCTTGGCAGTTTTGGTTTGGTTGGCATTTGAGGTTACGGCTGGCTAGTTTGAGTTTAGTTGTTTACGTTGCCTGCCCCTTAATGCGGCGTTATGTAACCGTAAAGAAAAAAGACCACAATGCATTGAAAAGTAGATGTTTTTTATGATTTATCTAATTTCAATGTCGATTTTCTCTGAGTGGGTTTTGTGCATGTTGATTTAGCTTTTGGCTTCTTTGTTCTTCGAGTTTTCCGTTTTTTCTTAATGGTAAAGTGGGTTTGCGATAAGTTTAGTGGTAGTCATTTTTTCTTTGAACTAGGGCTCGCAGTTTCGTCGTTGTCACGCAAATTCTACTGGGTTACTGCTAACTTTTCATGTAAGTTAAACGATATTTGGCAATGTTTTTCTTTGTAATGCTTTGAAATTGTTAGTAAAGTTACATAACAAAGCATTCAAGAGGGACAGTCAACGCTTGGCAGTTTTGGTTTGGTTGAACATTTGAGGTTACGGCTGGCTAGTTTGAGCGCCGTTGTTTGCGTTGCCTGCCCCTTAATGCGGCGTTATAACCTTAGAGGGCGAAATGGAACTTAGAGCATTTGAAAAAGAAGACCATGACTTGCTTATCGGGTGGATTGACTCGGATAAATTGAATTATCAATGGGGTGGCCCAAACTTTGAGTTCCCATTGGATTCAGTGCAAATTTCTAAACATTGCTCTCAAGCGCAAGTGTTTCCCTTTATCTTCGTTGTTGCAGGTCAGAGTGCTGGTTATGTTGAACTATTCAAAGTTTCAGCTTCACACTTTAGAATTTGCCGCGTATTTGTTTCGGAAAGCTTTCGTGGAAAGGGCATTTCAAAGCTCATGCTTGGTCAGTTAGTCGAGCTAGCAAAAGGAAAATACAGCGCTAGCTTACTATCATTAGCCGTATTTGAACGAAACATAGTTGCGATAAATTGCTATGAGTCTCTTGGTTTTACCGTGACGTCGCATGAAAATGGCTCTCGTTCTTTCGACGGTGAGGTTTGGGGTCTTTTACGCATGGAAAAACGGTTATAACAAAGCGTTTAAGGCAGATTCGCAACGCGTGGCATTTTTGGTTTTTTTCAGCTTAAGTGTTTATGGCACAATAGTTTAGGTTTCGTGGTGGCGTTGCTCACTACTTAACGCGGCGTTAGGCTACTCAGGAGATTTGAACTTGAAAACGGTTTTTGTTTGTCTAACCATGCTGTTTGTTTCTTTGTTTGTATATGCAGCAAATGTTCCTAGTTTGCAAGGACATTATGAGCGATATTATAATGGTCAATTAGATACTAACGCTGCCTTTATTGATTTAACTAGGGTGGATTCGAGCGAATACAAACTCTCAGGGACATCGGTTTGGGTTGGTGATTCTTCCTCTGGCTTTATAAATATTGGAGAAATCGATGGTGTCGTAACCTTTAATGGAAATCAAATAAATTATGATGTCGACGGTTGTACTCTTAAAATTTTATTAAACCAGAATATACTCGTAGTCAGCAACGATAATGGATGTGGTGGGTTAAATGTTTCCTTCAATGGTACATACGTGAAAGAACAGTAGAATCAATAGCCTAACAAAGCATTCAAGAGGGACAGTCAACGCTTGGCAGTTTTGGTTTGGTTGAGCATTTAAGGTTACGGTTGGTTAATTTGAGCGCAGTTGTTTGCGTTGCCTGCCCCTTAATGCGGCGTTATGTAACCGTAGAGAAAAAGACCGCAATGTATTGAAAAATAAATGTTTTTTATGATTGATCTAATTTCAATTTCGACTTTCTTTAAGTTAGTTTCGTGCATGTTGATTTAACTTTCGGCTTCTTGTTCTTCGAGTTTTTACTCTGGCTTCAATGGTAAAGCGAGTTTGCGATAAGCTTGGTGGAAGTCACTTTTTTCTTTGAACTAGGGCTCGCAGTTTCGTTGTTGCCACGTAAATTCTACTGGGTTACTGCTAACTTTTCATGTAAGTTAAACGATATTTGGCAATGTTGTTCTTTGTAATGTTTTGAAATGGTTAGGAAAGTTACATAACAAAGCATTCAAGAGGGACAGTCAACGCTTGGCAGTTTTGGTTTGTTTGGCATTTGAGGTTACGGTTGGTTAGTTTGAGCGCAGTTGTTTGCGTTGCCTGCCCCTTAATGCGGCGTTATGATGACTTTAAATTTACCTTATGAGGTTTTTAAATGGGCTGCTTTCGGCATTTTCAAGAACCAGCGATCTGTATATGTAAAAATTGCGGTGTAT
>NZ_VHSP01000029.1:0-894 GCF_013048485.1 Vibrio sp. 1-1(7) | reverse complement strand
TTGGCTATACTTGAGCGAAGCGAAACTGCCAAGCGTTGCGAATCACTCTTAAATGCTTTGTTATACAAACACTTAACCGCTACCACCCATGCTCAAACTCTTCATTTCTTTGACTAATTGTGTGATTCTTCTGAATATACTGACGTAAACCTACACTTTCACCAGTTGTTTTTATAAACAGCCTATAGCCCACTTGAGTCAATGATAGTTCAACGGAGTACGACCAGTCAGGTGCAAAGAAGTCATCAAAGTCGTAGTCACTGAACACTTCTTTTGCCGTTGAAGTGTAAGAGTCTATATCTGGGTAATTTTCGAAGTTGATTACGCCTAATGCGGATAGATGAGTTAGACATTCATCAAGATCATCTTGATCAGATATACCACAAGACTCTTTGAGCATATCTATCGTTGGAAATATCGCATTTGTTTCGGGTAAAGCCGTTGACGAGTTAATTGACCACTTTGTGCTTCTGGCTATGAAATCAAATAACCTAGCTTCGGTTGAAGACATTTTAGATAGAAGGTCTACATAAATCATATTCTGATCACTTCGGTCATCAAAACAAGAAGCTGACAACAAACCAGCCCACATCTCTTGGAGGTTATCTGATTCTGACCACGAGCCTTCTTCATAGATCTTGTACAATAATCTAGGATTGATCGTAGGCTCTATTCTGGAGTTTTTATTAACTTTGACTTCAGCCTTTGAAGCTATTGATTCAAAATTTTTATTGCGATACGCCCGAACTTTGTCTTGTAGCAAAAGTCCGATCTCATCTGCAGCAGGGTTACAAATTCTACCGAGGAACTCAACAACCCCTTTTGCCAATACCGCTGTAGCTTTATCTGAACTCATTTTGTCCCTCGTTTGTATAACGCCGCATTAAGGGGCAG
>NZ_VHSP01000028.1:0-928 GCF_013048485.1 Vibrio sp. 1-1(7) | reverse complement strand
TAACGCCCTGTTAAGGTGTGAGCAACGCAATACCGAAGCTCCCGCATACCACCTTAAACACTGATACCAACGCATAGTAAAAATGCCACGCGTTGCGAATCACTCTTAAACAGTTTGTTAGTTGTTTTTTTGCATACGCTCTAGAATATAGTCTTGCAGAGCTAAACCTTTTAATTTTTGCTTGCAGCCATTTACTCGAACCCAAGTGTCACCAGATGAATTGAAAAACAAACCAATGGTGTTTGATTTTGGGACGTTTACTTCAAAAATATACCCATTCTCGGTATTTATTACTGAGTGAAATCTAACGGTGATTTTTGTTGGATCTATTGCTGGCTGAATCGTACCAATCTTAGCGTTAACTACTTTGTTTATCTCGTCCTTTTGTGCCGTTGATAGATGTAAACTTTTCACTTTACCATCGTCGCAAATGCCCCAGAAAATACTACCACCAGATCCGTTAAGGAATGCAACCACGTATTCGTCAACCAAGTTCTGGATAGATTTTGCAGGATTACTTCCTTTTACTTCTTTAAACTCATGGGTCAAATCTTCTTCTAGAGAACAAACCTCACCCTCAATGAATCTATGCTGAACATTATCTTCAACGATTTCCAGTTCATCAGGAAGAGACTCAAAAAACGTTCTAAGTTTTTTAATGCTCCCCGAACTCATACGGACAGACTGAGACATTTTATTTATAGAGCCACAACTCGCGATCAACGAATCTAGTTGCTCAAGCGCTCTAGTTTTACCAACCAGTTGACCCCAAGTTTCAATTTGTCTATTCCGTTGAGGACCACTTTGCAAACCGCCGGGATAATACCTATCGTTGATTACTTCAAACGCGATATCTAAATCCCAGTTCTTATTAATGATCACACTTGCTTCCTATTATTCTGAAGTTTGGTAAAACAACTAACGCCGC
>NZ_VHSP01000027.1:0-950 GCF_013048485.1 Vibrio sp. 1-1(7) | reverse complement strand
ATTTGGGGCACTCTTCGTTCATATAAAATCTCCTATTGAAGTTAAACTTGTGTCCGTGCCAGCTTGCTTTCTATATTAACCACCATAATGTATAGAATGCACCCAATCTAAGAACACTTAACGCCCGGTTAAGGGGCAGCCAACGCCACAACCAAGCTTCCGCATAACACCGTAACCACAAAAACCAACGCAAAATAAAAATGCCGCGCGTTGGCTGTCCCTCTTGAACCGTTTGTTATGAGTTTGATGGCACATTTGTCGATAAAAGACATCTTATTTCACGAATTGCTTCATCTTTTGTTGCTGTCAAAGCCAAGTACAAGTCACTAGGGATTTTTCCATTTGATGACTCAGAATAAATATTTATACCGAGACCTAACAAATCTTTAGCTAAATAGTCAAGACGTTCGGGAAACAAAATTCTATTTTGATGATAGAAAGCACGTAACCTGAGAACTAGGTTATGGAGTTCTTCTCTTGCTTCTGGCTTTGAAATTCCGTCATTAAGTCTGCCCTCTATAGCTAAAGCAATCCCATACAACTCGATAATTGCATCAGCTTGTCGTTCAAAAATGCCCCCATATGAAACTTGAAGCCTTGTGCGCTCCTTCTCCAAGTTATCTTTGAAAATAGCCATTTGAACATCTGCCTTTGCTTGCAATTGTGTTGCATGTACTTTTAAGTCTTTGTCCAAAATATGCTTAACTATAGAACGTAGTAAATATGCTATTACCCCAAGTAATACAGCACTCGACGTTACCGTCGTGATTACTTCTTTCATAAATAGCTCTGACATTCATACCTCTGAAGGTTAACTTCTGGATGTCACCGATCATGCAAAACTGATCCACTAACGATCATCGAAAACTGATCCACTTGGTATCATCCGTTTATTTTTTATACGGGTGATTTATGTTAACCAAGGAGACATTTGTGGATATTCATGTTCG
>NZ_VHSP01000026.1:0-1102 GCF_013048485.1 Vibrio sp. 1-1(7) | reverse complement strand
AAAGGAAAAGACCTTTCAGCAACAATCGAACCTTTTTCGTACACAATTTATCAGAGCAGAGCCGGACAAAAACGCATATTCGCCGATAAACTTGCGCTAACCAAACACTGTCAGCAAGTAAGATGTTCATGAGAGCCCAAACATGCTGAAGCGAAATAGCCTGCGGAATCAATGAACAATCAACACCAAAGAAAGAGACCTTTCAGCGACAATCGAACCTTTTGCATGCACAATTTATCAGAGCAGAGTTGGCCGAAAAAGCACAAGCATCGTTCAACTTTTAATAGCCACCAAAAAGGACAATAAACTCATAATATCAATAAATTAGAATAGAAAAACCTCCAAATAAGATTAAGTTTTCCCATTAAAATTTATATATTAATTTTGCTGAGGCTCAATAAAGCATAACGCCCGCTTAAGGGGCTGACAACGCTACTACCAACTTTCCGCATAACACCGTAACCACAAAAATCAACGCATAATAAAAATGCCACGCGTTGGAAGTCCCTCTTGAAGCGTTTGTTATGCTTTATTACTTATTGATTACATTGAACTTTTATAAAATTCATTTGTTCGCAGCAGTTTAACTCAAAATGACAAACCAGCCTACTTTCAGCAATCATTGTTGTCGATAAGATCCCAAACAAGTTGAAGCGAATTAGCCTGTGGAATTAAGGAACAAATAACACCAAAGAAAGAGACTTTTCAGCAACAGTTGAATCTTTTGCGTACACAATTTATCAGAGCAGATCCGGAAAAAAGCGCAAAAGCATCGATAAACTTGCGCTAACCAAACACTGTCAGCAAGTAAGATGTTCATGAGATCCCAAACATGCTGAAGCGAAATAGCCTGCGGAATCAAGGAGCAAACAACACCAAAGGAAGAGACCGTTCAGCAACAATCGAACCTTTTACGCACACAATTTATCAGGGCAGAGTTGCCGAAAAAGCACAAGCATCGATCAACTTTCAATTGCCACCAAAAAGAAAAATAAACACATAATATCAATAAATTAGAATACAAAAACGTCTAAATCAGACTAAGTTTTCCCATTAAAATTATATATTGATTTTGCTGAGGCTAAATAAAGCATAACGCCGC
>NZ_VHSP01000025.1:0-1133 GCF_013048485.1 Vibrio sp. 1-1(7) | reverse complement strand
CTCAATTGAGCCCATCAAAACCTCTTCGGTGTTGTATGGTTAAGCCTCACGGGCTATTAGTACAGGTTAGCTCAACGCCTCACAACGCTTACACACCCTGCCTATCAACGTTCTAGTCTCGAACAACCCTTTAGGACAGTTAAACTGCCAGGGAGAACTCATCTCAGGGCTCGCTTCGCGCTTAGATGCTTTCAGCGCTTATCAATTCCGAACTTAGCTACCGGGCAATGCCACTGGCGTGACAACCCGAACACCAGAGGTTCGTCCACTCCGGTCCTCTCGTACTAGGAGCAGCCCCCTTCAATTCTCCAACGCCCACGGCAGATAGGGACCGAACTGTCTCACGACGTTCTAAACCCAGCTCGCGTACCACTTTAAATGGCGAACAGCCATACCCTTGGGACCGACTTCAGCCCCAGGATGTGATGAGCCGACATCGAGGTGCCAAACACCGCCGTCGATATGAACTCTTGGGCGGTATCAGCCTGTTATCCCCGGAGTACCTTTTATCCGTTGAGCGATGGCCCTTCCATTCAGAACCACCGGATCACTATGACCTGCTTTCGCACCTGCTCGAACCGTCATTCTCGCAGTTAAGCGGGCTTATGCCATTGCACTAACCTCACGATGTCCAACCGTGATTAGCCCACCTTCGTGCTCCTCCGTTACTCTTTGGGAGGAGACCGCCCCAGTCAAACTACCCACCAGGCACTGTCCTCAACCCGGATAACGGGTCTAAGTTAGAACATCAACACTACAAGGGTGGTATTTCAAGGTCGACTCCACGCAATCTAGCGACTGCGCTTCAAAGTCTCCCACCTATCCTACACATGTAGGGTCAATGTTCAGTGCCAAGCTGTAGTAAAGGTTCACGGGGTCTTTCCGTCTAGCCGCGGGTACACTGCATCTTCACAGCGATTTCAATTTCACTGAGTCTCGGGTGGAGACAGCGTGGCCATCATTACGCCATTCGTGCAGGTCGGAACTTACCCGACAAGGAATTTCGCTACCTTAGGACCGTTATAGTTACGGCCGCCGTTTACCGGGGCTTCGATCAAGAGCTTCGTGTTACCACTAACCCCATCAATTAACCTTCCGGCACCGGGCAGGCGTCACACCGTATACGTCATCTT
>NZ_VHSP01000024.1:0-1230 GCF_013048485.1 Vibrio sp. 1-1(7) | reverse complement strand
TGTCTAAAGCAAAATTTGAACGTACGAAACCGCACGTAAACGTTGGTACTATCGGCCACGTTGACCACGGTAAAACCACTCTAACCGCAGCTATCTGTACTGTACTTTCAAAAGTATATGGCGGTGAAGCGAAAGACTTTGCGTCAATCGACAATGCTCCAGAAGAGCGTGAGCGCGGTATTACCATTTCTACTTCACACGTAGAATACCAAACTCCAACTCGTCACTACGCACACGTAGACTGCCCAGGACACGCTGACTATGTTAAAAACATGATCACGGGTGCTGCGCAAATGGACGGTGGTATCCTAGTTGTTGCCGCGACAGATGGCCCAATGCCACAAACTCGTGAGCACATCTTGCTAGGTCGTCAGGTTGGTATTCCTTACATCATCGTATTCATGAACAAATGTGACATGGTTGATGATGAAGAGCTACTAGAACTCGTAGAGATGGAAGTACGTGAACTTCTTTCTGAGTACGATTTCCCAGGTGATGACTTACCAGTGATTCAAGGTTCAGCACTAGGTGCATTGAACGGCGAAGAGCAATGGGAAGCGAAGATTGTAGAACTAGCAGAAGCGCTAGATAACTACATTCCAGAGCCAGAGCGTGCAGTAGACCAAGCATTCCTAATGCCAATCGAAGACGTATTCTCAATCCAAGGTCGTGGTACAGTAGTAACAGGTCGTATCGAACGTGGTATTCTACGTGTTGGTGACGAAGTCCAAATCGTCGGTATCAAAGACACCATCACAACGACATGTACAGGTGTAGAGATGTTCCGCAAACTGCTTGACGAAGGTCGTGCAGGTGAGAACGTAGGTGCGCTACTCCGTGGTACTAAGCGTGACGAAGTAGAACGTGGTCAAGTATTGGCGAAACCAGGTTCAATCACTCCGCACACTAAGTTTGAATCAGAAGTTTACGTTCTATCTAAAGATGAAGGTGGCCGTCATACTCCATTCTTCAAAGGTTACCGTCCACAGTTCTACTTCCGTACAACAGACGTAACCGGTAACATCGAGTTACCAGAAGGCGTAGAAATGGTAATGCCAGGCGACAACATCAAGATGGTTGTAGAGCTAATTGCTCCAATCGCGATGGACGAAGGTCTACGTTTTGCGATTCGTGAAGGTGGCCGTACTGTTGGTGCAGGTGTTGTAGCGAAGATCATCGCTTAATCACAGTTTCTGTGAAGAATGATTTGACTATACCGTAGTAAAAAGG
>NZ_VHSP01000023.1:0-1400 GCF_013048485.1 Vibrio sp. 1-1(7) | reverse complement strand
GCCAAAGAGGGGGACCTTCGGGCCTCTCGCGTCAGGATATGCCCAGGTGGGATTAGCTAGTTGGTGAGGTAAGGGCTCACCAAGGCGACGATCCCTAGCTGGTCTGAGAGGATGATCAGCCACACTGGAACTGAGACACGGTCCAGACTCCTACGGGAGGCAGCAGTGGGGAATATTGCACAATGGGCGCAAGCCTGATGCAGCCATGCCGCGTGTATGAAGAAGGCCTTCGGGTTGTAAAGTACTTTCAGTCGTGAGGAAGGGGATATCGTTAATAGCGGTATGCTTTGACGTTAGCGACAGAAGAAGCACCGGCTAACTCCGTGCCAGCAGCCGCGGTAATACGGAGGGTGCGAGCGTTAATCGGAATTACTGGGCGTAAAGCGCATGCAGGTGGTTTGTTAAGTCAGATGTGAAAGCCCGGGGCTCAACCTCGGAGTTGCATTTGAAACTGGCAGGCTAGAGTACTGTAGAGGGGGGTAGAATTTCAGGTGTAGCGGTGAAATGCGTAGAGATCTGAAGGAATACCAGTGGCGAAGGCGGCCCCCTGGACAGATACTGACACTCAGATGCGAAAGCGTGGGGAGCAAACAGGATTAGATACCCTGGTAGTCCACGCCGTAAACGATGTCTACTTGGAGGTTGCGGCCTTGAGCTGTGGCTTTCGGAGCTAACGCGTTAAGTAGACCGCCTGGGGAGTACGGTCGCAAGATTAAAACTCAAATGAATTGACGGGGGCCCGCACAAGCGGTGGAGCATGTGGTTTAATTCGATGCAACGCGAAGAACCTTACCTACTCTTGACATCCAGAGAAGCCAGCGGAGACGCAGGTGTGCCTTCGGGAGCTCTGAGACAGGTGCTGCATGGCTGTCGTCAGCTCGTGTTGTGAAATGTTGGGTTAAGTCCCGCAACGAGCGCAACCCTTATCCTTGTTTGCCAGCACTTCGGGTGGGAACTCCAGGGAGACTGCCGGTGATAAACCGGAGGAAGGTGGGGACGACGTCAAGTCATCATGGCCCTTACGAGTAGGGCTACACACGTGCTACAATGGCGCATACAGAGGGCGGCGAGACAGCGATGTTAAGCGAATCCCAAAAAGTGCGTCGTAGTCCGGATTGGAGTCTGCAACTCGACTCCATGAAGTCGGAATCGCTAGTAATCGTGAATCAGAATGTCACGGTGAATACGTTCCCGGGCCTTGTACACACCGCCCGTCACACCATGGGAGTGGGCTGCAAAAGAAGCAGGTAGTTTAACCTTCGGGGGGACGCTTGCCACTTTGTGGTTCATGACTGGGGTGAAGTCGTAACAAGGTAGCGCTAGGGGAACCTGGCGCTGGATCACCTCCTTACGTAAAGATTGTGCATTGATGAGTGTTCACACAGATTGATTTGGTTTAA
>NZ_VHSP01000022.1:0-1508 GCF_013048485.1 Vibrio sp. 1-1(7) | reverse complement strand
TAAAGCATAACAAACGCTTCAAGAGGGACTTCCAACGCGTGGCATTTTTATTATGCGTTGATTTTGGTGATTACGGTGTTATGCGGAAACTTGGTAGTAGCGTTGTCAGCCCCTTAAGCGGGCGTTAGGCATAGGGAAGTTATGGAACTCGTTCAGCTAAACGAGCATGAGCTAAAAATGTTGTGTGATGGCCAATCTGAGTTCAAGTATATTCTTGACGGGATTCCACCAAAGCATGTTTTAGATCGTTCTCTTAATCATTATCGTAATTCAGTTTGTGAAATTTGGTCTTTACCGTACTTTATAAAGTTAAATGATCAGCTAATTGGCAGTTGTGGTTTTAAGAACCCGCCGTCTGATTATCGAGTGGAAATCGGTTACAACGTAGCGTTTGATGTTCGTGGTAAAGGTATTGCAACATTTGCAGTTAATAAACTTTGCCAAATTGCTTTTGAATCTGGTTTAGTCAAAGTTGTCTTTGCCTTAATCGCTTCTGAAAATTTAGCTTCACTTCATGTTGTTCGCAAAAATGGATTTATCTATAAAAACATGGTTGTGGATAGTGATGGTGAGTCATTAGAATGTTGGGAAATAATCCAATAATATCAATGCGTTGGTAAATGCCTAACAAGGCGTTAAAGAGGGATTCGCAACGCGTAGCATTTTCGTTATGCGTTGATTTTATTAGTTTTTAGTGCAATGCGGAGAGTTAGTAGTTGCGTTGCTCACCCCTTAACGCGGCGTTATGTAACAAATCAGCATATGGAGTTTGATGTGTTCGAATATCTGTCAACAGAGGTGTTTGTTACACCCGAAAGTAAAGCCACTGCTGTATCGATAATAGTGTCGAGTTGCATTGCAATCCTTGTTGTTTTTATAAATAAGTGGGTGGCAGATTGCCGTGAAGTTAAGCAGAAGAAAATTACAAAGCTTGAAGAGATTGCTTTCGTTTTGTCAGAGTTAAAACTACTTGGTACGAAATATATTGATGGAAATGATAACGATATAAGCATTTCTTCAGCTTCAGAATTAGCTCAGATTGAATTAGCCCTTAATAAAATCGAATCTTTACTGGTCTTACATTTTCCTAAGGAAACCTTTTTTGACAAGAATAGTACTTTAGAAACGCTGAGAAATGCACGTATAGATTTTGTTCAAAATAGAACAATGTATCAAATGAGTAAATCTCACAAGGCCTATAGCGCAATGATCGACACATACTGGATAAAGTTGCACGTCATAATGAAGAGTCATAGTTAACTTGTTACATAACAAAGCGTTCAAGAGGGATTCGCAACGCGTAGCATTTTCGTTATGCTTTTATTTTATTAGTTTTCAGTGCAATGCGGTGAGTTGGTTGTTGCGTTGCTCACCCCTTAACGCGGCGTTAGTTGTTTTACCAAACTTCAGAATAATAGGAAGCAAGTGTGATCATTAATAAGAACTGGGATTTAGATATCGCGTTTGAAGTAATCAACGATAGGTATTATCCCGGCGGTTTGCAAAGT
>NZ_VHSP01000021.1:0-1638 GCF_013048485.1 Vibrio sp. 1-1(7) | reverse complement strand
CGGTGTTTTTCAAGTTAGTTGTCATCATTTGCTTAGATATTAAGCAGCATCTTTTTCTGGATTTAAATGCACTTCACCAACAGGCTCACAGTTTCTGATATCACGAGACCAACGCCCTGGATTTTTATTTTTCGCACTCAGTAGTACCTCTGCACGATGCGCTAAGATCTCTCTATCCTTTCCACTATGACGCTCGGAAGGAGTAACATAATTTAACTTGCTATGTTTGTGCTCAGTATTATACCAACGTACAAACCCGTTGACCCAACAACGACTTTCTTCCAAACCATTAAAGCCTTTCGTGGGCCAGCTCGCTATATACTTCACGGTTCGGAACAGCGACTCAACATAAGGATTATCATCGCTGACTCGTGGTCGGCTGTACGATGAGGTAATACCTAGCTCATCCATCTTTGCTTTGAGCGTGAGTGATTTCATTGGCGCACCATTATCTGAGTGAAGCACTAAGGGCTGATTAAAGCATTGCTCACGTAGTAATGTACGTTGTAAGAGTTGTGAGGCTAACTCACCACATTCACTCTCATAGACATCATAACCAACGATTTTTCTGCTGTAGATATCTTCTATAACGTACAGGTAGTAGTGTTGCCCAATCACCTTAGATGGCAAGTAAGTAATATCCCAACTGTATACTTGATTTGGCCCTGTCGCTGTGTAGCTTGTTGGTTTAGCATGTCGTTGTCTTCCTTTCTGTCGACCACGCTTATGCAGTTGACCATGTGCCTTCAATACCCGATAGTAGCTTGATTCACAGGCAATATATTCGCCTTTATCCAGCAAAGTCGGAACGATTTGAGTAGGTGGCAAACTAGCATATTCAGGTCGATTGCATATTTCGATGATCGCTTCTCGCTCTTGTTGTGTCAGTTTATTAGCAGGCACAGGCCTGGTGCATGTTGGTCTTTTATCAGCTTGAACATTGCCCTGTTGATACCAGCGTCGATACGTTCTCAAGTCAATCTCTGCTTCATGACAAGCTTGCTCTAAACGGCAACCATGTTGTTGAGCATCGCGAATAAGTGTTATTAGGTATTGCCTTTCATCGGTTGAGGTTAGTCGTCCTCGGGTTCTTCCCCGTAAAAGGCCCTCAGCTTTTTTCGTAGTACCAACAAAGCTGCCGTTTCCGCTAAGGCTTTTTCTTTAAAACGTAACTCTTTTTTCAGCGCTTTGATTTCCATTTTATCGGCTTTCGCTTGTTTTTTTGCTTCTAGCTCCTGTTCTTTCGTTGTCATAAATCCTTGCATGCACTCATTTCGCCAAGCTTTGATTTGTTCAGGGAACAGACCTTTCTCGCGACAATATTGGCTGAGTTCATGCTCAGTCATTGAGTAAGTTTCAGCGATGATGGCGAGTTTGGTTTGTGCAGACCACTGCTCTGATGAAGTATTGCTATTGGGCACAGGAGCTCCAGAATGTCTGAGTTGTTGCCGCCAATAATACAGGGTTCCAGGACTAATGCCTTCTTCCTTTGATATTTGGCTTACAGACATCGAAGATGGAGGCAGTAGCTTCTTGAGTATTACTTCTTTTCTTTCAGTAGAGATACGAGACACGATAAACTCATTGCCGCCCAATCTGGTTAAATTTTAACAGTGACAACTATCCTGCCAGAGGGGG
>NZ_VHSP01000020.1:0-1693 GCF_013048485.1 Vibrio sp. 1-1(7) | reverse complement strand
GCCACTTTGTGGTTCATGACTGGGGTGAAGTCGTAACAAGGTAGCGCTAGGGGAACCTGGCGCTGGATCACCTCCTTACGTAAAGATTGTGCATTGATGAGTGTTCACACAGATTGATTTGGTTTAAGTAAGAGTATATTGCAACGTGATTTTCCTTAGTTCAAGGAAGGCAATTGACAATGGAAGGAGTTTACATAAGTAAATGACTGACTGAGGATAAGTAGCCTGACGCAGAAATAAGCAAAAGCACGAAGCAAGAAGTTGGGTCTGTAGCTCAGGTGGTTAGAGCGTTCGCCTGATAAGCGAGAGGTCGGTGGTTCAAGTCCACTCAGACCCACCAATTTTTTCTCATACTGCGTTAGATTGCTCGTTGTGTACAGATGTACACGGCCTCACAATCTGCCTTGTCTAAGAAAAAATTACCGTTTTATGGTTTATCCATATAAATGGGGCTATAGCTCAGCTGGGAGAGCGCCTGCCTTGCACGCAGGAGGTCTGCGGTTCGATCCCGCATAGCTCCACCATCTTTAAGTGTTCTTAAAAAGAATCTTTAAAAATGGTTTTCGTTTTAGAAAATCTCGCTCTTTAACAATTTGGAAAGCTGACAAAGTAATTTATCTTGATAGATAAGTTACTTGTAAAGTTCTCAATCTTTATCTTTAAGATAAAGACCAAAAATACACATTCAAGTGTGCTTGGTGAAAAACGTCTCCGGAAGTTTTTCAAAAATTGAGTCCGGCAAAATCTGTCTCGCACTCATGAAAATAAAACGCGAGACAACTTAGGTTGTTTAAACAGCAACTCGAAACTTCTTCGGGTTGTATGGTTAAGTGACTAAGCGTACACGGTGGATGCCTAGGCAGTCAGAGGCGATGAAGGACGTAGTAACTTGCGAAAAGCGTAGATAAGGCAGTAACAGCCACTTGAGTCTACGATATCCGAATGGGGAAACCCAAGTGCAGCAGCACTTATCATTAACTGAATTCATAGGTTAATGAGGCAAACCGGGGGAACTGAAACATCTAAGTACCCCGAGGAGAAGAAATCAACCGAGATTCCGAAAGTAGCGGCGAGCGAAATTGGATTAGCCCTTAAGCTTTATATGCGTCAGGCGAAGGCTCTGGAAAGGGCCGCGGAACAGGGTGATAGCCCCGTAGCCGTTAGCGCATGTTCAGTGAAATCGAGTAGGGCGGGACACGTGATATCCTGTCTGAATATGGGGGGACCATCCTCCAAGGCTAAATACTCCTGATTGACCGATAGTGAACCAGTACCGTGAGGGAAAGGCGAAAAGAACCCCTGTGAGGGGAGTGAAATAGAACCTGAAACCGTGTACGTACAAGCAGTAGGAGCCCCATCACTAAGCTTTAGTGATGCATCAGCATTAAAGACTTTTTCCGATAAACGGTAACAACGCGCAGCGTTGGTCAACCGACACATCGGCAGAGGTGGCTTAGTGATGGGGTGACTGCGTACCTTTTGTATAATGGGTCAGCGACTTATATTCAGTGGCAAGGTTAACCACATAGGGGAGCCGTAGCGAAAGCGAGTCTTAACTGGGCGCTCAGTCTCTGGATATAGACCCGAAACCGGGTGATCTAGCCATGGGCAGGTTGAAGGTTGAGTAACATCAACTGGAGGACCGAACCGACTAATGTTGAAAAATTAGCGGATGACTTGTGGCTAGGGGTGA